>NZ_DS981469.1 GCF_000154845.1 Phocaeicola coprocola DSM 17136 | reverse complement strand
ATAATGAATACTACATTTGAAGACAAAGTAAAAAGATTGTTTGCTCAGCATGAAGAGTTGATTACTCGTAAGAATGAGCCTGTTGAAACAACCAACGGAGTATATACTCGTTATAAGTATCCAGTTGTAACGGCTGCTCATACTCCTGTGTTCTGGCGTTACGATTTGGATGAAAAGACAAATCCTTATCTGATGGAACGCATTGGAATGAATGCTGCAATGAATTCCGGAGCTATTAAATGGAACGGAAAATATTTGCTGGTAGTGCGTGTCGAAGGAGCTGACCGCAAGTCGTTCTTTGCTGTTGCTGAAAGCCCGAATGGAGTAGATAATTTCCGTTTCTGGGATTATCCTATTACCATGCCCGACGATGTAATACCGGCTACCAATATTTATGATATGCGTCTGACAGCTCACGAAGATGGTTGGATCTACGGTATTTTCTGTGCTGAACGTCACGATGATAATGCGCCTGCCGGTGATCTGTCTTCTGCAACAGCTACAGCAGCAATTGCTCGTACTAAAGACCTGAAGACATGGGAACGTTTGCCGGATTTAAAATCGAAGAGTCAGCAACGTAATGTTGTTCTTCACCCGGAATTTGTGGATGGAAAATATGCATTCTATACTCGTCCGCAAGATGGATTTATCGATGCCGGAAGTGGCGGTGGTATCGGATGGGCACTGGTTGACGATATAACTCATGCCGAAGTAAAAGAAGAAAAGATTATTGACTGCCGTTATTATCATACAATAAAAGAAGTGAAGAACGGTGAAGGTCCACATCCTATCAAGACTCCGAAGGGATGGTTGCATCTGGCTCATGGAGTACGTGGTTGTGCTGCTGGTTTGCGTTATGTACTTTACATGTATATGACTTCACTCGAAGATCCTAGCAAGCTGATTGCTGCTCCTGGAGGCTATTTTATGGCTCCTGAAGGAGAAGAGCGTATCGGTGACGTTTCAAATGTGTTGTTTACAAACGGTTGGATTGCCGACGAAGATGGAAAAGTATTTATTTATTATGCTTCTTCAGACACACGTATGCATGTAGCTGTTTCTACTATCGACAAACTGGTAGATTACTGTATGAATACTCCACAAGACGGCCTGACAACTACTGCATCAGTAGAAACGCTGAAAAAACTGATTGATAAGAACCTGAAATTGATAAAATAATAAAAATAAGAAAGTAAGTACTGCTATGATAAAACTCACGGAAAAAATAGGTTATGGTTTCGGAGATATGGCTTCCTCTATGTTTTGGAAGTTGTTCGGGGCTTATTTGATGATATTCTATACGGATGTATTTGGCTTGCCTGCTGCTATGGTGGGAACAATGTTCTTGGTTACTCGTATATGGGATTCTGTATTCGATCCGATTGTTGGAGTTGTAGCCGACCGTACTTCCAGCCGATGGGGTAAGTTCCGCCCGTACTTGTTATATCTGGCTATTCCGTTTGCTTTGATAGGAGTACTTACTTTTTATACGCCACCCTTCGGCGATATGGGTAAATTGGTTTATGCCTATATAACCTATTCGCTGATGATGATGGTTTATTCGGCCATTAATGTTCCTTACGCATCCTTGTTAGGAGTGATGAGTCCCGATCCGTCAGAACGCAATACACTGTCTACTTATCGTATGATGTTTGCTTATTTGGGCAGTTTTATTGCACTTCTGTTGTTCATGCCTATGGTCAATGCCTTTAGTGGGCATAGCAAGGAAGTTGCTGACCAGCAGTTCGGATGGTTCATGGCTGTGGTTGTAATTGCAATCATGTGTGCAGTCTTGTTCTTTGGTTGTTTTGCATGGACAAAAGAACGGGTGAAGCCTATCAATGATAAAAAGACTTCTCTGAAAGATGATATCAAAGACCTCTTCCATAATAAACCGTGGTGGATATTGTTTGGTGCCGGAGTAGCCACTTTGGTATTTAACTCTATCCGTGACGGAGCTGCGGTATATTACTTCAAGTATTTTATTATAGAAGACGAGTTCCGTACTATTTCGCTGATGGGCGTATCGTTTGTACTGAGTGGATTGTATCTTTCTATCGGTCAGATTGCCAATATTGTCGGAGTTATTCTGGCTGCTCCCATGAGTAATAAGATTGGAAAGAAAAGAACTTTCGCATTGTCTATGCTGGTAGCTTCAGCCTTAAGTGTGGTATTCTTCTGGTTCGATAAGGATGATCTGGTTCTGATTTTTGTATTCCAATGTCTGATAAGCATATGTGCCGGAAGTATTTTCCCTTTGCTTTGGTCAATGTATGCCGACTGTGCCGATTTCTCGGAACTGAAAACAGGTAATCGTGCGACAGGTTTGATATTCAGTGCGTCATCAATGAGTCAGAAGTTTGGCTGGGCAATTGGTACAGCTGTAACAGGATGGCTGTTGTCTTTCTTCGGTTTCCAGGCTAATGCAGTGCAAAGTGAAGAAACTATTAATGGTATTAAGATGTTCTTAAGTCTGCTTCCCGCAATTGCGGCATTTATTTCGGTAGTATTTGTTTGCTTCTATCCATTGGGAGAACAGAAAATGAAGGGTATAATGGAACAGTTAAACTTAAAACGACAATCAAAAAATGTATAACGAAATAGTATCACAGCTCTGTTCTGAGGTAAAGGCTGAGCTGGAAAACAATATTCTTCCTTTTTGGATGACAAAAATGACCGACCATGAGCATGGTGGATTCTATGGTCGTATCACAGGCAATGACGTGTTGGAGGCATCAGCTTCGAAAGGAGCAATTCTCAATGCACGTATTTTGTGGACTTTCTCTGCTGCTTATCGCTTGTTGAGAAAAAAAGAATATCTTGAAACTGCTACACGTGCAAAGCGTTATCTGATTGATTTCTTCTATGACAGTGATTTTGGAGGTATTTATTGGGAACTTGATTATAAAGGAAATCCTGTCGATACAAAAAAACAGATTTATGCCATAGGCTTTGCTATTTACGGTTTGAGTGAATATACGCGTGCTACAGGTGATGCTGAGGCTTTGGATTATGCCAAACGTTTGTTTGAAGTTATCGAGAAGTATAGCTTTGATGCAGAAAAGAATGGTTATCTGGAAGCTCTTACCCGCAACTGGTGTCCAATAGAAGATATGCGTCTGAGTGATAAAGATGAAAACGAGAAGAAAACCATGAATACGCATTTGCATATTCTGGAACCTTATACCAATCTGTATCGCGTGTGGAAGGATGAACGTCTGGGAAAACAAATCTATAATCTGGTAAACTTGTTTTTGGATAAAATATTGGATGCTGAAACTTATCATCTGAATTTATTTTTTGAAGATGACTGGACCAACAAATATCAGATTGTATCATACGGACATGATATTGAGGCGTCGTGGCTGATTCATGAAGCTGCTTTGGTATTAGGTGATAAAGGTCTGTTGCAGAAGGTGGAACCTGCCATTATAAAAATAGCTGAGGCTGCTGATGAAGGACTAAATCCAGATGGCAGCATGATTTATGAAAACTTTGTGAGCAAAGGAAAAATAGATCGTGAGTTGCATTGGTGGGTACAAGCTGAGAATGTTGTCGGTCATCTTAATCTTTATCAGCATTTTGGTGATAAGTCGGCCTTGGAAAAGGCATTGAAGTGCTGGACATTTATCAAGTCAAAATTAGTAGACACGGAGCAGGGTGAATGGCATTGGAGCTTGTATCCTGACGGAACAGTTAATACCAAAGATGATAAAGCTGGATTCTGGAAATGTCCTTATCATAATGGTCGTATGTGTATGGAAATATTGGAACGTTTTTCTTGAAAAACGATAGAGAACAGCTTTCATCATTATTAGACGAATAATAGTAATGATGAAGGCTGTTTTTTGTTGCTTAACCCCGGATTACTAATAATATTATGAGAAAACTATTATCTGTTTTACTGCTTATACAGTTTATGGCTTGTTTGTCTGTCAGTGCACAACAAATAAGAGAGTCGATATTGCTGAATAATGGATGGAAATTTGCGTATGGACATGCTGGTGACATGAAAAAAGATTTTACTCATGGAACTGAATATTTTACTTATTTCGCAAAGGCCAAGTCTTTTAATCAGAACCAAGGTCCAAGTTCCGAGCAGTTTAATGACTCTTTGTGGCAAACAGTCAGTTTACCGCACGATTGGGCAGTTGATCTTCCTTATTCAGAAGAAGCAAGTCATAGTCATGGATATAAAACCATCGGATGGAAATATCCTGAAACAAGTGTTGGATGGTATCGGCGTAAGTTTTATATTGCAGCAGAGGATTCAGGCAAACACATTGCTGTCAGATTTGATGGAATCTTTCGTAATGCACAAGTATTCTGCAACGGTTTTTATTTAGGACATGAACCGAGCGGATATGCTACTCAGGTTTATGATTTGACGGAATACTTGAATTACGGCGCAGAGAATCTGCTTACAGTCCGTGTAGATGCCAGTACGGAAGAAGGCTGGTATTACGAAGGAGCAGGAATTTATCGCGATGTGTGGTTGGAAAAGATGTCATTAGTTCATGTTGCTCCTTTTGGCACGTTCGTTACTTCTCACATAACCGATTCTTATAAGGCTGCCGATGTGAATATAGAAGTTCGTTTATCGAATAAGGGATTGGAACCGGCGAATTGTACAGTGGTCAATCGTGTCCTTGATGCTACAGGACGCGAAGTAGTCAGTACGCAGAAATCAGATATTACTTTAGCTCCTAAACAGGAAGAGGTGAAGCTATTGCAGTCGGTAAAGATGAATGATATTCATTTGTGGAATCTGGAACAGCCTTATTTATATACCTTATATACAGATGTATATGTCGGCGAGAAGTTGGTTGATACATATTCTACCAATTTTGGAATCCGGAAAATCGAGTTTGATCCACAGAAAGGATTTATGCTAAATGGTTGTCCGGTTAAATTGAAAGGAACTAACTTACATCAGGATCATGCCGGAGTAGGGACTGGAATCCCCGACCGGTTGTGGGAGTATCGCATAAAGAAGATGAAAACGATAGGAAGTAATGCCATACGCACGTCGCACAATCCGATGTCGCCTGTCTTTCTGGATTTATGCGACCGCCTGGGAATGCTTGTTATTGAAGAAAATCGTCTGATGGGTATCAATCGTGAGCATATCGGTCTTTTGGAACATATGATCAAGCGTGACCGGAATCATCCATGTATTATTTTGTGGAGTATCGGAAATGAAGAGTGGGCACTCGAAGGTAATGAACGTGGATTGCGTATTACTAAATCGATGAGTGAATATGTACATCAGCTGGACTCAACTCGCCTGTCGACACAAGGAACGGCCGGTGGACGGGTTTCTCTCTTCGGAGTCGATGTGAAAGGATATAATTATCTCCGCCAGAACCCGATAGATGAATTCCATCAGAAACATCCTGAGTGGTATTCGCCGGTTGGTTCGGAGGAAACATCAGGATGTGGTACACGTAACGTTTATTATACCGATTCATTACGTGGTTGGATGGCTCCTATCAATCGTACGGCTCAAGATGATAATCATATTATTAATCCGATGGCAAGAGGCTGGCAGTTCTATCATGACCGTCCTTGGCTGGCCGGACTTTTCTATTGGACAGGACTTGATTATAGAGGTGAACCGAATCCGATGCTTTATCCGGCTACAGGCTCACAGTTTGGCATATTTGATTATTGCGGATTCCCTAAAGATGAAGCCTTTTATCTGAAATCTTGGTGGACTGACGAACCGGTTCTGCATTTGTCACCGCATTGGAATTTGTCTGGTCATGAAGGAGATAGTATTAATGTATGGGCATATAGCAATTGTGACGAAGTTGAACTGTTTGTCAACGGAAAAAGCTTAGGACGGAAGTCTATGCCGGTCAATGGATATATCGAATGGAAAACAATTTATCGTCCGGGTAGTTTACTGGCCAAAGGCTATAAGGCTGGCAAGAAAGTTATGGTAGAGAAAATAGAAACTACAGGTAAGGCTACCCGTATCTCAATAGAACCATATAATACAACTTTGAAGGCGGGCGGTCAGGATATTGCAATTATAGATCTGACATTGAAAGATGAAAAAAATCGTGAAGTACCCGATGCCATGAATGAAATGATTGTTACCTTGACTGGTCCTGCAACGATATTGGGATACGGGAACGGTGATCCGGGATTCAAGGAAATAGAACGTCCTGTAAATGGTGAAACATCTTTCCGCATCAAAGCTTTTTCTGGAAAGGCACAGGTAATAATCCGTTCGCAGGAAGGAAAGAAAGGAAATGTCCAATTGGAAGTTTCTGGTACGGGATTGAAAAAAGCAACTCAACAATTTATAATAGATTAATATCATGAATAATATTCGAAATTTGGCGATGGCTTCTATGGTATGTGCCGGAAGCCTTGCAGGAATGGCTCAGCCGGCTCCTGCGATTTCTGCTGATCCGGTAATCGAGGCACATATTCAGGAATGGCTGAAAAAAATGACACTCGAAGAGAAAATCGGACAGATGTGTGAGATAACAGTCGATGTAGTTACTGATTTTCCAGGAAGCAAAGATGGGTTTAAGTTGAGCGAGGCTATGCTCGATACGGTGATAGGTAAGTATAAAGTTGGTTCTATCCTGAATGTTCCTTTAAGCGTAGCCCAGAAAAAAGAAGTGTGGGCGGCTGCCATTAAGCAAATTCAGGAGAAGTCGATGAAAGAAATAGGCATTCCATGTATTTATGGAGTGGACCAGATTCATGGAACCACCTATACACTCGATGGTACATTATTCCCTCAAGGTGTCAACATGGGAGCTACTTTCAATCGCAGCCTGGTTCGTCGTGGAGCAGAAATATCTGCTTACGAAACAAAGGCTGGCTGTATTCCCTGGACCTATGCTCCGGTTGTCGATTTAGGACGTGACCCGCGCTGGCCGCGTATGTGGGAGAACTACGGAGAAGACTGTTATGTGAATGCAGAAATGGGTGTTGAGGCTGTCAAAGGTTTTCAGGGAGATGATCCGAATCATATTGGCGAATATAATGTGGCAGCCTGCATGAAACATTACATGGGGTATGGTGTTCCAGTTTCGGGTAAAGACCGTACACCTTCTTCTATTTCACGAAGCGATATGCGTGAAAAACATTTTGCTCCGTTTTTGGCAGCAGTGAGAGCCGGTGCGCTGTCGGTTATGGTAAACTCAGGTGTAGACAATGGTATGCCTTTCCATGCTAATCGTGAACTGCTTACCGAATGGTTGAAGGAGGACTTGAACTGGGACGGTATGATTGTGACCGACTGGGCGGATATCAACAATCTGTGTACACGCGACCACATTGCAGCAACCAAGAAAGAAGCTGTCAAGATTGCCATCAATGCCGGAATCGACATGTCGATGGTTCCCTACGAAGTAAGCTTCTGCGACTACTTGAAAGAACTGGTACAGGAAGGTGAAGTTCCCATGAGCCGCATTGATGATGCCGTAGCCCGCGTATTACGTCTGAAATACCGTCTAGGGCTGTTCGAAAATCCATATTGGGATATTAAGAAATACGATAAGTTTGGTTCGAAGGAATTTGCAGCCGAAGCTTTGCAGGCCGCCGAAGAATCAGAAGTGCTGTTGAAGAATGAAGGCAATATCCTGCCGCTTGCCAAAGGAACAAAAATCCTGCTTGCCGGTCCGAATGCCAACTCCATGCGCTGCCTGAACGGAGGGTGGTCGTATAGCTGGCAGGGACATCGTGCCGACGAATTTGCAGGAGCATATAATACGATTTACGAAGCATTGTGCAACAAATACGGTAAAGAGAACATCATCTACGAACCGGGTGTGACTTACGCTCCTTATAAAAACGATAACTGGTGGGAAGAAAACCAGCCGGAAATCGAAAAATCAGTTGCCGCAGCCAGTCGTGCCGATGTGATTATTGCCTGCATCGGAGAAAACTCTTACTGCGAAACTCCGGGTAATTTGAGCAATCTGACCATGTCGGAAAACCAACGCAATCTGGTAAAAGCCCTTGCTGCAACCGGAAAGCCAGTCATTCTGATCTTGAATCAAGGTCGTCCGCGTATCATCAACGACATTGTTCCACTGGCAAAAGCCGTAATTAACGTGATGCTTCCGGGCAATTATGGTGGCGATGCCCTTGCCAACCTGCTAGCCGGTGATGCCAACTTCAGCGGAAAGATGCCTTTCACCTATCCTAAATATATCAACGCATTGGCAAACTACGACTATAAGCCTTGCGAAAACATGGGACAGATGGGCGGAAATTACAACTACGACTCGGTAATGGATGTACAGTGGAATTTTGGTGATGGCTTGAGTTATACAACTTACAATTATTCAAATCTGAAAATTGACAAAACTTCATTTACTGCTGATGATGTCCTGACAGTCAGCGTCGATGTTACCAATACAGGAAAGGTAGCCGGAAAAGAAAGCGTACTGCTTTATTCAAAAGATTTGGTGGCAAGCAGCACTCCTGATAACATCCGTCTGCGTAACTTCGAAAAAGTGGCACTCAACCCGGGTGAAACCAAAACCGTAACCATGCAACTGAAAGGCAGTGATCTGGCATTTGTTGGTTACGACGGTAAATGGCGCCTGGAAAAAGGAGACTTTACAATAAAGTGTGGCGGACAGACATTAGATATTAATTGCACAGAAACAAAAGTATGGGATACTCCTAATCGTTGAGTATAATAAGTGTTTATAGAAAATCCCCGGCTGTTGTGGATAAATGATTCCCGAAGCCGGGGATTTTTTATGCCTTTAAGTCTGCATTGCCGAAGATTAAAGCTGCTTGTAGTATTATGCTGAAATACAGTGTTTTGAATAATATGCTGCGACGTATGAAAAAATATGCTGAAGTTTTCTCTAAAATATCAGCATGTTTTAGAGAAAATTTGTACAAAAAATAAAAAAACATCGAGATGTTTTTAGGGAGATTTCTTGTATCTTATTCCTTAATTGCCCCATATATGTAAAAAACTTGCAATCTTTCTCCTTATTGTGTTTAAGAAAAAGCTATCTTTGTCATCAGAACTTTTTTCCGGAAGACTTATGAATTATGATCTGATAACTATACTTGGTCCTACCGCTTCGGGCAAAACCCCTTTAGCTGCCGCTTTGGCTGTACAACTGCATGCTGAAATCATCAGTGGTGACAGTCGTCAGGTATATCGGCGTATGGACCTGGGTACAGGGAAAGATCTGGCAGATTATGTTGTAGACGGCTATCGTGTGCCTTATCATCTGATAGACATTGCAGAACCGGGATATAAATATAATGTATTCGAGTTTCAACGCGATTTTCTGAAAGCTTACGATGATATTCGTTCACGTAATATCCTTCCGATATTATGTGGAGGAACGGGTATGTATCTGGAATCGGTCCTGAAAGGTTATAAGCTTTTGCCTGTACCCGAAAATCCGGAATTGAGAGTCAGACTGGCCGATAAATCACTCGAAGAACTTACTGCCATCTTGTCTTCTTATAAGAAACTGCATAATTCAACCGATGTAGATACAGCCAAACGGGCTATCCGTGCTATCGAAATAGAAGAATATTATTTGCATCAGCCGGTAGAGGCGCGTAAGTTTCCTGAAATTCACAGCCTGATAATCGGTGTGGATATAGACCGTGAGTTGAGAAGAGAAAAAATCTCCAGAAGGTTGAAGCAGCGTCTGGATGAAGGTATGGTTGACGAGGTGCGTGCTCTGATAGACGGGAGAATTGGTCCGGACGATCTGATATATTATGGGTTGGAATATAAATACCTTACGCTGTACGTTACCGGACAACTGACGTTTGATGAAATGTATCATCAACTGGAAATAGCCATTCATCAGTTTGCCAAACGGCAAATGACATGGTTCAGAGGCATGGAACGGCGTGGCTTTACTATACATTGGATAGATGCAACCCGCCCGATGGAGGAAAAAGTAAATGAAATAATCGGATTACTCAATAAAGAATAAGAAAATGGCAGTGGAACCTACTCGTTGGGGAGTGATATATAACCCAAAAGCTGGAAGTCGGAAAGCGCAGAAGCGCTGGAAGGAGATTCGCGGTTATATGGAAAGTCGCGGAGTCTTGTTCGATTACGTGCAGTCGGATGGATTCGGTTCGGTTGAGAGATTGTCCCGTGCATTGGCAAACAATGGCTATCGCACGATTGTCATCGTGGGTGGTGACGGAGCCATAAACGATGCTGTAAACGGCATTATGCTTTCGGATGTTCCCGATAAGCACGATATCGCGTTTGGAATTATTCCGAATGGTATCGGAAACGATTTTGCAAAATATTGGGGGCTTGATTCTGATGATTATAAAGGAGCGGTAGATGTACTGATAAACCGCCGTCTTAGAAAGGTTGATGTGGGAGTGTTCAGTTATTTTGATGGAGAAAAGCATCAGATACGGCATTTCCTGAATGCTGTTTATATCGGGTTGGGGGCACGTATTGTACTTATTACTAACGAAACACGTCGTTTTTGGGGAATACCTCTCTTTTCGTATCTTGCTTCACTGTTCCTTGTTGCTTTCGAACGTAAGTTGTATCGTATGCACCTGAAAGTAAACGATGAACATATACGGGGACGTTTGATGGCAGTAGCTATCGGAAGTGGACGTGGTTACGGACTGACACCTAGCGCTGTACCATATAACGGCTGGCTTGATGTATCACTGGTTTATCGTCCGGAACTTCGTCAGCTGATTTCTGGTCTGTGGATGATGCAGCAGGGGCGTTTGCTTAATCATAAGATCGTAAAGCCGTACCGAACCCGTAAAGTAAAGATATTGCGTGCCCAGAATGCTGAAATCAGCCTTGACGGACGTATCTGGTTCGACCGTCATTTCCCGATTGAGATAACCATTGCTCCCGAAGCACTGACATTAATAATACCAAACTGATTTAAAGATTTATGATACATACTATTTCTGATTTAAAGAAAAGCGATAATTTCTTTTTGCTGGCAGGACCTTGTGTGATAGAAGGAGAAGACATGGCTTTGCGTATTGCAGAACGTGTGGTAAAGATAACCGATAAGCTGGGTATACCTTATATATTTAAGGGATCGTACCGTAAAGCTAACCGCTCACGCTTGGATTCGTTTATGGGAATCGGCGATGAAAAGGCTTTGAAGATTCTTGCCAAGGTGCGTGATACATTCGATGTCCCGGTGGTAACAGATATACATGCAGCAGATGAAGCAGCTATGGCTGCCGAATATGTTGATGTGTTGCAGATTCCGGCCTTCTTGTGTCGTCAGACAGATTTGCTTGTTGCTGCCGCAAAAACCGGAAAGATTGTAAATATCAAGAAAGGACAGTTCCTTTCTCCCGGGGCCATGCGATTTGCAGCCGATAAAGTGGTAGAGGCGGGAAACAATGAGGTAATGCTGACTGAACGCGGAACAACTTTCGGTTATCAGGATTTGGTGGTCGATTATCGCGGAATACCGGAAATGCAAACATTCGGACATCCTGTAATATTGGATGTGACTCATTCATTGCAGCAACCAAACCAGACTTCCGGAGTAACAGGAGGAATGCCTCAGCTGATAGAAACAGTTGCAAAAGCGGGTGTCGCTGTAGGAGTAGATGGTTTGTTTATGGAAACACACGAAGATCCTTCGGTTGCGAAAAGTGATGGAGCAAATATGTTGAAGCTCGATTTGCTGGAAGATTTATTGGTGAAATTGGTACGTATTCGTCAGGCTTGCCGATAATGTAAAATTTATATCGGAATGTATGTTGCATGTTTTCCGATAAAAAACTATATCTTTGCACAACCAAAAAATAGAGTTCAAAAAGTAAAAAAGATATGCTTACTATTAAACAAATTACAGAAGATACCGATAAGGTAATTCGCGGATTGGAAAAGAAACACTTTGCCAATGCAAAAGAAACCATTGCGCAAGTGATTGAATTGAATGACAAAAGACGTAATGCGCAAAATCAATTAGATAGAAATCTTGCTGAAGTAAATTCAATATCGAAGAATATCGGTTTACTGATGAAAGAAGGCAAGAAAGAAGAAGCTGAAACAGCTAAAGCTCGTGTAGCAGAAATAAAGGAAGTGAGCAAGAGTTTGCAGGCTGAGATGGATCAGGCTGCTGAAGATATGCAGAACCTGTTGTATACTATTCCTAATGTTCCTTACGATGAAGTGCCTGAAGGCGTTGGTGCTGAAGACAATGAAGTTGTGAAGATGGGAGGAATGGAAACCGAACTTCCTAAAGATGCACTGCCTCACTGGGAACTGGCAAAGAAATATGATTTAATAGATTTTGACCTGGGTGTAAAGATTACAGGTGCCGGATTCCCGGTTTATAAAGGACAGGGAGCTCGTTTGCAGCGTGCTTTGATTAACTTCTTCCTTGATGAAGCTCGTGCTGCCGGATATGAAGAAATCATGCCGCCTACAGTAGTAAATGCTGCTTCTGGTTATGGCACCGGACAGTTGCCTGATAAGGAAGGCCAGATGTATCACTGCAATCTGGATGATTTGTATCTGATTCCTACAGCAGAGGTTCCTGTAACAAATATTTATCGCGACGTGATTTTGGATGAGAAACAGTTGCCTATTAAGAACTGTGCTTATACCCAGTGTTTCCGTCGTGAAGCCGGTTCTTATGGAAAAGATGTACGTGGCTTGAACCGTTTGCATGAATTCTCTAAAGTGGAACTGGTACGCATTGACAAACCGGAACACTCTAAACAATCTCATCAGGAAATGTTGGATCATGTAGAAGGTTTGTTGCAGAAGCTGGAATTACCTTATCGTATCCTTCGTCTGTGTGGAGGTGATATGAGCTTTACAGCTGCTTTGTGCTTCGACTTTGAAGTTTATTCTGAAGCTCAGAAGCGCTGGTTGGAAGTCAGCTCAGTTTCTAACTTCGATACTTATCAGGCAAATCGTTTGAAATGTCGTTACCGCAATGCAGATAAGAAGACTGAACTTTGTCATACATTAAACGGATCTGCTTTGGCTTTGCCGCGTATAGTTGCTGCTTTGTTGGAAAATAATCAGACTCCTGAAGGTATTCGCATACCGAAGGCTTTGGTTCCATATTGTGGCTTTGACATGATAAAATAATTTTAAAATGAATATAATAATGAAGAGGGGCTATCGGGATTTTACCGGATAGCCCCTCTCTTTTAGACTTTTATCAGATGTGCTAGAAACAACTTTGACTCCAATTAGTTGCAAATGGAATTTTTTTTGCACAAAAGAGAAAAAATAACCGTTTATTTTTTTTCTTTATTTCATTTAATTACTATTTTTGAGGAGGCAATAAAATAACATTTTTTATAGAATTATTAATTATAACCTTAATATAACAGCTATGAGTTATTTACGATTCGACAAAACGCTAATGACGAATTTGGAAGAATCTCTTACGCGTGAGATTTTACGTACAAATCGTTCTGGTGCGTACCACTGTTCTACTATTGTAGATTGTAATACTCGCAAATATCATGGTTTGTTGGTCATTCCAGTACCAGAACTGGATGATGAAAACCATGTTTTGCTTTCTTCATTGGATGAAACAATCGTACAGCACGGAGCTGAATTTAATTTAGGGCTCCATAAATACCATGGGGATAATTTTAGTCCTCGTGGACATAAGTATATCCGTGAATTTGAATGCGAAAAGGTTCCTACTACAATATATAGAGTAGGGGGTGTAGTCCTGAAAAAGGAAAAATTATTCGTACACCATGAAAACAGAATATTAATTCGTTATACCTTGCTGGAAGCTCATTCAAAAACGACTCTTCGTCTGCGTCCATATTTGGCTTTCCGTAGTGTTCGCCAGTATACGCATGAGAATGCGCAGGCAAGTCGCCATTACGATGAAGTTAAAAATGGTTTGAAAACTTGCATGTATCCGGGATATCCCGATTTATACATGCAGATGAGTAAAAATAATGATTTTCATTTCCAACCCGACTGGTACAGAGGTATAGAATATACAAAAGAGCAGGAACGCGGGTATGATTTTAACGAAGACTTGTATGTTCCTGGATATTTTGAAATGGAAATCACCAAGGATGAGCCGATTGTGTTCTCTGGTGGTATCTCTGAAATTGAACCGGAAAGACTGAACGAACTGTTTGCACAGGAAGCAGACAGACGTACTCCTCGTGATAGCTTTAAAAACTGTTTGGTAAACGCTGCTCATCAGTTCTTGAACAAGCAAGGTGATGAATATTATATTTTGGCAGGTTACCCATGGTTTAAATGTCGTGCACGTGATATGTTTATCTCTTTGCCGGGATTGACTCTTGCCATTAATGAACTTGATAAGTTCGATATGGTAATGAATACTGCGGTAAAAGCTATCTATGCTTTCATGAAAGGAGAGGATACTTCTTTGATAGTGTACGAAATGGAACATCCTGATGTGCTTTTGTGGGCTATATGGACTGTTCAGCAGTTTGGTAAAGCTGTTTCTAGAAAGGATGCTTATCAGAAGTATGGAAACCTGTTGAAGGATATAATGACATATCTTGTTGATGGTAAACATCCTAATTTGGCACTTCATGACAACGGCTTGGTTTACTCTGATGGTAAAGATAAAGCGGTGACATGGATGAATGCAACTGTCAACGGTCGTCCTGTAACTCCTCGTTCGGGCTATATTGTTGAGTTTAATACATTGTGGTACAATGCACTGATGTATGTATCAGAGTTGTTGGCCGAAAATGAAGGTGCATCAGAGCTTTCTTCTCGACTGGCAGGTATAGCCGAAAAGACAGCCAAGTCATTTGTCGATACATTCTTGAACGAATATGGTTATTTACTTGATTATGTAGATGGCGATATGCTCGACTGGAGTGTTCGTCCTAATATGATTTTTGCAGCCTCATTCGATTATTCTCCTCTGGATGCCAAACAGAAGAAGGGTATCGTAGATATTGCAACTAGAGAATTGCTTACTCCGAAGGGATTACGTTCGTTAAGCCCGAAGAGCGGAGGATATAATCCTAATTATGTAGGTCCTCAGTTGCAGCGTGATTATGCATATCATCAGGGTACAGCATGGCCTTGGCTGGAAGGCTTCTATCTGGAAGCTTACTTGCGCTTGTATAAGCGTAGTGCTATTTCATTCGTTGAACGTCAGATGATTGGCTATGAAGACGAAATGAGTTTGCACTGTCTGGGTGCTATTCCTGAATTGTTTGACGGTAATCCACCGTTTAAAGGTAGAGGAGCCGTTTCGTTTGCAATGAACGTTGCACAAATTTTGAGAACTTTAAATCTATTGGAAAAATATGATAATCAATAAAAAGGAGGAAAGCATATGAAGGTTTTAATGTTTGGTTGGGAATTTCCTCCTCATATCTTAGGAGGTTTAGGTACTGCCAGTTACGGTTTGACTAAAGGTATGTCGCAACAGCCGGATATGGATATTACTTTCTGTATTCCGAAACCGTGGGGAGATGAAGACCAAAGTTTCCTGAAAATTATTGGAATGAACAGTGTCCCTATTGTATGGCGCGATGTACAGTGGGATTATGTAAATAGTCGTGTAGGGCATTATATGGATCCGCAACTTTATTATGACTTGCGTGAACATATTTATGCTGACTTCAATTATATGCATACAAACGATTTGGGTTGTATGGAATTCTCAGGACGTTATCCTGATAATTTGCATGAGGAAATTAATAACTATTCTATTGTTGCCGGTGTGGTAGCACGTCAACAGCAATTTGATATCATCCATTCACACGATTGGTTGACTTATCCGGCCGGAATTCATGCAAAACAGGTTTCGGGAAAACCGTTGGTTATTCATGTGCATGCAACTGATTTCGACCGTAGCCGTGGTAATGTGAACCCAACCGTATATTCAATCGAAAAGAACGGTATGGACCATGCAGATTGTATTATGTGCGTAAGTGAACTTACCCGTCAGACGGTTATTCATAAATATTATCAGGATCCGCGTAAGGTATTTACTATGCATAATGCTGTATCTCCGTTGCCAAAAGAAATACAGGAGATTGTACCGCGTAAGAATCCGAAAGAAAAGATCGTAACATTCTTGGGACGTATCACTATGCAGAAAGGACCTGAATATTTCGTTGAGGCTGCTGCTATGGTACTGAAACGTACTCGTAATATTCGTTTCGTGATGGCGGGAAGCGGTGATATGATGAATGCAATGATTCGTCTGGCTGCTGAACGTGGTATCGCAGATCGTTTCCATTTCCCGGGATTTATGAAAGGGAAACAGGTATATGAGGTATTGAAAGCTAGTGATGTGTATATCATGCCTTCTGTATCAGAACCTTTTGGTATCTCTCCGCTTGAGGCAATGCAGTGTAGTGTTCCGACTATCATCTCTAAACAGTCGGGATGTGCCGAAATCCTCGATAAGTGTATAAAAACCGATTATTGGGATATTCACGCAATGGCAGATGCTATTCATTCTATTTGTACCAACCAGTCGCTTTATGAATATCTGCGCGATGAAGGTAAGAAAGAAGTGGATGGTATCGTATGGGAAAAAGTTGGTTTGAAAGTACGCGCATTGTACGATCAGGTTTTAAAAAATTATGGTAAATAATAAATGCTAAGTTAGTTATGAAAACAATCTGTCTTTACTTTGAAATACACCAGATTATACATTTGAAACGTTATCGTTTCTTCGAAATAGGAACAGACCACTATTATTATGATGATTATGCCAATGAACAAGGCATTAACGAAGTGGTTGAACGCTCTTATATTCCAGCTCTGAAAACTCTTATTGAAATGGCAAAGGAAAATGAAGGCATGTTTAAGGTTGCCCTTTCTATTTCCGGAGTTGCATTGGAACAGTTGGAGATACATGCACCGGCTGTAATTGAGCTGTTACACGAACTGAATGCTACAGGATGTTGTGAGTTTATCTGTGAACCTTATTCACATGGACTTTCATCATTGGCAAATGAAGATTGCTTCTGCGAGGAGGTAGAACAAATGCGTCGTAAGGTAAAAGACTATTTCGGTCAGGAACCAAAAGTATTCCGTAACTCTAGCTTGATTTACGATAATGAAATAGGTGGCATTGTTGCAAGCATGGGCTTCAAGGGTATGTTGGTAGAAGGTGCAAAACACGTATTGGGTTGGAAGAGTGCTCACTATTTGTACCACTGCGCAGAAAATCCGAATCTGAAGCTTTTGATGCGTGACTTTAAGTTGTCAGACGATATCAGCCTTCGTTTCTCTAACAGCGAATGGAGTGAATATCCGTTGTTTGCTGATAAATATATTGACTGGATTGCTTCTCTTCCAGAAAATGAACAGGTTATCAATGTCTTCATGGAATTGTCAGCACTGGGTATAGCACAGCCATTGTCTTCTAATATATTGGAATTCCTGAAGGCTTTGCCGGTATGTGCAAAACAAAGAGGTATCACTTTCTCTACACCGACTGAAATCGTTACTAAGCTGAAATCAGTGGATATGGTAGATGTACCTTATCCGATGTCATGGGCAGACGAAGAAAGAGATATCAGTCCGTGGTTGGGTAATGTAATGCAGCGTGAAGCTTTCAACAAGCTTTATAGTGTAGCCGAACGTGTTCATTTGTGTGATGACCGTCGCATCAAGCAAGACTGGTATTATTTGCAGGCTAGTAACAACTTCCGTTTCATGACTACTAAGGATACAGGTGTAGGATTGAACAGAGGTATTTACGATTCTCCTTATGATGCCTTTACTAACTATATGAATATCTTGGGTGATTTCTTGGGACGAGTTAATGCTCTTTATCCTGTAGATATGGATAATGAAGAATTAAGTTCACTGTTGACAACAATTAAGAATCAGGGAGAAGAACTGGTACAGTTGACAAGTGAAGTAAATAAACTTCAGGCAGCATTGAAGAAAGCGGAAGGTGCCAAGAAAACAACTACCAAGAAAACAACTACCAAGAAAACAGCTGAAGGTACTGAAAAGAAATCGACAGCTAAGAAAACAACAAAGAAAGAGGCTTAATTGATTTTCTCTGAGATCTTTGATCGTTGGAGTTTCAACGGATATAAAGATACTCAGAAAATTCAGATTGATTATAGCTGATAAAAAAATTGCCCTATCATTCTCTTGTATGGAGTTTGATAGGGCTTTTTGTATTAAGATCCTATGATTGGTAGTGTTGTGAGCGTGTTTGGTTAGTTTGTTGATGAGTGTAGTCAATCAGTCCCTGATATGTAAAAGAATTTATATGTGCTTTATGGCGTATCCTAATATAAACACTAACCTGTTGGCGGAATTAAAATAGCTCATATTTAACTCTGCCAATAGGCTTTTCATTTTTGTAGTTAATATATTGGAGGATTGTAAGTGCGCTAATCTTCCCGATAATCCGGGCAAACAATCCATCTGTATCTTTCGCATAATTCCTTATAATCATAAACTGGTCACACAATTGCGAGAATATGGTTTCAATTCTTTTTCTCGCTTTGGCAAAAGCTGGGAATGTTGGCTTCCATTCTTTTTGATTACATCTGTATGGTACCTCCAATCTGATATTGGCAGTTTCAAACAGATCCAATTGCACTTGGGCACTTATATATCCTCTGTCCCCTATGACTGTACAATTACTATAATCCACTTTCACATCCTTCAGGTAATGAATGTCATGCACACTTGCCTAAGTGAGGTCAAAGGAATGGATGACACGTAACCATTCTATTTTCCGCCACGACAATTTTATCGGCTGTTTTTCAGCCGATAAAATAAAAATGTCCGCAAGAAAATAGTTTAGTTTTAACATTCCGATTTATAAAAACATGGCAGAAGGACCTTCTTGTCGCAGTCCTTACCATGAAGAATACATTCAAACAAGTGCTTCAGGTAATCCTGAGGGGCTATATCATTAAGCTTGCAGCTTTCTATCAGAGAAAAGATGAATGCCGAGTTTCCTGCTGCATCCTCACTGCCTATGTTCATACAGTTCTTGAGCAGCAGCTTTACAGGTTTCATCCTTTGCTCACAGAGGTGTCGATATTTCCGCAGACCGTCTTGAGATATTTTCAGGATTTCACTGATTATCGTATAGTCACAGCTTTCTCATCAGTCGTTTGCATGAGTTGTATCTTGCATCATCATGACCACTATGATGATACGTCAGATA
>NZ_DS981470.1 GCF_000154845.1 Phocaeicola coprocola DSM 17136 | reverse complement strand
TCCTGGCCAAGGGTAGATCACTTGGTTTCGCGTCTGCCGCCGCTGACTTGACGCCCTGTTCAGACTCGCTTTCGCTTCGGCTGCGGGACTCATGTCCCTTAACCTTGCCAAAGACGGCAACTCGTAGGTTCATTATGCAAAAGGCACGCCGTCACACTTTCGTGCTCCGACCGCTTGTAGGCGCACGGTTTCAGGTACTATTTCACTCTTCTGTTCGAAGTGCTTTTCACCTTTCCCTCACGGTACTGGTCCACTATCGGTCTCTCGGGAGTATTTAGCCTTACCGGATGGTCCCGGCAGATTCACGCAGAATTCCTCGTGTTCCGCGCTACTCAGGATACCGCTATGCTTCGTCTTGCTTAGAATACCGGGCTGTCACCGTCTTCGGCCGAACTTTCCAGATCGTTCTTCTCGCAAAATTTCTTGCAACGACGCGGTCCTACAACCCCGTCCATGCCGTAACATGAACGGTTTGGGCTCTTCCCCGTTCGCTCGCCACTACTGGGGGAATCATTGTTATTTTCTTTTCCTGCAGGTACTAAGATGTTTCAGTTCCCTGCGTTAGCCTCCATCATTGATGGATGTTACCTCTTCAAGGTAACGGGTTGTCCCATTCGGAGATTCACGGATCAAGGGTTATTTGCACCTCCCCGTGACTTATCGCAGCTTATCACGTCCTTCATCGCCTCCGAGAGCCAAGGCATCCGCCATGCGCCCTTTCCTACTTTCCTTATCACGTGCACACTATATATTATAGTGCGGGATGATATATACTTTTAGCTTTCGTACTAAAATTACTTTTTGCTTGTTACATCATGTCATAGACCTATCTTTATGGTGGAGAATAACGGATTCGAACCGTTGACCCCCTGCGTGCAAAGCAGGTGCTCTAGCCAGCTGAGCTAATCCCCCGTTTTTTTGCGGCTGCAAAAGTAAGCGTTTTCCTTCGTTCCCGCAAATTTTTAAGGAAGTTTTTTTCTTCCTTCCTTTCGGGTAGTCCCAGGCAGAGTTGAACTGCCGACCTCTACATTATCAGTGTAGCGCTCTAACCAACTGAGCTATAGGACTAGCTTTTGTGATTCAGTTCAACCTAGTCTGTTACCGACTCGGCTTCATCTTTCTCTCTTCTATATCGTTAAACAAACTCCCATGCAGCACAAGGGACAAAACCCTTATTCAGGTCACGCTCCAGAAAGGAGGTGTTCCAGCCGCACCTTCCGGTACGGCTACCTTGTTACGACTTAGCCCCAATTACCGGTTTTACCCTAGGGCGCTCCTTGCGGTTACGCACTTCAGGTACCCCCGGCTTTCATGGCTTGACGGGCGGTGTGTACAAGGCCCGGGAACGTATTCACCGCGCCGTGGCTGATGCGCGATTACTAGCGAATCCAGCTTCGTGGAGTCGGGTTGCAGACTCCAGTCCGAACTGAGAGAGGTTTTGGGGATTGGCATCCCGTTGCCGGGTAGCGGCCTTCTGTACCTCCCATTGTAACACGTGTGTAGCCCCGGACGTAAGGGCCGTGCTGATTTGACGTCATCCCCACCTTCCTCACATCTTACGATGGCAGTCTGGCCAGAGCCCTCAGCTTAACCTGTTAGTAACTGACCACGAGGGTTGCGCTCGTTATGGCACTTAAGCCGACACCTCACGGCACGAGCTGACGACAACCATGCAGCACCTTCACAGACGCCTTGCGGCTTACAAGTTTCCTCGTAATTCGTCTGCAATTTAAGCCCGGGTAAGGTTCCTCGCGTATCATCGAATTAAACCACATGTTCCTCCGCTTGTGCGGGCCCCCGTCAATTCCTTTGAGTTTCACCGTTGCCGGCGTACTCCCCAGGTGGGATACTTAATGCTTTCGCTTGGCCGCTGACAGTATATCGCCAACAGCGAGTATCCATCGTTTACCGTGTGGACTACCAGGGTATCTAATCCTGTTTGATACCCACACTTTCGAGCATGAACGTCAGTTACAGTTTAGCAAGCTGCCTTCGCAATCGGGGTTCTTCGTGATATCTAAGCATTTCACCGCTACACCACGAATTCCGCCTGCCTCAACTGCACTCAAGGAAACCAGTATCAACTGCAATTTTACGGTTGAGCCGCAAACTTTCACAACTGACTTAATCTCCCGTCTGCGCTCCCTTTAAACCCAATAAATCCGGATAACGCTCGCATCCTCCGTATTACCGCGGCTGCTGGCACGGAGTTAGCCGATGCTTATTCATACGGTACATACAAAATCCTACACGTAGGAAACTTTATTCCCGTATAAAAGAAGTTTACAATCCGTAGGACCTTCATCCTTCACGCTACTTGGCTGGTTCAGGCTCTCGCCCATTGACCAATATTCCTCACTGCTGCCTCCCGTAGGAGTTTGGACCGTGTCTCAGTTCCAATGTGGGGGACCTTCCTCTCAGAACCCCTATCCATCGCAGGCTAGGTGGGCCGTTACCCCGCCTACTACCTAATGGAACGCATCCCCATCGTTTACCAATAAATCTTTAATGGTGCCATCATGCAATCTCACCATACTATCAGGTATTAATCTTTCTTTCGAAAGGCTATCCCTGAGTAAACGGAAGGTTGGATACGTGTTACTCACCCGTGCGCCGGTCGCCATCAAACTTAGCAAGCTAAGTTCATGCTGCCCCTCGACTTGCATGTGTTAAGCCTGTAGCTAGCGTTCATCCTGAGCCAGGATCAAACTCTTCATTGTAAAATATCTTTTTACTCTTGCGAGTACTTTTTGTCTCTGTTCAGGTGACCGAATGTTTCTTGATTGTTTAATCAGATTGACGGTTTTATCACTTCATCACGGATACACATTATATATATATATCACATGACTACTGCTTGTACTACATTTCGTTTGTTTATCTAAAGTCTTTCAAAGAACTATCTCTTATTTCTAAGCTTCCGTTTGTTAGCGAAAGCGTTTGCAAAGGTAAGAGGTTTTTTCTTAACCACCAAATTTTTTCGAAGTTTTTTTTCGAAAAAATTTTCCAGCGGTCAGAAACCGGAACCGCAAGCCCTTCTCGCTCCCTTAGCACGGCTAAGGTAAGATACAAGGCAACACCCGAAAAACCGGAAACCTCACGTTCACTCTGTCAATGCTTTACCGCGTTTCTCTCTCGAAAGCGGGTGCAAAATTACGCACTTTTTCGCAAACTCCAACTTTTACACGACTTTTTTTTGACTTTTCCTGAAAGTTTTTTCGTAAGACACTGGAAAACAGGTATGTTACGCGGCATATTTTTTTACCGGACGCAGAAGGAGGAGGAAAACATGCACAATAATATTTATTGCGCGGGCGGGCGCATGTGCGCGAAGGAAAACACACCGCATTATCCGCAAAAAGCGGCACAATGGAAAAACAACGCCTTCTCTTCATTAAAACAACGGCATGTTTTCACTAAAAATACACCTTCTTTTTTTTAAAATTACAGCATATTTTTTTCAGGGTAATGAACAGGCTGATTATCAGCAATGACGGAAATACACAAAGCGGCACTGTTTCTTCACGTAAAAATATACCATTCATGTCCGATGAACATGCTATTTAAGAATCTCGTGTCGCTCTAAACCGGAACTCTATAAATAAACATGACGAGAGTCTCTTGAAACTTAGAAGGGAGAAGATATTTTTATAACAGTGTCTAAAAATCATACACCCTGTGTCAAATTATTAGACAGTCATTTAAAACTAGCATAAAGATAGCATACTGATTAACAACAAGTTAATATAATGGCACGCTGTTTGTATCATAAAAAGCAAACGGCTAATAGATTTATGAAAGAATTAAAAACAGATTTTACTTTTTAAAATAGGAACAAAAGATGTGAAACGTCTGATGAAATTTACACTCATCAGACGGAATGTAACCCATGAGAGTCCTATAAAAACTTAAAAATAACATAGCAACATCATGAAAACAATATTACGCAATCTATTTTATACGCTTAAACGTTTTCGGACAGCTTCCGTACTCAACTTGTTGGGATTATCAACAGCTTTTGCTGCCTTCATGCTGATTATGATGAAAGCGAGCTACGAATACAACTTTGATACGTGTTATCCAGACTCCGACCGCCTGGTCATGCTAAATTTTGGAGAAGAAAAAGATAATTCGATCACTTTACTTCCAAGAGGCCCAATCGATTTCCTCATCCAACAAGTACCCGGCATCGAATATGGAACCATCTACGCTCCCTGCTGGCAGAAACAAGCGTTCTGCACCAATCCTGAAAATCCGCAATATTTCTATGAAACTCCGTGGGCTGTGTACCCTGATTTCGGAAAAGTTATCGGACTACAGTTCGTAAAAGGAAGCGACAAGGATATGGATAAGCCTGAAAGCATCATTATATCGGAAAGCTATGCCCATAAACTTTTCCCAAAAGGTAACGCTTTGGGCTCCTATCTCTATACGGAAGGCAATACTGGACTGGTAGCAGGAATAGACAAGTTCAGAATATGTGGAATCTTCAAAGACCTTCCTGAAAACTGCCAATTTAAAAATGACATATTCATCCGGATGAGTGATTTCCAGAAAGATGACTGGGGAAGTATGAACTTTTTTGCCTTTTTCCGACTGAAACCGGGAGTAAGCGCAACTGATATCAACTCACAAATCGAAGCCAGTGGAGCCAATAAACGACTGAATATTGTAGACAAAGGAAATCAACGGCTTTATGTATTCCCCATCCAAAAACTCTATTATGACATGTCGGCATCCTATTACCTCAAAACAGGAAACCGCAATACAATGATTCTTCTCGTAAGTATCGGATTACTGATTATCATTATCGCTTGCATTAATCTTATCAATTTCAGTACCGCCCTAGCACCAGTTCGCATGCGCAGTATCAATACTCAAAAAGTATTGGGCAGCAGCAACTGGGAATTACGCCGTGCCTTAAGTACCGAATCAGTCGGCATCATCTTGATCAGCTGGTTCTTATCACTGGGCATTGTCGAAATACTCATACGCCTGAAGATGCTCACTTTTATGGGATTCACCCCTTCATTGATTACCTACTGGCACATTATAGGATACACCGGAATCATCGCATTGGTGACAGGCGTAATTGCCGGAGTCTATCCAGCATGGTACATGACTTCTTTCCCTCCGGCCCTCGTATTGAAAGGAAACTGTGCCCTAAGCGGAAGAGGCAAACGCCTCCGCATGTTCCTTATCGGTTTTCAGTATATCGTTTCATTTGTTCTGATTGTGACAGCCGGATTCATTTTCTTACAAAACCGCTTTATGCAGAATTATATATCAGGCATCGATAAAGACCAGATACTAGTTGCCTCTCTTCCACAAATGCCTTACCAAAGCTCCGAATACCGCAATTTTACAAATACTCTAAAAAGTTTTGCTGAAATAGACGACATAGCTTATGCCAAATCAAGTCTGGGCGGAGAAAACGGATATACTCAATATGCTTTCTTATATAAAGAAAAAATGTACGGACATTACTACATTGATGTCACAACAAATTTCTGTAAGGTAATGGGTATGAAAATAGTATCAGGAGAAGACTTTCTTCCCAGCGACTCTATTCTTCATAATGATTTAAACTTTATCGCAACTCAGGATTTACAGCAAAAAACCGGTATTCCGGCTGGCTCAACACTGGATTTCTTCGTCTGGGGCATGAATGTCAAGCTAAAAGGATACGTCAACAACGTACAGTTCACCTCGCTCCGTTCTGAAGCACTGCCCTATATATTCTGTCCAAACGGGAAATACAGTAGTGATATTTTGCCTTTCGCCTACATTCGCGTAAAAGCCGGAAGCAATATGAGGACAGCCTTGAAGCATATTCGCCAGACATTAGCCAAATGTTTTATCGGCTATCCTGTTGAAGTAAAATTCTATGATCAGGTATACAGCCAACTTTATCAGAAAGAAGCTGAGCAGCAACGGATGATCACCTTATTCAGCTTGCTTGCCATCCTTATCTCACTGGTAGGAGTTTTCGGTCTTATCATCTTTGAAGCAGAACAGCGCCGCAAAGAAATCGGCATCCGAAAAGTATATGGAGCTCACACCTATCAAATTCTCTGGATATTCGGGCAATCGTATCTCACACTATCAATAGTCAGCTCCATTATTGCAACCCCGATAGCTTGGTATATCGTATCCAAGTGGCTGGAACAATTTACCGAACGAATAGACATCACACCGTGGATGTTCATTCTTACCTGCATCATTATCAGCCTCATCACACTGATAACCATCACTATACAGAATTACCGTGCTGCAACAAGTAACCCGATAAAAAACTTAAAAACAGAATAACATTGCAACATTATGAAAACAATATTACGCAACTTATTTTACACGCTCAAACGTTTTCGGACAGCTTCCGTACTCAATCTGTTGGGATTATCAACAGCTTTTGCTGCCTTCATCCTGATCATGATGAAGGTAAGTTACGAATACAACTTTGATACTTGTTATCCGGATTCCGACCGTATTGCTGTACTGAATCTCAGTGTAGACCATCACCCCAATGAACTGATTGTATTGCCCCGACCTTTTGTAGAAGGAGTGATAGAAGAAACACCTGCAATCGAATGTGGAGCTTTTTTTGATTGCTCTCCCAATTATGCAGAACTTATCTCAACCGATGCCAAGCAACCCCAGTACATTTACGAACCTGTTACCGTAGTAAGCCCAGATTTTGCCCGAACACTCGGCATGGCATTCATAACAGGAAATGATGAAGGATTACGCCAGCCTGGAGGAGCTATTATATCTGAAAGCCAGGCCCGAAAGCTTTTCCCGAAAGGAAATGCCGTAGGAAGTTATCTCTATATGCCAGAAAACAAGAAACTGCTCATCACTGGAGTATACAAAGACTTTCCTGAAAACAGTCAGTTTAAAAATGTTATCTACCGTGATATCGATAAACAAAAGAATAAAGACCGTTGGGGAACTCAGAGTTACTACGCTATCATCCGCATGAAACCCGGTATCAATATCCAAACTTTAAACGAACAGCTTAAAAGCAGTCATCTGGCAGAAAACATGACCATCTATTCTGAATCAGATCGAGAAGTCTGTGCAATGCCAATCCGCAACGTTTATTATGAAGCGAATCCCTGGATTTTCTATAAAGTCGGTGATCGCCAACATACCTGGTTGCTGATTACCATCGCCATTCTTACTATCAGCATTGCTGCCATCAACCTGATTAATTTCAGCACCGCACTCACTCCGATGCGTATTCGCAGTATCAATACTCAAAAAGTATTGGGCAGCCCTGTCAACCAACTCCGCATAGGACTAATATCAGAAACTATCGCCATCGTCCTTATCGGATGGTTACTTTCACTATTTATCGTGTGGATTCTAACACACATGAAACTACTCAGTCTGATAGGATTTACGCCTTCCTTTTTTACTTATCTACCTGTAATTCTGATATCAGGAGGCATTGCTTTGCTTACCGGTATAATAGCAGGTCTATACCCTGCATGGTATATGACTTCATTTCCTCCGGCTCTGATGCTGAAAGGTAATTATGCTCTCTCGGCCAAAGGCAGATTATTCCGCACCTTGCTTACGAGCTTCCAATATATCATATCATTTGCTCTATTAGTATGCGCCACATTCATTTGGCAACAAAACCAATACATGAAAATTCAAGATACCGGATTTGCACGTGACGAAATTGTGATAGCCGGACTTCCCCACAAAGGACAAGAACTATCACAATTCACCACTTTCAAACATGAACTTGAGAAATTCCCGGAATTTAAAGGTACTGCATATGTTTCTACCAAACTAGGCGCTAGCGATGTGTATAGTATGACCGGATCAAAATATGAAGGAGAAGAGTTTTATCATTATGAAATTCGTGTTTCACCCGATTTTGGTGAAGTTATGGGATTTAAGTTATTAGAAGGACGTTTCTTTCTAGCTTCGGATACAATATCCAGCAACAAATACACTTATTGCCTAGGTACTAAACGCATCAAAGATGAACAACATATCCCTACTGATACTCCTTTTAGAGGAAACCACTCAAAGAGTAACTATATCGTGGGATATATCGATGATGTAATCTTTACTTCAAGCCGGGTCAATGCATTTGCCTATAGCCCATTTTTATTCACAGTAGAATCCCAACTCACCAAGCTGCCTTATGCCTATATCCGTATTAAGGCAGGAAGTGATGTTTCTACTGCTCTCCGTCATATTCACGAAACCGCTGAGAAAATCTTCCCCGGATATCCGGTAGAAGTCAATTTCTTCAATACCTACTACCAACAACTGTATGAAAAAGAAACCAATCAACAGTACATGGTTACCCTCTTCAGTTTGCTGGCTATCATTATCTCATTGGTAGGAGTATTTGGCCTGACCATTTTCGAAACAGCATACCGGCGTAAGGAAATCGGCATACGCAAAGTATACGGAGCAAAAACTTCTGATATTCTATGGAACTTTAACCGTACTTACCTGCGCATCATAACAATCTGTTCAATCATCGCCAGTCCCTTTGCCTGGTTCTTCATGGACAAATGGCTACAAAACTTTATTATCCGAATCAACCTGTCACCGTGGGTTTTTCTGATAGCTTTTGCCATTATAATAATACTTACACTTACGATTGTAACTATACAGAATTACCGTGCTGCAACAAGCAACCCGACAGAGAACTTAAAAATAGAATAATATAATAATAATTTAATACTTACCACTATGATCAAAATTGAAAACCTTTGCAAGACATTCCGCACTACAGAAGTAGAAACAATTGCCTTAAACAATGTAAATCTGGAAGTTAATGAAAAAGAATTCGTCGCCATCATGGGACCATCCGGATGCGGAAAATCAACCTTACTGAACATCCTAGGCTTACTGGACAATCCGACTTCGGGCAACTATTATCTGGACAATAAAGAGGTAGGGCATCTGAAAGAAAAAGATCGTACCAATGTACGTAAAGGAAGTATTGGTTTTGTATTCCAAAGCTTCAACCTGATAGACGAACTGAATGTATTCGAAAACGTTGAGCTACCTCTTACTTACCTGAATATTCCTGCGGAAGAGCGCAAGAAACGAGTAACTGAAATTTTATCGCGCATGAATATCAGTCATCGTGCCAAACATTATCCACAACAGCTATCCGGTGGTCAGCAACAGCGTGTGGCTATCGCCCGTGCCGTAGTTTCCAATCCGAAAATTATCCTTGCCGACGAGCCGACTGGTAACCTGGATTCTAAAAACGGACTGGAGGTGATGGAGCTGCTTACCGAACTGAATAAAGAAGGTACTACCATCGTCATGGTAACCCATAGCCAGCGTGATGCAGGATTTGCCAGCCGTGTCATCAACCTGTTCGATGGACAGATCGTATCATCCATCAGTGAAATGTAATCTCTCTTAAGTTTATACAATGAAAAGAAGGTACACCGAAAGTGTGTCCGGATGTGCCTTCTTACTTTCTTTCAATCCATGCCAAACAATGAAAAGAGCTTTACAGAATCTTTTTCGAAAAGGAGAAGGAAACTTGATAAAAATTCTCTGTCTGGGTGTAGGAATGGCTATCGGACTGGTAATGCTTGCCGAAGTAATTTTCGAACGGTCGTATGATAACTTTATTCCCCATCTGGAAGACACTTATATCATACAGGAAAATTACAAGCAGCAAGGTAGTGATTGGTTAAACCACAGCAGTGTATCGGGAGCCATTGCTCCGGGTATCAAACGATATTGTCCAGAAGTAGAAGCCGCAACCCGTTTTACTATACTGAATGAAGATCTGTTGTTAACAACTGAGGATCAACGCATCATAAAAGGAAATGCTTATTTGTGTGACAGTTCATTCTTCGATGTCTTTCCACGAAAAATCTTAATGGGAGAAGAGCCACACAGCGGACTGGAAAAAGCCAACAATGCTTATATCTCAGCCAAACTGCTGAAAGTACTGGGTAATGATATTTTAGGCAAACAGCTGACATGGAAAGTTTTCCCAAACTTTCACATTACGGTAGCAGGGGTCTTTGAGGATTTCCCGGAAAACACTCATCTGCCGAAAATAGACATTGCCGTAGCTCTTCCTACTATCGGACAAATTATGGGGGACGGAAGAGATAACTGGCTAGGAAATGACCGTTATTCGGGCTATGTCCGCCTACACCCGGGTACTGAT
The DNA here is from genome assembly GCF_000154845.1 of Phocaeicola coprocola DSM 17136. Taxonomy (GTDB): domain Bacteria; phylum Bacteroidota; class Bacteroidia; order Bacteroidales; family Bacteroidaceae; genus Phocaeicola; species Phocaeicola coprocola. The sequence goes on along the minus strand of NZ_DS981470.1, from coordinate 81,080 downwards.
CCGAAAACATTGGAGCCCAACATCAAGCATATGCTGTATACCAATGCTCCAATGGAAGAACTAGAACGCTCGGGCAGCCAGTTTTACCTGAACCTGAAACCTGTAAACACGATCTTCCTGTCTTCGGAATACAATCGTATCATGAATATCGTTTTTCTGGCCTTTGCCTTTATTATGCTGGCAGTAGCAGTCCTGAATTATATCCTGCTGGTTGTTTCATCGGTAGTCAAACGAGCTAAAAGCATTGCTACTTACCGCTGTTACGGAGCAGAAAGTAAGGATATTTATCGCATGATACTGGCTGAATCGGTATTACACTGCTTCATCGCTCTGATACTTGCCATACTCATCATCTTCGGGCTGCAAGATTTTTTACAGGAGCAAATGGGACATAGTTTGCAAGCCTTATTTTCTCCCACAGCTTTAGTTCTGTGTTTAATAGTCGTTACTGCCATTGCTATAATTTGCGGTGTAATGCCCGGCTACATATATACACGTATACCTGTCACCTACGCTTACCGCCGATACACAGAAAACAAACGACAGTGGAAATTAGGACTTTTATTCGTACAGTTCATGCTGACAACTTTCTTTGTCTGTCTGCTTACCGTTATCGGCCTCCAGTATCAGGCATTGACAAACTACCGCACTGGCTTCGAATACAAAAATGTGCTCTACGTTTCTCTGCCCGGAACCCAAACAGTAGAACGTGAACGTTGCATACAGGAGTTAAAAAGACTTCCCAACGTAAGCGGAGTAACCTGGGGATATCAGGAAATGTTTATGAAATGCAGCGGAAACAATGTATACGACCCACAAAGCGGTAAAGAGTATATGAACATAGCCGACATGTACGACGTGGGTTCCGACTATCATAAGGTTTTCAGTATTCCTGTACTAGAAGGAAGTACTTTTACTACTGAACTGGGAGATAGTGCCAGCCAGGAAGTAATGGTAAGCCGTAACTTTATCAAACAAATGGAAAAACTTGCCGGGTGGACGGGCTCTCCTGTTGGTAAGCAAGTTTTTATCACAGAACATCAAGGCCCGTACACTATCTGTGGTATCTACGAAGAAATTCATCTAGGTTCTCAAGTTGCGGAAGATTTCGACGAGCGTCCGACAGTGATGTTCTATAACAGACATCCCAACCATCTTCTTTACATTCGTTTGAAAGAAATGGGTCCAGCACAAATCAAGGAGGTACAAGACATAGTCAGCCGTACCATGCCCAGCCAGGAGAAACACGTATATAGCCTCGACCTGGAAATGACTAATCAATACAACATGCTGTTACACGTGAGAAACAGCATACTCTTTGTCGGACTATGTATTCTGGTAATTGCACTTATCGGACTGATAGCCTATATCCGTGATGAAGTAAACCGCCGACGCTCGGAAATAGCTATCCGTATCATTCACGGAGCACAAGTAAAGGATGTACAACTCATCTTCCTGAAAGATATCCTGAAAATAGCTATTCCTGCTGTTCTAACCGGAAGCATATTCGCAATAATTATCAGTACCCGATTACTGGAGTTGTTTGCAACTAAAATTTCTCTTACATGGTATCTGTTTGGAGGATGCGTACTCGCTGTACTGATAATCATATTTGCAATCAGTTGTAGTATGATACTTAAAGCAGCACATAGCAACCCGATCAACAACTTAAGGACAGAATAGTTGATACTCGTGTTTTTTATGAAACAAAGAGGCTTGCTTTCATTCAGCTAAAGGATGAAGCAACCTCTTTGCTTCATAAAAGGCTTTCCCTTATTAATGCTGTTATGCGCAAATAGAGTCAATTAGTTCAGCCATCAAAGTATTATTTTTGATGCTAACTTAGTTCACGAAAAAAATGAATGGGTAATATATTTCGAATTTAAAAGCGGAAAGAGTGGGATTCAAACCCACGGAACGGACAAGCCGTTCACCGGATTTCGAGTCCGGCCCATTCGGTCACTCTGGCATCTTTCCTTTATCGGCAGCGAATATACTGACTTTTCTTATCCGTTATCATCGTCAACAGCAGATTTTTTATGACGACAGTTCCCTGTCAATCATATTTGCTCCATTCTTAAAATACAGGACGATGCATGCGTAGTTCTTTACGCAATGCTAAAGCCTTGCCATCCGTCAACTGATTCAACAACTCCCAAAACTTAGGACCATGATTCATTTCGCGGGTATGTGCCAGCTCATGCAGAATCACATAATCCATTAAATGTGCCGGCAAAAGCATCAGGTAAAACGACAGACTTATATCCCGTTTGGAAGAGCAACTTCCCCAACGAGAACGAGCCTTTGATATCGTTACTTTATTATAAGGTAAATCAAACAAGCTCGACCAGTACTGTACTAAAGGAGGCAAGTATTCTTCTGCTTTTTTCCTCATCGCCCGCATAACAGCATTTTTTACTAAAGTCTGGACTCTGTCTGTTGTAAAATCGGCATGAGCTGGACAGGCTATCACTACCGTTTCATCCCTCATACTGACTGTAAAATTTTTCAATGGAGAAGTTTCGAGTTTTAATCGAAAACATTCTGCTTCGATAGAGAAATTTAAATCGAAAGGTTTCGGCTTTACTTCTGAACAGACATTGCGCAAACGTTCACGGAAAGGAGCAATTGCTTCAAGTAATGCTGTTATACTCCGGTAAGGAGGAGTGGTAACATGCAAGCCGTCTTCTTTTACACGCATCGTTATATTACGGGCTGAACGACGTACTACGAAATGTATCTTTCCAAAATCTTTATCTGAAATAATTTGTTTCTTACTTATCATACAGCAAACTTACGGAAAAAACTTCATTTTTTCATCTTCTATTTATATTCCGGCATATAAAGCCAAACGATTAGAAGGTCATACAAAATTAACTTTTTCCATGTAGATTTTCCGTGGCTTTCACATTTTCAACTCTACAGGTTCGAGGAAGAAATCCTCACTTTTTCAATATACAGGAAAGTATGAAATTAATTACAATATTAATAATCAAGAATTTACAACGCAGAACAAAAGTTTGGTACAGCCATTGTCTTTCTATTTACAGAAACAATTGTCAAACTTAAAAAATTACGATTATGAAAAAGATTTTTGTAGCAATAGCATTAATAGCAGGATTAGGCACATCATCAGTAGCGTTTGCAAATGCAAAAACAACAAATGAAATCAGTATTCAACTGAATGTAGCCGATTACACTCCTATCGAAGTAAAAGACTTGCCTCAAGCTATACAGGACGCTCTGACCAAAAACTTTAGTGAATATACAGTAAAGAGTGCAGCTTATCAGGAAGACGAAGATGGTGTGAAGATTTATCAGGTGGCAGTGGTAGATGAAGAAGGTACAGAAGCCAACATCTTTTTCACTGAAAAAGGAGAAATTATCGAATAAAAAAGCCCCGTTTCATACTTACTAACAGTAACACAAAAAATCGAGTAGGAGGAAAACGAAGTAGTTTTCTTCCTACTTTCGTTTTCCGACCTCTCACACCACCGTACGTGCCGTTCGGCATACGGCGGTTCTTTACTATGGATGCCTTTCGTATTCTTCGAAAGACACTTCCACGACATCTTCTTCAACCATCCATTTGTAGGTCTGCGCTCCTTTATACCCTTCGGATTCCGTCCTATCTCTTTAAAGGTAGCCCAATACTTCTGTTTTGGTTTTATGCATTCGTTCCAACAAACGGTAGTTTTCAGTTATGCCGTTTAAATAAAGTTTGGTCCTTCCCTATAGGCATACATGCCTTGGGTACTACGACCTCTGCTGACTTCTCACGGCAAGCTTTACTCCATCATGGTACTTCGAATCATTCATCCTCACCATATGTCCGTGAGACATCCTCGGATAAGGGTATTAACTTTCAATCTTATGTCTGCTCCATTTACACTAACCGTCCCGAATAGCTATAGGGCTTTAGTTTGTTTCGCAACCTTACCCACGGTCATATGCCTTATATGAAGTTTCTGTTCGTCAGACCAGATGTTTGCCGCCAGCTTCTTTCAGATTCCAACTCGCGATGGACACCCTTGCTTTTGGCTGTATGATTCCCGCTATTAGGGCTCATTGGGGACTTGCACCCGTTAGCTAATACTCATGCCGAGCATACGAGAAAAGGATTACTGCTCACGCGGTAATCCTTTTTATTGAGTTAGTAATTTCTAATTTGAGAGAATTGAAACTTCACAGCCTCATCAATGATTTTTCTTAAATAAGCACTAACTATTTATATAAAAGCAAATGAAAATGTCAACTTTATTGTTTTTTCAAAGCAGATTGTTCCGAAACTTTCATCGGTGATTTTACCGAATCGGCTTTATAAGCCACTTGCGGATCATGAGTATCGTTCTCGAACTGATCGTAAACATATACTACTCCTGCTTTATTCCCTACCATAGAGTGCTTCACGACTCCTCCTATAGAAAACAGCAAGACCATTACAGCTGCCGCCTTGAACAAAGGCATAAAACGCGTATGTAAAGTAAGGCGTCTTGCCTTGACTACCGGTCGTTCTATTTCCGCCAGAATACGTGAATCAAAGTCATCGCCCAACTTTATATCTTTCTCAGCCTCCTGATAGGCAAACAAAGATTTATAGCGGAGTAAATGTTCCGGAAGCTCTTTCTGGCGAAAAAAAGAACGCAATATCTGTTCTTCCTCCACCGAAGTTTCGCAATTCCAGTATTTCTCTAAAAGTTGTTCAATGTACTTATAGTCCATAGTTATCTATCTCGCTGTATTTTAACTTTATCCGTTGTCTCGCTCTGAACAAATTCACTTTTACCTGTTCCTCTGTCAGTTGCAAGACATCGGCTATTTCCTTATAACTCTTTCCCTCTATATCCCGAAGTTGTACGATAGTGCGTTGCTTTTCTGGCAGTTCATTAATTAAATGATGCACCAGCCTTAGTTGCTCATCCTGTTCGTACGCTCTGTCGGGAGTCAATGTATCGGGCATTTCTTGTGTTTCGGGAGTCAATTCAACATTCTGCGATTCCAGCTTTTGGCTTCGATCAATAGCAAGATTCCTTGCAACAGTCAGACAATAAGCTTCAATTGAATCGAATTGTGTCCATTCGTCCCTCTTGTTCCATACTCGAATCATAGTATCCTGCACGATATCTTCTGCCTCAGCACTGTCGAATGTTATCCGCAGTGCCAACCTGTAAAGTTTGTCTTTCAAAGGCAATATATCATTTCGGAAACTAATCTCTCGCATTGCTCTCTATACTAATGACGGGTGAGTTTCACAAAAGTTACACTCACCCGCCTATTTTTTTTGAATTATTTTTTTATTATCGTACCAGACTTACCGTCTATCGCTGAGGCTAAGGTTATTACAACTTGGGAAACTCCGGCTTCAACTGCCGAAAAAGAGTTCTCAAGCTTAGGAATCATACCGCCTTGTATCACTCCTTCATCGACATATTTCTTAAATAAGTCGGGAGTTATGACAGGTATTACACTATCTTCATCTTCGGCGTCACGCAAGACTCCTTTCTTTTCGAAACAATAAATAAGAGTGACATCAAAAGCTTCAGCCAGAGCTTTAGCCGTTTCTCCTGCTATCGTATCGGCATTTGTATTAAGCATATTGCCTTCACCATCATGAGTTAGCGGAGCCATAACCGGAACTACTCCACGGCTAATCAACGAAACAAGCACTTCGGCATCGACATGCTTCACATCTCCCACATAACCATAGTCTATTTCCTTTACAGGACGTTTTACCGAACGGATCACATTCATATCAGCACCAGTTAATCCAACGGCATTCACTCCCTTCGCCTGAAGGCCGGCTACAATATTCTTATTTACCAATCCTCCATAGACCATCGTTACCACCTTCAGGGTTTCAGCATCAGTAATACGGCGTCCATCTACCATTTTACTCTCTATACCCAGTTGGGCAGCAATTTTTGTTGCAGAGCGTCCACCACCATGTACCAACAGCTTATAGCCAGGAATTGCAGAAAAATCAGCAAGTAACTGACTCAATGTATCAGCTTCTTCAACAATTTTTCCACCAACTTTTACAATAGTCAACTTCTCTTTCATCGTATGCTTATTTTGTATTACTCCAAATATGTATATCCATATAATCCCGAACGGTAATTTGCCAGGAATTCCTTTCCTTCTTCCAAAGAGATTTTCCCTTCTTTTACCGATTTTGTCACCCATGTTTCGAGTGTACGCACCAGTTTCTTCGGACTATACTGTACATAATCTAACACCTCTGCTACAGTTTCACCGTCGATAACCTGATCGATGGTATAGCCTTTTTCGTTAACTGTTACATGCACAGCATTCGTATCTCCAAACAAGTTATGCATATCTCCCAAGATTTCCTGATAAGCTCCTACCAGGAATACACCTATATAGTAAGACTCTTTAGCCTTGATGGTGTGTACTGGTAAATCATGCGACACATTTCTTGTCGACACAAAGTTTGCTATCTTACCATCCGAGTCACAAGTTATATCTTGTAATGTAGCCGTACGATCCGGACGTTCATCCAGACGCTGAATAGGCATAATAGGGAAAATCTGGTCGATAGCCCATGAATCCGGCAGTGACTGGAACAAAGAGAAATTACAGAAATATTTATCAGCTAGTAATTTATCCAGATTGCGGAACTCATCGGGAGCATGCTTCAACCCTGAAACGATGTGATTAATTTCACGACAAACCGACCAGTACAAACGTTCTATCTGTGCACGAGTTTTCAAATCCACAATACCATGGCTAAACAGATCCAACGTTTCCTCACGAATCTGCTGAGCATCATGCCATGCTTCAAGCATACGGCTCTGGTTCAGATTATCCCATATCTGATATAATTCCTGTACCAGTTCATGATCTTCAGGGCTGACCTCAAACTCTTCTTCCATTTCCGGCAAAGAAGCTGTTTCAAGAACTTCAAAAATTAGGACAGAATGGTGAGCAGTGAGCGAACGACCACTCTCTGTAATGATATTAGGATGCGGAATATTGTTCTTGTTACTAGCATCCACCATGATAGAGATAGAATCGTTTACATACTCTTGTATAGAATAGTTCACACTACTTTCACTGTATGAAGAACGGGTTCCGTCGTAATCGACTCCCAATCCTCCACCTATATCAACAAATTCTACCGGGAATCCTAACTGATGTAACTGTACGTAAAATTGAGAAGCTTCACGCAATGCCGTCTTAATACGACGTATTTTAGTAACCTGACTTCCGATATGGAAATGGATAAGTTTCAAACAATCTTTCATTTCCTTTTTCTCGATAAAATCGAGAGCCTCAAGCAGTTCACTGGAGGTCAATCCGAATTTACTTGCATCTCCTCCACTTTCTTCCCATTTACCACTGCCCGAAGAAGCCAACTTTATTCGGATTCCGATATTGGGACGTACATTCAGTTGCTTGGCAATCTTGGCAATCAGACGAAGTTCATTCAGCTTTTCAACAACCAAGAAAATACGCTTACCCATCTTCTGCGCCAATAAAGCCAGTTCTATATAGCTTTCATCCTTATAGCCGTTACAAATGATCAACGAATCAGAATCCGTATTAATGGCAATCACAGCATGAAGTTCGGGTTTTGAACCAGCCTCCAGTCCCAGATTGAACTTCTTTCCATGACTGATGATTTCTTCGACAACCGGCCGCATCTGATTTACCTTAATAGGATAAATAATAAAATTCTGAGCCTGATATCCATACTCTTCGGAAGCAAGAGTAAAGCAATTGGATATTTTTTCGATACGGTTATCCAGAATATCGGGGAAACGCACTAGCATAGGTGCTGTGACATCCCGTAATTGAAGTTCGTCGACTAATTCTTTCAAATCGACTGCCACACCGTTTTTACGCGGAGTTACTACTACATGACCTTTGTCATTAATACCAAAGTATGAAACACCCCACCCAGTAATGTTGTAGAGTTCTTCAGAATCTTCAATACGCCATTTTCTCATTTCACAACATAAAGTCTACGTTTATAATCTATTTATCTAATAATAATTTCAGCTTTTTCACCGATTCACCGATTTGCTCATAGCTTTCCAGTCTTTCGGCATTGAATGTATACTTAGCCTGCCGGTAGAAGTCCATGCGCTTCTGCAAAGCACTTGTGATGACATTCATTAGTTCATCATCTGTCTTATCTGCCAGCAGCGGACGCTTCGCCTTGGCTATTTTCAAGCGCCGGAACAAAACTTCCGGATTGACATCCAGAAACACAGTATCTCCCACACTATTCATATAATCCATATTATCGAAAAAGCACGGAGTACCTCCTCCAGCAGCAATCAATACATCTTCAAAATCTCCAACTTCATGGAGCATATTTCTTTCTATCTCACGGAAGCCGTTCTCTCCACGTTCGGCAAACAACTCCTGTACTGTTTTATGAAAACGTTCTTCGATATACCAGTCCAAATCGATGAACTGGAGTTGCATGGCACGGGCAAACGCTTTTCCTAGCGTAGTTTTGCCCGATCCCATATAACCTATTAAAAAGATTCTTTTCATTATTTCTTTTTTACACCGCCACGTACCTTACGAACTTCAGCTTTTTCCTTCTGCAATTCAATAACCTTGAAGCATGCATCCAATGTCAGGTCGGCAGCTTCTACGCTGTCAGGTATCTTATAGTTCTTCTTCTGGTACGAAATATACGGTCCATAACGGCCATTTAAAATCTGCATATCCGGATCAGCATCAAAAGTCTTGATAACTTTTTTTGCAGCCGCATCTTGCTTTTCACGGATCAAAGTTTCGGCATCTTCCAGTGTAACAGACATCGGGTCCATATCTTTGGGTATGGAAACAAACGTATTATTATAACGTACATATGGTCCGAAACGTCCGGTTCCGACAGTTACAACAACGCCATCCAGTTCTCCTAGCGTACGAGGAAGTTTAAACAGATCGAGTGCCTCTTCCAGAGTTATAGTTTCCAAAGAATATTCTTTCTTCAGCTGAGCAAAGCGAGGCTTTTCCTCATCATCGGCAGTACCTATCTGCACTACCGGACCATAACGTCCGATTTTCACAGAAACCGGTTTTCCACTTACCGGATCAACTCCAAGCATACGTTCTCCTACCTTATGTTCCGACTTGGCAGCCATCGTATCTTCCACCAACGGATGGAAACCTTCATAAAAATGCTCCATCACATCAGTCCACTTTTTATCTCCTTCGGCAATTTCGTCAAACTGTTTTTCGACACTAGCCGTAAAATTATAATCCATGATTTGAGGGAAGTACTCTTTCAGGAAGTCATTAACAACCATTCCGACATCAGTAGGTATCAGCTTCGCTTTTTCACTTCCGGTAAGTTCTGTTTTGGTACTTTCCGTAATTTTGTTTCCTTTCAGTTGCAGAATTTCATAATTACGTTCTACTCCCTCACGGTTTCCTTTTTCAACATATCCTCGCTGCTGGATAGTAGAAATAGTAGGTGCATATGTAGAAGGACGTCCGATACCCAGTTCTTCCAACTTACGTACCAGGCTAGCTTCTGTATAACGTGGAGGAGCCTGAGTAAAGCGTTCCATTGCAACAATCTCCTTGCAGTCTAAGACCTGACCGACTTCCAACGCCGGAAGCAAATGTCCTTCATCTTCCTGCTCTACATCATCATCAAACGACTCTTTATACACACGTAAGAATCCGTCAAAGGTAACAACCTCACCTACAGCAATAAATTTATCCATATGACCGCTGATAGATATAGTCGCAGTAGTCTTCTCCAGTTCAGCATCTGCCATCTGTGAAGCAAGCGTACGCTTCCAGATCAAATCATACAGACGTTTTTCCTGAGAAGTTCCATCTATCGTTTCATTCGACATATAGGTCGGACGAATCGCTTCGTGGGCTTCTTGTGCACCTTTAGTCTTCGTCGTAAAATGGCGAGTATGCACATATTTTTCTCCCATCAGTGAAAGAATGGTATCCCGGCTGGTACTTAAAGCAAGATCTGACAAATTCACAGAGTCAGTACGCATATAAGTTATCAATCCGCTTTCATACAATCTCTGAGCCAGCATCATTGTCTGTGCTACCGTATAGCCCAACTTACGCGCAGCTTCCTGCTGTAAAGTTGAAGTTGTAAACGGAGCTGCCGGCGATTTTTTCATCGGACGGGTAGTGATATCTTCTATCTTAAATCCGGCATTCTTACAACTTTCAAGAAATGCCTTAGCTTCTTCTTTCGTCTTAAAACGCTTTCCTAAATCCGCCTTGATTTCCGAACCTTTATCATCGGTAAAAACAGCAGTCACCTTATACGAAGCTTCACTCACGAACGCATGTATGTCACGTTCACGTTCCACAATAAGGCGTACGGCAACCGACTGTACACGCCCGGCTGACAAAGAAGGTTTTATTTTCTTCCACAATACCGGCGACAGTTCAAAACCAACAATACGGTCGAGTACTCGACGTGCCTGCTGAGCATTAACCAAGTCTACATTTATATCACGTGGATGCTCGATAGCTTTTAATATAGCAGTTTTAGTAATTTCATGGAATACAATACGTTTCGTCTTCGCAGGGTCCAGTTCAAGCACCTCAAACAAATGCCAGGATATAGCTTCTCCTTCACGGTCCTCATCGGATGCGAGCCATACCATGTCAGCTTTCTTTGCTTCCTTCTTCAACTCTGTTACCAGTTTCTTCTTATCTTCCGGCACTTCATATATTGGAGCGAAATGATCTTTTATGTCGATGCTGAACGCTTTCTGTTTCAAGTCGCGGATATGACCGTAACTTGAAAGAACTTTATACCCCTCTCCAAGAAACTTTTCAATAGTTTTTGCCTTTGCGGGGGACTCAACTATTACCAGATTATTTTGCATAACTTCTGTAATCCATTTAGTGATTTTGGGACAAATGTATGAAAAAACCTGAAGTACACCATATAATAAGGTGCGTTTTTCTAAATTTCTTATTTTTTAATATTTCCGGATATGGAAAACATACAGAAAAATCAGGCGAAAAAGATTACACCTGAAGAGTATTATAACGTCAGGATACAACAAAGCCTGTAACGGATATATCCCGATACAGGCTTTTATTATTATCAGAAACGGAAGCTTACACCTGCCATGGCATTAAATCCTTGAACGGGGTAACCAGCCTCGGTTATGTAATCTTGATTCAGCAAATTATTGAAACGTACAAAAACATTCAAGCTATTAAAGAACTCATATCCTGCAGAAAGTGAAAGATTATTTATTGCATCGGCTTTTTCCAGTTCTCCAGCCTTTACACGTCCCTCATAACGATAGGCTGCCGAAATCCAAAACTCATCATACACCTTTGCACGAGCAGAAGCATCTAATACAAATTCCGGCTTCAAGTAAAGCAACACTTTTGCTTCATCTTTTACATTCCAGCCATAATATGTTCCACCTACGGAGAAATCAAAAATATCTTTATATCCATAAGCAGCTTTTATTCCTCCATATCCAACTTTTGCCTTTTCTTGCATCAAGAGTGAATAGCAGTACGGGAAGTCGGTGTCTGTTATATCCGGATAAAGATGGAAAATCTCATCTTTAGTCACACGGTATCCTCCAAATAAATGGAAGCCCAGTCCAGGTAATGGAGATGCTTTAAAACCGACCTGAAGATCCGCCGGTGTATAGGAAGTACGCATCTGGTTTATTACTCCCCAGTATGGAGATTCTTCATTCTGCTGACGAAAATCGTTCAAGCGGGTTCCTCCTGTCGCATGCAGATAAGCCACATAGGTATCAGCAAAAGTATAATCCAGCTTAACATCCGGAGCAGCTTTTATACCACTTCCATTGGCCGACTGCCAGTCAACATGAGCTCCCACACGCAACCGTATATTATCATTTTCAAGCGTATAATAAGGATTCAACTGCAACAATGTATAATCAGCCTGTTCCGCATCATAAATCAGGTTATCCATACCCAAAGCAATGCCTACATGCTGTTCCTCGTTCAACGCTCCGGAAATAAATCCGACAGTATGAAAAATATTTTCCGAACCGTGACGCATATAAGGAATGTCATACTTGCGGCTAAAGCTGCGCAAGCCTGTCTGTAAAGAGAATTCCACAGGCAATTCACCTTCTACAGAAGCTATGCCTACATATCCTTCACCTAAGGTATAACGCTGACGGCTCGTTTCATATAAATTCTGAATACTTTCATCTCTCACAGGCATATAATTGAATACCTGAGATACAAAAGCTCCACCTAAAGAAAGTGAAACAGTCCGGAAATCATGTTTATAATCCAATGATACATCTGTACGGTAAAAGCGCGACTTCCATTCTCCTTCTTCAGGAAGCAGAGAAGAAATATTTCCATTCATACCATATAGAGAAGCCATAAACTGTAAACGGTCCTTGCGAGAAATATCCCAAAGATACGAAGCCTTGAGGTCTACATTATTCCGGTTACCATAAGCTCCTCTGATATATCCTCGCGGCGCATCAACCTGCTTCTGTTCACTTGTTATGGCTTCCATCGGAGAAAAGCCCCAGCTTGTCAACGGACGAACCGATGTTGCATAATCTATATGCTGTTTGGCAACAGCAGGCTCTTCCACTTTCGGCAAGACATTCACTTTAAATGCGTCCATAACTTCAGGATTATACTGATTTTCCACTACAACCGTACGATTCAGTGTAGAATCTTTCACCTGTTCCTGTGCATAGCCTTTTACTACGGGCGACAATGCCGCAGCTACTAAAATTGCAGATATATGTTTCATTGTTTACTTCCCTTATTTAGTTTAGCCAATCGAGTTTCTATCATTTCCGCAATATCATCATCTGCCTGATAATTCTGCTGCAATGACAACAAATATTGCTTGGCATCCAAGTTACGTCCAAGTTTCATGTACACATCCGACAACAGGACAAAACTTCTGGCCAGCCAGTAAGCATGCGGGGTACTTACCTCTATATAATCAAGTACCTCTTTCTCTGCCTTTCCTGTTTCTCCATTGTCAAAATAAAGTTGAGCCAACAAATATTTAGCTTCAGCTCCATATACATTACGGGTATCTTTTGCCAAAACAGCCAAGTCGCCTGCTGCTTCCTTATTCTGTCCTTCGGCAAGAAGAGCTTTTGCACGATAATAATGCGCCTCATTAGCTAATTCGGGAGCCAGCTTGCTTTCAGCAATCAGACCCGAAGCCACAGAAATAATTTCCTGACAATCTTTCACCATCCAGGCACTGCGCATAGCTCCTGTACGTGCAGTCACACGTTCTTCCTGCGATACAGCACGATCTGCCATACGTTTATAAAGTCCCAATGACTTTTCATATTCTTTTTCACGATAAGCAATGTCAGCACACATAGCCATCGCTTCGCCAGAGAATTTATTATCAGGATATTCGACAACCTTATCCAAGTGTGAAACAGCCCCCGTGTAATTCTTCTCATTATAATCAATCAAGCCCAGATAATAATGAGCATCTACACTAAATGCTCCTTGTGGGAAAGATTGCAGGTAACGTACAAAGCTGTTTTTAGCTTCAGTGATATTTCCACGCATATACACACGTTCGGCTGCCACATACGTCAGCGAGTCACGTTCATTCACATCAAAATTGGCTCCTCCCGGAATCGTAGAAACAAAAGCCATATAGTCGTCTACCCGGTTCAGGTCAATATAGATAGATTTCAAATCGCGCTGAGCCAGACGAGCTTCTTCACTACCCGGATAAGTAGAAATTACTTTTTTGTATGCAGCTATAGCCTCATTATATTTATCATTCTGATAATACAACAAACCTATCTCATTTGCTGCCCGACGAGAAAGCGGACTTTCCGGATAACGTTGAACCAAAAGAGAATAACGCTTTACAGCATTATCATTGTCTTCCAGCTGCACGAAAGCACGTCCCTGTTCATAAAGTGCATCATCCAGATACTGTGACTCAGGGAATCCTGTTATCAAACGGTTCAGCAATTCAATTTTCTTACCATACTCACGCTGCAAGCCCTTGATAATACTCTGCTGGAACAACGAGTAATCTGATAACGACATCGAATAACCGGATGCTTGTGCATACTGCGCATCGGCTGCATCAAATCGGCGTGCATAGAAATTACAGTCACCCATTCGATTATACACATCAGCTACGACATCGTTCTCCAGACGAATTCCCGATTCTGCACAGCGGGTAAACCAAGTCAACGCCTTATCGTACTGTTTTTGCTTAAATGCTGTATAGCCCAGGTTATACAAAGCCAGTCCATATTCTGTAGAACGACGGTCGGGAGCAAACTCCAGATACTGGCGGTAATCGGATGCAGCAGCACCGTACTGTTCCAGACGATACTTTGACTCTCCACGCCAATAATAAGCATCAGCCTGAGTCTGCTGGTTATAACGTCCCAACTGAAGCGATTGAGAGAAATATTCTATAGCATTTTCGAAAGCAGCCTGTGCAAAAGCCTGCGTACCCAGACGGAACAACAATTTTTGCTTAGCTTCCAGAATACGGTTACCCGGACGGCTGATTTTAGCAATAGAATTAAGTGCAGCCATATAGCTGCGAGTATTCATATATACTTCTATCAAATAATCATTTACCTTTTCTGTATAAACAGAGTTAGGAAATTCATTCAGGAAACGTTCGAATACCGTAACCGATTCAGCAAACGGAGAATAGGATGTTTCGTGTATACACAAAGCATAATTATAAAAAGCCTGCTCCTTGATGTCACGGTCATAGTTCATCGCAGACGCCTGTTCAAAAGCCATTCGTGCCCGATTTCGTTCTTTCAATTGCAAATAAGCAAGTCCCATGTGCAAATAAGCATTCTGCGTCAAGGCATCTTGCACAGTAGTCACCTCACCCAATGCAGCAGCTGCTTCCGAGTAGACCCCCGTATAGAAGAAACTCATTCCTAACTTATACAAGGAATTTCTTTCAGCATGTTCCTCAGTTTCGCTGCGATAAGCTGACAGATAATCAATGGCAGCAGCATATTGCTTCAAGCCGTAACAAGCTTCTCCGCAAATGCGTTTCATCTCTATTGCCTTTTCCTGGCGTGGATAAGCTTCGAGATAAGTAGATGCTATCTGTCTGGCCTGCTGGTAGTTTCCTCTGACCAAATGAATATCGGCTATATAGTAAGGCGACAAAGCCGCATACTTAGAAGATTCGCCTGCCTCACGAAATCCCTGCAAAGCCTTATCGTACTGTTTTTGCACATAATCGATATAAGCCAGATGATAAACGGCATCTATATGATATTCACTGCTTACCTCTTTCAGAATACTGAACCAGACAGCAGCTTCCTGCAAGTTTCCCATTTTCAGATAAGCAGTTCCCATACGCAAGGTACAGGCATCCCGCTCAGAATCAGCCAGCAAATCGAATTGGCATCCTTTAAAACAAGCAATAGCCTCTGGATATTTTTCCTGGAAGAAATAGGCAGAAGCGATAAGAGATTGCACCCGATTGGCATAACGCGAATCCGGATATTGTTCCAGATACCCTTCCAGCTGCTTAATACAGTCAGGAGATTTCAGTTCATACGACGTGCAAGCAATCATATAAGCGGCTTCATCAGCCAATGAAGCCTGCGGTTTCTGCTGTACAAAGCGCGACAAGGTCTGTTGCGCCGCTGCATAGTCACGACGAAGAAATAACTCTTTTCCATCGTCAAACAGACGACGGGAATCTGTCAGTGGCTCAGTCTGCTGTGCCATTCCCATCAAAGGCAATACACACATGGCTCCTGCCACCCATACATGTTTCTTGTTCTTCATATCTGCAAGATATTATTATTCTTATTTCTTTTTATGCTCTTCTAAAAAACGAGCAACACCCTGACGGACCGAATCCAGTCCAAATTCTTCCGGACGAACCTGATCCAAAGGCATCCAAAACGAATCGGCCACATCATCCATTGCCAGCAATTTGCTATCATCTGCCACCCGGCATAGAAAAAACAAATCGAGGGTATGTACCAGAAAACCAGAATACAAATAGGTATTAGGAAGCGAAAACAAATAAGTTGCCTCTACAACCTGTAAACCGGTTTCTTCACGAACTTCACGTGCAACACCCTCCTCTCCAGTTTCTGCCATATCGATAAAACCTCCCGAAAGGTCGAGTGTTCCCTTTGCCGGCTCTTTTCCTCTCCGGCATACCAAAAGCTCATTTCCAGCATTCAAAATAAAAGCAACCGTAGCGGCACTTGAATTAAAATAATAAGTAAAACCGCAGTCGGCACATTTTTTTGCTTTCTCATTTCTTATCTCGAAATGAGAGGATCCGCACTTGGGACAATATTTAAACAAATCCAGCGGGTGCATATCTTAAAAGATTTATAATATTTAACTCTACAAAGATAGGATAAATGAAAACACAACAGGGGAAGTTAACACAAAAAAATATATAAGTAAGGTATTCACCTGAGAAAGGAGTGATAAACATCCGTCTGCAAAAGTAAAAAGCTGTCAAAAAACTATCTATATTTGCCAGTCAAATTATAAAAAGAGAGAATCATGTTGGAACGAGATTACATTATGCGGTTAATCAGACAGTTTTTCGAAGCTTTGGAAAAATTAAAAGAAGAGAAAGCCGAAAAACAATCATCAACTCTTCAGCTGGAAATCCATAGCATGTATCGTGCCTATTTTCACCAGCCTGAAAGTTTTTTTTACGAACAAGATGCCGAATTCATCCTTCATTACCTCCAAACGGAATTTCCCAAGCAGGAATTCCTTCAACGGATAGAGATGCTCTCCGAACTGCTATGTTATGACGCTTCCATAAAAAGCTCTGCCAAAGAGAAAAAAGAACTATACCGTAAGGCACTGTATACGATGGAATACCTGGATACACATAGTGATACTTTTTCCTTCGAAAGAAGACGAAAAATAGGCGAAATCAAAGCAGAAGTAGACGAATAGCTAATATTTTCTGTTCTTTTCTGTAAAAAAAACATGTTTTTTATCGGCTTTTATAAGACTTATAAAAAAGTTTTCCTATATTTGCTTACAAAATGATAATATAGATTGCTTATTATGGAAAAAATTGATAACCTAGACAAACAGATTCTGGAAATTATTTCGCAGAATGCTCGTATTCCGTTTAAAGACGTTGCTGCCGACTGCGGTGTTTCACGTGCAGCCATTCATCAACGTGTACAGCGATTGATCGACTTGGGAGTTATCATTGGTTCGGGTTACCACGTAAATCCCAAAAGCCTGGGATATAGCACTTGTACATATGTAGGAATCAAGCTGGAAAAAGGTTCCATGTACAAAAGCGTAGTAGCCGAACTCGAAAAAATTCCTGAAATTGTAGAATGCCATTTTACTACCGGTCCGTACACAATGCTGACTAAGCTATATTCAACAGATAACGAGCATCTGATGGAATTGCTGAACTCCAGAATTCAGGAAATTCCCGGTGTGACTGCAACGGAAACCCTGATTTCACTCGAGCAGAGCATTAAGAAGGAAATTCCTATCCGCAAAGAAAAATAAGGATGGACTGGCTTGCAACTCTCCATTTTGAAGGAATAGTAATAGGCATATGTACTTTTCTAATAATAGGACTGTTTCATCCTATTGTAGTTAAAGCCGAATACTATTGGGGAACACGTTGCTGGTGGTGGTTCCTGCTGCTAGGCATTGCAGGTATCATTGGTTCGGTACTTATCGGTGACATATTGATATCGACATTACTGGGCGTATTCTCTTTTTCTTCTTTCTGGACCATCAAAGAAATATTCGAGCAGCGAGAACGGGTGCTGAAGGGATGGTTTCCCATGAACCCTAAACGTAAACATGAATACGAATCCCGATCTTGAAATTCTGCATCAGAAAACTATTTTATAATCACAGATTCCATTGGTTTAATTAATACTTGCATTAACGGACCAATGGAATCTGTGATTTTTATTATATCTTTATTGTTCCCGATCAATGCGGGTTATATTCCTGCAAAGGCAGTTCTCCTCTCAATGCTCCAAGTGCATTCATGGCCAAAGCTCCCATCTCATCCTCACCAGGAATAACTACAATACGAGCAATGCCTTCCAGCCATTCACGAAGTAAAGCTACACAATATTTGTTGTTGGCGATTCCTCCGGTCAGAATAACAGCATCTGTCTGTCCGTGTAAGGCAACATGCATCGCTCCTACCTGCTTGGCTACTGTATAAATCATAGACTCCAGCACCAGTTTATGTTTTTTATCGCCGGCATTTGCCCATCGTACAATAGTAGGTACGTCGGTTGTACCCAGATGAGCCAACAAGCCTCCTCTGCCATTCAGCATTTTACGAATTTCCTGATAAGTATATTTGCCGCTGAAGCACAAATCTACCAGTTGCCTGGCCGGAATTGTACCTGCACGTTCCGGGCTGAAAGGTCCTTCCCCGTTCAGCGCATTATTTACGTCAATCACTTTTCCGTAATGATGCGCACTGACAGAGATTCCTCCTCCCAGATGTACAACTATCAGATTAAGCTCCTCGTATTTTTTGCCAATCCGGGCTGCATAATTACGAGAAACCGCCCGACTGTTCAACGCATGGAAAATAGAGATACGAGGAATCTCCGGAATACCGGTCAGCCTGGCTACATCACACAGTTCGTCGGTGACTACCGGATCTGCAATAAAAGCAGGACATCCTGCCGAAGCAGCCAGTTCATCTGCTATCAGAGCTGCCAGATTGGAAGCGTGTTCCATATCAGCATGCCACAAATCGTGCTTGATACGCTCATTTATCCGATATACCCCACCGGGAGTAGGCTTCAGTAATCCCCCGCGGGCAATGATAGCATCGAAGCACAAGGGAATTCCAGCCTCCCGCAAAGCTTCTGTAACATGCAAGCGACGATATTCATATTGCTCATTAATATGATGAAAAACCGACAAGTCTTTTGCAGAATGAAATACACTTTTTCTCCAGACCTGTTCATTATCCTCGTAAACAGCCAGTTTGGTAGAAGTAGAACCGGGGTTGATCACTAGTATTTTCATATAATATCAATATTAATCGTTTTGATTACCAGCCATGCATGCCAATGCAAGACTATAAAATTTAGAATTTCCCGAGTCGCTCCGCGAAGGTACAACTACCGGAGCTATTGTCCCTGTAAGCATGCCTGCCATGTTCGCATCACCAAAAAGTGACAGTGTTTTATAAAAAGTATTGCCCGACTCGATATTCGGAAAAATCATAATATCGGCATTCCCGATGACCGGCGAACTTAATCCTTTTATCTCACCACTATGACGGTCGCAGGCAGTCTTGGCATCCATAGGTCCGTCTACAAAGACAGAACCGAATCGGCCTAACTGAGCTTCTTCTTTCAACTGTATATAGTCCAACGTATGCGGAAATTTTTCATTGACTTTTTCAGAGCAATGTATTAACGCCACACGAGGCTGGTCATTGCCTAGCTTACGGCATATGGCAACATCGTTTTCTATCATTGCACGAAACTGTAACAGTCCCGGACGAGGAATGACAGCCGCATCAGAAAAGAGCAGTAATTTATGATACAGTGGAATCTGTGCCACGGCAACATGGCTCAACACCCCTCCCGGAGGTAACAATCCCTTCTCCTTTTTCAACACTGCACGCAGCAGATTGTCTGTATTAATAAGTCCTTTCATCAGGATATCAGCCTCTCCCGTACGCACCAGTTCTACAGCAAGCGCAGCTGCTTCATCGGGAGTGGAAGTTATATAAACACGGACAAAATCGGGAGAGGCAGCACGCAAGTTATGAGCGATTTCAACATGAGCTTCATCGGTCACCAGCAGATATTCGGCTATTTCCTCCCTTAAACTACGGATAATGACATATTCTGTATGAGGGTCATTGGGACATACCACAGCAACCCGCCGACGGATACCAAGCGAACGCAAATTATTCACCAGCTGAGTTAGGGTTCTAATCAATTCCATACCATTAGATTTTTAGCAAATATGAAAAATAAATCTGAATTTATCTCTATATTTGCTTGGTTTCTACGAAATATTTAACTTATGAAAACGTTTCAAACATTTGACATCGAAGCGGAATACGATGCGCTCCATAACCGATTTCCCAACCATAAAGATGCACCTGTAATAGGAATTACCGGGAATTTCAGTGAAGGAAATTTAACACTTGCTCCCGGATATTATACTTCCATTCTGAAAGCGGGAGGTACTCCTTTCATTATTCCCCCTTTCGAAAATACTGACATTCTGATAAGCCTTCTCGATAGTTTAGACGGCCTTCTACTGACAGGAGGAGCAGATATAAATCCCTTATTCCTGAAAGAAGAGCCAGTAAAAGAATTACACAACATCAATCCTTTCCGCGATCGTCAGGAACTACTTCTTACGCGACTTGCAGCCAACCGCCAGATTCCGATACTAGGCATTTGCCGTGGAATGCAAGTCATGAACGTAGCACTTGGCGGAAGTATCTATCAGGACATTCATGTACAGATGGAGGGCAAGCGTATCAAGCACAGCCAGGATATGGACAGAGCTTTCGCCTCACACACCATACAAATAGAACATGATAGTCTGCTGGCACGAATCATGAAAACAACTTCGCTGCCGGTCAATTCATTCCATCATCAGGCAATAAACGAAGCTGCTCCGGGATTCCGTATTTCAGCACGAGCTGCCGATCAGGTAGCAGAAGCCATAGAAAGTACTGAATACAAATCGATGCTGGGCGTACAATGGCATCCGGAGTGTTTCATTCTGAATGGTGATGAATACATGATGCCACTGTTCGAATGGTTATTGCAAGAAGCAACTTCCTTCCGTACAGCCAAGCAGATGCATCGCCGTATACTGACTCTGGACACTCACTGTGACACGCCGATGTTTTTCGGACAAGACATTAATTTTGCTACACGAGATGCCAAAATAAAAGTCGATCTACACAAAATGACCGAAGGACGGCAGGATGCTACTATCATGGTTGCTTATCTGGCACAAAAAGAACGTACTGACGAAGCCTTACTTGCCGCTACAGCCAAAGCCGACCAGTTGCTGAACGAAATAGAGCGTATGGTAGCGATGAACTGCACCGCAGTAGATATTGCTTACACTCCAGCCGATCTATACCGTCTGAAACGAGAAGGGAAAAAGGCCATTATGCTAGGAATAGAAAATGGATATGCTATCGGAAAAGATTTGACGAATGTAGAACGCTTCCGCAACCGGGGAGTTGTTTACATGACACTTTGCCACAACGGAAATAATGATATCTGCGGTTCGGCACGATATAATGACGAATACATCGGAGTAACTCCTTTCGGCGAACAGGTTATCCGGGAGATGAACCGCATTGGTATGATGGTGGATCTCTCGCATGCGGGAGAACAGACCTTCTACGATACACTGGACATAAGCAGCAAGCCAGTGGTATGTTCACACTCTTCGAGCCGTGCATTATGTGACCACCCACGAAATCTGACGGATGAGCAGCTGAAAGCTATTGCCCGTAAAGGAGGTGTCGTACAAGTTTGTCTGTATAGTGGCTTCTTGCGTACAGATGCTCCTGCTACAATCTGCGATGCAATCGAACATCTGCATCATATGGTCAACATCATGGGCATAGAGCATGTAGGCATCGGAACCGACTTCGACGGCGACGGGGGAATTATCGGTTGTAATGATTCTTCGGAACTGATCAATCTGACACGCCGTATGTTATACGAACGTTACAGCGAGAACGATCTCCGATTGATTTGGGGAGGCAACTTCCTGAGAGTAATGGAGGAGGTACAAAAACAAGATTAGTTCCTCATTATCAGATCATTCTGATAGTCTCGAAAAACATGCTGATGTCTTCGAAAAAATATGCTGATATTTTCCGGAAAACATCAGCATGTTTTTTTATTTTTTGTACAAATTTTACGGTCCTCTCGATAATGTTTTTTTCAGAACCTTTTCAAGAAGTTTTTAATGAAACGTATACTTTTTCAAAAAGCAGCGTTACTAAAAGAAAAAAACAGTAGAAGGGACTCATGAAATTAACAAAAAGTATTTTATTGACAAGCTGCTTCTTCCTGCTATGTGCCTGTGGAGAATACAAACTAGAATCGGAAGAAAATGAAACAGTTCAGGATGAACAGACGGAAGCACGGTACACCTTACAGCTAAATGTGACTAGCCGTAACAATGCAAAAATCAATTATCCACTCTCACTTTTTCTGTTCGACGACGAAAACAACTGTGTAGTACGTGAAACGATTCCTACAGAAGAAAGTGAATTCAGTTCTTCCATATCTAAAGGAAAGTATACACTCATCCTGCTATCTGGCCTCAACGAGAATGATCATTCGTATCCGCTGGAGATTATTCCCGACAGTTATATCAGTCTCAAGACAGACAACTGCTCGGAAGAGCCTCTGCAAATAGGAAAAGCCAGTGTAAACCTCACTCAATCAACTCGAATTACAGTCATTCTTTCGTATGCAGTAGCCTCACTCAATTTCACCCTCAACGGTATTCCTCAAGATGTAACAGCTACCGAAGTAAAGGTCTCACCGGTAAGCTCTGCTGTTTCATTCAACGGAGATTATAAAAACGACAAACAACAATGTGTTATTCCCTGCCGGAAAGAAGGAAGCCAATGGGTCAGCGATGCAACGTATGTGTTCCCTAACGAAAGTTCGCAGACTCATCTGTCTATCAATCTTCAGTCTTCACAAGGAAATGAAGCTTACGGCTATACATATCAGGCAACACTGAAGGCTGGCTATCCATATCATTTCACGGGAAACTATAAAGGCGGAGTAACACTCGACGGAGAATTTCAGGCGGAAGGATGGCAACCGGAAATAGACTGTGAATTCGGCTTCGATGAGATTTTACCCGATGAGGGAGAAGATGACGGTAATGATGAAGGGACAAATGACGGCAATTCGGGAAATACCGGAGGAGAAGACAGTTCTGGTGACAATGACACGGAATATGACACATTCATCGTATCCGAAATGCCTGGTGCAGATAGTATATGGGGATATTTTTATGTCTGGCAGACTACCAGTATTTCCTCTACCGAAGCGGAAGCTATCATCATCGCCCCGGAACAATGGTATACATTGGCCGCAGATGCTCTGGATTTGCTGGATACTTATTCAGAAGACGGCATAGAAGGATGGAGAATGTTTACAACGGAAGAAGCTACAGCGTTCCGGAACCAATTTCAGGGATCGGTCAGTGAACTGAATGAATTTATCAGTGAATACGGACTTGCATTCTTTAAATATAGCGACGGAGCACGTTACTTATGCAACAATGCACAGTCTACTTTCAGCTTTGCCAACAATCGTATAATAGATGCAGGAAGAACTGTAAAATACTACCTCAGACCTGTAAAAAAAGTAAGATTTAAGCTGAAATAGCTTTCCAACTTCTTTATATATAAACAAGGTGTAAGAAAATAGGACGTATCACTCCAATATTCTTACACCTTGTTTATATCCGATTAAATGATATGCTGCTTTTCCAATTCTTCAGCGACATTCTCCAATTCGGCATACCATGCTTCGCCAAATTTTCTTATCAATGGTTCTTTCAAGAACTTGTAAACCGGTACATTTTCTTTCTTTCCCAATAAAACCGCAGCCTTGCATACATCCCAGCGATGATAATTCACTGCCTTATAAGGTCCGTAATCGCCTACACGAATAGGATATAAATGACACGATACTGGCTTGTAAAAATTACAGCGGCCTTCACGATAGGCTTTCTCTATTGCACAATAACAATAGCCTTTATCATCGTAACAAGTAAACACACAGTCTTTGCCATTCACGATAGAAGTAACCAGATCTCCCTCCGAATCGGTATAGACGACTCCCTGCTTATCGATTACCGCACGAGCTTCCGGAGAAAGTTCGTCCCATATAACAGGAAGTACCTCTTCCAGCTTTTCTACTTCTTCCAGCTCTACAGGAGCACCAGCATCTCCTTCAATGCAGCACTCTCCCTTACAGGCATCGAGATTACAAACAAACTTCTCACGAAATACATCCAAACTGACTATTACATCATCTATCTGTACCATTTTCTTTTTATCTATATCGGTTAGTCATTAATGCTGCAAAATTACAAAAAAGTATGGTAAAGAAGCAAATAGCAGAATTATAACAGTCACAACCAAGATTTTTCAACAAAGAAATATACCTAAAAGTAGGTATTGCCCGTACGGTAAGAGAAGCGTACCTTTGTATTGTAATAATTACAAATTTAAAAATAATCAACTAAAAACATATAAATTATGACTACAATTATCAACTCTAGAGTACCTGAATTTAAGGTACAGGCTTTTCACAATGGTCAGTTCATTACAGTATCAAACGAAGACATCAAAGGTAAATGGGCTATTTTCTTTTTCTATCCTGCCGA
The DNA here is from genome assembly GCF_000154845.1 of Phocaeicola coprocola DSM 17136. Lineage (GTDB taxonomy): Bacteria > Bacteroidota > Bacteroidia > Bacteroidales > Bacteroidaceae > Phocaeicola > Phocaeicola coprocola. The sequence continues at coordinate 56,690 of NZ_DS981470.1, read as the reverse complement.
TTTTACCTTTGTTTGCCCGACCGAGCTGGTAGATATGGCAGAGAAATACGAACAGTTTAAAGCAATGGGTGTGGAAGTTTATTCTGTAAGTACCGATTCACACTTTGTACATAAGGCATGGCATGATGCATCCGAAAGTATCCGTAAAATACAGTATCCGATGCTTGCCGATCCGACAGGAGCTTTATCACGTGCATTTGGAGTAATGATTGAAGAAGATGGAATGGCATACAGAGGTACATTTGTTGTGAATCCGGAAGGCCTTATCAAACTAGTAGAAATACAGGACAACAGTATCGGACGAAATGCTGATGAACTATTGAGAAAGGTAGAAGCAGCTCAGTTTGTAGCTTCTCACGACGGTGAGGTATGTCCTGCTAAGTGGAAAAAAGGTAAGGAAACATTGAAGCCAAGCATCGATCTGGTAGGTAAAATCTGATAATGAAAGGGAGGACTGTTTATGTTGGATACAGCGTTAAAGAACAACTAAGACAGATTTTTGCCGGACTGGAAGCTGACTATGTATTCGACATTGCAGTACATCCTCAGCATGAGAGCCGCAATGAACTGATTGAGTTACTCGAAGATACAGCATCGTGTTCGGATAAAATATCGTGTACCGTCCGCGAAAGCGAAGGACTGGAGTTCCGGATTTTAAGAAATGGAGAAGACTTGCGTATCTGTTTTCAGGCAGTGCCCAACGGACATGAATTCAGTTCACTGCTGCTCGCAGTGCTGAATGCTGATGGCAAAGGGAAAAATCTTCCCGACGATGCTACCCGACGGAGAATTGAATGTCTGCAAGGAAATGCTACGGTAACAACTTATATGTCACTTTCTTGTACAAACTGTCCGGACGTAGTACAAGCGATCAATGTAATGACACTGCTTAACCCTCGGCTCTCACACCGTATCGTAGACGGGGCATTACATGAAAATGAGGTTCAACAACTCAAGATTCAGGCAGTTCCTTCTGTCTGGTTGAATGGAGAATCCATACATGTAGGACGCAGTAACCTGGGAGAACTGCTGGATAAGCTGGAAAGTAAAATGGGAACTGACTCTTCTTCTCAACCTACAACAGAAGAGCGACACTTTGATGTATTGGTAGCAGGAGGGGGTCCCGCCGGTGTTTCTGCTGCCATTTATTCAGCACGAAAAGGGCTGAAGGTCGGACTGGTTGCCGGACGCATAGGAGGTCAGGTAAACGAAACAGTAGGAATCGAAAACGTAACTTCCATTCCTTACACCACTGGAAAAAACCTATCTTCCGATTTACGGACCCATCTGTCGCATTATGAAAACATCACAATATGTGACAACCGCCAGATAGAATCATTCTCCTTGCAGGGCAGTGATAAGCAATTGACCGTTAAAGGTGGAGAAAAATTTCTTGCACCCGCTCTAATTATCGCTACCGGAGCTTCCTGGCGTAAACTGAATGTGCCGGGAGAAAGCGAATATATCGGTCGTGGAGTAGCCTTCTGTCCGCATTGCGACGGTCCTTTCTACAAAGGAAAACATGTAGCCGTAATCGGTGGAGGAAATTCCGGAGTAGAAGCGGCTATCGATTTGGCAGGTATCTGTGCAAAAGTGACCGTGCTGGAATTTATGGATACACTGAAGGCCGACCAAGTGTTGCAGGATAAATTACGTTCACTGGAGAATGTCGAGGTTTCTACTTCGATACAGACCCTCGAAGTACAAGGCAACGGAGAGGCTATGACTGCGTTGCGCATCAAGAACCGCCTGGATGAAACAGAAAGCATATTACCGCTTGATGGTGTTTTTGTTCAAATCGGGCTCGCAGCAAACAGCCAGCCTTTCGCCGGAGAGCTGGATACCAACCGCATGGGAGAAATCTTAACCGACAGAAATTGTCGTACAGCCATACCAGGTGTTTATGCAGCCGGCGACGTGTCCGACGTAGCATATAAACAAATTATCATATCGATGGGTGAAGGAGCTAAGGCTGCCCTTTCTGCCTTTGAAGACAGAATAAAAGGTATTTGCTAATATTAAAGTGAGTCTGGTATAAAATGCAAGATCTGTCAGTAAGAATCTACTTACAGTTTCCTGATTTTATATCAGACTCGCCTTATTTATCATTTCAAGTTCCTATTACTCTTTTCTTGTTCCACACTATTACTTATCAGAAGCTCATACACATCTCTTGCTTCTGCCTCTTTCAGACTTCTCACTTTGAATGAAGTTCCATTTGTAGAAATAATAAGATTTACCCGGTGAAAGAAAGGAGTGAATGGCGTTTGTTTAAGACTTACAAACTCAACATTCGTATATTTAATGTAGTTTCTGATATCGGCCAACTTACCGTTGTTTATTTCAAGATAATCCTCTTTTAAGATGATGCTGCTTCTGCAAGCGGCCAGAATTCCTTTTACTAAAGATATGAGCATATATACCACAGGTACTGCCAGCCATGAGTATAATTCGTAATAACATAATACGATACAGACAATCAGCGAAACAGGAATATCAAACCTGACAGTATACCCTATAACCCCTTTACCGGATTTCGCAGATATTATACTCTGCGAAGACACATAATCTTTGCCTAGCCACCAGTTCAGAAAATGTTCGGAAGTGTTCGATCCGTATATTTTCACATCACTCTCATTATCTTTTTGGGTTGCATTGAAGGCTTGCTTCAGCATAATCGTACAACAGCCCAGGCATTTTTCTATAATATTTTGTTTTACGTAAACTGTACAAACCTTATCGTACGAAAACCGACTGCTGAAACGAGTAAACAAACCACTCTCGAAAGATAACTGAGCTTTGTCTATCTGTACCTCCATATTGTAATACTGCATAAATACGTTCACAATCCACAATATCATTATGACAAGATATAATACGATAATGCATATGACAAATACCGTTACCGACAAAGAAGCATAATCGGCATGTTCATTGACATAATCGATGAAGAGATTCAATATTCTATCGCTTGCCGAAAGTACTTTATCGTAAAATGTAAACAGAATACCCAGCAACACAATCATTCCCCGGAAATGATTCTGACAGAAGGCCCCTTTTATCAGATTCAGATTACTCAGTTTCAGCGTGTATTTATTAGCAACAGGCTTTGCTTCTCGGATTACACAATTCTCTTCCGTCGGCTGTTTATCCTCCTCCGGCATTTGTTCCTGCTGTTCGATCCTTTCAATCAGGGCGTCCCAGTCCTTATAATCCAAAATGAGTTCTACTTCCGCTGCTTTGGACGCAAGTGTATCGAACGAAACACCTTTCATATCGAGCAGACGGTACATAAAGCCTCGTCGGGTTCTCAACGACTGTATTTTTTGCAACGGTATGACTGTTTCTTTCTTAAGAAATCCGTAAATAAAAATCAGATTTCCGTTTTTAATATAATACTTCTTGTAGTAATAACTGATAAATGCCGTCACTACAGAGAATACCAGATAACAGATAAACAGAAACAACAACATCTCCATTGTTTCCATAAGGGAACGCTGCCTGCCGGAATTGAACAGCTTGATAATAGCCCAAATAAGAAATGGACCGGCATAACTCAATAATTCCTTTACCAACAGGATGATAAAGGCACTCTTACTCATTCTGCGCGGTACAGAGAAGTCAGATCGTTCCATGTTGTATGTACTCCATTATGATTGTTTTCATTTCGTCTGCTCTCGCTTTCGTCAGTCCCGGGATAACTGTTTCAGCCTCAAACTGTGCTCCGTTGACTATAGCTATCGAATACAGACCGAAAATCTTGCTGATAGGATTCTGCTGTATACTCACTTGCTGTACCTTACACAAAGGAATCGTCACAATAGTAGGGAAAAAGAGGCCGGACCGGTAGGTGATATCGTGCTCACGGAAAGCAAACCCTTTATAGGCATATGCCTTGGGTAGAAGAATCAGATTGATAATAGCTGAACAAAGCAGCAAACCTTCCATACCGGCAACAATGAAAGTACGATAGGATAATTTTTCTACCAAAAGGATGAACAGCACAAGAAGCATCATACCGATATACGTCAATACAGTTCCTACGACCTGTACGTTGATGTATTTCTTTTCCAGAGATTCGTATGTAAGATTTTCTACTCTATGAATATTCTCAAAATTCAATTGTCGATTCGTCATAGCATATTTATATAAGTTCGATTTAAGATTGGAGCAACCTGTTAATTACTAAAATCATAAAGCTATCAAAACTGGCAATATCAATATAACAGGAAAAACAATTGCTCCTATTTTCAAAGTATAAAATTATGGAATTTTATTGTATCACAAAAGATTATTGCAAGGAGTTTTGTCGTACAACAAAGAAAACAGACACGAAAAAAGGCTCTGAAGACCTGAGCTGAGAAAAGAACATATAGATGTATCAATCAAAAAAAGGGAATAATCCAGTGAGATTATTCCCTTTTGATATAAAAAAGTATTTTATTACTTAATCAAATCTTTACCTGACATTTCAGCAGGCTGAGGCATTCCCATGATGTGCAGAATAGAAGGAGCAACATCAGCAAGTACACCGTTTTCTACTTTAGCATCCTTGTTTGCAGTTACATAAACAAACGGAACCGGATTCAAAGAGTGTGCTGTATTTGGAGTTCCATCTTCATTCAGTGCATGGTCTGCATTACCGTGGTCAGCAATGATGATAACTTCATAATCATTAGCTTTGGCAGCTTCTACAGTATCTTTCACGCAGTCGTCAATAGCTTTTACAGCTTTTTCGATAGCTTCATAAATACCAGTATGTCCTACCATATCACCGTTAGCATAGTTTACTACGATGAAATCGTACTTCTGAGTATTGATAGCTTCAACCAGTTTATCTTTCACTTCGTAAGCACTCATTTCAGGTTTCAAGTCGTAAGTAGCAACTTTCGGGCTCGGAACCAAGATACGATCTTCGTTATCGTACGGAGTTTCACGTCCACCGTTGAAGAAGAATGTTACGTGAGCATATTTTTCTGTTTCAGCAATGTGAAGCTGAGTCTTTCCATTGGCAGCCAGATATTCGCCCAATGTATTCTGTACATTTTCCTTATCGAACAGGATATGAACACCCTTGAAAGATGCATCATACGGAGTCATACAGTAATACTGCAATCCCGGAATAGTCTTCATACCTGCTTCAGGCATATCCTGCTGAGTCAATACAATAGTCAATTCCTTTGCACGGTCGTTACGATAGTTGAAGAAGATAACTACATCACCTTCCTTGATAGTACCATCGAAGTTTGCATTAACGATAGGTTTGATAAATTCATCAGTTACACCTTCGTCGTAAGATTCCTGCATAGCCTGAACCATATCAGTAGCTTTCTTTCCAATACCGTTTACCAACAGGCTGTAAGCTTCTTTTACACGTTCCCAACGTTTGTCACGGTCCATTGCATAGAAACGACCAACAATAGAAGCAATCTTACCAGCAGACTGTGCACAATGAGCTGTCAGTTCTTCGATAAATCCTTTACCACTCTTCGGGTCTGTATCACGACCATCCATGAAGCAGTGGATAAATGTATTTTCCAGTCCGTATTCTTTAGCAATGTCGCACAATTTGAACAAGTGATCCAATGAAGAGTGTACACCACCATTTGAAGTCAATCCCATGAAATGGATATTCTTTCCATGTTCCTTAGCATATGAGAAGGCTGAAACAACTTCTTTGTTTTGCATGATGCTACCGTCGGCACAAGCACGATTGATCTTCACCAAGTCCTGATAAACGATACGTCCTGCACCGATGTTCAAGTGACCTACTTCAGAGTTACCCATCTGGCCATCAGGCAAACCAACATTTTCACCGCTAGCCTGCAACTGTGAATGAGGATATTCTGCCAGCAAACTGTCCCAATACGGAGTAGGAGTGTTAAAGATCACATCATCTTTCTTGTGGTCGCCACATCCCCAACCATCAAGAATCATTAAAAGAGCTTTCTTAGCCATAATATTATTTTGTTTAAAAGTTGATATATCGAGTGTATGCTTTACAACATGCAAAAATACAAAATATCCCTCGTATTAAGCATAAGTTTTCACTCTTTTTATGTATCATCCCAACTGAATATATCCCCTGATAAACAGAACCGTCAATAAAAACAAATCCCCCTTTCTATCTTCACACAGACTGAGAGGGGGAATAATCAAAATAAAAAACAGGTATTTCTACAATTCTACTTCCTGTATAAAGATTTCACCAAATCGATTCTTTACTTCAATTTTTATTTTTTTTGCTTGTTTAGAAGGACATGCCCGGAATAAATGACGGGTATGATAGCCAGTACGCTTGCCCTTCTTCATTGTCAGATAGTCCTGGTCTTCGTCATCGAATTGCTGCATGGCACCTTTCAGCACTCCGTCTTCATACCAGTTTACAGTATAGGCTATATCCCAATCCCAAATATTGGCAACAACATATTGTTTCTGAGTTTCAAATTCGCCAGGCTTATATACACGGAACTGGTAGTCAGCCGGACGTCCGGTTGCCTTATAACGCCATTTCACATCATTCCCTTTGACCGTCACCACCAGATAACCATTAGGAGCACCGCAACGATTCACATCACCTGCCCACCAGGCTCCACAAGCTGCCCCGATGTTATGCTCATATATACCGGCAGCCGGAAGCGAGTTTTCATAAAAATGTGTATGACCCGAAAAGATATGAACCTTATAAGGCCGTAAAATACGGAACAATGCATTGGCATTACGCACATTGTCGCCCCCTTTTACCGTTGTATTCGCTACCGGAGCATGAATATTCAAAAAGACAGTTGTTCCTTCTGGTACATAACTTAAATCTTTTTTCAACCATTCAAGCTGCTCTTCGGTAAAACGTTCTACATACTTTTTCTTTCCTTCGTAATCTGTACTCTTCATTGCTATGACGTGTACCTTACCTATATTGAAAGAATAATTTGTTGGCCCGAATATCTCATAATAGTTCTTCTCTCCATATCCGTTTCCAGGATCTGCCGTACGTTCCATATCCGAATACAGTAAATTGAAATCATGGTTACCCATAACCTGAAACATAGTCAATCCCAAGTTGGATACAATTTTCCGGTAAGGAGCATACAAATCCATAGCATCCCATACCAGATCGCCCAATCCCATACCTACAACTTCTAAAGATTTCAGAGAATCGGCAGTATGAATCAAATCGGGAACGGTTTCTTTACGGAATCTATCCAACTGTGCTTCATTTTTAGCCTGAGGATCTGAAATAGGAATAAATACAAAATCATCGGTCTGTTTACTACGTTTCTGAAGAATAAAATCACAACGATTCCCCACTTTTGAAGTATCCTGATAGTGATAAAAGCCATCAGCCACTCCTTCCTTCTCGGGAAGAACATAATCAGCAGGAGTAGAAATATAAACCATTGGCTGACGGAACGGATCAGTATCCAACATATATATACCTTGTCTATCAGTAGCTGTCACATGCTTTCCATCTGTTACAACGACTCCTGCAATCGGATTGCCTTGAGTATCTTTCACAGTACCTGTTACCACCGCCTTATTTCCGGCAGCTTGCATCGTAATGTGGCAAAGCAGAGCCGCTATACCCAACCATTGTCTATACATTTTTTTCATATACTTACATCTGATTTATTGTTTGGGCAAAATAACGGAAACCATTTTAAGAATATACGACAGTACGTTTAATATAGGACGACAAAGGTGTTTCACCTCTATTACATCACTACAAATTATTAACAGCCTGTTGATAACTTCAGAGTTTTCAACAGGCTGTTAATAAATACTGGTTAATATAACCGTTTCTCTTTTTAAAAATCGAAGGAGAGTTGTCCGTCTCCCAGTAAATTATATGTCATCCGGTGGTAAGGAGTGGTCCCATAACGGGCAATTGCTTCCCGATGCTTTTTTGTCGGATAACCTTTATTCTTCTGCCAGTCATATAAAGGATACTCTTCTGCAAGCCGGTTCATATAGTCGTCACGATAAGTTTTTGCCAAAATAGAAGCAGCCGCAATCGACAGATACTTACCATCTCCCTTAACTACAGTCGTGTGAGGAAGATCCTCGTATTTATTGAATCGGTTTCCGTCAATCAGCAAATGTTGCGGACGTACCTTCAACTGGTCTATCGCACGATGCATTGCCAGAAAAGAAGCATTCAGAATGTTTATTTTATCAATTTCCTGAGGTGTCACTACCCCTACAGCCCATGCTATTGCATCCCTTTCTATCACTTCCCGAAGTGCATATCGCTGATGCTCTGTAAGCTTTTTGGAATCGTTCAGCTGCTGGTTCTCATAATCGGAAGGCAGGATTACTGCTGCCGCATACACGGCTCCAGCCAGACAACCACGTCCGGCTTCATCACATCCGGCTTCAATCAGGTCTTTATGCAAATAAGGCAATAACATATACGTCGTTTTATTTTCGGGGTGCAAAGGTACGGCTTTTTGAAGGAATTACGTATCTATTTTATTTCTAAGTTATCAATAACTTATCTACTATGATTGTTAATATTCTGTTTTTCATATCTTTTTTTTATGATTATAAGAGTTTTTATAACTTTGTAAAAATCAAAAAACAAAAATGAAAAACATCAGCTTTTATATAATAGGATTATTGTTCCTTTTTCTCCCCCAATTCATCCATGCCCAGACAACAGATACTGATGTCAACAGTTTCTTAGACAAGGCTGAGAAAGAATTGTATACGAATCCGCAACAAGCGGCATATTATGCAACAAAGGCACGAGCAATGGCAACCTCATCTTCTCAACAATCACAAGCACTCTATATTTATGCACAAGCTGAAAAATTACTTGGAGATTTCGACGGATGTATTCAAGCTTTATACGAAGCAGACGCATTAGTTTCCAAAAATGAGAATGACTTGAAAGGGCATATCTATAATTTAATGAGTGTAGGATACTGCAACTTGGGAGATTATACTAAAGCAATCAATCTAAGCGATAAAGCCATTTCACTGTTTAAAACGGAAAACGATTCCCTTAATTTAGCTTTATGCTATAACAACCGTGGTATCATACATACCTATATTAATGAATTTCAACAAGCGGAACGTTTCTTAAAACAAGCATTGGCCATTAACCGATCCTCAAAGAATCTTAAAAGCATAGCCAGTAATCTAAACAATTTATGTTTGTTCGAAGGTAATATAGAAGAACAGCTGGAATGGATAAATGAAGCAATCATTATCAACAAACACCTGAATGCGACATGGTCATTGGGAGAAAACTATAATAATCTAGGAAAACTTTATTATTATGCTCATAAATATCCACAAGCTATTGCTGCACTAGAGAAAGCCTATCAACTGGCCTTAAATATAGGAGCCAAAGGAGTTATATGTGACAATTACGAATATTCGGCATTAGTATATAGTGCCATAGGTGACTATCGGACTGCTTATGAAAAACAAACTTCACTGTATGCTTTAAGTAAAGAAATACAAAGTGAAAACAAACTTCGCACCGTAGAACAGCGCATTGCGCAGGAAAAGCTCCTGGCGCAACAGCAAAAAGAAGAGTTACAGCAACAAGAGTATAAAATCAGATTACTCCGACGCAATATCGTCACAATTCTGACTGTTGCTGCATTAGTGGCCATAATCGGTTTTCTACTACACCAGCGATTTAAACGTAAAAAGAAAATCCAGCTGCTTAATGCCCAATACCGAATAGAACAATCTGAACATGAAATAGCCAAACTCAAAATGCAAAAACAAAAGGCAGAGTTGGAAAATGTACAACATGCACTTGAAACCAGCAAACAAGAAACAACAAACTTTGCTGTATTCTTGCAAAGTCGTAATGAACTTCTGGACAAGATACAAGAGCAGGTGCGCCAAGGTTATCGGATGGAAAAGCAAGAATTAATCCCTCACCTAAAAAAGATCAATGCATTTATCAGCCAATATCAAGCCACCAACAAGAACAACAGCATGACACTACAGACAATAGACGAAAAAATGAAAGAATTTCTTGCTCACCTTACCGAACGCCATCCTAATTTGACGCAGGGAGAAAAGCATTTGGCAAGTCTATTACGTGTCAATTTGTCGACCAAAGAAATAGCTATGCTAACAGGAAACACACCAAAGACTATCAACATGAATCGTTATCGACTGCGTAAGGCATTAGGCTTATCCTCCGAAGAAGATCTTATCGCTTATATCCAGTCTATCTAAGTAAATCTCAAAATAAACTTATCTGATAAAAATCCCGGCAATAGTTACACAATAACCATTGCCGGGATTTTTACATTCTTAAACAAATTAAAACAACAGGAAGAGTAATCTGAACAGCAAGAAAAAGGATGTTTCTACGACTATTTTCCGTGACAATATCAAAATGCTCTTTTGTAGATATACAAGTAAAGCATATATTATTAATAATCAATACATTAGAATAACACGAGTAGACATAAAACAAGCGTAAAAATCCCTTATGTAGATACTTTGTAACAACAAAACATATTCACTTCAATGGCATTTTGAATATATTTGGATATCGAAAAAATCAGTTGACTAACCTTAACATAAACAAAAAACACAAATGAAAAAAGATGTTGTATCTAAAGTATGGCAGTTAATATTTCTGCTAGCTTTATCAATTCCGATGTCAGGATTTGCACAAGCAATCCAAGTGAAAGGAACGGTACTCGATGCATCAGGCATGACAGTTATCGGTGCCAGCGTATTAGAAAAAGGAACAACCAATGGAGTCATCACCGACATGGATGGTAACTTTGAATTAAGCGTGTCTCCTAAAGGTACTCTTGTTATTTCTTATGTAGGTTTCCAAACTCAGGAAATCGCAGTAAACAATCAACGCAATTTTAAAATTACACTTAAAGAAGATACAGAAGTTTTAGACGAAGTAGTCGTAGTAGGTTATGGTACAATGAAGAAAAGCGACATGACCGGAGCTATTTCATCAGTAGATGTTGACGAACTGACTAAGCGTACGACTACCAATCCGGCAGAAGCGCTGCAGGGAAAGATTGCCGGAGTCAATATCATGAAGTCGGGAGGTAATGCAGGAGCTGGAGTTTCTGTTAAGATTCGTGGTGTCAAATCATTCGGCGATAATGAACCTCTCTACATTATTGATGGATTCCCCGGTGATATCAACAGTGTAAACCCTGTCGATATTCAATCTATGGAAGTACTGAAAGACGGTGCAGCAGCTGCCATCTATGGTTCTGTAGCAGCAAACGGTGTAGTCATTATCACAACCAAGAACGGTAAAAAAGGTGAAACACACATTGATTTCAACACTTATCTGAGTATGACTACCGTAGCCAAACGTATGGAGTTCTTAAACGCAGAACAATATAAGTCTACTATCAAACAAATGTATATCAATGCAGGACGTGAAGACGAAATTCCTGCTTACTGTACAACCGACACAGGTGTAGACACTAACTGGCAAGACGAAATGATGCGCAACGGTCTTTCACAAAACTACATGTTCAGTGTACGTGGAGGTGGAGAAACAGCTCAATACTCTGTATCATATAATCATGCTGACGATAAAGGTATCTTCCTCGGAAACGATTTCCGTCAGGATAATGCGCGTATGAAACTCCACATGAGTAAATACATCTTTGATCTGGATGCTAACTTAGGCTTCCGCTATACAAAAAGTCATCAGCCGACTTATTCATTGAAAGAAGTCTACAACATTTCACCGCTTGTTCCGGTATACGATGAAAATGAAAAATATGGTTTCGGACTGACAGCCTCTCAGGGATTACCTTCGAACAATAACCCGATGGCAGACTATTACTATCAGGATGAAACAGAAAAAACATTCAGCACTACCGCAAATGTTTCTCTAGGTATTAAAATCACTTCATGGTTGAATTTCAAAACCAGCTACGCTTATCGTGGTAAACATTACCGTTACACTTTACATTATCCTGATTACATTTCAAATGCACAGCAAACACACTTATATCCTTACAACAGTGAATCTACTTATTATTGGGAAGAACAGACTATAGACAACATTTTAAACTTCAACAAGGAATTTGGCAAACACAGCCTGAACGCCATGATAGGTTCTTCTATCACTTCTACAAAAAATACTTCAAATGGTGTTGCAGTAGAAGGATTTGCAACCAGATATACAGTAGATAAAAACGGTAATTTGGTCAGCACCAACGAACCTTCAGGATTCCTGGATCCTAGTTTCGACACGATCGATGCAGGAAAAGGTGGTACATATACAGGAGAAGGAACAAAATACGAATATAACCGTGCCTCTTTCTTCGGACGTATCAACTATAACTTTGACAATCGCTATCTGATTCAGGCAACCATGCGTTACGACGGTTCTTCAAAATTCGGAAAGAACAACCGTTGGGGATGTTTCCCATCTATAGCATTAGGCTGGCGCATCAGTGAAGAAAAATTCTTCCCGAAGAATACATTTATCAATAACTTGAAGTTCCGCGTCAGCTGGGGACGTCTGGGTAATGAAAATGCATTAGGATATTACGATTTCCAGGCATTGATATCTTCTTACAATACTTATTACGGAGGTTACGTACAAGGTAGTGGAAGCAACCCATGGGCAGGTGCTGTTGCATGGAACATGGAGCGTAACGACTTGAAATGGGAAACAACAGATACCAAGAATATCGGATTCGACTACGCTATGTTCAATAACCGTCTGACTGGTAGCATCAACTACTATATCAACCAGACTGAAGATTTGCTGATTACCAAAAAACTTTCTCCGTCTGCCGGATATCAAAATCCGATTTTAAATGTCGGCAAAATCAGAAACAGAGGATTCGAATTAGAATTGAACTGGAACGACCGCATTAAAGACTTTGAATATGGCATCGGATTCAACCTCAGTACAACTCATAATGAAGTAATCAGCCTTGCAGATAAAGGTCAGGCCCTTTACTGTACAGGTCTGGTATATGGAACCGACTATACACCTGCTTATGCAACAGAAGGTAAGCCTATCAGTGCCTTCTACTTATATCGCACAGACGGTATTTTCCAGAGTGATGCTGAAGCAGCTGCATATGTAAATGCCAATGGTGAAAGACTTCAACCTAATGCTAAAGCCGGTGATATCCGTTTCAAGGATATCAATGGTGATGGAGTATTGGACGAAAACGACCGTGAATATTGTGGAACCGGTATTCCTAAAGTAGAAGCCAACCTGAACCTGACCGCAGGTTATAAAGGATTTGACCTGAGCCTTTTATTTGGAAGCGCATGGGGACATAAGCTGTTCAACGGTAACCGATATTTCTACGAAAGCATGCAGACACCGGGACAAATGCTGACCAGCGTGTTAGATGCATGGACACCGACAAATACGGATACAGACATGCCTCGTGCCGTGCTGAACGATCCTAACAGAAACGCACGTGAATCTGACCGTTTCCTCGAAAACGGAAACTTTGTCCGCTTGCGTCAGGCTCAGCTCGGATACACCTTGCCGACAAATATCCTGAAGAAGGCATATATCGAAAAATTACGTTTCTATATCAGCGGTGAAAATCTGTTTACTATCACGAAGTATTCTGGAACAGATCCTGAATTCTCAAGAAGCAGTCCTCTGGATACAGGTATTGACAGTTACATTTTCCCATTTACCCGTTCATTTACAATAGGAGCGCAATTAACATTCTAATACATACAAACTCAGCATTAAGAATATGAAAAAGATATTTTATTTAGCAAGTATAATATGCCTCGCCCTGTCATCTACTTCATGCGAGGACTTCCTGACCGTAGAGTCACCGGACGAACTGACAACAGACAATTACTGGAGAAATGAACAGGATGCACAAGCTGGACTGGCAGCAGCCTATTCACAACTCTATCATGGTGATACATATGCAACTAGTGAAGTGCGATGGCCAACCGAAGAATACCGTGCAGACATTGTCAATTTAGGTAGTGATGCCGGTAACTACGACCAGTGGGTAGCACTTTATTATTTCAACTATACCAATGGTAATACTCAGTTCTCTTATTATTATCAGGATTTATACAGAGGAATCAACTTTGCCAACCAGGTATTAGCCAATGTTCCGAATATCCCGAATCTGGATGAGAACAAGCGTAACGAACTTCTTAACGAAGCACATTTTCTGAGAGGATATTATCATATGATGTTACTGCTCAACTGGGAAAAAATCATCATCCGCAACGAATACATTAAAGAGTCTTCTCAATTGAACCGTCCGTTATCCGAACGTACAGCCTGCTGGGATTTCATTCTGGAAGAACTGGAAAACTACGCAGCCCAACTGCCGGAAAGCCGGAACGAAAATGAATTAGGACGTGCTACCAGCGGTACTGCTTATGCTTATATCGGTTTTGCCTATCTGACTCGTGCATACGAAGAACCAGAAAAGAAAAGCACTTATCTGGACAAAGCTCTTACAGCGCTGAACAATGTAAAAGGATATTCACTAGTAAGCGGAGAAAACCTGATAGGAATGTTTAACGGAACAAACAAAAACTGTTCTGAATCTATATTCGAAGTACAGTACAGCAAGAGCGAAGCAAATGGTTCTGTGCACTATTCTTACCTGAACCAATGGATTGGCGCGAAAGAGTTGAACGGATATGATGAAATTCTGCCTAGCAACATGCTGATGGAAGAATATATGAAAGAAGGTAAGTTGAACGACGGACGCTATGACGAACGTCTGTACAACACAATCTACTTCCAGTGCGACTACTTCAACGACGGAACAGGAAGAGTTATGGGAAAAGAATATGACGAATTGTTTGGAGGTGAGAATAAACCGGTATTCCGTAGATTTACCTCTCCGACACTTGAAGAGATGCAAGAAGCATGCGCTATAAACATTCCATTGATGCGCTATGTGAATGTATTGCTCATGAAAGCTGAAGTATTAAACGAACAAAACCATCCAGAACAGGCTATTCCTATTATCAATGAAATTAGAAGTGTACATGGTAATATGCCTCCGATGGAAGGTACAACCCAGCAAGAGGTACGCGATCAGATAGAACATGAACGCATTCTTGAATTCCCATTGGAAAGTTACCGCTGGTATGATTTACGCCGGTGGGGAAAGACAGCTTCTGCATTACAAAAGGCAGGTCGCACAGGATTCGATGAAAGCAAGTTGTTCTACCCAATACCTAAATGGGAGATTGACGCAAATCCTGAAGTAAAATAAAGAAATCTTCCGGTTCGGAAGATGTTGCTCTTCCGAACCCTTTTCTTTACTTTTGCCCACAAAAAAGATTACAAAAAAAGAATATGTTTACTGTTATCGGATTAATGTTAGGAGGTATGGCAATAGGTTTCCTGCTCCGTCGCCAAGAATTTTCGTGGATAAATAAAGTCATAACATCACTAATCTGGGTACTCCTTTTTTTATTAGGAGTAGAAGTAGGAGGAAATCGCCAGATAGTAGAAGGACTTGCAACTTTAGGAGTAGAAGCCTTTACCATTACGCTGGCATGCGTATTGGGAAGTTGTATCTTCGCTTGGGGGCTATGGTATCTCCTGTATAAAAAGAAAGGAGGAAAAGCATGAAAGGCAGTTTGATCATTGTCGGATTTTTTGTTCTTGGAACATTATGCGGGGCTTTTCATCTCATCCCTTTCGACGTAGCACAAAGCAATATCAGCTTCTATGCCTTATGTGCATTGATGTTCAGTGTAGGCCTAAGTATCGGAAACGATCCACAGACCTTGAGAAATTTCCGTTCGCTGAATCCAAGGCTGATCTTCCTGCCTGTTGCTACTATACTGGGAACCATATCGGCAGCTGCACTGGTGAGCCTCATTCTTCCCCACCGGAGTGCCGCCGACTGTATGGCAGTTGGTTCGGGCTTTGGTTATTATTCACTATCCAGCATCTTCATTACGCAATATAAAGGGCCGGAGCTAGGAACCATTGCTTTACTTTCTAACATAACCCGTGAAATAATTACTTTGTTGTGTGCCCCTCTACTGGTTCGGTGGTTCGGAAATCTGGCACCGATATCAGCAGGAGGAGCTACGACAATGGATACTACCCTGCCTATTATAACCCGTTATGCAGGTCAGCAATTTGTCGTAGTTTCCATTTTTCACGGATTCGTAACCGATTTTAGTGTACCATTTCTTGTCACCTTCTTTTGTTCCATCTAAGAAAAATACCAAATTCTATGAAGAAGCACTTTTTTTATCTAACATACATGTTTGCCCTTGCAGCTACATTGCCGGCTAATGCCGACAATGTGCCCTGGCAAAACCCACAGATAAACGAAATAAACCGTGAAGCAATGCATGCACACTTCATTCCATTCATCAATGAAGATGCAGCATTGGCACAGCAGGCATTACCTGACTTGCAACGTTTCGAAATAAACTCACAGACCGAACGACGCGTTTCACTTAACGGCACTTGGAAATTTCTTTTCTCCAAGAATAACGATGCTTGTCCTGCCGATTTTCATAAACCGGGATACAGCACACGCAAATGGAAAAACATAGAAGTACCAGGCAGTTGGGAACTTCAAGGATTTGATGCCCCCATTTATACCGACGTATCTTATCCATTCCCTTGCAATCCACCGTATGTACCAGCAGACTATAATCCGGTAGGAGCTTATGTCCGTGAATTCACAGTACCCGAAGACTGGAACGGAATGGATATCTTCCTCGACTTCGAAGGGGTAGAATCTGCATATTACTGCTGGGTAAACGGAGAACTTGCCGGATACAGCGAAGACAGCCGTCTGCCGGCTCACTTTAATGTAACCAAGCTATTAAAAAAAGGGAAAAACAAGCTGGCTGTCAAGGTATTCAGATACAGTGACGGATCTTACATGGAAGATCAGGACTACTGGAAATATAGTGGAATAGAACGAGATGTCTATTTGTATGCGCGTCCACAAAGCCGAGTAAAAGACTTCAAACTCACGGCCGAACTGATCAATCAATATAAAGACGGTGATTTTGATGTAAATATCACACTGAATCAGCCTCAGCAAGGTCAGCGTGTAGAGTTCAAATTACTGGATGCAAAAGGTAATGCTCTTTACACTCAGGATAAAGAAATAAAAAACAACACCGACACATTATTGTCTGGCAAAAAACTACTTAAGGATGCTCTGGCATGGACAGCCGAAACACCTAATCTTTACACACTGGTTGTCAACACATTCGACCAGCAAGGAAAACCGATGGAATCATTTGCACATCCATTCGGATTCCGCACTGTAGAAATGAAAAACGGACAACAACTTATTAATGGTGTACCCGTATTGTTCAAAGGAGTAAACCGACACGAACACGATCCATATAAAGGACGCTCCATCGATGTCGCAAGTATGTTGACGGATATCCGGCTGATGAAGCAATTCAACATAAACGCTGTACGTAACTGCCATTATCCAGACCACTACCAATGGTATGCATTGTGCGACAAGTACGGACTGTATCTGGTTGGCGAAGCAAATATCGAAAGCCATGGAATGATGAGTCACAAAGATGGAACACTTGCCAATTATCCGGAATGGGAACCTGCATTCATGCAACGCATGAGCCGTATGGTTATGCGCGACCGCAACTGTACAGCTATTGTTACATGGTCATTAGGTAACGAATCAGGTTATGGTAAACATTTCGAAACAATATACGACTGGACCAAGAAAACAGATCCTACCCGTCCGGTACAATACGAAGGTGGAGGTTACGAAGCTAAATCGGATATTTATTGCCCGATGTATCCCCGCATCTGGTCGCTCCGTCGTCACATTAATCAGCGCGATGCACGCCCGATGATTATGTGCGAATATGCTCATGCAATGGGAAACAGTGTCGGCAACCTGCAAGATTATTGGGATTTAATCTATAAGTACGACCAGTTACAAGGTGGATTTATCTGGGACTGGGTAGACCAGACATTTGCAAAGAAAGACGAAAAAGGAAAAGACATCTGGGCGTATGGAGGAGATATGGGCTATGTAGGAGTACACAACGACTCCAACTTCTGTGCCAATGGACTGATTGCAGCCGACCGTTCTTTACATCCGCATATTTATGAAGTGAAGAAGGTATATCAGTACATTCACTTCCGTCCTGTAGCCTTTACTGCCAATCGGATTAATATCACTAACTGGCATGATTTCATCGACCTATCCGGTTATCAGTTGCGCTGGACAATAGAAGCTGACGGTAAAAGCATTCAGCAGGGAGTAATGGATTTTCCACAGATACCGGCACGACAAAGCCGGGAGATCGTACTTCCTATGCAGACTATTGCCGCAAGTGAAAAAGAATATTTCTTGAAACTGGAAGCAATTACCCGCCAGGATGCTCCTATGATTCCGGCAGGACATATAGCTGCAATGGAACAGTGGCAACTGCCTGTAGAGCAGATAGCTCAAAACATAGAGCCAATTGACGGTTCACTAAGATCGGAAAGTACTCCGGAAAGCATCAGTCTGAGTGGAACTAACTTCCGTATCAGCTTCTCCACAGCCGACGGAGAAATGACGGCTCTAGAATATAACGGAAAGAATCTCATAAAAGAAGGTCTGCAAGCTAACTTCTGGCGTGGATTGACAGATAATGACGTAGCCAATGGCACTCCCGAACGTTGCAGAATCTGGAAAGAAGCAGGTAAGGATGCGAAACTGAAAGACTTGAAATTAAATGAAAGGAGCGACAAACGTCAGGCCATTGTCACTGCTACATACCGCATGGAAAAGCAAGATGCCGACCTTAATATTAATTATATAATCCGCCCTGACGGTGCAGTGAAAGTTACCATGTCATTTATCCCTGGTCAAAAACAATTACCAGAAATGCCTCGTCTGGGTATGCGTATGATTTTGCCTGCCGATTATGAAATGATGACATGGCTCGGACGCGGCCCACATGAAAACTATGCCGACCGTAAGAACAGTGCTGCAATAGGTGTCTACACTGCTAGCGTATGGGAACAGTATCATCCGTACGTACGTGCACAGGAAACAGCAAACAAATGTGATGTACGCTGGGTAGCATTACGTAACCAGTCAGGAGAAGGTCTGCTTGTCACCGGAGAAGAACCTTTGAGTATCAGTGCATGGAACTTCCCACTTGAAGACATCGGCTATCGCCCATTCAGCGTAGAGCGTCATCATGGAGGAAGCATAGAAAAACAAGATCTGGTATGGCTGAACATCGATCACATGCAAATGGGAGTAGGTGGCGATAACACTTGGGGAGCACAGGTACATCCTGAATATACAATAACTCCTCATGCATGGCAGTACAGCTTCACCATTCAACCTCTGGATAAGGAAATGGATGCAGCCTCACAGGCTCATAAGAGATTCTTCTAAAAGAAGCGTTTTTGGTTTACATACTTAAAAACATCAATCAACAATGAAAAAAAATACAATAAAGGTTTTGCTTCTGGGACTGGCTGCCGGCATTTCAGCCTGCACCACAGGTTCCCGACAGAATATGTCTCAGGAAAGAAACCGATATGAATTCAGCAATATCCTGAATATTGCGCTGACACCCGATTCAACCGTTCATCGCGCAGGATGTTTTACCGATGCAGGTTCGTGGATGGGATTTACCATACCGCAACAAGATAAATGGGTAAACGGATTTTGCGGTCCGTTCAGCATCGACAACCGGATATGGTTTGCCCAATCGATCGTGGAAGCCAGTCTTATAGGAGAAACAACAGCAATGACTCCCGACTCGGCATCTTACTTTCCAGGTGAAGTATATATATCCTCATCCTCCGGAACAGAAAGTATCAGCCAGCGCATGAATTTCATCAATGCTTCTACAGCTCTACTGCAAATAGAGAGTAACAGTGGAAAAGGACTTTGCTTTACAGCCAGACAATGGAATAATAATGTACATCTGGAAGCTGAGCGTAACATCGTTACAGTACGTCACTCCAACGGAGAGATTGTAACGTTAACGTTCGATTCTGACATCACGTTGACATGCGACGGGAAAAATTATGTTGCACAGACTGAACCCGGATGTAAGAAAACTGATATTGCCATTTCGTTCTTCGCTTCCGAAAAAGAACTTCCAGTAAGCGAACAACGCATACAAGCTCTGCTGAACAATCCTTCACAAGAGCTGAAGGCAAATGCAGACCGATGGAACGGATACTTACAAAAGATTCTACGCAACGACATGAAGCCTGAGTACGACCGTATTGCCGTAAAGTCTGCTGTAACACTGATTTCCAACTGGCGTACACACCGAGAAGGACTGTTACATGAAGGAGTTATTCCCAGCCATGCGGTAGGCTATTTCGTCGGATTCTGGGCCTGGGACAGCTGGCGTTTCTCAGCAGCTCTGGCAAGCTTTGCTCCCGAACTGGCGAAAAACAATATTCGTGCCATGTTCGACTACCAGTTGCCCGACGGTATGATTATCGACTGTATCTATACCAATTCGGCAGATAATAATGCCCGCGACAGTAAGCCACCTTTGGTTTGCTGGGCTGTAGATGAAATATTTACTCACACCCAAGATACCACCTTCGTAAAAGAGATGTATCCGCAACTGCTTGCCTATTACAAATGGTGGTATGCAAAACGCGACCACAACCGTAACGGCATCTGTGAGTTTGGTTCTACCGACGGCACCCTGGAAGCTGCCGCATGGGAAAGTGGTATGGACAATGCCATTCGCTTCGACAACACAAAGATGCTGAAAAATGCAGACGATGCATGGAGTATGGATCAGGAAAGTGTGGACCTGAATGCATATCTAGCCTACGAATGTAAATTACTGAAGAAATTTGCTTCGTTGATCGGCATTAGCTTTGATGGTCCCGACTACAGCGATAAAATCGCCGATTATTTCTTCGATGAAAAAATCGGATGGTTCTGTGACCGCCGGTTGAGCGATGGCAGCTTCATTGAAGAACCTGGATGCGAAGGATATACTCCGTTCTGGGTACAAATAGCCAGCAAGAAGCAAATGGATAAAGCCATTACACTGCTGACTGATACAACTAAGTTTTCAACTTATATCCCCTTCCCTACGGCTGCTGCCGATAATCCGAAATGTGATCCGAACGGATATTGGAGAGGTCCGATATGGCTCGACCAGACTTATCAGGCTATCAGGGGATTGCGTAACTATGGCTACGGAAAACTTGCAGATCAATATACGGAGCAAGTATTCGAACGCTGCCAAGGGCTGAAAGAAGATGCTCCTATACATGAAAACTATGGCACACACAACGGAGAGCGCCTCCAGGCTCCTCACTTCAGCTGGAGCTCGTCGCATCTGCTGATGATGTACGAAGATTACGGAAAATAACATAACTCTTCATCTTACTTCAACAAGGGAAGGCTACTTTGTCTATCGGGTAGTCTTCCCTATTTTTTATCCCCATATAAACCACTCATTTCTCCTATTTTATTTATTTAACTATAAAAATTAGTTTATAAACTATATATTTTAGTTATTTGCAAAAAACAAGAGAAATATATGAAAAGACTCACTGCAAAAGAAGAAGAAATTATGGGTTTCTTCTGGACGAAAGGTCCTCTATTTGTAAAAGAACTGCTGACTTTTTACGATGATCCTAAACCGCACTTCAATACACTTTCTACCATTGTACGTGGATTAGAAGAAAAAGGTTATCTCTCGCACGAAGCATTCGGGAATACATATCGCTATTTCGCCATAGTAACAGAAGACAGCTTCCGTACCCGGACGTTGAAGAGTGTTATCAGCAAGTACTTTAATAATTCTTTTTTGGGAGCAGTATCGTCACTCGTAAAAGAAGAGGATATTTCCATCGAAGAACTAAAGGAACTGATACGGCAGGTGGAAGAAGGAGAAAACGAAAAGAAACAATAAACAATTCTGGATTATGGGAGCATTTTTTGTCTACATACTGAAATCATCGCTCTGTCTGGCTGTATTTTACCTGTTCTACCGGTTACTGTTAAGCAAGGAAACATTTCACCGCTGCAACCGGATAGCCTTACTGAGTATCATACTGCTTTCGTACATACTACCTCTGGCAACAATCACAACCAACCAGCATACTATGGTCAGTACAGCTGTAACAACTGTAGAAGACTTGCTGATAATGTATGAGCAGAATGTGGTTCCCAATCAAGGATTGCAGCCAGAATTCGGTTTTCCCTGGCAAGAAATATTAATAATCTGTTATGTGGCAGGAGCTATATTTTTCATTCTTTGCCACCTCTGGTCGTTGGGGCGCATGCTCTATTTCATCCGTCACAATCAGCGAGAGCAACTCCCCGACGGAACGCTTCTGATAATTCACTCATGCAACTTTGCCCCTTTTAGCTGGATGAAATATATTGTTATTTCACAAGCCGACCTTAAAGAGAACGGACATGACATTCTGCTACATGAACAGGCACATATCCGTAATCATCACTCGTGGGATCTGCTGCTGGTTGAGGTTTGTAGCTGGCTACAATGGTTCAACCCCGCTATATGGCTACTTAAACAAGAACTGCAAAATATTCACGAATATGAAGCCGACGAAGAAGTCCTTCGTCAAGGAATCGATGCCAGACAATATCAAATGCTATTAATAAAAAAAGCCGTTGGCGCAAGGCTCTACTCTATTGCCAACAGCTTTAATCACAGTTCACTTAAAAAACGTATTACTATGATGATTCGAAAAAAATCCAATCCGTGGGCACGAGTCAAGTACTTGTATGTACTTCCACTGGCAACTGTTGCAGTTACCGTTTTTGCCCGTCCCGAAGTATCTCAACCATTAGAAGAGATTTCAAATGTCAAAGTTAGTGATTTATCGGATGCTATGAAAACGTATACCGACAAAAATCAACAAAACAATCAGTCTGCTCCGGATAAAAAAATACGTCTGAGCATGAAAGTCGTAGACGAAACCGGACAGCCAGTACCACAAGCTACAGTAGTCATCACCAATACATCCAATGGTACGCTTACAGACGATGACGGACATTTTTCACTGGAAGTAGGCGAAGATCAGAGTTTATGGATTTCGTATGTGGGTATGGAGTCGAAAAACATATCGGTAAAAGACTGTATCAAGCAGACGGATAAAACAATTCGACTAACAAGTGCTACCAATGAATTAGATCTGACAGTTTCTCCTTCTGCACCTAAACCTACTGTACAAAATGGAGAAACATTTACTGTAGTAGAACAAATGCCGGAATATCCTGGGGGAATGAAAGCATTGATGGGTTATCTCGCAGAAAACATACAATATCCGGCAGAATGTCAGAAAGCAGGCATTCAGGGAAGGGTTATTGTCCAGTTTGTAGTAAAGGCAGACGGCTCACTCGACAACTTCGAAATAAAGCGTTCTGTAAATCCGTTATTAGATGCAGAAGCTCTAAGAGTTATAAAAACTACCCCTAAATGGAAACCCGGAACCCAACATGGAAAGCCTGTTGACGTAAAATTTACTATTCCGATTACTTTCTCACTTCCTGACAAACAAAAAGGACATACACCAACAGGAAACATATCTGACAACTCGCTTACATTAAAGAAAACACTCTTTATCATTGATGGTAAAGAAGTTGAGCCCAAAGTTCTGAATGAAATAAATCCCGACCATATCAGCTCCATAAATGTTATTAAGGATGGAACGGGCGTAACCATATTCGGGCCCAAAGCCCGTGATGGGGTAATACTGATAACGACAAAAAGATCTTCTACAACTTCTCAAGGAGAGTCGCTGGTTACAGGCCGTGTTACAGATGCTGCCGGAAACCCAGTTTCGGGAGCATGTATTACCATAAAAGGTACTACAACACAAACTACATCCGACAACGAAGGCAGGTTCACACTTACCGTTCCCAGGAAAGATGCCACACTGGAGGTCAGTTCCAGCAATATGAAAACCGCTACAGTAGGTGCCCAGCCATTGCTAAAAGTCGCATTAGAAAAAGAATAGCAGCAAGTAGGCTTGCCTCTATTCAGGAGAGTAAAACTATAAGCAAAACAGTCTTCGTAAAGACTATTAAAAAGCATCAGCAACACCCGCGATTTTTTCGTACAAAAAATAAAAAAACTTCTCGATGTTTAAGAGAAAACATCGAGAAGTTTTTAGAAGTTTATGCTGATGATTTGACTAATATGCTACAAAGAGATTATAAACTGTAAAAACAGCTACTCAGAAAGAGATATAATACGTTTATAATCAAAAGTATAACAATAAAAAATCTCCTTATTCCATCTTGAGCACTTAATGTAAAGATTGGAATAAGAAGATTATTCTTTATGATACAGTCAAACAGCAAGTCCTGTTATCAAAACATCCGGCTTACCCGTTCTATACCTGCTGCCAGTGCATCAATTTCTTCCTTCGTATTATACAAACCCAACGAAGCACGTACCGTTCCTTCAATTCCCATACGGTGCATTAACGGCTCGGCACAATGATGTCCTGTACGTACAGCTATACCCAGACGGTCGAGCAATGTTCCCATATCAAAATGATGAATATTGCCCACCAGGAAAGAAATAACGCCTCCCTTATGTTCAGCCTCTCCGAAAATACGCATTTCCGGAATTTCCTTCAGTCTGTTCATGGCATATACTGTCAGTTCATGTTCATAGGCTGCAATCTTATCCATTCCAATTGCCGAAACATAATCGAGTGCTTTCGCCAGTGCTGTACTTCCAATATAGTCGGGAGTTCCAGCCTCGAACTTAAACGGCAGTTCGTTGAACGTGGTATGCTCGAAGCTGACATTCTTTATCATTTCTCCTCCTCCCTGATAAGGCGGGAGTTTGTCGAGCCATGTTTCCTTGCCATAAAGCACACCGATACCCGTAGGACCATACACCTTATGTCCGCTGAATACATAGAAATCGGCATCCAGATCCTGTACATCTATCGGCATATGAGGAATACTCTGTGCTCCGTCTATCAGAACAGGAACCCCGTGAGCATGTGCAGTGGCAATCATTTCCTTCACAGGATTGATTGTTCCAAGCACATTCGAAACATGCGCTACTGAAACCAGACGAGTACGTGGAGAGAAGAGCTTTTCATACTCATCAAGCAACAGTTCCCCACGGTCGTTCATCGGAATCACTTTCAAGACAATTCCTTTACGCGCTGCCTGCAACTGCCATGAAACAATGTTGCTGTGGTGCTCCATTACAGAAACAATCACTTCATCGCCTTCCTTCATCTGGCTGTCAGCAAAGGTAGATGCTACCAGATTGATGCTTTCGGTAGTACCACGTGTAAAGACTATTTCCGAAATGCGGCGCGCATTAATAAACTTACGTACTGTTTCACGCGAAGCCTCGTGCAAGTTGGTAGCCTGCTGCGAAAGGAAATGTACTCCACGGTGTACATTCGCATTGACCGAATAGTATTCGTCTGTTATTGACTCTACTACCTGACGGGGCTTCTGGGTAGTCGCTCCGTTATCAAGATAAATCAACGGCTTATTGTACACGCTCCGTGAAAGTATCGGAAAGTCCTCTCTTATTTTTTGTACATCGTAAAACATGTCACACTAATTTTATTTACAAATAGCACATCCCTGACATTTATTCAATTCGCCACGGAAACGTTTCTCAACAAGTAAGTGCAGACGGTCTTTCAACGCATCCATACGGATATTGTCAATCACTTCATTCACAAAGGCAAACATCAGCAGCAAGCGTGCTTCTTTCAGGCTGATACCACGCTGACGCATATAGAACAATGCATTTTCATCGAGTTGACCGACTGTTGCTCCATGCGAACACTTTACGTCATCGGCATATATCTCCAGCTGCGGCTGAGTATACATGCGAGCTTCACGTGTTGCACAAATATTACGGTTGGTCTGCTGTGAAGAAGTGTGCTGAGCTCCTTCACGTACCAATATTTTTCCGGCAAAAGCTCCTACAGCCTGATCGTCGAGTACATATTTGAACAACTCATTGCTGGTACAATCGGATACTTGATGATCAATGAATGTATTGTTATCCACTTGCTCGTTCTTGTCTGCAATAGCCATACCACACAAATTGACCTCTGCTCCACGTCCTGCCAGTGTTACTTCAGTTGTATTGCGTGTCGTACCGTTATGAAGCGTCATACCATTCAGCAATACGTTGCTGTTTGCCTCCTGATGTACGTACAGGTTGTTGAAACGTACTGTACTGTTATGTGTTTCTTCCAACTCATAAAGGTCGAATACAGCATTTTCACCGATAAAAGCTTCTACAACCTGCGTAGAGAGGAAATTCACCTCATCCATAGCATGGTCGCAAATCAGCAGCTTGGCCTGTGCTCCTTCTTCGAGGATAATCAGAATACGACGGTTCACCATCGTATTGACATCGGCACGCAGGATATTAACCAACTGGACCGGTCTTTCCATTACCACATTCTTCGGAACATACATCAGCGCACCGTCTTGTGCAAACATCGTATTGAACGCTACCACACCATCTTTCGACGTATCAGCCAACTTTCCGTAATATTTTTTCACCAGTTCCGGATGTTGTTCTGCCACATCCTTCAGACTGCCGAATATAACTCCTTCAGGTAATTGTGCAGAGGGATGTACGTGCTTGTCAAATGCATCGTTTACCACAAAATAGAGGGAAGTGCTCATATTCGGAACATCGCACTTGAACACTTCGTACGGATTGACCGGAAACTCCAGACGATTCAGGTTCAGTCCGTAGTCGGGAGCAAAATACTTGCTCACCTCCGTGTATTTATACTTTTCTTGCTTGCGTGTAGGGAATCCCAGACGTTCGAAGTCGGCAAAGGCTTTTGCACGAGGAGCATTCAGCACCTCTGCACTATGCCGGCAAATCATCGCCTCACACTGCGAGAAAAGATCAATATATTGTTGTTCTGCTTTCATGCTTATTCTCCTAATTCTTTCTTTATCCAGTCGTAACCTTTTTCTTCAAGCTCAAGTGCCAGTTCCGGACCGGCAGTCTTTACGATGCGTCCTTTGTAAAGCACGTGTACGATATCGGGCTTGATATAATCTAACAGACGTTGATAGTGTGTAATCACAATACAACTTGTTTCAGGAGTTTTCAGCTTATTCACTCCTTCGGCTACAATACGGAGAGCGTCAATATCCAGTCCAGAATCTGTTTCATCGAGGATACTCAATTTCGGTTCCAGCATAGCCATCTGAAAGATCTCGTTACGTTTCTTTTCACCACCCGAGAATCCCTCGTTTACAGAGCGGTTGGCAAGCTTGCTGTCCAGTTCCACAATTTCACGTTTCTGACGCATCAGTTTCAGGAACTCACTTGCAGTCAGCGCCGGAAGCCCTTTATATTTGCGTTGTTCGTTGACAGCCGCACGCATAAAGTTAACCATGCTTACACCAGGAATTTCTACCGGATACTGAAATGAAAGAAACAGTCCTTCATGACTACGGTCTTCTGCACTCATTTCCAGTAAATCCTTTCCATCGAAAGTTACCGATCCTTTTGTTACTTCATAAGCCGGATGTCCTACCAGCACATTACTTAATGTACTCTTACCAGAACCATTCGGTCCCATGATAGCGTGTACCTCGCCAGACTTTACAGTCAGATTGATTCCTTTTAATATCTCTTTGCCATTAATCGTGGCATGCAAATCTTTTATTTCTAACATAGCTTTCTTTTTTATTTATCCTACACTGCCTTCCAATGAGATAGAAAGCAATTTCTGTGCCTCTACGGCAAATTCCATAGGAAGTTTGTTCAATACTTCTTTCGCGTAACCGTTTACAATCAGACCTACTGCATCTTCGGTAGGAATACCACGCTGGTTACAGTAGAATAACTGATCTTCCGAAATCTTCGATGTAGTAGCTTCATGCTCTACTATCGCTGTTTCATTGTGTATATCCATATATGGGAACGTATGAGCTCCGCAATGGCTTCCTAAAAGCAACGAGTCGCACTGGCTATAGTTACGGGCATTGTCTGCACGTTCTGACACACGTACCAGACCACGATATGAGTTCTGACTCTTTCCGGCACTGATACCTTTGCTCACAATCGTCGAACGAGTATTCTTTCCCAGATGAATCATCTTAGTTCCGGTATCGGCTTGCTGGTAATTATTGGTTACTGCAACCGAATAGAATTCAGCTGTAGAATTATCTCCACTCAATATACAGCTCGGATATTTCCATGTAATGGCAGAACCGGTTTCTACCTGTGTCCACGATAATTTACTATCTACACCTTTACAATTACCTCGTTTTGTTACGAAGTTGTATACACCTCCCTTACCTTCTGCATCACCCGGATACCAGTTCTGCACAGTAGAATATTTTACTTCAGCACGGTCGAGTACAACGATTTCTACGATAGCAGCGTGTAATTGGTTCTCGTCACGCATCGGCGCTGTACATCCTTCCAGATAAGACACATAACTATCATCATCTGCAACTATCAGTGTACGTTCAAACTGTCCGGTATTTGCAGCATTAATACGGAAATAAGTAGAAAGCTCCATAGGGCAACGTACACCCTTTGGTATATAGACAAATGAGCCATCACTAAACACTGCCGAATTAAGAGCTGCAAAGAAATTATCTCGATAACCAACTACCGAACCCAGGTATTTCTTTACCAAATCGGGATGCTCACGTACAGCTTCGCTCATCGAACAGAAAATGATTCCTTTTTCCATCAGTGTTTCCTTGAAGGTTGTCTTGACAGAAACAGAATCCATCACGGCATCTACAGCCATTCCACTCAATGCCATCTGCTCTTCCAGAGGAATACCCAGTTTATTAAAAGTCTTCACCAGCTCAGGATCTACTTCATCCATACTCTTAGGTCCTTCCTTCTTTTTAGTCGGATCTGCATAATATGAAATAGCCTGATAATCTATTTCAGGAATATTGAGATGAGCCCATGTCGGCATTTCCATTGTCAGCCAGTAACGATAAGCTTTCAGACGGAACTCCAATAACCATTCCGGTTCACCCTTCTTGGCCGAAATCAATCGCACCACATCTTCATTCAATCCCTTTTCAATGATGTCTGTATGTACTTCCGTAGTAAAACCATATTTATACTTTTCCTGCGTCAGTTGTTTTACAAACTCATTCTTTTGGGATTCTTCCTTTTTATTGAGTTCTTCTTGCATATATTTTATTATATCAGTCTATTAGTTGTTTAGTAACATTCTTCACAGTAGGGAAAAAGACTCCCGAAAAGCCTTCTATCGGATAATATAACAAAGAAGTACGTTTTACGGTTGACTTTATTAAGTTATCTTTAGAATCGACAAACTCTATAAAATGTACGAATAGGCTGACAAGCAATATGTACTTCAAAGCTCCCAGTGCGGCGCCTAAAATACGGTTGACAAAACCTAAATGTACAATTTCAATCACTCGTGTCAAAGCTGAAGCAAGCAACAGAAAGACAAGCGGAACCAGCAACCATATCAGAATAAAGGCTACGACTTGGGCAAAGGTGAGTGATGTACCCAATTCTTCGGCAAGCTTTTCGCCTACAGAAGCAAATAATGCACGGGCCACAAGCAATCCAACTACCAAGCCTACAATAGAGGCTAATTGCCTTATAAATCCCTTTGTAAATCCAAGTATAGCTCCTATGCTTATTATTGCCACAATAATCCAATCGAGGACTGTCATACTCTATATCGTAATAAAAAAGGAAATGTCATGCTGAACGCAGAGAAGAATCTGCACACATCCGATAGCGTTCACAGATCCTTCGCTATGCTCAGGATGACATCACCTCATTAAATTTACTATAATGTAATTATAAAGTTTGTTTTACTTCCACTTCTTCATAAGTTTCAATAACGTCACCTACCTTCAAGTCATTGCAATTAGTCAGGCTAATACCACATTCAAAGTTAGTACCAACCTCTTTCACATCATCTTTAAAGCGTTTCAACGCATTGATGCTACCCGTAAAGATTACAATACCATCACGTATCAAACGAGCCTTGTCAGTACGTTTCACCTTACCAGTCTTAACCATCGCACCGGCAACCATACCGACTTTACTGATATTGAATACTTCACGAACTTCGATTGTTGCAGTAACCTGCTCTTTCAATGTAGGAGCAAGCATACCTTCCATAGCAGACTTCACTTCTTCGATAGCATCGTAAATAATAGAATACTTACGGATATCTACTCCTTCCTGTTCAGCCAGTTTAGCAGCATTGCTAGAAGGACGAACCTGGAATCCTACGATAATTGCATCTGATGCAGCAGCCAGTGATACATCTGATTCTGAAATCTGTCCAACACCTTTATGGATAACATTAACCTGAATCTGTTCGGTAGACAATTTAATCAATGAGTCACTCAACGCCTCAACAGAACCGTCCACGTCACCTTTCACAATTACATTCAGTTCATGGAAGTCACCCAATGCCAAACGACGTCCAACTTCATCCAATGTAAGCATCTTCTGAGTACGCAAGCCTTGCTCACGTGCCAACTGCTCACGTTTATTTGCAATTTCACGTGCTTCCTGATCTGTATCAAACACATGGAATGTATCACCTGCAGCTGGGGCTCCATTTAATCCCAAAATCAATACCGGTTCAGAAGGACCTGCCTCTTTCAAGCGTTGATTACGTTCATTAAACATAGCCTTCACCTTACCATACGAAGTTCCAGCCAGCACAATATCTCCTACATGCAGTGTTCCATTAGAAATCAACACTGTTGCTACATATCCACGTCCCTTATCCAGAGAAGATTCAATAATTGAACCAGTAGCCTTACGGTTCGGATTTGCTTTCAAATCCAACATTTCAGCTTCCAGCAATACTTTCTCCAACAATTCAGGAACGCCTGTACCTTTCTTTGCAGAAATATCTTGTGACTGATACTTACCTCCCCATTCTTCTACCAAGAAGTTCATAGCAGCAAGTTCTTCCTTAATCTTATCAGGATTTGCATTCGGTTTATCTACCTTGTTGATTGCAAATACAATAGGTACACCGGCAGCCATTGCATGGTTAATAGCTTCCTTAGTCTGAGGCATTACGTTGTCATCGGCAGCAACAATGATAATAACGACATCGGTAACTTTAGCACCACGTGCACGCATGGCAGTAAATGCCTCATGTCCCGGAGTATCCAGGAAAGTGATGCGACGTCCGTCTTCCAGTTTTACATTATATGCACCGATATGCTGTGTAATACCTCCAGCTTCACCAGCAATTACATTTGCCTTACGGATATAGTCCAGTAATGAAGTCTTACCATGGTCAACATGTCCCATGACTGTTACAATCGGAGCACGAGGCTGCAAATCTTCTTCAGCATCAGCTTCCTCTTCAATAGCCTGGGCAACTTCAGCACTTACATATTCAGTCTTATAGCCAAACTCTTCGGCTACCAAATTGATAGTTTCAGCATCCAGACGTTGATTGATAGATACCATGATACCCACACTCATACAAGTAGAGATAACCTGAGTTACTGAAATATCCATCATGTTTGCCAGCTCATTTGCAGTAACAAACTCTGTCAGTTTCAAGATCTTGCTTTCTTCCTGTTCAAGTTCCTCCTGCTCAAGCTGACGGTTCTGTATACTTTCACGTTTTTCCTTACGATATTTAGCAGCTTTATTCTTACCCTTATTAGTAAGACGAGCCAATGTTTCCTTTACCTGCTTAGCTACATCTTCATCGCTTACTTCAGGTTTTACTACCGGTTTCTTGAAGCGGTCTTTATTATGTTTGCCTCCACCCTGAGCCGCAGCATTAGAGTTAGCCTTTCCGCCTTTATCGCCGCGAGGTGAAACAATATTACCCGCTGCATTAATATCTACACGTTCTTTGTTGATACGATTACGTTTCTTCTTTCCCGAAGCGTCACTTTGACCACCTTTATCAGTTTTCTCGTCAGTCTTCCTTATTTCCTTGATGATAGCATCTTTCATCTGCTTACGCTGTTCCTGACGCAGTTTGTCTTTTTCCTCTCGTTCCTTACGTTTTTCTTCTTTTGTCTTCTTCTTCGGACGAGTAGACTGGTTCAATGCAGCCAGGTCAATCTGACCTACGACATTAATCTTCGACTTAAATTCCGTTGGACGGATTTTAAACACCTCATCTTCCTTGTCCTGCAGAACGGTTTGTACTTCGGGTACTTCTTTCTTTTCTTCCATTAAATCTGGTTTCAAATCTTCCGCCTTCTCCTGTTCCGGCTGTTTCTGTTGTTCATTAATCTGAGGTTGTGGTTGTACTGTTTCTGCTACAGGAGTTTCTTCCACATGTTGCGGTTCATTCTTTTCCACCGGTACAGATTCCTCTACCACTCCCTTTATTTCTTCCTTAGCAGGCTCCACCACAGCCGGCTTCACCTTCTTCTTATTAAGACTGTCCAAATCAATTTTGCCCACAGGCTTAAATTTCGGACGTGCATCTTCAGGCACAACTGCTTCTATCACCTCCGGCTTCGCTTCAGCCTGCAGGTCATCAATAGAAACAGAAGCTTTATTACGTTCTTTATTCTGCCGTTCTTGAAAAATCTTTTCAGACTCTATTTTCAAATCTTTGTCTTTGCTAAACTCTTTCACAAGTGCAGCATATTGTTCATCAGTAATTTTAGTATTCGGATTTGCTTCGATAGTATATCCTTTCTTTTGTAAAAAGTCCACCACCGTAGCAATACCTACATTCAAATTTCTTGTTACTTTGTTCAGTCTTATCGTCATAAATTCTTTTAGTTTTTAATAGAGTTCAGGAAAAAGTTTTTCAGTCACGGATAATCAATATGATTGACTATATTTATTCCTCGAACTCTGCCCTCAAAATTCTTAACACATCGTCTACTGTGTTCTCCTCCAAATCTGCCTTTTCAATCAGCATCTCACGTGGAGCGTTCAGTACACCTTTTGCCGTATCTATACCAATACCCTTGATGGCATTGATAACCCATTCATCAATTTCGTCTTTAAACTCATCCAGATAGATATCTTCGTCTGTTGCGTTTTCATCCAGTTCACGATATACATCAATGGTATATTCGGTCAACATACTTGCCAGCTTGATATTCATACCACCTTTACCGATAGCAAGAGATACTTCTTCCGGCTTCAGATATACTTCAGCTTTCTTCTCTTCTTCATGCATGATAATAGAAGAAACCTTAGCAGGACTCAACGCACGCTGTACGAACAGTTGTATATTCGAAGTATAATTGATAACATCAATATTTTCATTGCGTAACTCACGAACAATACCGTGAATACGAGAACCTTTTACTCCGACACATGCTCCAACCGGATCAATACGTTCATCGTAAGATTCTACAGCAATCTTTGCACGTTCACCAGGTATACGGGCAATTTTCTTGATAGTAATCAATCCGTCATTGATTTCCGGAACTTCCTGTTCAAACAGACGCTGCAAGAACATAGGCGAAGTACGGCTCAAAATAATCTTCGGATTATTATTCTTATTGTCTACCCGTGCAACTACTGCACGTACAGTTTCTCCCTTACGATAGAAATCGCTCGGAATCTGCTCAGTTTTCGGAAGCAGCAATTCATTACCTTCATCATCGAGTAACAAAATTTCCTTTTTCCAGATCTGATAAACTTCTGCAGCAATGATAGTACCGACCTTGTCAATATACTTATTGTACAAGCTGTCTTTTTCCAGTTCCAAAATCTTAGAAGCCAATGTCTGGCGAAGGTTCAAAATCGCACGGCGACCAAACTTTTCGAATATCACCTCATCTGTAACCTCCTCTCCCACTTCGTAAGATGCATCAATTTTACGCGCTTCAGTAAGCGAAATCTGCAAGTTCGGGTTCGTCAATTCATCATCAGCCACCACTTCACGATTACGCCATATTTCAAAGTCGCCTTTGTCGGGATTTACAATTACATCGTAATTTTCATCGGTTCCGAACATCTTTGCAATCACACTACGAAATGACTCTTCCAGTACGCTCACCATAGTGGTGCGATCGATATTCTTCAAATCTTTAAATTCCGAAAACGTGTCAATTAAACTGACAGTTGCTTCTTTCTTCGCCATAATTTTATTTAAAGCTTATTAAGTATTTGGTGTATTTTATTTCGTCATAAACAAAGGTTACATTCTGTTCTACCAGCTTCGGACGTTTTGCACCTTCCGGCTTTACTTTCACTTGTACCGTGATCGTAAAGTTCTCTTCATTGGCGTCCGTCAATACGCCGGTCCATTTTTTCCCATCCTTACCCAGCACTTCTACTTCTTTTCCGATATGGATTATATATTGCTGAAGCACCTTAAAAGGTTGTCCGATACCAGCCGACCCGACCTCAAGTTCATAATCTTCTTCCTCTCGGTTCAGCTTCGATTCGATATAACGGCTCAAGTCCACACAATCATCGATCCACACACCTTCCGCATGGTCGATTTCAACTACAATTTTGTCATCCGGAGTTACAGTGACATCCACCAGAAAATAATCTTTACCCTCCAGCCATTCTTCAACTATCCGGGTTACAACGTTTTTATCTATCATGTATTAACTATATAAGAACAAAAAAAGGAGCTTAACCGCCCCTCCACCTTTTCATCCATCTCGGTTGCAAAGATACAAATAATATAATGTACTGCAAAATATTAGAATAAATATTTCATTTTTAGCAAGATTTATCTTTTTAAGATATCTTTGTACACAAAATCAAACATAAATCTGCATTATGAACAATAAAAGCATCAACAGCAATAAACAGTTTATGATAGGAAACGGCATATTAGCCTTCGGAGTATTTTTCATTGTATGCCTGTTTCTTTATTTGAGTTTTCGTACTCCTCAAACAGCAGATCAGAGCAAAACATCTGCTGATTTATATACCATACAAGTAGAAAACAGTTTTGCCGGAGATAGCATTTCGGTTTATATAAACGACAGCCTTCTGCTCAACTGTACAATGGGATCGACAGCACTTACACTTCAGGTAAATCGCTTTGCCGAAGAAAATGCACTGATGATTGTCGATAACAAAAGCGACGAAATAACTCCGTTCAGCCTAAACCCGAAAGGGAGCATAGTCAACGTTGCGAAAAAGGACGGAAAAATATCAATACAAGAATCGGAAAGAGAATAAAAGACATCTACGTCATTCAAACTCCAAGACAAAAGTAGTATTCCAACCGTTCGTCCCTGGTCGCAGCAGGCTGATACTACCTCCCGACAACTTCATAATCTGTCGTGAAAGAGAAAGACCTATACCGCTTCCTTCACTACGGGTTGTAAAGAAAGGCACAAAAATCTGCTCTGCTTCTACCTCCGGTATAGCAGGGCCACCGTTACTGACATATACAAAGACATGCTCGTCAGCCGAGCTGTATGCACGCACGTGTATTCTTCCCTTCTCACCGCCAATCGCTTGTACCGCATTTTTAATCAGGTTGATGAGCACCTGACGTATCAGATTAGGATCAGCATAAAGCATTAGTTCGGCAGGTTCCACTTGCAAGGAAAGAATAATATTATCAGGGACAAGAGTTAACCCTTCAATTTGCCTGAGCAGATCCAACAAATAAAATGGTTCGGGTGAGGGTTTCTGTAAAGATGAGAACTTCCGGTAACTGTCAACAAATGAAATCAGCCCGACTGAAGTTTCATGAATAGCCCGAATACCATCGTACAAAGGTGTTCCTACCACATCCTTACGTTTCAAAAATGTTTCACTCAGCGAGGAAATCGGAGCAATGGAATTCATGATTTCATGTGTCAACACCCGAACCAGCTTAATCCACGAATCAAGCTCTTTTTCATCCAGCTCATTACGGATATCATTCAAAGCAAGAATACGCACTTTCCGTTCTCCCAGTTGCATAACAGAAGCCCGCACCAATAGCTGTACCTCGCCTTTCGAAGTAGACAGCTGTATATTACACCGCTCTCCAGCTCCCAATGAACGAAACACATGAGAAACTTCCGCTCCGTATCGTTCCAGCTGCTGCAAGGTACTCAAAACAGGAAGCCCCAAGAGGCGTGCTGCTGCCGGATTTGTCTGCACAACTTTCATACTTTCATCCAACACAATAATTCCCGACGTAACACTGGAAAGGATCTGTTCATAAAACCGTTCTCGCTGCTCCATCAGTTGTTTCTGTTCGCCCATCAATCCTCCGAAACGGTTAAGCGTATCTTGTAACACGCGTTCTCCTCCCGAAAAGCCATAAACCGGTAAACGAAACGAATAGTCACGATTTCGGATAGCCTCCAGCATCAGCCAACTCTTTTCACGCAGTTGCTGCTGCATTTTCCGGAAAATAAAAATGGAAGCGGCACATAGAAGAAGTCCTGCAACCAGCAATCCACCCTTCCCGTAGACAATCCCCAAAGTTACCAGTACAACTCCGCCAACAAGCAACAGTGTACGAACGGTAATCGAATAAATCCACCTATAACCCATAACGTTTCATTTTATTATAGAGTGTCTGACGGGTAATTCCCAACATAGCAGCTGCCTGCGAAAGATTCCCTTCACACTGATCGATAGCACGCTTCACCATGCTACGTTCCATTTCGTCAAGCGTATGGAAAGGCACTTCCGTTTCAGCATTTCCGGCAACAGGTTCAGGACCGGAGGCTGTAGAAGTGAGTTGCAACATATCCCCTCGCAACTCATCGCTATCGGACAAGATAACGGCTTTCTCTACCGTATGTTGTAATTCACGAATGTTACCATACCAGGGATGTTCCAGCAAACGGCGCGCAGCTTCAGGGCTGAAAGCTTGCACTTGTCTGCCATATTGCCTAGCATACTGTTCAAGAAAACGTTTCGCTAATGGAAGAATATCTTCCTTACGTTCACGCAAAGCAGGTATATGCAAATGAATGGTATTAATACGATAGAGCAGATCTTCACGGAACTCACCGTTTCTTACCATATCTTCCAAATTACGGTTGGTAGCACATATCAAACGAATATTAGTAGGCTGCTGCGTATTGCTTCCAACCTTTACGAAACACCGCTTCTGAATAGCCGTAAGTAGTTTCGCCTGCAGATGATAGGGCAGGTTAGCTATTTCATCCAAAAAAAGCGTTCCACCGTCAGCAGCTTCAAAGCGTCCTATGCGATCGGTATGTGCATCGGTAAACGAACCTTTCACATGACCAAACAATTCACTCTCAAATAAAGATTCCGTAATGGCGCCCATATCAACAGCTATCATCGGTCCTTCCTTACGATTGGAAAGACGATGTATCTCACGGGCCAGCATATCTTTTCCTGTTCCGTTTTCTCCTGTTATCAGAATATTGGCATCAGTCGTACTAACCTTCTCTACTAACATGCGCAACGGACGGATAGCCTGTGAATTTCCCCAATACATTCCGTCATCGGAAGCGACTGGTGGGACAGCTGTCTTTTTCTTACCCTTACGGGCTTCAACTATCCGGGAGTATGCTTCCTGAAGTGTCTGTACCAGCTGTGCATTTTCCCAAGGCTTTACTACAAAATCAGCAGCCCCCTCCTTTATTCCCGTAACTGCCAGGTTTATATCAGCATAAGCCGTAAAGAGTACCACTTCTGTCTGCGGACGAAGACGTTTTATCTCACGAAGCCAGTAAAGTCCTTCGTTTCCACTATTAATACCCGAAGAAAAATTCATATCAAGCAATACGATATCGACTGCCTCCCGATTCAGCAATGTAGGTATTGTAACCGGAGAATCTATTGTTATCACACGCTCAAAATATTCTCCCAGCAGATATTGTAACGAAGTCAGTATATTACGGTTGTCATCAACCACCAACAGGATTCCTTGTTTAGCCATATTCTTTTTATTTGCAGTATTGCAAAGATACGTAAAGATAACATAAAGAAACAGGTAACAGGTGACAAAAAATTAGACAGTGAGTGTCTAATTTTTTGACACATCGCTTAATGCACGCATTACCATACATACTGATTTTCAACAGCTTACCACTTTGGCACGATATTTGATTTTAATCAGGCAGATAAAAATGAAAACACATGAAAAAAAATAATAAGACCAAACAGTCATTGCTTCTGCTCGTAAGTCTGTGCAGCCTCAACATAACAGCTCAGGAGGTCTGGAATATCGACCAGTGTATGGCTTATGCAGTGGAACATAACCACATCGTAAAGCAGCGCCATCTGGAAGCAGACAATTACCGTATGGACCGTATGAAGGCTATCGGACAATTTCTGCCAGGAGTATCAGGAAATGTCAGCGCACAATATAATTTCGGACGTTCAGTCGACCCGGAAACTAATACATATATATCAAAATCAACCTTCAATAATGGTTATAGCATGGAAGCCTCCATTCCTATCTTCCGGGGAGGAAGCCTGATCAACCAAGTACGAAAAAGCAAAGCAAATTTACTGCTTGGCAAAGCAGCTCTGCAAGAAGCACGGGATAATACAGCTCTGGAAACATTTCAAGCCTACATTGATGCATTGTATTATTATGGCACTACCCGACTGGCAAAACAAAAGCTTGCGGAAAGTGATTCATTATTATACAAAACTCGCCGGCAGGAAACTCTAGGGTTAAAAGGAATGGCTGACGTTGCGCAAATGGAGGCACAGCAAGCAAGTGATGCTTACAACTTAACACATCAGCAAAACTTATATGAAACAGCTATGCTGACCTTAAAACAAAAAATGAATTTCCCCATTGAAGAGGCTTTGCTGCTCGACACCTGTCTGCTGGAGCAATCTACACTAGAGCAAGAACAACTGACCATAGAACATGCCGACAATGTATTCCGTCTTGCGTTAAACTGCAATCCGGTTTTGAAACAAGCCGAAATGCAGAAACAGTCGGCAAATATGGACCGTAAAATTTCATGGAGTTCATTTGTTCCATCCATCAGTCTTTATGGAGGAATTTCAAGTTCTTATTATAAAGAATTACATCAAACAGGATACCCTCCGTTCCATACACAGTTTGAGAATAACTTCGGCTCATATTTTGGAATCAGCATGAGTATACCTATCTTCAACCGTCTGTCGGGCATCGCCAACATGCGACAGGCACGAAACAACTACCGGATAGCAACCGAACAGTATGAGGCGCAGAAAGAAGAGCTTCAGAAACTGGTACAGCAAGCCGTACAAGACCGTGAAGGCTACCTGAAAGAAAGTATCCAGATGGAGAAGAAAGTAGCTTCCGACTCACTTGCCTACCACGTGACGCGACGCAAGTACGAAGAAGGGCTTATGACCTCACTCGATGTACAGAACAATGCTGCCACATTGTTGGAAAGCCAGACCGGACTGTTGCAGAGCAAACTTACCTACCTGATGAAATGCAGACTGGTAGATTATTATAAGGGACAAGATATTATCAGAAACAACGAATAAAAATATT
The DNA here is from genome assembly GCF_000154845.1 of Phocaeicola coprocola DSM 17136. Taxonomy (GTDB): domain Bacteria; phylum Bacteroidota; class Bacteroidia; order Bacteroidales; family Bacteroidaceae; genus Phocaeicola; species Phocaeicola coprocola. The sequence goes on along the minus strand of NZ_DS981470.1, from coordinate 17,374 downwards.
ACACACCATGGATATACAACTGGAAAAGAAAAAAGGCATTCAGAAGAGACACATTCCTTACATAGCCGGAGGAGCTGTTGTGATTTTATTATTAATCTGGATTATTTTCGGGAATCATGCATCAACACTGAGAGTAGACGCCGCTTCACTGAATATAGCCGATGTAACCTTCGGTAAGTTCAATGACTATATCCGTCTGAACGGACAAGTTCAGCCAATCTCCGTCGTCCAATTAAGTCCGGAAGAAGGAGGAATCGTACAGGAAAAGGTTGTAGAAGAAGGCGCCCATGTAAAAAAAGGAGATGTCATTCTCCGTCTCAGCAACTCAAACCTGGACTTACAGATTCTGAATGCAGAATCGGAACTTGCCGAAAAACAGAACTTACTGCGTAATACACAAGTAACCATGCAGCAAGATAAGCTGAACAATGAAACCGAAAAAGTACAGCTGGACATTGATACACGCCGAAAACAACGTACCTATCTCCAGTATGAACGTTTATATAAAGAACGTCTTATCAGTCGGGAAGAATATCTTCAGGCAAAAGAAGACTATGAAGTAGCACAGAAAAAGCACGGATTGATTACCGAACGTCTGGTACAAGATTCTATCTACCGTAACATACAGATGGACCAGATGGAGGACAATTTACAGAACATGAGAAAGAATGTACTGCTGATTCGTGAAAGAAAAGATAAACTGGAAGTCCGCGCTACAATCGATGGAGAACTTGGACTGCTGGATGCAGAGTTGGGACAGAATATCACTGCCGGACAAATGGTCGGGCAGATAAACGACCTTTCGGACTTCAAGATAGAAGCTATGATAGACGAACATTATATCGACCGTGTGACCAACGGACTGCCGGCTACGTTCGAACGTCAGGAAACCACATTCAACCTGAAAGTTCGCAAAGTATATCCCGAAGTACGTGAAGGACGATTCCGTACCGATTTTGTATTCGAGGGAAAACGCCCTGACAATATCCGGAGCGGACAAACTTACTACATCGATTTACAATTGGGGGAACCAACTGAAAGCGTACTTATTCCAAAAGGAACTTTTTTCCAAGTAACTGGAGGTAACTGGATTTTCGTAGTCGACAAAGAAGGGAAGAAAGCTTATCGCCGTCAGATACGTATCGGACGACAAAACCCACAATATTACGAAGTACTGGAGGGACTGGAAAAAGGAGAGCGTGTCATTGTATCCGGATACGAAAGTTATAAAGACAATGAAGTGCTTATTTTAAAATAATAAATACCTAAGATGAAAACACTTATCCGTAACTTTTCGCATACGTTCAGGCGTTTCTTTACCGCAAGCATACTGAACATTCTAGGATTAAGCATAGCCTTTGCATCCTTCTTCGTCATCATGACACAGGTGGACTATGACTATAATTTCAATAAAGGATATAAGGACTATGAAAAAATATTCCGGATAGAAATCAACCCTAATCCAGATTCAGGCTGGCAACTGTGGACCCCTCGTCCGTTATGTGAGCAATTACAATCCGCTTCACCCTATATAAAGAGTATTTCACAAGTTGAATCATATCAGTCTGAAGATGAATATGAAGTGAACGGAAACCTATTTAAAGCAACAACCTGCACTGGTTTCGGTAATTTTCTGGAAACATTTCAGCCGGAAATGATAAACGGCTCTGCCGATGCGCTGAACCAGCCTAAAACGGTTCTCCTGTCCGAATCGACAGCAAAGAAATTCTTTGGTACAACCGACGTAATAGGTCAGACAATATTCAGAGGGAAACAAGCAGACAATAATGCATGGACCATAGGAGGCGTTTACAAAGATTACCCGGAAAACTCACAGATAAGAAACTGGGTTATGATGCCCAAAGAAGCCGATACTGATAAAGGAAACTGGAAAAACTGGAACTATATCTGCTATATGCGTCTCGAAAGTCCGTCTGCTGCCCCGGAAATAGAAAAACTTATCTTGCAGATTTTTGTGAAAAATTTTCCGGAACTGGAACAGGAAAGTGATATTTCACAGTTCATCCGCCTCACGCCACTTGTCGACGCACATTTTTCTACAGTAGGGAATAAAAGCGCAAGCAGCCGCACAACACTTTATCTGCTGATATGCGTTTCTTTCCTGATCGTAATTATAGCCACCATCAATTTCATGAATTTCTCGTTGGCTGAAACCCCGATGCGCATCAAGAGTATCAATACGCAGAAAGTACTGGGAGCAACCACACGTTCTCTTCGCCTCACCCTGATAACAGAAGCTATGTTTATCAGCTTTATAGCTTTTATTCTCGCGCTTATATGGGTTGCGATACTTAAAGATTTTGGTTTACAGGAACTGGTAAATGCCCGGCTGACAATAACAGAGCATCCGATGTTGCTGCTTGCAACTTTCGGTTTGAGTCTGCTTATGGGACTGATGGCTGGACTTTATCCGTCTTATTACGTAACCTCTTTTCCGCCAGCACTGGTTTTGAAAGGCTCTTTCGGACTTTCTCCCCAAGGACGCATTCTACGTACCGCACTGGTATGTATCCAGTTCTTTGTTGCCTACATGCTGATTATCGGAGTAGGAATCATGTACCTGCAAAGCAGATATATCCGTACTTCCGACTATGGATATGACAAGGACGCGATTATTGTAGGGAACATGACTAAAGAAACCCAATCACAAACGGATGCAGTAGTGGGAGAACTCTCTCAGATACCAGGAGTTAAAGGAGTGGCCGTATCGGAGTTTATCTTGAGTTCCGCCGACAATTACATGCATTGGGGACGTTCTAATGGTGACAAATATATCCAGTTCGATGCTTTTCCGGTAGACTGCCACTATCTGGAAGTTATGGGGATTCATATCGTCGAAGGGAGAAGCTTCAGGCCGGGTGATGAAGATGTCTATATCTTCAATGAATTTACACGTAAGAAATACCCGTGGCTAAAAGTCGACCAGCCCGCTCCGGACGACAATTTAGTTATAGGTTTTTGCGAGAACATCAAATACAGCAGCTTCCGCAATGATGACACCAATCAGACAATGGCTTTTCTTATCCCCGGCAAGAAGTTCGCCCAATGGGGATGGGAGTGGCGAAATTTCGTCAATGTCCGTATTTCGGCAGGTGTAGATAAAGTTGAGGTTATCCGCTCACTCCAGAAAACAATGGAAAAGTTTACCCCCGGACACGACTTCAATTTCCGGTTCATGGATGAAGTGCTCGATGCCAACTACCGGAACGAACTGCGTTTCACCAAGCAGATCCTGCTCTTCTCACTCATTGCCATTGCCATCAGCCTGACGGGAGTGTTCGGACTCACCATGTTCGAAAGCGAGTATCGAAAAAAGGAAATCGGAATCAGAAAAATCATGGGAAGCTCGACCACACAGATTCTGTACATGTTCAACCGAAGATATATACTTATACTCGCCGGATGCTTCATCGTGGCAGCACCGTTCGGATGGTGGATCGGGCAGCACTGGCTGCAAGGATTTGCAGAAAAAACACCCGTCACTCCGTGGATATTCATTTTGTCATTCCTGCTGGTTACACTCATTACCATGATTACCATTACTGTACAAAGCTGGAAAAATGCCAATGAGAATCCGGCAAACAGCATCAAAACCGAATAATATTATTTCTCATGAAAACACTTATCCGTAACTTTTCGCATACGTTCAGGCGTTTCTTTACCGCAAGCATACTGAATATTTTAGGGCTAAGCATAGCCTTCGCATCCTTCTTTGTTATTATGACGCAGGTAGACTATGACTATAATTTCAATAAAGGATATAAGGACTATGAAAAGATTTTCCGGGTAGAAGTTAAACCCACACCTGCCTCCGACTGGCAATTGTGGATGCCTCGTCCGTTATGTGAACGGATACAGACCTGTTCACCACACATAAAGTCAATATCCATAACCTATGCATTTATGTCGCAAGTCGACTATGAGATAAACGGAAATATATTCAACGAAACGACTTGTTGCGGCTTTGGAAATTTTCTGGAAACTTTCCAGCCAGAAATGATAAGTGGTTCTGCCGATGTACTGAATCAGCCTAAAACAGTTCTCATCTCCGAATCGACAGCAAAACGTTTATTCGGAACAGCAGATGCGGTTGGACAAAGCATTTTCAAAGACAAACAGTCCAGCAACAATGAATGGACTATCGGAGGGGTGTACAAAGATTTTCCAGAAAACGCACAGATAAGAAACTGGATCATGATGCCCAACGATCCCAAAGAAAATAAAGACAGGTGGAACAACTGGAATTACATTTGTTACATACGTTTGGATCATCCGGATTCAGCCCCCGAAATAGAAAAGCTTATCGAGGTAATTTTCAGAAAGCATAATCCCGAATATACATCAGAAGAGAATGACAGCCTTCCGTCCTCTGTAGTTCATTTATCACCATTGACGGATGTTCATTTTTCTACCATAGCAAACAAAAGTGCAACCAGTCGTACTACGGTTTACCTGTTGATATGTATTTCTTTTCTGATTGTGATAATAGCGACTATCAATTTCATGAATTTCTCGTTGGCTGAAACCCCGATGCGCATCAAAAGCATCAATACTCAGAAGGTATTGGGAGCAACAACCCGTTCACTTCGCTTCAGTCTGATAGCAGAATCCGTACTCATCAGCACCATTGCCTTTATGCTTTCTCTGATAGAGGTACTACTATTGAAAGATTCCGGTCTGAAGGACCTGGTAAGCGCCGGACTACAGCCTTTGGAACATCCTATACTGCTCACCATTACTTTCTGCCTGAGCCTGCTCATGGGATTCTTAGCTGGCATATATCCCTCCTATTATGTTACATCGTTTGCACCAGCACTGGCACTAAAAGGCTCTTTTGGTCTTTCTCCTAAAGGACGTACTTTACGTACAGCCTTGATATGTATCCAGTTCTTCGTTGCCTACATGCTGATTATCGGAGTAGGAATCATGTATCTGCAAAGCCGGTATATCCGAACTTCCGACTATGGATATGATAAAGATGTCATCATCACAGGAAACATGACAACGGAGACTCAAGCACAGAATGATGCCGTGGTAAACGACCTCTCCCGTATTCCTGGAGTAAAAGGAGTAGCTTTTTCAATGTTCATTCTAAGCTCTGCCGACAACTATATGAACTGGGCTATGGATGATAACAATACAGTCGTGCGATTTGACGTAATGCCTGTAGATTACCATTTTCTGGATGTAATGGGAATCCACATTACAGAAGGCCGAAACTTCAAACCTGGTGATGGAGATGTTTACATTTTCAACGAAGCAACCCGTAAAAAATACCCCTGGCTGAAAGTCGGCCAGACCGCTCCGGACGATCATTTAATTGTAGGGTTCTGCGAGAACATCAAATACAGCAGTTTCCGTAACGATGACAATACACAGCCTATGGCCTTTTTTATTTATGGAAAAAACTTTGAGAGAATAGGACATCAATGGCAGCAAACCATCAATGTTCGTGTATCGGCAGGAGTAAATAAAATTGCTATTATCCAATCGCTCCAGAAAACAATGGAAAAGTTTACCCCCGGACACGACTTCAATTTTCGGTTCATGGATGAAGTGCTCGATGCCAACTACCGGAACGAATTGCGTTTTACTAAGCAGATCCTGCTCTTCTCACTCATTGCCATTGCCATCAGCCTGACAGGAGTGTTCGGACTCACCATGTTCGAGAGCGAATACAGAAGAAAGGAAATCGGAATCAGAAAGATTATGGGAAGCTCAACCAGACAGATTCTGTACATGTTCAACCGAAGATATATACTTATACTTACCGGATGCTTCATCGTGGCAGCACCATTCGGATGGTGGATCGGACAGCACTGGCTGCAAGGATTTGCAGAGAAAACGCCTGTTACCCCGTGGATATTCATTTTGTCATTCCTGCTGGTTACACTCATAACTATGACTACTATTACTGTACAGAGTTGGAAAAATGCCAATGAAAATCCGGTAAACAGTATCAAAACCGAATAACAATAAATCAGTTCAGGGCATTTCTTTCTCGAAAATGTCCTGAACTGATTCACTCTTATTTTATTTCTATAGCCCCAATAAAACTGTTTATATGTTCACACGAATATGATTTGCAGATATATCGCAAAGTTGCTTCACAAACTTCTGCTTATCTTTCGGAGATAGTACAACGCAATTCTTACCATACGTTATCTCGATTCTGTCTAAGGATGCTGCTGGAGCTGATAGAAACGTATGGGTATTGACAATCTCTGTTATCTCGTCAATATTAATGCGCTCGCTATAAAAAAAGGAATAATCAACACGTAAAGTCTTTCCTTCTATCGTGTATTTTATACTGAAGAGAAGTGCCAATGTAAGCACAAGCATAAACAAAACAACACTGAATTTCACTACTGAAAACTCGTTCCAAACTATAAATGTCAACGGTATGCCCCAAGCTGCCAGAATCAATATCAGCAACCAGATATCTATTTTTGATCTATATACTTGTTTCATAGTTTATCGGTTATCATTTAACGTGAATATAAGAGCATGTAGAACCTACCGGAAAAGAAAGACACGGCAATTAGGATATAAAATTTATAGTGCTAAATTACCACTTTTTCCTCAGAGTCTAAAGTTACAGAGATTTATTGTACAGCCGATGATTTCTGTAAGGAATTTACGTTACGACCGGGAAATATATGATTGCAAACAAGAATCCAGACACCGCTTCTTCTGCAACTTTGTTGTCAACTTCTCATCACCTATCGCAACATACGGTTTCGCAGCCGCAAGTAAACACCTTATCATCAACAGATTAAAAATGGCGAAATCATAATTACCGGAATTCCATAAAAGCCTTGCAGACACACAAAAAACAAGCTCCTGAATATCCTCTATTTTTTTGTACAAAAAATAAAAAAACATCGAGATGTTTTCCTGAACATATCAGCATGTTTTTCCTAAAAGATGCTGATATTTTATTTCACCTATGTCCGCTTCCGGTAAATACATTGCAACTTCCTCTTCGGCATCAGGAAAAAATTCGTTTGCTTTTGGTTATTCCGTGAAAAAGACTAACTTTGTTATTTAATAAATCTCTAAAAACATCACACAATGAAAGAGTTTTTGAAATACACCTTCGCCACCGTCTGCGGTCTGATTCTGACGGGAGTAGTCTTCACAATATTAGGTATTATCAGTCTTGCCGGAATGGTTGCTTCAACTTCCGGAACAGAAACTATAGTGAAAGACCGTTCGGTATTTGTACTCGAACTGAAAGGTAGTGTAATGGAACGCTACCAGGAAAATCCAATCATGCAATTTTTAGGGGAAGACTATGCGACTTACGGGCTGGATGACATTCTGACCTCTATCCGCAAAGCTAAAGAAAATGACAAAATAAAAGGTATCTATATCGATGCAGGTGCTTTCGCCTGTCAGACAGCTTCCATGCAGGCTATACGACGTGCATTGGTTGATTTCAAAGAAAGCGGGAAGTTTATCGTCGCTTATGCCGGAGCATATTCACAAGGTACTTACTATATTGCAAGTGTTGCCGATAAGGTAATAGCCAATCCTTCGGGAAGTATAGGCTGGCACGGACTATCTGCACAGACCATGTTCCTGAAAGGTCTGCTCGACAAAGTCGGAGTGGAAATGCAGGTATTTCGTGTAGGAACATACAAATCGGCAGTAGAACCATATATCGCTACTGAAATGAGTCCGGCAAACCGTGAACAGACACAAGCATTCATCGGCTCTATCTGGCAGCAGATTCTGAATGAGGTTTCCGAATCAAGAAAGATTTCTGTTGACTCCCTGAATGCTCTTGCCAGCCGTAATATGGATCTCCAGCCGGCAGAACTTTATCTCAGCACCGGCCTGGCAGATACACTAATGTACAAAGATGAAGTACTGGCCTACCTGAAACAGCTGACCGACTGTAAGGAAGATGAAAAACTGAATACACTTTCGCTTGAGGATATGGTAAACGTAAAACGAAACGTACCGAAAGATAAAAGTGGGAACGTCATTGCCGTATATTATGCTTATGGTGAAATAGACGGTGATGAATCTGCTGACGGAGAAGGTATCAACTCCGAAAAAGTCATAAAGGACTTGCGTAAGTTACGCGAAGATGAAAGCGTGAAGGCAGTTGTACTGCGTGTTAACTCTCCGGGAGGAAGTGCCTACGGTTCAGAACAGATCTGGCGTGAAGTTTCACTGCTGAAACAGGAAAAACCCGTTATCGTTTCTATGGGTGACTATGCCGCTTCGGGCGGTTACTATATATCCTGCGCTGCCGACTGGATTGTAGCCGAACCGACAACCCTGACAGGTTCTATCGGAATCTTCGGTCTGGTTCCGAATGCAGAAGGACTCCTGAAAGATAAGCTGGGGCTGAATTTCGATGTTGTAAAAACAAACGAACTGGCAGACTTGGGAGATTTGACCCGTCCGTTCAATGAAGAAGAAAAGGCTCTGATGCAAGGTATGGTCAATAAAGGATATGAACTCTTTACCAAACGTTGTGCCGACGGCAGAAAAATGAATATCGAAGATATCAAAAAGATAGCTGAAGGACGTGTGTGGACCGGAGAAATGGCCAAAGACCTGAAACTGGTAGATGAGCTGGGTGGACTGGATGAAGCTGTTGAAGTTGCAGCCTCACATGCTAAAATAGAACGTTATACGCTGGTAAGCTATCCGGAAAAAGAAGATTTCCTGACTTCACTGCTTAATACCCGGCCAAGCCGTTATATCAGCAGCCGTATGCAGGAAAATTTCGGTGAATATTACAACGGACTCCGTTTTGTAAAAAATCTCAAGGATGCCGATCGCCTGCAGGCGCGCATGCCGTTTGATGTGGTTATCAAATAAAGCATCGGCTGCCTGATGAAACTTGAAAGAAAAATAAAGATTTACCACGGACTGTTGCCATTAGCATGCCTCTACCGTCTGGGAGTAAGTATACGCAACTGGATGTTTGACAGAGGCATACTTCATTCACAGTCATTTCCGCTACCCGTTATCTGCGTGGGTAATATCAGCGTGGGAGGAACCGGAAAGACTCCACACACAGAATACCTCATCCGGTTGTTACAGAATGAATTTCAGGTAGCTGTACTCAGCCGTGGATATAAACGTAAATCGAAAGGTTTCGTTCTGGCTACTCCCGAAACAGATGCCGGGCAGATTGGCGATGAGCCTTATCAGATGGCGCACAAGTTTCCGGATATCTATGTGGCTGTAGACCGGGATCGCTGTCACGGCATTAATCAGCTAACAGATGGACATACAGCTCCCGGCATAAAGGTTATTGTTCTGGACGATGCTTTCCAGCATCGCTACGTGAAGGCAGGACTGACCATTCTGCTTATAGATTATAACCGTCCGATACATCTTGACCGGATGTTACCAGCCGGACGACTGCGGGAGCCGGAAAGTGGAAAAAAGCGTGCCGACATCATCATCGTAAGTAAGTGTCCGGCACAAATGAGCGAAGCAGAACAACAGGCGTTGCGATATGATATAGCACCCCTCCCCTGTCAGCAACTTTATTTTACAACGCTGGCATACGGAAAACTACAGCCTCTCTTCTCGGAAGAACCGGAAAAGAAGCTTGAAGAAATCCGAAACGATGACCATATCCTGCTGGTTACAGGTATAGCCTCACCGGCAGCCATCATCAGTAAACTGTCGGCTTATACGCAGTTTGTTACTCCGTCGACTTTTCCTGACCATCACGATTTTGATGCAACGGACATGAAACGGATAGAAGATGCGTTCAGAAAACTGCCTGAGGGTAAACGTTTCATCATCACAACCGAAAAGGATGCGGCACGGCTCATCGCTCATCCGCTACTGAGTGAAACGATGAAACCTTATATATATGTATTGCCGGTAGAGGTAGAATTTCTGAATAAAGAAGAACATTTATTTAACCAAAATATTATCGAGTATGTTAGAAAAAATTCAAGAAACAGCAGCTTTTCTAAAAGCTAGAATGCACACTCATCCCGAGACAGCCATCATTTTAGGTACAGGTCTGGGCAGTTTGGTACACGAAATTACCGATAAATATGAAATAAACTATTCCGAAATCCCCAACTTTCCGGTATCGACCGTAGAAGGCCATAGCGGTAAGCTGATTTTCGGTAAACTGGGCAACAAGGATATTATGGCCATGCAAGGTCGCTTCCACTTTTACGAAGGCTATTCAATGAAGGAAGTTACTTTTCCTGTACGTGTCATGCGCGAATTGGGTATCAAGACTTTGTTCGTTTCGAATGCAGCAGGAGGAACAAACCCGAATTTTGAAATCGGTGACCTGATGATTATCACTGACCATATCAACTTCTTCCCTGAACATCCGTTGCGTGGCAAGAACATCGAATACGGCCCCCGCTTCCCGGATATGAGTGAGGCTTACTCAAAAGAACTGATCGCAAAAGCTCTCGAAATTGCCGAAGAAAAAGGAATTAAGGTACAGCAGGGAGTATATATCGGAACACAGGGACCAACTTTCGAAACTCCGTCGGAATATAAGATGTTCCACATTCTGGGAGCCGATGCAGTAGGTATGTCTACTGTACCTGAAGTTATCGTAGCCAACCATTGCGGTATTAAGGTGTTCGGCGTTTCAGTTATCACTGACTTGGGAGTGGAAGGCAAAATTGTCGAAGTATCACACGAAGAGGTACAGAAGGCTGCCGATGAAGCACAGCCGCGCATGACTACCATCATGAGAGAACTTATTAACAGAGCGTAAAAAAACTATGCACGAAGGAAATAGAACTGAAATATCAACTCTCGGTGAGTTCGGGCTGATAAAGCATCTCACCACAGATATCAAACTACAGAATGAAGAAAGCAAGTATGGAATAGGTGACGATGCTGCCGTACTTGACTTTGCAGGAAAGCAGGTGCTGGTTACAACCGACTTGCTGATGGAAGGTGTTCATTTTGATCTGGTCTATACTCCCCTGAAGCATTTGGGATATAAATCAGCAATGGTAAATTTCTCGGATATCTATGCAATGAACGGTACACCTAAGCAGATTACCGTATCTCTGGCTGTATCGAAGCGTTTTTGCATAGAAGATCTGGAGGATTTTTACGATGGACTGAAACTGGCTTGCCAGCTACATCACGTAGATATCGTAGGCGGTGATACTACTTCTTCTGTAACAGGTCTTGCAATCTCCATTACCTGTATCGGTGAAGCTGACAAAGATAAGGTGGTTTATCGTAATGGAGCCAAAGATACAGATTTGATTTGCGTAAGCGGAGATTTGGGAGCAGCTTATATGGGACTTCAGCTGATGGAACGTGAGAAAGCTGTTTTTCAGGGAGAAAAAGACGTCCAACCTGACTTTGCCGGCAAAGAATATCTGTTGGAACGCTTCTTAAAGCCAGAAGCACGCCGCGACATCATCGAACGACTGGCTGAAGCAGGCATCCGTCCAACAGCAATGATGGATATATCCGACGGCCTCTCTTCTGAACTGATGCATATCTGTTCGCAAAGTCAGACAGGCTGCCGTGTGTACGAAGACCGTATTCCTATCGACTATCAGACCGCAGTCATGGCAGAAGAATTTAATATGAATCTGACAACTTGCGCCCTGAATGGAGGTGAGGACTATGAACTGCTGTTCACTGTACCTCTGACCGATCACGAAAAAGTCTCACAAATAGAAGGAGTAAAAGTTATCGGACATATCACAAAATCGGAGTTAGGTTGTGCCCTGATTACTCGCGACGGCAACGAACTTGAATTAAAGGCTCAAGGATGGAATCCACTTAAAGGTGAATAATAACAGCCCACATACAGTTAAAATCCCACTATTTTATGAGTAATAGTGGGATTTTTCATAAAAATCCGCCCTATTTTAATTTTTTCTCATATTTTTTTCGAGAATAGTTTGCAGTTTCAAAAACTTTGCTTACCTTTGCAACCGCAAACGAGAAAGATTGGTGCCATAGCTCAGTTGGTAGAGCAAAGGACTGAAAATCCTTGTGTCCCCGGTTCGATTCCTGGTGGCACCACTTTTACAAAACGAAAAATCATGAAAACCGCTGAAATACAGTTATTTCAGCGGTTTTTTCTTTATGTGCTGTCCGCAAAAATGTGCAATCCGGTGCAATAAAAAATTGCTGATTCGGTGGCTTTTTTTGAGTCCCATGAAAAAACCACCGATATGTACCATACTTCACTTATTCTCAACGATTTGCGTGAATCATTTTCAGGGATGAAATTCTACATTTGCATACCCTACTGAATGACGGATGAAATACAACGTCTGCTAAAGGCTTTCTTATCCGATGATAATGATTGTACCTACAGGCGGATAATAGTAAGAGAAACAAAAAACGGTGGTTTTTTAGAGCCGGCAATAATAAAAGCCACCGAATTTAACATTTCTCTCCAGCCATCCCCTCAATTCAGGATTGACGAAATAACCGAATGTGCAACTTCAAAAAGAAAATGATCATGAAACAAGGAACAATGAACATTCTATTTTTCGTTCTGAAAACAAAACTGCTGAAAAATGGCGAGGCTCCAATCCTAATGAGGATTACCATCAACGGGCAATATGAAGAAATAAGAATACAGAGAAGCGTTCCATTAAAGAACTGGAATCCGGCCAAGGGATGCAGCAAAGGAAAAGACAGGGCTTCCATCGAACTGAACAACTATATTTCCGCCCTCACTACACGCGCATACGAAAAGCACAAGGAACTGAACTTTGAATCGGCACTGATAACTCCAAAGACGATATTAAAGCGTGTGTTCAGAAAGGATGAGACTGTCCGGACGTTGCTTGGAACAGTCAAAGAAGAAATTTCTTCTATGGAGAAAGTTGTTGACATAGACTATTCTCCCGTCACCATCAACCGTTATAAGAATGTGCTCAGAAAACTTGAAACGTTTGTGCCATGTTTTTATGAGAAGGATGATATTACATTCCATGAACTTTCCCCTGATTTCATCAAGGCTTTTGATGTTTTCCTGAAGACAGAAGCCGGACTGTGCCGCAACACAATAGTCCGCTACATGAAATGCCTGAAGAAAATCACCAATATGGCAATAGCCAAAGAATGGATGCGGAAAGACCCGTTTTACGGATATAAGATGGAACAGGACGAGACAGATCCGGTATTCCTGACAAATAACGAGCTTCAGGCTATAATGAACAGGGAATTTGATATTCCGAGGCTGGAGCTTGTCAAGGACATCTTTTTGTTTGCGTGCTTCACCGGTCTGGCGTTCGCTGATGTATCCACATTAAGACCGGAACATCTGGAGCAGGACAATAACGGTGACTGGTGGATAAGAAAAGGACGTGTAAAGCTGGAGAGAAGAAGAAAGTCAAGTTCCATAGCAAATGTTCCGCTTCTTCCTGTTCCATTGGCAATACTTAAGAAATACGAATCACATCCGATATGTCTTAAACAAGGGACTTGCCTTCCTGTTGTCTGCAATCAGAAGGCAAACAGCTACCTGAAGGAGATTGCGGACTTCTGCGGCATCAAAAAGAATCTGACCACACATGCAGCCCGACATACATTTGCTACGACCGTCACGCTGGCCAACAACGTTCCATTACAGGAGGTCTCTGCCATGCTCGGACATGCTTCCACAAGAATGACACAACATTATGCAAGAGTCATGGACAGGAACCTGAAGGACAACATGAATATAGTAAGGAGCAAGATGGGATTGTAGATGGTAAACTTGCCCATGGCAAAATTTATTAGTGCATATTTGATTCTGTTCTACGGTTTAGTGTTTTTACATCATACTATTAAAGTTGTCAGGACATTATATTGACATAATACTATGTCCTGACACTATTATAATATAGAGGTGCTATGTTATTGCATTATTATGTTATTAGGGTATTATGTTGTTATGTTATTGTGTTATTGCAATATTATGTTATTAGGGCATTATGTTGTTGTGTTATTATGTTATTGCAATGTTATGTTATTACGTTGTCAGGGTATTACACTATTGCAATATTACAACAGAATTTATTTTATATACACACTGATTATCAATATATTACGGTATTTATTAAGCAGCGCATACAACCTTACTATAAAATCTACATACTATTATATGATACAGATTGATAGGTAATATCTGTAAATCAGGATACCATAGTACAATACAGCATAAGACTTTCAATATTGAATATTTAAATTTCGGCAAATAACTAAATATCAGGCACTCCATTCATACGATATTCAACTCTGCATACAGGTTTGCCACAAACAAACTGATATTTACATTTTTCATCAGGTAAATATGACTCTATTTTATAGCTATAAATGGGCATGGAGCCACAATCCACTTTAAGTGGATTTTCTGTTCAAACGAACAGAGCAAGTTGTGTTTTTGTCCGACAGAAAGTATTCTGCCAGACAAAAACCAACTTGCCCTCTCTCACGGTCGGGGGATTTTCCTCCGAAGTCGGAAATCCATAAAAGGGAATTTTAGTTTATTTTCAATGAGATTCAAGTATCCATAGGTATAATTTCCATATGCCGATTTTATTTTTTACTGTATCGGTTATTGATATAGTTTGCTTATTGAACTAATTGATTTTTTCAGTTTTCACCTATTTCATAATGAAAGCTTGTATTCATATTTTCAGAATAATAGTATATCTGAAAATCATATAGTATAATATCCTCTCTTTTCATCAATAATGTTATAGTTTTCACAATACTATCTAGTTTGTTTTTTAAACCTTCCTTGCTAATAGTACCATTTGATGCGTATATTGTAAGACAATACGAGTATTTTCCCCTGTGTCTATTAAAAAAACTTGCTTTATAAATCTGCCTATCTATTGAATCTATAGGTATATTATACAACACCTTCTTAAAAATACACATCTCACTGACAGCAATAGCTTTATCCTCTTCATGTTGTGCCACGCAAGCAACAGCGAAGAATGAATATGAGAAAATAAAAAAAGACATACGCTTTTGTATGTTAATTCTTTAAGAACGGCACCAAATTCCATACTGTTCCTCCTTTTGTATAAGCATGATTTAATGCATCTGTATTTTTTACTTCAATATAGTGTTCTGGCAACATTTTTTCTATCATATAAGCACAGGAAGAATCCAAATATGGTCTTCTTTTTACCAAAGATATGAAAATGAAAAAAAAGACAACTATTGTTCGCTTAATTTTTTATCTATGATATGTTTAGAAACACAACTTACCTATTTAATTATCTGTTAAATATTCATCTTTATGACAATAAATTTTGGAATATCCCTATTTTTTCCGTACTTGCATTTTGGAACTTTAAATATATTATTATGGCGGCATACAAAACAATAATGAGAACTGGCAGCATTTTTAATACAAATTCTGACGGTACTGCTATCTTCACGGATGTCTTTGAAGTAGAAAGCATGGAGTACTCTTTTGACAGAGGCATCAGCGATAACGGCAAACCTTCCACTCCTATCGTTGGTGGCATGGCTACCGTTGCATTCAGAGGATTTCCTCCCCAATATCTTCATAAATGGATTCTTAAGAGTAAAGAAAGGTTAAATGTGCAACTCGAAGTATTGAACTTGTCGGAAGAAAGTATACCAGAAGAGACATTGCAATTGCTCAATGCGGCATGTATTTCAATGAAGTTTTCTTATGAAGGGCTCGGTGAACAAGGTCTTGTCACAACCATACTCACATTGCAGGGTGAAGATGTCACATTAGGTTCAGACACGCTGTATTATGAATGGCAGGAAAGCCGGGACAAACCACAACGGACAGCATCTATATTCGTCTCAACATTTAATGCAAGCAAAGCAATTCCTATTGTCGTCGATCCATGTATCAAGGCATTTATGGAGATTGACGAGGACAGTGCACAGAAGCCGTATAGTTTGGATTCTTTCTCCATAGAATTTATGCAACGTGTAGATCATAAAGGAGAACCCGCCTGGGAAGAAAAAGGAGGCTTGTTTTCAATATCGCTGAATCATCCATCAAATTATCTGCTTAACCATTGGGCAATGTATAAGCACAAGCAGAAACATTCCGGCTATATAGTATTCAGGAATCCTGACGGGATGTCCAGTGCTGTCCTTTCCATCCGTTTTGAGAACGCATATTGCATAAGCTACAAAAAGTCCGTATCAGCCGCAACCGATGGAATCCTTTTGGAAATGATTATCACACCGGAGTCCCTGAAGTTCGGGAATATAGATTTTAACAATGGTAAATGGGCTGAAGACTGATATGGAACATAAGAATACAAATGACAAGAATGAATACCATTTCCAGCTGCCGGAAGTGGTAGTGAAAGGCAAAATGCCGGGATGGATGCGCAGGCAATTGGGAATGGCACTTCACCGGAATCCTGCATTATTTAGAAAATGCATGAAAAATGCCACTTCATTAGAGGAAAAACAGTTTTATTTCAATCTGGCTTTCAATGCGGCAAGGGAAGAAGCAGGACAGCAGTTTGTTCAGGCTGCTTTGACGGCAGCAGGCGTTATCTCTGCAATATCCACGGCTGGTGTATCACTTGCCGCTGCAACTTCATTTGGACGTCAGGCTGCATTGCTTGGACGTGGAGCTTTATTGAAAGGAAGTACATATGCAGGTAGAATTGCTTCTTCCATAGAAGCAGCTTCGTTGAGAGGTGGAATGGCTGTTCAAAATACAATAATGCGTTCTGCCACACACTTAAGAACACTTAGTAATATTACAGGCAGAATGCTTTATCCAAAAGGCTTGAGTTTTGATACGATGTTATTAATGGGTGGAACAGATTTTACTCTACAATGGGGAGGCAATACAATATATAAATACACAGAAGAGAATAAAACTTTTATTAATTCAATGTATGAGTCTTTGAATGATGTTAATTTAGTAAGCACATTAGCTAGTTCAATGAAATTACCATTTTTATGTAATGCTGTATTTGGTTCAAGTTTTAATGTGAATCTAAGAGGAAATACAAAAACTGTTTTTGATGGTGGAATTTCTACTCATGAGTTCTTGATTGATTTAGGTTTTGGAATAGGGCTAGGAAAAGTCGGAGAAAATACTTATTCTAACTTTTTCAAAAATAATACTTCTAAAGTGAGAAGATATATTCCTTATCCTTATGTGGAGAGAATCTCAAAACAACCAAAAATAACCAGAAATATTCAAGCGTAAGTCTTTATCTATCAGAATATTCTAAAAATTAACACTTTTCGGCTGCTTTTTGATGCTTCCCAAATTTCCACATATTTTTGAGACGTATTTCTGACGTGGAGAATTTGCGGAGCTTGTTTTTTGCCACATCGTGCGGACAGTTGACAAGGGTTTACAACCGTTTACGATGAGCGACAACAACCGCCCTGATAT
>NZ_DS981471.1 GCF_000154845.1 Phocaeicola coprocola DSM 17136 | reverse complement strand
ACAAGATGAAACTGAAAAATTATTTGCTGGCTGGTACAGCCTTAGTAGCATTATCTTTTATGGCTGCTTGCTCTGAAGATGAAACTATTCAAAACGAGAACAATACTGAAAATCCTGGAGGCAACGATGGTGGTGATGAAACAAACGAAGACGTCATCATATGGCCTGGTGATACAATAGCTAATCTGACTAACCATTACACTGTTCCTGAAGGGAAAACTCTGATTATTAAAGCTGGTGCAAAGGTTATTGTAAGCACTGCTGGTGTAGGAGCCAACCATGCCCCAATCGAATTTACAGTAAAAGGAAATTTGTATTGTGAAGGTACAGCCGAAAAACCTGTTTTATTCTCTGTTCCTGAAGATGAACGTACTGAAGAAAATGCTTTGGCAGGTCTGTGGGGAGGTATTGTTGCAACTTCTACCTGTGGAGAAATGCTGATCGATCATACTATCATCGAATATACAGGTGGTCAGGTTATTGAAGGTTCTCCTGCTGCTAGTGCTGGTATCTATACTGCCGGTGATGATGCTTATCCACAAATTACAACCAATAACATCAACGGCCGCTATGTTATCACAAACTCTGTTTTGCGTAACGGATGGTCAGACGGTATCTACCTGATGGGAGGAAATGCCATTATTGCCAACAACATTTTTGCTGCCAACGGATATGACGGAGCTGAAGCAGTAAATGTAAAAGCAGGCTGTGTAGTCGATGTAGCAGGCAATGTAATGTTCAGCCCGAATACCAACGGTTTGAAATTATCTAGCTCAGGCCAGAGTGAAGATCGTGGAATGGCAAAAATACAGGCATACAACAATACAATCATCAATGCCGGATGGCGTCGTGACGGAGAAAAAGGCGGATGTGTTTATGTAGAAAAAAATGCTTTTGCAAACGTATTCAACAACCTGATGGTAAACTGTAAGTTCAGAGCCATGACTCCTAGCTACGATCTTCCAAACAATCCGGATGAAGGATATTGCAGCGAATCTGTTATTGATTACAACTATTATGCTTCTGGTACTCAGAAAAGTAATGTTGTCTTTGAAGATGAATCAGGCGTAGCATATTCATGGGAAGGATATGCTTATGCACACAAAAACTATTACGAAGGCGTAGTAGACGCAAACAGTATCATCACAAAAACAGCATCAGACTGTGCTACCAACGATCCGAAATTTGTCAACTTCCCAATCAACGACGTAGCTTTGACAGATTACATCTATCAGGACGCATGGGATTTCCACGTACAGGCAGGATCTCCGGTTCTGGCAGGTGCTTATGACGGAACAGATACCAAAATGGCTCCTTACTTCGGTACCGAAGGATTGCAGGTAAACGGACAAACCTATACTTCTCCAAAAGTAGAAGCTCGTTTCGGTGCCTATGGAACTAAATAAACATTTCTAATTTCTAGAAACTTTGTCAAAGAAAGGTTCGGACTGCACATCGGTTTCGAACCTTTTCTTTTTCAAAAAAAATAATTTATCTCATTAGAAAATTCATATTTTTTTCAGATTCAGTATCGAACTTTGCACTGAACAAAAAACAAACTATTATGATTTCAATTAAAAAAACATTTATCACACTATGTGTTGCATTGGCCGCAATAAGCGGATTTGCCCAGAACACAACCGAATGGACAAAACTAGAAAAACCTATCAATTTTATCTTAGCAAATGACCTGGGACGAAATGGCTATTATGACCAGAAGCCAATCGCTGAACTGATGGGTAAAATGGCTGAGAATGTAGACATCGAATTTGTAGTAGCTGCTGGAGATGTTCACCATTTCGAAGGTGTACGCAGCACAACTGATCCTTTGTGGATGACCAATTATGAGCTGATCTATAGTCACCCCGATTTGATGATTCCCTGGTATCCTGTTTTGGGAAACCACGAATATCGTGGCAATACACAGGCGGTTATCGACTATAGCAATGTAAGTGCACGCTGGAGAATGCCCGACCGCTACTATACACGTGTAGAAGAAAATGACGGAGTAACAGTTCGCATGGTCATGATTGATACAGCGCCACTGCTCGACAAATACAGAAAGGATACAGAAAAATATCCTGACGCATGCAAACAAAACATGGATAAACAACTGGCATGGCTCGACTCTGTACTCACTACAGCAAAAGAAGACTGGGTACTGGTAATTGGACATCATCCCATCTATGCAGATACAGACAAGAGTGAATCAGAGCGTACCGACTTGCAAAAACGTCTGGATACAATTCTGCGCAAACATAAAAATGCAGACATGTATTTATGTGGACACATTCATAATTTCCAGCACGTACGCAAGGCCGGCAGCAACATCGACTATGTAGTAAATACCTCCGGTTCACTCAGCCGTGACGTAAAGCCTGTCGACGGAACAAAATTCTGTAGCAGTGAAACAGGATTTTCTCTGATAACAGCCGACAAGAAGGTACTTAACCTGCATATGATTAATAAAGACGGTAAAGTGATTTATACAGTTACACGAAACAAATAATAACGCGTAAGCACTTCATAAAAAAGACTATAGCAGCATTATACAGTGTCCTGCTATAGTCTTTTCTGTTTATAATCTGATCTGATTACCAATATTTACGTATATCTTCCACAATCTGCACATCTGTCAGTCTGTTTGCTTTTAATAATTCTTCTGTGATATAACGGTCGGCAAATTCTTTACGTACTCCGTAATTCAAGACCTTCACATCCGAACTTCCATAAAAACGGGCAATCTTTTCACCAAAACCTCCATCCAGTTCACCGTCTTCCAATGTCACGACTAATGAATGTGAGCGTTTCAATTCTTCCAGCATCTCAACATCCAGTCCTGTAATATAGCGAGGGTTTATCAAGGTAGCTTCTACTCCACATTCTTCTTTCAAAAGCTTTGCAACCGACTCTCCTAATCCATAAAAGGCTCCTAAACCAAGGATTGCCACCTTTTCTCCTTTTTGTACTAACTTATAGCGATTCAAGTCGCTATAATCTGTATCGAAATCCAGATTGCCAGATACAACAGAAGCACCCGGAACACGAATAGCAACTGGATGCTCATGCTGATGAATAGACCATTTCAACATAGCGAAGTACTCCTCTTTACAAGTAGGAGCCAGATAAACCATATTAGGAATATTGCATATCAACGGGATGTCGAAGAAACCGAGATGAGTTTCATCGTTCATACCAGCTATTGTTCCCATAAAGACAACAATCGTAGCCGGATTGTTATTGATACACAGGTCTTGAGACAACTGATCGTAAGAACGTTGTATAAATGAGCTATAAACTCCATATACAGGCTTTCCACCACCTGCAGCAATTCCTGACGCCAATGCTACGGCATGTTCTTCGGCTATACCAACATCAACAAACTGCTTTCCTGCCTGCATACGGCGATCAGAATTGAAACCCATGACAGAAGGAGTACCTGAAGTTATGGCAACAATGCTACGGTCTTTCTTCATTTCTTCCAGAAGGAATTCTCCAGTCAGTTCGGAATAATCTTCTTCACCTGAGAAATCGTACTTAGGATTACCTGTTTTCAAGTCGAAAGGCATTCCCCAGTGCCATTGTTCCTTGTGGGTTTCTGCCGGCAGATAACCCTTACCTTTCAAGGTATGAATATGAACGACTACCGGACGAGGTGTATCCTTTACGCTACTAAATGCCGTAATGAGCGAAGCAATATCATTTCCGTCCTTCACATATAAATAGTCAAGACCCAATGAGCGGAAGAAATTGCAAGATGCCTTACCTTCTGTTTCACGCAGCAAACGCAAGTTCTGGTACAATCCGCCATGATTTTCGGCAATAGACATCTCGTTGTCATTGACTACAATAATCATATTGGTTCCATTCTCACCGGCATTACTCAAACCTTCATAGGCCTCTCCTCCACTCAAAGAGCCATCGCCAATCACTGCAATAATATTTTCATTACCTCCCTTCAAGTCGCGTGCCTTTACCAGTCCGCAAGCCAGACTGACAGAAGTCGAAGTATGTCCGATAGTAAAAAAGTCGTGTTCACTTTCCTGTGGATTGGTATAACCGGATACCTTATCGTAATCTGCTGCATTCAAAAAGGCACCTTTTCTACCTGTCAGAATTTTATGGGTATAACTTTGGTGCGACACATCATAAACAATCTTATCGTGTGGTGAACTAAATACATAATGCAGGGCAATAGTAGCCTCTACCATTCCTAAATTGGGTCCGATATGTCCACCATGCTCACTTAATTTATGCAGTAAAGCCTGACGTATCTCGCCGACCAATATTTCCATTTGTTCAACCGACAATATCTTTACATCGGCAGGAGAATCAATTTTTTCAATATACATAATTCAAACATTTTTATTACGATGCAAAAATAAAAGTTCTTCCCCGATTAGTTCATAACCTATTTACTGGAAATATAACCTCAATTACAGATAAAGAAACTTTCTTTTTCTACCCGATAAATTATCACTTTATAGGTGACACCCGAAAAAATAAAAGAAAAACAAAGTGAAAATTATCAAGATATACAGCAAAAAGTGTATCTTTGCCCACAAGTAAAAACAAAGGGGTGCCCTCCGGACGGGCTGAGATCATACCCTAAGCACCTGATGCGGTTAGTACCGCCGAAGGGATTGTTATTCGTATCCATCATATATCTTCTCCGATTCTCGGGACAGCTCTTTGTTATTACTTTCACTAAAAATATCATTATCATGAAAGTACAAGTCAACAACAAAGAGGTAGAACTTACCACAGGAAATACCATCTCTGCTTTAGCGGCACAACTGGATTTACCTCCACAAGGAGTAGCCATAGCATTGAACAACCGTATGATTCCCCGTAGTCAATGGGCAGAACAAGAAATACAAAACGGAGATAGTCTGGTTATCATAAAAGCTGCATGCGGAGGATAAAGAAATGGAACTGCAATTCATCACACATTTTACAGACCAATATTCTTATTATGATTCGGCACGTATGGCACTTGAAGGAGGTTGCCGTTGGATTCAGCTGCGCATGAAAGACGCAACTCCCGATGAAATCCGTCCGGAAGCTGTCCGTATACAGGCTTTATGCCGGGAATATGGTGCGACCTTCATCATCGACGATCATGTAGAATTAGTAAAAGAACTGCATGCCGACGGAGTTCATTTAGGGAAAAAAGATATGCCCATAGCCGAAGCACGTCAGATTTTAGGTAAAGATTTTATTATCGGAGGAACGGCCAACACCTTCGAGGATGTACAGATGCATTATCAGGCAGGAGCAGATTATATCGGCTGCGGTCCGTTCCGCTTTACTACGACCAAGAAGAATTTAAGTCCGATTCTTGGACTGGAAGGGTATAAAGCAATCGTATCGCAGATGAAGACAGCCGGAATCAATTTGCCCATTGTAGCCATTGGAGGAATTACCTACGATGATATTCCCTCAATCATGCAAACCGGAGTTACAGGTATTGCGCTGAGCGGAACAATTCTTCGGGCAGAGAATCCGGTAGTCGAAACGCACCGCATATTAGAAGCTATTCAGAACTCTAAACAGCTTTAATCAAAGAAAAGGATTACAAAAAACTCAAAAACAAAATATACAATGGAAAAACTTATCATTGCCGGAAAAGAATTTAACTCCAGACTGTTTCTGGGAACCGGCAAATTCAATTCAAACCAGCTCATGGAAGATGCTATCCTGGCATCAGAGACTGAAATGGTAACCGTAGCCATGAAACGTATCGAACTTGACAATAAGGAAGACGACATGTTACGTCATATTATTCATCCGCACATCCAGCTATTACCTAATACATCAGGAGTACGTACTGCCGAAGAAGCCGTATTTGCTGCACAAATGGCACGTGAGGCTTTTGGAACTAACTGGCTGAAACTGGAAATACACCCAGACCCACGTTATCTGTTGCCTGATTCAACCGAAACCCTGAAGGCTACAGAAGAATTGGTTAAAATGGGATTCGTTGTATTACCTTATTGCCAGGCTGACCCGACTTTATGTAAACGTCTGGAAGAGGCCGGTGCGGCAACTGTCATGCCACTCGCAGCTCCTATCGGAACAAACAAGGGATTGCAGACACGCGACTTCCTGCGTATCATTATCGAACAAAGTAATGTACCTGTTGTTGTCGATGCTGGAATCGGCGCTCCAAGTCATGCTGCTGAAGCTATGGAAATGGGTGCTGCTGCTTGTCTGGTAAATACAGCTATCGCCGTAGCAGGAAATCCTGTAGAAATGGCTAAAGCCTTCAAGGAGGCTGTCATCGCCGGAAGACGTGCTTACGAAGCAGGTCTGGGTATTCAAGCTGAAAACTTAGTTGCATCAGCTTCTTCTCCGTTAACTGCATTTTTAAACGAATAACTACACGTTCATGAATAAAGAAAAAGATAAAAAGGCATATGCACATGCCGAAAAAGCTTATATGCAAGGAACACTTTTCCCTTTCATAAAAGTAGGGATGCAAAAAGTGAATCTTACTCCAACTGTCACTATTGTCAATGGAGAAAAGGTCATGACTCCTAATGCCCCTGTTTATGTTTACGATACAAGTGGACCTTTCAGTGATTCCAATATTAAAATCGATCTTAAGAAGGGACTTCCCCGTATGCGCGAAAACTGGATTGTAGAACGTGGCGATGTAGAACAGCTGCCTTCTATCACTTCAGAATAC
The DNA here is from genome assembly GCF_000154845.1 of Phocaeicola coprocola DSM 17136. Classification (GTDB taxonomy): domain Bacteria; phylum Bacteroidota; class Bacteroidia; order Bacteroidales; family Bacteroidaceae; genus Phocaeicola; species Phocaeicola coprocola. The sequence goes on along the minus strand of NZ_DS981471.1, from coordinate 9,488 downwards.
GGTAAGATGCGACGCGACGATCATTCGCTCGACCATCTGCGTTTCGAACATATTGCCTTGCCTTACCGTGCCAAAGCCGGAAAATGCTGTACACAGATGTATTATGCCAAACAAGGTATTGTTACTCCGGAAATGGAATATGTAGCTATCCGAGAGAACATGAACTGTAAAGAGTTGGGTATTGATACGTATATCACTCCTGAATTCGTTCGTGATGAGATTGCGGCCGGACGTGCTGTATTGCCGGCAAACATCAATCATCCGGAATCGGAGCCAATGATCATCGGACGTAACTTCCTGGTAAAAATCAATACCAACATCGGCAACTCGGCTACAACTTCCAGCATTGATGAAGAAGTAGACAAAGCTGTATGGAGCTGCAAATGGGGAGGTGATACACTGATGGACCTCTCTACCGGCGACAACATACATGAAACTCGTGAATGGATTGTACGCAACTGTCCGGTTCCGGTAGGTACAGTGCCTATCTATCAGGCTTTGGAAAAGGTTAACGGTAAAGTAGAAGACTTGACTTGGGAGATTTACCGTGATACACTAATTGAACAATGTGAACAAGGAGTAGACTATTTCACTATCCATGCCGGAATACGCCGCCACAATGTTCATCTTGCCGACAAACGTCTGTGTGGTATTGTATCACGCGGAGGTAGTATCATGAGCAAATGGTGTCTGGTACACGACCAGGAGTCATTCCTTTACGAACATTTTGACGATATTTGTGATATACTTGCTCAATACGACGTAGCTGTATCATTGGGCGACGGTCTGCGTCCGGGATGTATTGCCGACGCAAACGATGAAGCACAGTTTGCAGAACTCGACACAATGGGCGAACTGGTTGTACGCGCATGGGCTAAGAATGTACAAGCATTTATTGAAGGTCCGGGACACGTACCTTTGCACAAAATCAAGGAAAACATGGAACGCCAGATCAGTCATTGTCACAATGCGCCGTTCTACACTCTTGGTCCTTTGGTTACTGATATTGCTCCGGGATACGACCATATCACCTCTGCTATCGGAGCCGCTCAAATCGGCTGGTTGGGTACAGCCATGTTGTGCTACGTTACTCCGAAAGAACATCTGGGATTGCCTAACCGTGAAGATGTACGTACAGGAGTTATCACTTACAAGATAGCAGCACATGCAGCCGACCTTGCCAAAGGTCATCCAGGTGCACAAATACGAGATAATGCCTTAAGCAAGGCCCGCTACGAATTCCGCTGGCGCGACCAGTTCCACCTGAGTCTCGATCCGGACCGTGCACTGGAATACTTTAACGAAGGTCGCCATACTGACGGCGAATACTGTACAATGTGCGGACCGAACTTCTGTGCAATGAAGTTGTCACGCGATCTTTCAAACTTGAAATAATAACCTATCAATCATGCATTTCCGTCGTTTATCCAGAATGGCGGAAATACATAAAAGAATTTGAAAACTATCCATAAATATCATGTTTAGTGACGAATTAGAAAAAATAAATTGGGAAGAAACAACCAAAGCCATCTACTCAAAGACTGAAGCCGATGTGTTGCGCGCATTAGGAAAATCACATTGCGACGTAGACGACTTTATGGCACTGATTTCACCCGCCGCCGAGAAATTTCTCGAACCAATGGCACGCCTGAGTCGCAAATACACAGAAGAACGATTCGGCAAAACTATTTCAATGTTTATTCCTCTGTATATTACCAATTCATGTACGAACTCATGCGTGTACTGCGGATTTCATATCAGTAACCCGATGGCACGTACCATTCTTACTCCGGAAGAAATAGAAAACGAATACCGGGCAATCAAAAAACTCGGTCCATTCGAAAATCTGTTGATTGTAACAGGAGAAAATCCTGCCAAGGCCGGAGTTCCTTATATAGCTAAAGCACTTGATTTGGCAAAACCATATTTCTCGAATCTGAAGATAGAGGTTATGCCACTTAAGACAGAAGAGTATGCCGAATTGGTAAACCACGGTCTGAACGGAGTGATCTGTTTTCAGGAAACATATAATAAGGCACGCTATAATATTTATCATCCGCGTGGCATGAAATCGAAATTCGAATGGCGTGTAAATGGTTTCGACCGTATGGGACAGGCTGGCGTTCATTCTATCGGTATGGGAGTTCTGATCGGCTTGGAAGACTGGCGTACAGATGTAACAATGATGGCTTATCACCTGCGCTACCTGCAAAAACATTACTGGAAAACCAAATACAGCGTAAACTTTCCACGCATGCGCCCGGCTGAAAACGAAGGTTTCCAACCGAACGTAATCATGAGCGACAAAGAGCTGGCTCAGGTGACATTTGCCATGCGTATATTCGATCATGACGTAGATATATCTTACTCTACCCGTGAGCCGGCTAATATCCGTGATCACATGGCTACACTTGGAGTAACAACGATGAGTGCCGAGAGTAAGACAGAACCGGGAGGTTACTATACTTACCCACAAGCGCTGGAACAGTTCCATGTAAGCGATGAGCGTACAGCGGTAGAAGTAGAAAAAGCATTAAAAGCCATCGGACGTGAACCCGTATGGAAAGATTGGGATGCTTCATTCGACCACATGTCAAAACAGCTTCACACCTCTGCCGTACAGAAGTAAAAACAAAAAATAACATATTCCGGAGAATATCAATACCTTTTCAGAAACACATCTGATTTTCCGAAAAAGTAATGATATCCTTCCGGAAAACTTTATTTATACATACAAAATTCCCCAAATACATTTCATCTTTTCAGACAATTTCTTTTCATAATATCCCCATGCAACTGACAGAAAAAGAAAAAGAGAGATATAATCGCCAGATTCAACTCGACGAGATTGGAGAAAAAGGACAGACATTGCTCCGACAAGCGAAAGTCCTGATAGTAGGTGTAGGTGGTCTGGGCTCACCTATTGCTATATACCTTTGCGGTGCAGGAGTAGGAACCATCGGACTAGTAGATGATGATAAGGTAAGTGAAACAAACTTACAGCGCCAAATTCTCTACAATGAAACCGAGATAGGAAAGCCCAAAGCACTTTGCGCAAAAGAACGCTTGCAGAAACTGAACAGCAATATTTGCATTGAGGCCTATCCTACTCGTCTTACTAAAGAAAATGCTCAAGAAATAATCAGCAGATACGATATTGTAGTTGACGGATGCGACAATTTCCAAACGCGTTACCTTATAAACGACACATGCTTATTATTAAATAAGGTATATGTATATGGTGCTATCCGTGCCTTCGACGGTCAAGTATCCGTTTTTAACTACCAGGGAGGAAAAAACTACCGCGACCTCTTCCCCGACGAGGAAGAAATGCTGTCCATGCCTGCTCCTCCCAAAGGGGTATTAGGAGTTACTCCCGGCTTAGTCGGCTGCACACAAGCCAACGAGGTTTTAAAGATAATTTCAGGATATGGCGAAGTTTTAAGTGACAAATTGTGGCACATCGACCTCAAAACAATGGTTACGCACACGATTTTGCTCTAAACAATTAGGAATATTACAAACATGTTACTACCTTTGTGCCACAATTACGTTGTCACATGAAACTTATATTGATAACCAGACCCACATATTTCGTAGAAGAAGATAAAATTATAACTACACTCTTCGACGAAGGATTAGATTATCTTCATCTGCGCAAACCCGACACAGCTCCGGTTTATGCAGAACGTCTGCTTACTCTTATCCCGGAAAAATACCGGAAGCGTATCGTAGTACATGGACATTTCTATTTGAAAGAAGAATATAATCTCAAAGGTATTCACCTGAATCATCGCAACCCTATTGCTCCCGATAATTACACTGGGCAAATAAGTACCTCCTGCCATTCATTGGAAGAAGTAAAAGAAAAGAAAAACAACTTCGATTATGTCTTTCTCAGCCCTGTATTCGACAGCATTTCAAAACAGGGATATGCAGCAGAATATACACCGGAACAAATCCGTCAGGCAGCTAAAGACGGTATAATCGACAAACGCGTCATAGCACTTGGAGGCATTGATGAAGACAATATCCTGCAAGTAAAAGATTATGGCTTTGGAGGAGCTGCTATTTTAGGTGGACTTTGGAATAAATTCGACCTTGACCACGATTATAATTATCAGAATCTTATTGAGCATTTCAGGAAATTGAAACGACTTGCTGATTAAAGTTTTTTCATTTCATTTGCCATGCTTGGAGAAATGCCGTAACTTTGCGCCAAAAATATTAGGCAATATATCAAAATATTACAATGAGCGAAACATCATCATTCAAAGTGTTCTCGGGTACAAACTCGAGATACCTTGCAGAAAAAATCTGTAACAGTTTAGGATGCCCACTGGGTAACATGAACATTACTCATTTCGCCGACGGCGAATTTGCAGTATCTTACGAAGAATCTATTCGCGGACAGCACGTATTCCTCGTACAGTCAACTTTCCCGAATTCAGACAACTTAATGGAGCTTTTGCTGATGATTGATGCAGCAAAACGTGCTTCAGCTAAAAGTATCATTGCCGTAATTCCGTATTTCGGATGGGCACGTCAGGACCGCAAAGACAAACCACGTGTATCTATCGGTGCAAAACTGGTAGCTAATTTGTTGAGCGTTGCCGGTATTGGCCGTCTGATAACAATGGATTTGCACGCAGATCAGATTCAGGGATTCTTTGACATTCCGGTAGACCACCTTTATGGTTCTACTATTTTTGCTCCTTACATCCAGTCTTTGAATCTGGAAAACCTTGTCATTGCAACTCCTGACGTTGGTGGCTCTAAACGTGCCAGCACTTATGCTAAATATTTGGATGTACCTTTGGTGTTGTGCCATAAGACACGTGAAAAAGCAAACGTAGTTGCTTCTATGCAAATCATCGGTGACGTTAAAGATAAAAACGTTATCCTGATTGACGATATGGTAGATACTGCCGGTACTATTACCAAAGCAGCTGATATCATGAAAGAAGCCGGTGCAACTTCAGTTCGTGCTATTGCTTCTCACTGCGTAATGTCAGGTCCAGCTTCTGAACGTGTTCAGAATTCACAACTGGAAGAAATTGTATTTACTGATAGTATTCCTTATTCAAACCGTTGTGCTAAGGTTAAACAGCTTTCTATCGCTGATATGTTTGCTGAAACAATCCGCCGCGTGATGACTAACGAATCTATTAGCTCACAGTACCTGCTGTAATCAATATTTTATTACTATAATTAATGTCATCCTGAGCGTTTCTGTCTATATAGAAGACGTTTAGGATGGCATTTCTTTTATACATTCATTACTCTATGAAGATAGTCTGGCTCGACTTAAACAGTTCCTATGCACATTCTTCTCTGGCATTACCTGCGCTACAGGCACAGATTGCTGATAATAAATCGATAGAATGGGACATTGTATCTGCAACCATCAACGAGAATCCGGGAATGATTGCCGGAGAAATATATCGCCGTAAACCAGATATTATTGCTGCTACCTGCTGGCTTTTCAACCATGAAATACTGCTCCATGTGCTCTCACGCGCCAAAGCATTATTGCCCGACTGTTGCATTGCTTTGGGAGGTCCGGAATTTCTAGGAGAAAACCAAACTTTCTTAAGACGTAATACATTCGTCGATTGTGTTTTCAGAGGAGAAGGAGAAGAAGTGGTAAGCCAGTGGCTGACATGCTGGAACCAACCTGATGCCTGGAAGGACATCACCGGATTATGCTACATAGACGCTAAAGATGATACATACCATGACAACGGTATAGCCCGCGTACTCGATTTCGATCAGCTGGTTCCTCCCGAAACCAGTCCTTTTTTCAACTGGAGCAAACCCTTCGTACAACTAGAAACGACACGCGGATGTTTCAATACCTGTGCGTTTTGCGTAAGTGGAGGAGAAAAGCCGGTCCGCACCCTTCCGTTGGAAACAATCCGGGAACGCATCATTCTCATCCACCAGCATGGCATTCGCAACATACGTGTACTAGACCGTACTTTCAACTACAACAACCGACATGCAAAGGCATTGCTCAGTCTGTTCCAAGAATTTCCAGATATCCGCTTCCATTTGGAAATACATCCGGCTCTACTGTCCGACGAGCTGAAAGAAGAACTGACGCATATGCCCGACAACTTGCTTCATCTGGAAGCCGGCATACAGAGTCTTCGTGAAGAAGTTCTGACAACCAGCCGACGTATGGGCAAATTGTCCGATGCTCTAGAAGGATTGAAATTCCTCTGTTCATTGAGCAATATGGAAACACATGCCGATCTGATAGCCGGACTTCCTCTTTACCGTCTGGAAGAAATATTCGAAGATGTACGTACGTTAGCTTCTTACCGTGCAGGAGAAATACAGCTCGAATCATTAAAGTTACTGCCAGGCACAGAAATGAGACGCAGAGCTGCCGAACTAGGCATCAAATATTCTCCATTCCCTCCTTATGAGGTATTGGAAACCGGAGAGATCAGTCCGGAGGAGTTACAGACGGCACACCTGCTGTCACGCTTGCTTGATGGATTCTACAATACCCCCGTATGGCAGCACATCACACGACGGCTAATTGTAGAACAGCCAGACTTTCTGCATCGCTTTCTCGAACATCTGATTGCACTTGGAGTAGCCGACCAGCCCATGAGTCAGGAACGTAGGGGAATCATTCTGTATGAGTTTTGCAAGCAATCCTACCCTTCTTATGAAACGGCAGCAACTTTGGCATGGATAGAAGCAGGAATGTCACTCAAGAAACAGCCGGCAGCCCGTATCCGTACCAAGCATGTCACACCTCCTGACAGCTGGAATATCGTATATGGAGAATATCACGATCATCTGAAGCTATGTCTGCTTCCCGCCAGTGAGAACAAACCGCTCAACTACTGGTTCGGATTCGAAACAGAAACTCAGCAACCTCGTCCGGTATTTAAGGCTACAAGCCAGAAGAAGGAACTTTGAGAAAAGCTCAGAAAATCATATCTTTGCAAAAAGCAGAACAGACTATGAACAGAATATGTCATCTTTTCGGAATAAAATATCCCATCATTCAAGGTGGAATGGTATGGTGCAGCGGCTGGCGACTGGCATCGGCAGTAAGTAATGCAGGAGGACTGGGACTGTTAGGAGCAGGCTCTATGCATCCTGAAACCTTACGCGAGCATATACGCAAATGTAAAGCAGCCACCGACAAACCGTTCGGAGTAAACGTTCCATTGATGTATCCGGAAATAGAAACCCTGATGCAAATTATAGCCGAAGAAGAAGTGAAGATTGTCTTCACCTCCGCCGGAAATCCGAAGATATGGACCGAATGGCTGCACAACAAAGGGATTATCGTAGCTCATGTAGTATCTTCCACACGCTTCGCAGCAAAATGTGAAGAGGCTGGAGTAGACGCTATTGTAGCCGAAGGGTTCGAAGCAGGAGGACATAACGGAAAAGAAGAAACTACAACCCTGTGTCTTATCCCGGCAGTCAGGAAAAGTTGTACACTCCCACTAATTGCAGCTGGGGGAATAGCTACCGGTGAAGGTATTCTGGCCGCAAGAAGTCTAGGAGCCGATGGAGTACAGATAGGCACACGTTTTGCATTGACTGAAGAAAGTTCTGCCAGTTTCGCGTTCAAAGACCGCTGTCTGCGACTGAATGAGGGAGATACAATACTTACGTTAAAACAGCTTTCTCCTACCCGACTAGTGAAAAATGATTTCTACAAACACATTGAAGAAGCTGAAAAACGCGGAGCTTCCGTCGATGAACTGCGTGATCTGTTAGGACGCGGACGTGCCAAACTAGGTATTTTCGAAGGAGATTTATTCGAGGGAGAACTGGAAATTGGTCAGGCGGCATCAATGATTAAGCATCTGCAACCAGTCAGTGAAGTTATGAAAGAACTGGTAGAGGATTACAACACTGCACTCCGCCGGATACAAGATGAATTAAATTGGAATTAAATAAACTGATAATCACATTTCATTATGGCAGATAATTATCTGGAACGGCAGCGAGAACAATATGAAGCTCGAAAAGCCGCATGGGAAAAAGCTAAAAAATTAGGAAAGAAAAAAATAAAACCAGCCGTTAAATCTCAAAGTCAGTCTACTAATAAACCCTGATTACAACTGAAAGTTTTCTTCTGTTTCATTCGAACGGGTATAGCAGCTTATTAATAATGCAAATCAGGAGTTAGCTCTCTGATTCGCATTAGTTACTTATCTTTGGATAAGGTAGAATGCGGTTCTGCGATTACAACATAAATATGACAACAATGGGAAAAGAAGCAAATCTAAATGAACTTAGGATTTCTAATGAGGAATATGAGGCTCTAACGAAGTGCCAGCCTGAAGTAAGATATCAGTATACGCTTAAAAGAATTGCTGATACTGAAACAATGTGGTCAATAGTTGGAGATAAAAACTCCTTTGCGATTCAGCCTTTTGGAAAAGAACGACTACTTCCGACAATGAGAGAAAGTCAAAAGTCGATATAAACAATATCATAAATACAGAATAAATTAAAACTGATGTAATAATAACCTTTAAAGTTATAACTGATATTTTTCGTAACATATATGTAAACCTTTTAATATAAGGCCATATCTTAACTCATTCTTGTAACCATTCTATTTTCCGCCTTGACACGCATGTTCCCTAAACCTACCTTTGCGCCGTAACCCTTAAACAACAATGATTATGGCAAAAGAAAAAGTAAACTACCAGGAGGTATATGACCTCTATCAGTTATGCAGTGAGACCAAGGATCTTCGTGAGTTCTGTGCGGATTATGGAGTAAATTACGACAAGTTCATGAACTGGCAGCGTCATCAGCTATGGAGCGAAAAGTTAGGCAAGACAGTCCAGGTTGAGCAGCCCAAGGTTGCCAAAGTCCGGATAACCGGCAAGCCTTGCAACAGTCCAACCGTAAAGTTGGAGGTGAAACAACCTGAAGGTGAATCTCCGATTAAGTGGGTAAAACTGCAATTGACATCAGGTGCCACATTGTTCCTAAGAAATACCACAGTTCTTGATTTGAGTCTGTTGCTTAATAAAATGATAGGATGATATGCTTGGACTTAGCGCTAACCTGAACTATTACCTGTTCAACGGTAATGTGGATTTGCGGAAAGGAATCTTCCGCCTGTGTGAGAGTATAAGGGAAGAGATGTCACTTGACCCGAGCGATGCATCCAATGTATATATGTTCATGTCCAGGAACCGAAAAGTTGTGAAAATACTTCATTATGAACGCGGATTTTATGTGCTTTACGAGAAACGTCCTGTCATGGGGAGATTCAAGAAACCTGTGTTTGATGAAGTCTCCAAATGCTACCGGATACAATGGTCGGACATGGCCTATCTTACGGAAAGTATAGTAGTTGACAAGATGTACGTCAGTCCGAAAGATTAATATTAATACATTGATTATCAATAAAAATAATATAAGAATAAACGATAAAAAGTTTGCGTAACTGCCTGATTTTTCGTACCTTTATATCATGATTGATGAAA
>NZ_DS981472.1 GCF_000154845.1 Phocaeicola coprocola DSM 17136 | reverse complement strand
CGTCAAGACCCAGTTGGCAGCAAAGTAACTCGTATGGCCTTTCATCAATCATGATATAAAGTACGAAAATCAGCAGTACGCAAACTTTATCGTTTATCTATATATTTTATGATAATCAATGTATAATATAATCTTTCGGACTGACGTACATCTGTCAACTACTATACTTTCCGTAAGATAGGCCATGTCCGACCATTGTATCCGGTAGCATTTGGAGACTTCATCAAACACAGGTTTCTTGAATCTCCCCATGACAGGACGTTTCTCGTAAAGCACATAAAATCCGCGTTCATAATGAAGTATTTTCACAACTTTTCGGTTCCTGGACATGAACATATATACATTGGATGCATCGCTCGGGTCAAGTGACATCTCTTCCCTTATACTCTCACACAGGCGGAAGATTCCTTTCCGCAAATCCACATTACCGTTGAACAGGTAATAGTTCAGGTTAGCGCTAAGTCCAAGCATATCATCCTATCATTTTATTAAGCAACAGACTCAAATCAAGAACTGTGGTATTTCTTAGGAACAATGTGGCACCTGATGTCAATTGCAGTTTTACCCACTTAATCGGAGATTCACCTTCAGGTTGTTTCACCTCCAACTTTACGGTTGGACTGTTGCAAGGCTTGCCGGTTATCCGGACTTTGGCAACCTTGGGCTGCTCAACCTGGACTGTCTTGCCTAACTTTTCGCTCCATAGCTGATGACGCTGCCAGTTCATGAACTTGTCGTAATTTACTCCATAATCCGCACAGAACTCACGAAGATCCTTGGTCTCACTGCATAACTGATAGAGGTCATATACCTCCTGGTAGTTTACTTTTTCTTTTGCCATAATCATTGTTGTTTAAGGGTTACGGCGCAAAGGTAGGTTTAGGGAACATGCGTGTCAAGGCGGAAAATAGAATGGTTACTTATTGATTAAACATATCTTTATTGTAAAAGTTAAGAATATCCATCACCATATTCCGTGCTTCTGCTGCCGGACTATCCGGATTTAATGCAATGGCTTCCTGATAGTTGTTCAATGCTCCTTGCCAGTCACCTTTTTTGCGGAAAGCATTTCCTAATAAATAATATGCTTCGGCAGCATATTCAGGATTTAAATTGATTAATTGATTTAATTGGTCGATAGCGTGTTCGGTAGAACCTTCGGCTATTAAATTCTTTATCTCTTTCAGCTTTTCGGTCATGGTTTTGAATATATTAGTCTACCCACAAAGATAAAGCTTATTTTCAATCGAATAGGAATTTTGGATAATTATTTCCTCTTTATGGATAAAAAAATTTTTTTACTGATTGTATAATGTGTAGATATGTAATACCTTATAGGTAGGGCTTGAATGTTTCATATGAAAAAGTTGTTTGGTTAATTATGTGGATAGTTATAGGAGTATTGAAAGTAATTTTGATGTGTTTTGTAAAACGGTAATGAGGTCTTTGGTGGAAGATTAAGTGGGTTCAATAGACAAAAATTATATCGGGATGTAAAAAAAACAGCATTATCGGATGTTTTATTTAGAAATTTATATTTACTTTATAAGAGTTATTCAGTTTTTAACTGTTTTATGTTACAGCTGATATTTGCTGACAGTACTATTTTTATTATTAATAAATAATCAAATTTATGAAAATCAAGTTATTATTGGCTGCTACGGTAGCATGTGTATTGGGCTTTTCTTCATGCTCAAATGAATCAGTGAAAACTATTCCTGTATATGGTTGGCAAGGAGAAGGTGAGGAGGCTACAGAAGCGTCTATACAGTCCGATTTCAAAAAATGGAAGGACCACGGGCTGGTAGGTATGTGTTATAATGCGGGTGGTTTCAATGTAGAAAAACATACTCGTGCTGCAAAAATAGCTCATGCTACCGGATTGGAGTATCATGCATGGATTCCTGCAATGTTGAAAGGGGATGCAGATTCTACTTGGTATGCGGTAAACCGTAAAGGCGAGTCGGCATATACTGTGCAGGCATATGTTCCTTATTATAAATGTATGTGTCCGAACAATCCGGATGTAATCAATTATCTGGTTACTGAATATAGTAAGATTGCAGAGATTCCCGAAGTTGATTTCATTCATCTGGATTATATTCGCTATGTCGATGTAATTCTGGCACGTGGACTTTGGGATAAATATGGTCTGGTGATGAATGAAGAATATCCTACAGCCGATTATTGTTACTGCGACAAATGTGTAGCCGATTTCAAGGCTGAAAGCGGTATCGATATCAAGTCGGTAGAAGACCCTTCTACTTGTGAAGAATGGAAACAGTTCCGTTACAACCGTATTACCAGTCTGGTAAATAAGATTGCGGCTGCAGTTCATGCAAAAGGCAAAAAAGTCAGTGCTGCTGTATTCCCAGGTCCGGACTCATATGCAAAAAAACTGGTTCGTCAGGAATGGAACAAATGGGATATCGATGCATTCTTCCCGATGAATTATAATGATTTCTATCTGGAACCGGCTTCTTGGGTAGGAGAAATAACTAAAGAAGAAGTAGCTTCCGTAAATGGAAAGAAGCCTGTTTACAGTGGTTTGTTCATTTGTCGTGACTGGCAGAATAAGGCTAATATCAAAGATCCGGAAGGCCACGGTCTGATTCCTTCAGAAATCGGTGAAGCTGTTCGTGGTTCTATTGAAGCAGGAGCTGCTGGAGTGGCATTGTTTATTCCTGCCAATATGACTGATGAACATTGGGCTGAATTTGATAAAGCTATTCAGGTAAAACCCTGATGCCATTGTAGCAATATAAGTAGTGAGGCTACAAAAATGAAATCTCCTTCGGAATCTTTCGGGAATCCGGAGGAGATTTTTTTATATGGCTGGGTATGTTTATGCTACTTTTTCCCTATAGATATAATGTTTCACTATGGTGGAGTGAACGTTTCATTCAAGTGAAGCTATCATTTCACTATAGTGAGGCGATAGTTTTACCTTAGTGAAATGTTTATATTATGTGGAAGAGTTGTGGATTTTATAAAATAGTAAAATCCCTTTTAAAAATGGTACGCTGACTGTTGATTTTTATGACGGTTATGATTTTATAGTTGAATTAAGAACGTTGTATGACAAAAATATACAACGGAAATTGCGATTTTGAAGATTTCTTTTGGTATTATTTTATTTAGTGGTAACTTTGCAAAATATAATGAATTGCAAAAAATAACTAACTTATAGTACGAGGAAATGAATAAAATTATTTCAAAAGAACATTTTTCAGAAAAGGTTTTTAAGCTGGTAATCGAAGCTCCCCTGATTGCTAAGTCACGTAAGGCTGGTCATTTTGTGATTGTACGTGTAGGTGAAAAAGGTGAACGTATGCCTCTTACCATTGCAGAAGCCGATCCTGTAAAGGGAACTATTACGTTGGTCGTACAAGAGGTCGGTCTGTCATCAACTCGTTTGTGTGAACTGAACGAGGGTGATTATATTACCGATGTAGTAGGTCCGTTGGGTAAAGCAACCCACATCGAGAACTTCGGAACAGTAGTTTGTGCTGGAGGTGGAGTAGGAGTAGCTCCGATGTTGCCTATTGTTCAGGCTCTGAAGGCTGCTGGAAACCGTGTCATTACTGTATTGGCGGGCCGCTCTAAGGAGCTGGTCATTTTGGAAAAAGAAATGAGAGAAAGTTCGGATGAAGTAATTATTATGACCGATGATGGTTCGTATGGCAAGAAAGGTTTGGTGACCGAAGGTATTGAAGAGGTAATCAAGCGTGAAAAGGTAGATAAGTGTTTTGCCATTGGTCCGGCTATCATGATGAAATTTGTTTGTCTGCTTACCAAGAAATACGAAATTCCTACCGATGTTTCGCTTAATACAATCATGGTAGATGGTACAGGTATGTGTGGAGCGTGCCGTATCACTGTGGGTGGCAAGACGAAATTCGTTTGCGTAGATGGTCCTGAGTTCGACGGACATCAGGTGGATTTCGATGAAATGTTGAAGCGTATGGGAGCGTTCAAGGATATTGAACGTGAAGAAATACATAAACTGGATGCTGTACAGCCTGATACATGTGAAGCTGTGAAGGCTGTTGAAGACCGTAATACACCGTGGCGTGCAGAGTTACGTAAAGCAATGAAGCCGAAGGAACGTACTGCCATTCCACGTGTGAAAATGAATGAGCTCGATCCGGAGTACCGTTCTCACAGCCGTAAAGAAGAAGTAAACTTAGGCTTGAATGAGGAACAGGCACTGACAGAAGCTAAACGTTGTCTGGATTGTGCTAATCCATCGTGTAGGGAAGGTTGTCCGGTCGGTATCAATATACCTGGATTCATTAAAAATATCGAGCGTGGTGAATTCCTCGAAGCTGCCCGTGTCTTGAAGCAGACCAGTGCTTTGCCTGCTGTATGTGGTCGTGTTTGTCCACAGGAAAAGCAGTGTGAATCAAAGTGTATTCACCTGAAGATGGGACACGAAGCAGTAGCTATTGGTTATCTGGAGCGTTTTGCTGCCGATTATGAACGTGAAAGCGGTCAGATTTCTGTTCCTGAAATAGCTGAAAAGAACGGTATCAAAGTTGCAGTTGTAGGTTCCGGACCTGCCGGACTTTCATTTGCCGGAGATATGGCAAAGCTTGGTTACGATGTAACTGTATTCGAAGCTTTGCACGAAATTGGTGGAGTGCTGAAGTACGGTATTCCTGAATTCCGTTTGCCGAACAAGATTGTTGATGTTGAAATAGAAAACCTGTCGAAGATGGGCGTACAGTTTGTCAAAGACTGTATTATCGGCAAGACTATCAGCGTGGAAGAATTGGAGCAGGAAGGCTATAAAGGTGTATTCGTAGCATCTGGTGCCGGACTTCCAAACTTCATGAACATTCCGGGGGAAAATTCTATCAATATTATGTCATCCAATGAATATCTGACTCGTGTCAATCTGATGGATGCGGCTAGTGAAGATTCTGATACTCCGGTAACATTTGGCAAGCGTGTGGCTGTTATCGGTGGTGGTAATACTGCTATGGACTCTGTACGTACAGCTCGCCGCCTTGGAGCTGAAAAGGCAATGATTATTTATCGCCGTTCGGAGGCAGAAATGCCGGCTCGTCTGGAGGAAGTAAAACATGCCAAAGAGGAAGGTGTGGAATTCCTGACTTTGCATAATCCGATAGAGTATATAGCAGATGAAAAAGGACGTGTAAAACAAGTTGTTTTGCAGAAGATGGAATTGGGTGAACCGGATGCTTCAGGACGTCGCAGCCCTGTTGCTATTCCTGGAGCTGTAGAAACAATAGACATTGATATGGCTATCGTCAGCGTGGGAGTATCTCCGAATCCGATTGTCCCGAATTCGATTCCTGGACTGGAATTAGGACGAAAAGGAACAATTGCTGTAAATGATGATATGCAGTCGTCTATTCCTACTATTTACGCAGGAGGCGATATTGTCCGCGGTGGAGCTACCGTAATTCTGGCAATGGGTGACGGACGCCGTGCTGCTGCCGCAATGGATAAACAGTTGCGCGGGTAAGCGGAAGAAAATTGATATTAGTATATAAATCTTATAGAGAACAGGTTGGCTGGTAATAAACCGGCTGACCTGTTTTTTTATAATTTAAAAATCACTACTTTTGTATTGATATAATTTTATTAATATAAGAGTACCTAATTTTATTATGAAAAAACATCTTTTATTAGGCATCCTGGGAGCTTGTGCACTTTCTTCTCAGGCACAGACCTTCAAGGAATGGCAAGATCCGGAAGTAAATGCTGTCAATCGTGCTCCGATGCATACAAACTTTTTTGCTTATGAAAGTATGGATGCAGCAGCACAGGCAATCAAGGAACATTCTAACAATTTCATGACATTAAACGGCAACTGGAAATTTTTCTGGGTAAAAAATGCCGATGCACGTCCTACAGACTTCTGGAAAGTTGATTTTAATGATAAAGGATGGGATGACTTACAAGTTCCGGCTGTATGGGAACTAAATGGTTATGGTGATCCTATTTATCTTAATGTGGGTTATGCATGGAGAAATCAGTTTACGAATAATCCTCCTTATGTACCGGTAGAAAACAATCATGTAGGTTCTTACCGTCGTGAAATTGTAGTACCTGCCGACTGGAAAGGAAAAGATATCATAGCTCATTTTGGTGCAGTAAGTTCGAATATGTATCTGTGGGTAAACGGAAAGTATGTCGGATATAGCGAAGATAGTAAGCTGGAAGCTGAATTTGATCTTACTTCTTATTTGAAGCCGGGGCAGAAGAATGTAATTGCTTTTCAGGTATTCCGCTGGTGCGACGGCAGTTATTTGGAAGATCAGGATTTTTTCCGTTATACAGGTGTTGCCCGCGACTGCTATCTTTATACAAGAAATAAAAACCGTATAGATGATATTCGTGTAACTCCCGATCTGGATAGCGAATATAAAAACGGTTCTTTGGCTGTTGAGCTGAAGTTGAAGGGCAGTTCGAAAGTGACTCTGGATTTGCTTGATGCGCAGAATCAGGTTGTTGCAACCAAGAAAGTGGCAGGAAGTGGTAAAGTGTCTGCAACCATTGCTCTTGATGCACCTCATAAGTGGTCGGCAGAAACTCCTTATCTCTATACATTACGTGCTACATTGAAAAAAGGTAATGAAGTAAGTGAGGTGGTTCCTGTGAAAGTCGGATTCCGAAAAGTAGAATTGAAGGATGCTCAAATTTTAGTCAATGGACAGCCTGTACTTTTTAAAGGTGCAAACCGTCATGAAATGGATCCGGACGGAGGATATTATGTATCTCGTGAACGCATGATTCAGGACATCCAGATCATGAAACAGTTTAATATCAATGCCGTACGTACTTGTCACTATCCGGACGATAATTTCTGGTATGAATTATGTGATAAATATGGTATTTATGTAGTAGCTGAGGCTAATCTGGAATCTCATGGTATGGGGTATGAAGAAAAAACACTGGCAAAAGTTTCTTCATACAAGAAAGCACATTTAGAACGTAATCAGCGCAATGTTCAGCGTGGTTTCAATCATCCAAGCATTATCTTCTGGTCTTTGGGTAACGAAGCTGGTTACGGACCAAACTTTGAAGCTGCTTACGAATGGGTAAAGGCTGAAGATCCCAGTCGTGCTGTACAGTATGAAAGAGCAGGCCTTAACGGAAAAACGGATATTTATTGTCCGATGTATTACAGATATAAAGACTGTGAGGAATATGCAAAGAATCCTGATAGTCCAAAACCGTTGATTCAGTGCGAGTATGCTCATGCGATGGGTAATTCTGAAGGTGGTTTTAAAGAGTATTGGGATTTGATTCGCAAATATCCGAAGTATCAGGGAGGTTTTATTTGGGATTTTGTTGACCAGTCATGCCGCTGGACCGGAAAAGACGGTAAGATGATTTATGCTTATGGTGGTGACTTCAACCGTTTCGATGCCAGTGATAACAATTTCTGTGATAACGGTCTGATCAGCCCTGACCGTAAGCCTAATCCACATATGTATGAAGTAGGCTATTTCTATCAGAACATCTGGACCAGTGCTGGTGATTTATCAAAAGGTGAGATTAAAGTTTATAATGAAAACTTCTTCCGTGATTTATCTGCTTATGCATTGGAATGGGAGGTATTGAAAAATGGTAAGGCGGTTCGTAGTGGACGCGTTGAAAATTTGTCAGTAGCTCCACGTCAGACTACTAATGTTAAACTTGATCTGGGCAAAACTTGTAAGTGTGCAGAATGGTTGCTGAATGTAAAATACGTTCAGAAAAATCGCGAAGGACTGCTTCCGGCTGGTCATGTAGTTGCCAAGGCACAGTTGACCCTGAATCCTTATAAGGCTCCTGCAATGGATCTTGCCAATGTAGAGGAGAAGAACGTAGCTGTAGTAGTTCCGCAGATAAAAGATGAAAATGTAAACCGTATAGTTGTAAAGGGAGAAAACTTCAATATCCAGTTCAATAAGCAGAGCGGATATATGGATAAATATGAAGTAAATGGCTTGGAGATGATAAAAGAAGGAGAAGCTATGACTCCGAACTTCTGGCGTGCTCCGACCGATAATGATTTTGGAGCAGGTTTGCAGCAGAAGTATGCAGTATGGAATAATCCTGGAATCAAATTAGTGTCTTTAAAGGCTGAAATGGTCGATGGCATAGCTGTTGTTTCTGCTGAATATGAAATGAAACAGGTTTCGGCTAAGTTGGCTTTAACGTATGCTATCAACAATAAAGGTGCTGTTAAGGTGACTCAGAAAATGACCGCAGATAAGAGCGCGAAAGTGGCCAACATGTTCCGTTTTGGTATGCAGATGGTAATGCCTGCTTCTTTTGAAAAGATTTCGTATTATGGACGTGGTCCGGTTGAAAATTATGCAGATCGTAAGACTTCTACTGATCTTGGTATATATAATCAGTCGGTAGACGAACAGTTCTATGCTTATATTCGTCCGCAAGAAAATGGAACGAAATCGGATATACGCTGGTGGAAACAACTGAATGTTGCTGGAAACGGACTGATGTTTGTTGCTGAAGCTCCATTCTCAGCATCTGCTTTACACTATACTATTGAATCTCTTGATTCTGGATGGGAGAAGAAGCAGGAACACTCTAATGAAGTAGAAAAGGCTGATTTAACCAATGTATTGATAGATAAAGCTCAGATGGGACTGGGTTGTGTAGATAGTTGGGGAGCAATTCCAGAGCCACAATATCTGCTGCCTTATGGTGATTATGAATTTAGCTTTATCATGACTCCTGTTTATCATTCTTATAGATAAATAAAGTAGAGCGATCTTTTAACTGAAGTAAAAGGCAAGGGGAAATTTGAAAATACCTGATAACATTTTCAAATTTCCCCTTTACTATTTGTTCCTGTCTATAAATATATTAGGTATTCCGAGTGCCGATGGTGTTTATTGTAAGTCTTGCTGGGTAAGATAACAGATAAACAATTATTTTTTCGGCTGATTATAAACAAATGTATGTTTGCAAGAAGTAATTTTATTGAATTTCTGTAGCCTCAAAAATACATTCCTGAATATTGAAATACAAGTTATCTGTTGCTTTCAGACTCCATGGAAAGAGTCGGACATGCAGCTGTTTATGCGGCTGGAGGGTTGCTTGTATCGGAAGTACTATTTTATGTTTGCCTGCTACCGGACGTTGGGCTTCTCCAATATCTGTACGTGGATAAAAGTCTTTTCCTCTTGCATAGGCTGCCCGATAACAGATATCTCCATCTAACATGAAAGACACTTGTTTGACAAGCAAAGTCTTGTCTTTGCTCTCTATTATGATTTCTACATACCGGTTGGCAGCTTCATCAATATCTGCTGGCCAGTTTGCTCCTGTTATTGTATATTTTCCCTCATTGAAAGTAATTCCTTTCATTCCGGTAACTTTCCCCTGTATTGTGATATTTTGACTGTTTGTTACTTCTTTGCATACAGCCTGTACCGGAAGTTTACGGCAATTGTCCCCATAACTGATTGTCACATAATCGGAGACTGTATTAGCTTTTCGAGGAGTGTAATGCAGGTAAAAACATTTGTTCCACAGTTTTCCGTTGGTGTAAGTGAGTACGAGTTCATTCTTTTCGTCCTTTGATTCTGGAGAATCCGTTAACGTCATACCCTCTGGAGCTTTCACTTTTAATGTACCCTGCTGGGGAGATAAATGTAGTCCAGTCAGGTCAAAGCATCTCGTGGCTTTGTCACCTGCATATATCGTATCAAAATTAATCAGGGTAGGGTTCAATATTAAAGGAACATTGGTACGTATATATTTTTTTAGGATATCTTTTTCTCTCAAACCTTCTGCCGCAAGTTCTGCGTAGCATGCAGCTCCGGTAGCTTGTGTATGTGTTCCGTCAGTGGGAACATATATCTGTTTTACCGTAGCTGTTTCTCCTAATTGTTCCACAAAGGCTTTCGTTGATGCTGTCATGTCTACGACTGGAACGTGCCGTTCTTGTGCTACATACTTCATTACTCGTACATAATTTAATGTAGAGTCATCGGGAGCGATACTCAGATCGTGGCATCCTTTCGGGCTGATTGTTCCGTCCTTCTGGAAATATCTTCTTACAATGGGAGTCACGAATATCGGTTTACCTCCCAACGAACGGGTTTCATCCACATATTTTTCCAAATAAGATTTATAGGTAGTCCATGGAGCAGTACCTCTTCCGTCTGCACCGTCCTTTCCTCCTTCCTTTTCATCATTATGTGCAAACTGAATCAAGACATAGTCGCCTTTACGAAGATTGTTCTTTACCTTCTCCCATCTTCCTTCCTGATAGAATGAACGTGAACTGCATCCTCCCCGGGCGTAATTAATTACTTCTACTTCCGGATAGAAAAATTCCTGAAACATTTCTCCCCATCCGCGTGTACGGGTTGTATTTTCTACATAATCGGCCATTGTTGAGTCACCAATGGTGTGTACTCGTACTTCTTGTGCTGAAAGTAAAATGGTACTATATAGCCATAATGCTCCCAGACTCCAGTATTTTCTTTTCATTGCGTGTTTTATTTGTCTTTGTTGAATAAGTTATCTTTCTGACTAGCAGTTGAGGGTATTCCTACATACCCGCCTAGGTTACAATTCTTAATGCTGATTGTTTCTGTATTCGAGAAACTTAGTCCTATTCCTGCTTTATCTACATTTACATTTTCGAATGTTACATGATGAATAGGTTTGGCAAGGGTACCCTGCAAGACAATAGCTGCCGCCGATGCTTTTTTACAACTGATATCTTTTACGTAGATATTGCATACTTCAGAGTAATGGTTGTTGTCCATTCCTTCTCCTGCATACATCGAAGTAACGTAGAATAAATCTTCCACTTCACCAAACTGGCAATTGTTTACATAGATGTTACGTAGAAATCCTCCACGGTCAGGATTGGTTTTCATGTAGATACCTCGTTTGCAGTAACCTCCATATGTGCAATTTTCGATAAATATATTTTGCACTCCGGATGACATTTCACTGCCTAATACTACGCCGTGCAGTCCTTTAAACTTACAGTTACGTATGATGATATTTTCTGAAGGTCTGTTTGTGTTCCATCCGTCGTTATCACGTCCACATTTTATGGCTACGTTGTCATCGCCATTGTTGAATTCAATATTTTCTATCAAAAGATTACGTGTATACTCAGGATCTATACCATCATTGTTTACAAGTTTGGCGTCATAACGGATATTTCGGCAAATAATATTTTCTGATTTCAGCAAGTGAACACACCAGAAGGGTGCGTTAGTGGTGAATACTCCTTCTATCGTGATATTCTTGCAGTCGAAAAACTGTATTAGCTGCGGGCGGAGGTAGAATCCTTCACCAAAATTACGTTCTTCTATGGAAACTTCGGGTCAGTAGAAATTTAGTGGGGATACGCATATAGCTTCGCAATGCGGAATAAAAAGAACTTCTTATCAGCTACTCCTCTTAGATTTGCTCTGAACAGTTTAATTTTTGCATTGAACGATTCTGCCATCGCATTTGAAGAACGATGGTTGTAGAAATTCAGTATTTCATCATAGTGCTCATAGAAAGTAGCAGCAATGACATTAAAAGAATGCATCCCTGCTTCTTCTACTTTATTATACCATCGTGCCATAGCCAAACGTGCAGCGTCCTTTATGGTGTTCTTAGAGAAAATCATCCGCAGGGAATGGCACAAACCGTATGCCTTTTTGATGTCAGGGTATTCCTCAAATAGGATTGCTGCCCTTTGCTTCTGTTTTTCCGTCCATTTATCAGCTGACTTGAAAAGCAGATACCGGGAGCGTATAAGTAATTCCCTACGGGTGTCGCCATTGGAATATCGGTATGGGACATAATCTTCGTTCTTCCGCTTAGCTTCTTCCATTTCCTCATTGGCCTGCTGTATGGCATCCCAACGGTGTTTGATGCGTAATTCCTGCACGGCATCACAAGCTAATTTCTGAATGTGAAAACGGTCTATTACACGGCTGGCTTCAGGAAATGCAGTCCGTACAATCTTACGCATCGACACCGTAGGTCAAGTGTCACTTCTTTAACGGCATAACGGCTTTCCTCGTCAATTCGTTGCAGCACAGCTATTACATCCTCTGATTTAGTTCCTGCCACGACAGCTACCAGGGAGCACTCTCTCGTACAGGCATCACGGTTGGTTACAAAGGTGTAAAGTTCACCGTTGGAGAGTGAGGTCTCGTCAATCGCCAGATACGGTCCCATATTTTCCGGAAACAGCATCCATTCACCGGCATGGGATAACTGTTCCCAATTACGATATCCGCTGAGAACCTCCTTGTACTGTTTTTCAAATGTATGACCATCTATATGATAGAATTCCTCAAGCGTACGGCAGGTCACTGGGGATGTCTCCATACGTTTCTTTTAAAAAAGCCCCAAATTCTTTGGAGTATCTGGTTCCCTTGGCTACAACATCGAGGTCGATGGGAATACTGAAACTTTTACCTGTGCGCAAGTCCGTCCAACGACGACGTCTGATCTTGAGGATTACCTTATGGTCCCGTATGGGAAAGTCTGTCACATTAACAGCTTCCATAAAACCTTTGGATTCAAAATGTTCGTCATTGCTTAACTTGGAATTCATCTTTTCATCCAGACTAATATGAATCTCTTGAGAGGTTTGTTCAACTCCAGAGATAAGAAAGTAATCTAATATCTGAGCCGGCAACACGAGGCTGGCTAGCATGTTCAAATAATCGTTTTTCATAATGCGAAGTAAGCAATACTTTACGAGTATAAAAAATAATCCCCCACGAAATTTCTACTGACCCGAAACTTCCTTGTGATTCATATCTCGCTATTGCTGGCCTTTCTTCTGTTGGCTTTCCATGTAGCAAAGTTGTACCGGCCATTTCCGGTCAATTGT
>NZ_DS981473.1 GCF_000154845.1 Phocaeicola coprocola DSM 17136 | reverse complement strand
GAGGGTATATGCAAAAGCTCTCAAAGGTATGTTACCTTAGCCGTCTGGTATCCGATGGACGGGAGGACAGACAAGTGGCAGCTTTACTTCTCTACAGACGATTCCATGGATGGACGTGAGGTGCTGGATTATTACAGAACCAGGTTCCAACTGGAATTTTGCTTTAGAGATGGCAAGCAGCATGCAGGAATCACCAACTGCCAGTCAACCGACTTCAGGAAGTTGGATTTTCACTTCAATGCATCGCTCGCAGCTGTCAACTTGGCCAAAGCGGCATGTAAGAGGCTCGGAATAGCCTATTCCATATCCTCTTGCAAGTCATTCATACACAATGCTTATATGCTTGAACGATTTATTTGCGTGTTCGGGATTAACCCAGACATGCAAGTTATTGACAAACTTTTCAAAGAACTCATTTTATTTACTGCCAGAGCCGCTTAGGCTTGGCGAATTTTTAACGAACTATTAATGTATTACATAAGGACTTATCCTCTATCACTACTGTCCACTAAAAATGGACAAGGTTAAAAATTAAATAAATTCGGTTCACTTGAATCATATCGGTCTTTGACATTTTTGAAATTCGATTTGTCAAACAAGTCACTGAGATGTGTTTTGTCGGTCAGAGAGATTCCGAGTATTTGGAGAATTTCATAGACGCTACGTTCTAATTTCATATCGTGTTGGACTATTGCTACTAAGCAGTAAGTGATTATCGCACAATAGATTTGCATGCGTACAGCGTTTTCCGATGTTCCCCAGAACTTCTTAATCCTGAGGTGGTGTTTTATCCATTTGAAGAACAGTTCAACACTCCATCTGTTTCTATAAAGCGATGATATAAACTCTGCAGATGCGTCAAGATTATTTGTCAGGAAGATGTATCGTGTACCGTCTTCAGGATTTTCAATGATGAGTTTTCTAAGTTCCTCAGGGTAATCCTTAGAACTTTTATAAACCGTAAAGCATCCGATTACATCCGATACTACACCTTCTGGCAATCTTCGTTTCCAGGTTTTAGGCTTGATCCGTACATTTGTTTTGGCTCGTACAAGGAAGAAAGCACCTATACGATTTATTGTATTAAGGTTGCTGAAATCGTTATACCCTCGGTCGAATATATAATGCGCTCCTGATTCATATGGAATCTCAGGCATAGCCTTTGAATCGTGAATATTGGCAGGTGTAATATGCACAAATGCAGGTACTTCCGCTTCAATATCGTAGAGCGTATGCAACTTTATTCCGCCTTTATGTTTGCGAAATTTAGCCCATTCAAACACTGACAGGCACAGATCAATCGTTGTAGAGTCAAATGCATAAACATGACCGTCAAGTTCGAATATTTTATTGATTCTACGCTTGCGGGCCTCGGCAATCATGAATGTTGCGTACTCTTCGAAGATGCGGTAGTTACGTTGCTCATTAGCCTTACTAAGATTGCTCCGAGTTACAGACTTCCCGATTCCGAGATGGTAAAGTTTTCCAGCATGAGCTTCCATAGCCACAATCAAATCTCTAAGACTATCTCGATTGGATAGCTGACCGAACATCATCGTAAGCAGCTGATTCCAACAGGTATAGCTCTTGATATACTTATCGCCTTCATACTTTGTAACGATACGATTGAATTTACTTCGGTCAAGGAACTTAACTAATTGGGCAAAAATATATGGGTCTTTATGCATAACGGTCTGAAAATTACCACAAAAGTAAATTCAAATCCGTTCTCCCAAAAATCTCCTATAACAAATTGAATTTCAATAATTTCAAAGAACTTCTATGATTTTTTAGTGGACACTAATGATCCTCTATCAATAATAACAATCACCGTAATCTGTTATTTATCTTTCTTTACTCCTCCTCAAACAGAATTAAACAACGTTCCGTTTATTGATAAAATAGTGCATATTTGTATGTATGGAGGCCTGACCATGGTCATTTGGTTCGAATACCTAAGACTGCATAAGTTCATCGTATGGAAAAAACTAATCACAGGAGGTATTATATTGCCAATCTTCATGAGTGGATGTATTGAACTGTTACAAGCTGCATGCACAGACAACCGAAGTGGTGACTGGCTAGATTTTCTAGCCAATAGCCTGGGAGTAGGATTAGCATTGCCAGTCAGCTATTATATACTCCGCCCTATAATAAAGAGATTCCTGCAAAAATGAGAAACTCCGGGAACTTCACAGCCCCCGGAGTCAATGAAAAACGTTATTAATTATTTTTAAAGATAGAGAGTTTTTTCACAATTTCAACGGAAGTCCTTCAGTTCTTCCTGCAACTTTTGCCGGGTAAAATAAATACGGCTCTTTACAGTACCAAGTGGAAGCCCCAGCTTATCTGCTATCTCACGATACTTGAACCCTGATACGTACATAGAAAATGGAATGCGATATTCCTTAGGCAAAGCATTAACTATGCGACGCATTTCCTTCAAATCATAAGAACCTTCAGTTGAATCACCTTCAATGTCTATATTCTGATTCAAATAAAATTGATTATCGGTCTGGTCTACATAAGTCTGATCGCGTAAAGCCTTACGATAATTATTAATAAAGATATTACGCATGATGGTATAGATCCATCCCTTGAAATTTGTTTCAGCTGTATATTTATCTTCATTGTCTAAAGCCTTCAATGAAGTTTCCTGAAGGAGGTCATTTGCTTCTTCGCGATCTGCTGTCAACTTATAAGCAAAATTCAATAATTCTGTCTGAACGCTCAACAGATCCTGAGCAAAATTAGCAGTTCTCATAATTTTATAATTGGTGTTTGAGATTAATATTCTTGTTTCGTTTGGTACTGCAATATTAGCTCATAAACGGACAACCAATTTCATAAAATCAGATTATACACAGGGGAATATCTATCATATAACAGTTTTTACCCCCTTCTGTAACAGTTTACAGGTGGTTTTTGAAGGTTTCAGAAAAAATAAACTGTTATTTTTTCCATGTAGAGTATGGTTCTTTCATCAGAAAAGAATTGTAATATCTCACCTGCCCTGTCACTTCTTCTCCAAGAAAAGCAGGAGATGAAAATGTTTCTTCCGCGGTAGAGAGTTCTACTTCGGCAACAACGAGTCCATCATTTTCGCCATAAAACTCATCTACCTCGAAAGTATGATTATCAAAGTTTACCAAATAACGTGTCTTATCGATAAGTCCAGGCTCGCAAAGTTTCATCAATTCTTCTACTTCGTGAAGCGGAATCTGACGTTCCCACTCATAGCGACTTAACCCCGACTCATCCGAGGGCCCTTTTATTGTAAGAAAACCTTCCTTATCGCGGATACGTACTCTCACAGTTCTCCCACGAGCACTACAAATATAACCTTGCTTTATCCGGCTTTTACTGTCAGCCAGCTGACGATAGGAATCATCCTTCACCAAAAACTTACGTTCTATTTCCTGTGCCATCGTGGTTATCGTTTTTTAAGACAATGAATAAAGGGTCATAATCAAGACAGCCAAAATAATTAAAGCTACACACAAATACTTTATCAAACGATTTGCTTTTTCTTCTTCACGCTTGCTGTAATCTTGCTTCTTGTTATGTTTTTTATTTCCCATAGCTAGTATATTTAGATTAAACTTTAAATTTGAATGTGCGACATATTATATCAAAAAGAATCTATTCTTCTTATGCCTCGCTATCGGAGAATTCCATCAGATATGCCTTGATGAAACCATCAATTTTACCATCCATGACTCCATTCACATCGGATGTCTGGTAATTAGTACGATGATCTTTTACACGACGGTCGTCAAATACATAACTGCGAATCTGTGATCCCCATTCGATCTTTTTCTTTCCGGCCTCAACCTTTGCCTGTTCTTCCATACGATGCTGCAATTCTTTATCGTACAAAATAGAACGCAACTGACGCATTGCATTTTCTTTATTCTTAGGCTGGTCGCGAGTTTCGGTATTTTCAATCAAAATTTCTTCTTCCTCACCAGTATAAGGATCTTTATACTGATAACGCAAACGTACTCCTGATTCTACCTTATTGACGTTCTGTCCACCGGCACCTCCACTTCGGAAAGTATCCCATGACAAACGAGCAGGTTCTACAACTACTTCAATGGAGTCATCTACCAATGGAGTAACAAATACCGATGCAAAAGAAGTCATTCGCTTACCCTGAGCATTATAAGGTGAAACACGAACCAAACGATGCACACCATTCTCTCCTTTCAGATAGCCATAAGCATATGCACCTTCTATATTCATGGTAACAGTCTTAATTCCAGCTTCATCACCTTCCTGTAAGTTTGCTACCGAAAGCTTGTAGCCGTTACTTTCAGCCCAACGCATATACATACGCATCAGCATAGACGACCAGTCCTGACTTTCTGTACCGCCAGCTCCTGAATTGATTTTCAATACACAATCCATCTGATCGGCCTCAGAACGAAGCATATTTTTCAATTCCAATTCTTCAAGAGCCTGTAAAGATTTAGCATAAGCCTCATCAACTTCCTCTTCAGTCACTAATTCATCTTTATAAAAATCGAAAGCCAGTTCCAGTTCATCTGTCAATGTCTTTACTGCATTATAGCCTTCAATCCATCCCTGCAAGCTCTTCACCTTTTTCATCTGTGCTTCTGCTTTCTTAGCATCATCCCAAAATCCTGGAGCTTGCGTACGAAGTTGTTCTTCTTCTACCTGTACCTTTTTATTTTCTATATCCAAATAACGATAAAGGGCTTCAGTACGTGTCTTTACATCTTTTAGCTGTTCTATTGTTATCATATTGAATCTCTTGTCTTTTATTCGAATTGCAAAATTACATATTTCGTCTGTTAAGTAAAAACAGAAGATAAAGATTTTGGCAGCCCTAAAAACAAACCGGTTTTATTGCAGCCTTACATCCTTTACTCTTCGTACATTTTTTCTATTTCCTTAGCATAATTTTTCATCAATACCGGACGCTTTATTTTCAGCGTATTAGTAAGTTCACCCTTTTCCATACTGAAAGGTTCTGGCAGCAGAGTGAAACGTTTTATCTGCTCGTAGTGGGCGAACTCCTGTTGCAATGTATCAATACGCAAACGGAACAGATCCAGTATTTCCTGCTTCTGCAACAAATCTTTCATATCAGTATACGCTATATGATGTTCTTCCGCATACTTCTTTACTTGCCCATATTCAGGTACAATCAAAGCCGAAACAAATTTACGCTGGTCGGCTATAATAGATATCTGATCTATATAACGATCTACGACCAATTTTGTTTCGATGGCCTGGGGGGCAATATACTTTCCGTTAGAGGTTTTAAACAAATCTTTAATACGTTCTGTCAAAAATAAGAAGCCGTCTTCTATATAACCGGCATCCCCTGTATGAAACCATCCATCTTCAGTCAACACTTGACGTGTCATTGCTTCTTTCCGATAATAACCTTTTGTTATTGTCTCGCCCCGAAGAAGAATCTCATTGTTTTCCCCTATCTTTATTTCCAGATTTGGCATGACACGACCTACAGAACCAATACGGAAACTATCAAACCAGCAACAAGATACTGTAGCCGTAGTTTCTGTAAGTCCATAACCTGCAATCATATTTATGCCTACTGAATGAACGAATTCTTCCACCGCACGCGGAATGGCAGCTCCTGCAGTCGGGAAGAAATTTCCATTCTCAATACCAATTGTCTTTTTCAGTAAGCTATAAATTGTTTTTTCATAGAACTTATATTTCATATGCAACAATGGAGGAGGAGTCTTACCATTCATCAGATAAGTTATATTATGCTCTTTTCCCACCTTTAAGGCATCAAGCATTAAACTCTTCTTCAACCCTGTTGTCTCATTTATTTTTTCCTGAACTCCTGCATATACTTTCTCCCAAAAACGAGGAACACTGCACATTGCAGTAGGACGAATCTCCTTAATAGTTTTCTGTATATCCTGCGGACGTAGATTAATACAAAGTAAACATCCCTTATTTATACAATAATAACTCCAAGCACGTTCGAAAATATGAGTAAAAGGAAGAAAATTCATAACGACATCCGATTCTCCTAAGGTCGTCAACCGACCATCATGTGCCGCAAAAGCAGCTTCATAACACGAATGATGCAACATGACTCCCTTCGACTCTCCTGTTGTTCCAGAAGTATAAAGGATATTGACCAAATCTCCGTTTCCCGACTCAGAGGTGCGTTTGTCTACTTCTGCCTGGAACTTTCTCTCCATTCCTAACTTCAGGAAATCCGAATAATATATAGAATTTGTATCAGAAGCAGAGCGCTTTACCTTCGGATCGAATATAATAATCTGTTTCAGTGTTTTACATAAATTCTGCACACGACAGGCTACGTCATACTGGTATTGTTCTCCCACAAATAAAAAACGGATTCCAGCATCCTGCAATATATAGTGTACCTGTGCTTCCGAACTCGTAGCATATAATGGAATGGTAACAATCCGACTTCCGAACGCACCAAAATCCGTATACAAGCATTCCGGCATATTCTGAGAAAAAACGCCGATATTTTCCTGAACTTCTGCCCCCAATGCAATCAAAGCATTCGAAACCCAATTTACCTTTTCAGCAAACTGATTCCATGAAACAGATATCCAGCTTTCAGTTTCATAGTCACGATATTTTAAGGCTATACGGTCACCATATTTTTTTGCCTGCCGGCAAATCAAAGTAGATAAATAAGAATTACTCATTTAAAATTTAGTTATTTTATTATCGCTAAATGCAAAGATAGAGTTTAATTTGGAATAAATGAAGTATCTTTGCTGCACAAAACAGAATCTTTTTTTATGTTAGACATTGGTTACTACACATCTGAAGCATTAACATTACTTCAAGCTCTAATCGGTATCCCTTCTATCAGCAGGGAAGAAGAAGCTGCTGCCGATTTTTTACAAAACTATATAGAAGAAACCGGTATCATGACCGGCAGATCAGGAAATAATATCTGGTGTATCAGCCCGATGTTCAATACTCAACGCCCAACTATATTGCTTAACTCGCATATAGATACCGTAAAACCAGTTAACGGCTGGCGCAAACAACCTTTTACTCCTAAAATGGAAAACGGTAAGCTCTACGGCCTAGGAAGCAACGATGCAGGCGCCAGTCTGGTATCTTTATTTCAAGCATACCGGTACTTGTGTGCGACTGAGCAAAATTACAATCTCATCTTCCTTGCTTCATGCGAAGAAGAGGTTTCCGGCAAAAACGGAATAGAAAGTGTTTTACCACAATTACCTCCTATTACATTGGGAGTCGTTGGCGAACCGACAGAAATGAATCCTGCTATTGCAGAAAAGGGGTTGATGGTACTTGATGTTACTGCACGTGGAAAAGCCGGTCATGCAGCACGCGAAGAAGGCGATAATGCAATATATAAAGTACTGAGCGATATAGAATGGTTTCGCACGTTCCGCTTCCCGAAAGAATCTTCTTTACTGGGACCTGTCAAAATGAGTGTTACACAGATTAATGCAGGTACACAACATAACGTTGTGCCAGACATATGTACTTTCGTTGTTGATATCCGAAGTAATGAATTCTATTCTAATGAGGAACTGTTCAAGGAAATCACTTCTCATATCAGCTGCGAGGCAAAAGCACGTTCATTCCGTCTCAACTCCTCACGTATAGACATTAATCATCCGTTTGTACAACGGGCTGTTGAACTTGGAAAGACGCCTTTCGGATCTCCTACACTTTCCGATCAGGCGCTTATGCCTTTCCCTTCGGTAAAAATAGGTCCGGGCAAATCTTCACGTTCGCACACTGCTGATGAATATATCATGGTAGCCGAAATAGAAGAAGCTATCGGCAACTATATCTCAATATTGGACGGACTAAAATTATAAACCACTCATTTAAAAAAGAAAACTATGCAATTACTCCGAAAGATATTCAATTTGTTTTATCTGTTGTTGGCAGGAATACTCCTTCTTACAGCTTGTGGCAGCAGTAACAATAAGAATAGCCAAGAAAACGAAAACAACAGTACGCCTTTAGTCAAAGCTCCTGACTTCAATGCTGACAGTGCCTACATCTATGTAAAAAAACAAGTAGATTTTGGTCCCCGTGTTCCAAACACGGAAGCCCATCGTGCCTGTGGTGATTATTTGGCTAAACAATTGGAGAGTTTCGGAGCTAAGGTTTACAGCCAATACGCCGACCTTATGGCCTACAACGGCACAATATTGAAATCACGTAATATTATTGGAGCGTATAATCCTGATACTAAAAAGCGTGTTCTGTTATTTGCACACTGGGACACTCGCCCGTATGCAGATGCTGGCGAAGAGAAACATCACCATACTCCTATCGATGGAGCAAACGATGGAGCCAGCGGCGTTGGTGTTTTACTGGAAATAGCACGCCACTTACAACAGCAGGCTCCAGCTATCGGAATCGATATCATATTTTTTGATTCGGAAGATTACGGCACTCCAGATTTCTATGACGGTCCTTATAAAGCAGACACATGGTGTCTGGGATCCCAATATTGGGGACGCATTCCACATACTCCCGACTATAAGGCACGCTTCGGTATATTGCTTGACATGGTAGGAGGGAAAAATGCGACATTCTATTACGAAGGATATTCCAAACGTACAGCCAGCCAGCCAATGCAAAAGATTTGGGATATAGCCCACAACCTAGGATACTCCAAACATTTCATCAAAAATGACGGTGGAGAAGTAACCGATGACCATGTATATGTAAATCGTTTCAGACAGATACCATGCGTAGATATCATTGACTTCAATCCTAATAATGGAGAAGGTTTTAATCCTACCTGGCACACCATAAACGACAACATGGATAATATTGACAAAGCAACTTTACAAGCTGTTGGTCAGACTGTCATGACAGTAATATATAACGAAAATAATAACAAGAATAAAGTATGAAAACAATCAACGAACTTCAAGACGAGGTAATCGAAGAATTCAGTGACTTCGACGACTGGATGGATAAATACCAGTTACTTATCGACTTGGGAAATGAACAAGAACCACTCGATGAAAAATATAAAACAGAGCAAAATCTGATAGATGGCTGTCAAAGCCGTGTATGGCTTCAGGCTGATATGGAAGATGGAAATGTAGTCTTTCAGGCAGAAAGCGATGCCTTAATAGTAAAAGGTATCATTGCTTTATTAATCAAAGTTGTATCAGGACATACCCCCGATGAAATTTTAAATTCCGATCTCTATTTTATTGAAAAGATCGGGTTAAAAGAACATTTGTCACCAACTCGTAGCAATGGCTTACTGGCTATGGTAAAACAAATGCGTATGTATGCTCTGGCCTTCAAAGCAAAACAAGCTGAATAAATATAATCAATCTTCAAGACAATAAAAATGCCGCTTTTCATTTTAGATAGAAAAGCGGCATTTTTATTGTCAGCTAATATTCTTTTCAGAGTTAAGTTTCTCACATTTAATCAATACTTTATCTCCATTGGCAAGAGTTGTGGCAAATAGATAAACATCCCCACCCTCTTTTAGCTTCAGCTTCTTACGGAGCTCGGCCACCGTAGAAGGGAAATTACGTACTGTCAGATTTGCCTTCTCTACACCTTGCAAAAAACTTTTCAATTCCTTTTTCCCAAATCCCGATACAGCCAATACCCGGAAACAACGACCGGGAAAATCTACTTCCACATCCGAAGTATACAAATGACTATTAGCGTGAAGTTTTTTCACACCATATCTCTCTGACAAAATACGGTAAGCTCCTGCTTTCAATAAAGCGGCTCCCGGTTCATAAAGATAGCTCTCTACCTTTTCAGCCAACGTACATACAGCTTTCTTCTCCTCCGAAATCGTAAAATCGAGGTGTTGATGAACGAAGTTATTAACAACCTGTTTACAACTTATAACAACCTCATTATCAATACCCTTACCCTCACTTTCCCCTTTATCAAGAATAATTATCAACTCTTTACACTCGTTATTAACAGCTACAATATGTATTTCACTCACATACTTCAGTTCGTTTAATGCCGAAGCCATATCAAGCATTGGGGAAAGCTTTATCATTACCGTATGCGCTCGTTCAACCAACAAATCCTCGAGTGCACATACATCCGGTTCACAATCAGCAATCAAAACAGTCTTACCACCATTACTGTCGCGACGAGCTGGATCAAGAAACAAACAATCTACTGGTTTCATTGTTTTAAGAAACTCAGTTCCATCTGCTTGATGTATCCTCACATGGTTCAGACCTAACAACGGAAAATTATGCTGTGCCAGCTCACACAATACTTCCTGTCGTTCTACATAGTCTGCCTGATTAAAGTTACGAGCTATAAACGAAAAATCTACTCCTAAGCCTGCTGTTAAATCTGCAAAGCTATCTCCTTTTACTAATGAAGCCTTATATCGTGCAGTAACTTCCGATGAACATTGTTCCATAGACAAATGCTGCGGATAACGTACCCCTTCGGTCTGCGCCCATAGAGGAATCTTCTTTTCAGCAATCTGCCATCCCGCTATCTGTACAACAGCCTCAGCCATATTTACATCTGGATACTTTGAGGCTTGTAAAGCAAGTTGCCGTACATCTTCATGACGATTTTTACAAATAAAACAGGATGTTTCAGGAGATATTTCTTTCATTTGATTTTATGTTTTCAGAGAAATAAAACAACTTCACTTTTCCAATAAAAGTAACAAATAAACGAGTAGGAGGAAAACGAAGTAGTTTTCTTCCTACTTTCGTTTTCCGACCTCTCACACCACCGTACGTGCCGTTCGGCATACGGCGGTTCTTTACTATGGATGCCTTTCGTATTCTTCGAAAGACACTTCCACGACATCTTCTTCAACCATCCATTTGTAGGTCTGCGCTCCTTTATACCCTTCGGATTCCGTCCTATCTCTTTAAAGGTAGCCCAATACTTCTGTTTTGGTTTTATGCATTCGTTCCAACAAACGGTAGTTTTCAGTTATGCCGTTTAAATAAAGTTTGGTCCTTCCCTATAGGCATACATGCCTTGGGTACTACGACCTCTGCTGACTTCTCACGGCAAGCTTTACTCCATCATGGTACTTCGAATCATTCATCCTCACCATATGTCCGTGAGACCTCCTCGGATAAGGGTATTAACTTTCAATCTTATGTCTGCTCCATTTACACTAACCGTCCCGAATAGCTATAGGGCTTTAGTTTGTTTCGCAACCTTACCCACGGTCATATGCCTTATATGAAGTTTCTGTTCGTCAGACCAGATGTTTGCCGCCAGCTTCTTTCAGATTCCAACTCGCGATGGACACCCTTGCTTTTGGCTGTATGATTCCCGCTATTAGGGCTCATTGGGGACTTGCACCCGTTAGCTAATACTCATGCCGAGCATACAAAAAATATCCCACTAAAAATAATTTTTAGCGGGATATATAAAAACAGGAACGGAAGTATACACTTCCTTAATATTCTTCCTCGTTGAAGAAAAAATCTTCTTTACTCGGATAATCCGGCCAAATATCTTCTATGCTTTCATAAATTTCGTCTTCATCTTCCATCTCCTGCAAGTTTTCAATAACTTCCAGCGGTGCTCCTGAACGCATAGCGTAGTCGATTAACTCATCTTTTGTAGCAGGCCATGGTGCATCTTCCAGCTTTGAGGCCAATTCCAATGTCCAATACATAGTATCTTAGTTTTAAAAAGTTTTACATTCTATTATTGAGCCACAAAAGTATAACAAATTCTTTCATTTGCAACTCTTATCCCAATAAATTTCATCATGCTGTGTTAATTGATTTAACTTTCTGGAAAGAATAAACAAATAATCAGACAATCTGTTCACAAATTGCTTTATTTCAGGATCAATTATACAATTTTCATGTTCTTCCAGTGCCAATATTCTACGCTCAGCACGGCGACATACCGTACGGCAAACATGACACAACGATGCAGAGAATGCTCCTCCCGGAAGAACAAATGCCTTCAATGGGGGCAAAGAGTTATCCAGTTCGTCAATAGCAGTCTCCAAACGCTTTATTGCTTCAGCAGAAATCTGACTTTCTACATGCAGTTCAGTCACAGACTGGTCTGTTGCCAAATAGGCCCCGAGTGAAAAAAGCTTGTGCTGGATATATAAAAGAAAGTCACAAATCGCAACATCCTCTACACAGGTTGCTAAAACACCAATATTAGCATTCAGCTCATCCACTGTACCATATGCTTCCAAACGTATATGTGTTTTAGGAACTCTCATTCCTCCAACCAGCGAAGTTGTTCCACCATCTCCCGTCCGGGTATAAATTACACTCTTTTTCATAGTACAAATATGTTATTAAAGGAAATTCACAATGCGATGTTCTTTTATCCTTTTTTTATCAAAAAAGACCAAGCCCACATCATACAAGTCGAACGTCACTCCAGTTCTTGAATCAGCTACAACCTGCTTCCACCATTGACGTTTTTCTTTAGTTGCATAAGGCGAGCCTATAAAAAAACAAGTCCTTGAAGTAACATAAGGAAGAAGCATGTCAAATGCTTCCTTATAATAAGGAGTAAAAGCAATATGCACGATATCCGGACAAGACTGTCCCTCTACACGACTTCTCAACAGAGAGAGGACATTTCCGCAACGATAATCTACCTCAGGAGCATCTTTCAGCAAAGATATAACTTCTTCGTGTTCTTTCCCTTCATCAAATGTATACAAAGGCACATGCTTCGCTTCACTCATATACCTAGCCGATAAACCACTACCGGTTCCTACTTCAAGCATATTCCGAGGCTGCAAATGATTCACCAAACGAAATAACAACCGATCCGTTTTTTCACGATAATGAGGCAAGTTTTCAACTTGTTTTCTTTTGGCATGCAACAAATTATAGGCATAAAATGCCAAACGCTCATAAACGACAAAAGTTATCAGAAAAAAATCGGAAGGAGAATGTACTCCATATCCACACCGATGGCGGAAACGACAGCACCAATTCCATCCACGTAAAAACAGGTTCGGCATAAATTATCTTCTTTAGTACGGTGAACAAAGATAGAAAAAATATTGCCATCCGAAAATTATCGGATGGCAATATATCAATAGACTAAAAAAAACAATCTACATCTTTTTTACTTGCGTGAGCCCAGTTTATCATCCAGATACAAAATACCTGCATGATCACCGCATTTCTTCAGCTTTTCAACGATACCCTGAGCTGTAGCTTCTTCTTCTACCTGTTCACGAACATATCCCCACAAGAAATCTTGAGAAGCCTTATCTTTAACCTCAGAAGCTACATTTACCAAATTGTCAATCAATTCAGAAACGTGGCATTCATGTTTGTAAACATGTTCGAACACTTCGAGTACGCTACCCCATCCTTGTGGAACAACATCGATTTTATCAACCAACGCAACTCCACCACGTTTTGCTACGTAATCAGCAAGATCATAAGCGTGTTGCAGCTCTTCCTGAGACTGTAGCTTCATCCAATGTGCAAAGCCATCAAAACCTTCTTTCTTCAAATAGAAAGACATAGACAAATAAAGATTAGACGACCACATTTCAGCTGTAATCTGATCGTTGATTGCTTTTTGTAATTTTTCTGAGATCATAATATCTTTAATTTTAAAAGTAGTAATCTTACACTACTTTATAAACAAATGAAATGCCAACAATCTTTCTCTACAGTAAGTTTTTATGAAATATTA
The DNA here is from genome assembly GCF_000154845.1 of Phocaeicola coprocola DSM 17136. GTDB lineage: Bacteria > Bacteroidota > Bacteroidia > Bacteroidales > Bacteroidaceae > Phocaeicola > Phocaeicola coprocola. Next base: position 29,407 of record NZ_DS981473.1, on the reverse strand, counting down.
AGTCACCAAGGTTATCTTTGAACAATTCTGCCAAGTTGTCACAGTTCAATCTGAAACAAAGATAACAGAGGTTTGACAAAAAGGCACGGCAGAGAAAGACAAACAGAGAAGAAATATCCCATCATCAAATGACAGGATATTTCAAGATACAAATAGTCTTAGTGCACGTCATTGTCATTAACCAGCAACTTACCTTGATATTCACCGGTTAATGTATGCAGGAATGCAACAAGCTGCTTAACTTCCTGATCATTCAAATCGACACCTATTTCATATTTAGCCATTGCCTTGACGGTTTCATCAAGAGTAGCCTGTGTTCCATCATGGAAATAAGGAGCAGTCAGAGCTACATTACGCAAGCCAGGTACTTTGAAACGATGTCTGTCTCTTTCATTTTTTGTTTCCTTAAAACGTCCATTATCCTCAATGGTCAACTCAGTACCTCTGTCTGCGAAATAGTCATGCTTAATACCCAACAATTCATACGATTGTCCTCCCATATTTTCTCCAACATGACAAGTGGCACAGTTATATTTCTTGAACAAATCGTAGCCAGCCAGTTCATCTGCAGTCATAGCTGTTTCATCTCCTTTCAGGTATTTATCGAAACGAGAGTTAGGAGTAAGCAATGTTCTTTCAAATTCCTGAATAGCATCGGTAATATTCGCCTGATTAAAGCCGTCAGGATATACTTCCTTAAAAGCTTTCGAGAAGTCAGCATCTGCATTCAATTTTTCACAAATCTCATCAAACGAAGTACTTGCCATTTCCACAGGATTCAAAGGAGGACCAGCCGCCTGATCAGCCAAAGTTGCTGCACGTCCATCCCAAAACTGCACAAAATTATAATGTGCATTATATACCGAAGGAGCATTTACACCACCAAATTGTCCACCAACTCCTTCAGAATATTGCTTATTATCCACTCCTCCGGTATTCAGACCATGACAAGAAGAACAAGAAACCGTATTGTCTGAAGACAAACGTACATCATGGAAAAGCAAATTTCCTAATATAACCTTACGAACGTCGACAGCCACTGAATTCTGAATCGGGCGAATGGTTTCATTATTCCATTTCGCATCAGCAAGTAAATTCGGATAAAAAGCAGCACGCTGTTCTTTCGCCCAATTTAATGCCATCTGCTTTTCAGTATCACTCAGTGAAGCTCCCCAATGTATCAAATAATATTTGACCATAGGCATAGACCCATCAAGAATTACTTTTTCCACCTTTGCCAAATCTACTTCACTGATTTTTTCCCTTTCTTCAGCGCTTCCATCATTGGATCCATGTCAAAAGAACGATACGCCAACCGAATATCTTCCTTTACCAATTTACCGGCAAAAGGGAAGTTCGCATAAAACGGGAGTTGAGGATTTGCTGTATGACATGCCATACACCCACTGCTCTCAATGATTTCCGCCATCTGAGCATTACTGTCCAAACTGGTTGAAGGAGCCTTATTCACAATCCGGTATGTACCGAAAAGTACTACAGCCACCACCAACACTGACAGAATAATCTTAGAACTTTTCTTCATAATTTGTTAGTTAGAGTTAAACAACTTGGTCTATTTATCACTATTTTAATATTCAGGAACGGTTATATAAATGTATGCTTTGCTGGGCAGAAGGAAGATAATTCACACCATACCAGCACATTTGAAGAGAAAGAAAAGAAACAATCAGGACCCAATACAATGTACGTGGAGACGAACGTCGGAATAGCCGCAAATGTATATACAACAAATATCCCGCCCAGGTAAAAGCAGCCCAAGTTTCTTTGGGATCCCAACTCCAGTAATGCCCCCACGCAGCTTTTGCCCAAATAGCTCCGGTAAGCATACCGATAGTAAAAAAAGCAACCCCGGTATACACCAGGTTATCAGCAGCCTCCAGATAATTTTCCCGATGACGGTAAAGCCCCATACAAGAAAGAATAAAAGCACATCCCAATACGGAATAAGAAAACATATAGACTGTGACATGGGGTACAAACCAAAAGCTTTGCAAAGCAGGCATCAACGACTGGTCATGAATTTCAGGCTTCAAAATATTAAGTAAAACAAACACAGTTCCTACTATTGTAGAAAAAGCCAAAATCCAACGGTACTTCCACCGAAGATAAGTAAGCAGTCCAGACACTCCCATAAAAAAAGAATACCAAAGCCGTGTTTCTCCCATGGTACGTAGCGGAGGGCGCTGTAAACTAATCCAGAAGCCAGCTATAAAAACGCTCAAAGTTATTGTGCCCAACACACTCAATATGACTGCCATACGACTTTTTACGTTGGAAAACAAAGCAAATCCAGCTCCCAATATCCATAAAGCCACAGCAACGATAGCAAACAAATAGAAATTATCCCAGGTTATCATTTCCAAAATCGGTTAACTTAAATAAACAGACAACTAATTTTGCTTTTCAGCAGAAGATGCATCACTTCTCTTCGGTCCTTCCAGAAACAAAAGAAATCCTCCCACCAGCATCATTATAATTCCGGCCAACATGACATATTTTAGCGGTTCACGCACTATTTGTACTACGCAATATGCTGGTTCAGGCGAATGCATATCATACGATGTAAGGTAATAATCCTCTCCCCAACCTGCACTATATGGATGGTTTACCTCCAAACGAATTACTTGTTCATCAACAATAATATCTGCAAAAAAATGCCGTGGAGTGCCATTAGCATAATGTTCGACTGCAAACTCTTTCAGTTGAAACGGTTTATCTAAAAAAACGGTTCTTCCCTGAGAAGTAAATGCTTCATTATTGGGCTTATCACGAAAAACAGGAAGACGCAATGTTTGTTCACTGGCACTTCCCACAAAACCGGCAAACAAAGCCAGCCATAATCCAGCATGATTCAGAATAAAACGCCAATGTTTTTTTCCAGACAGCAGATAACGACGAACGGTAATCATTCCCAAATGGGTAAGCAAACTAAAAAGTCCGGCTACAAATATCCAGGATGACATAAAATTATAACACCCCAACATTGCAAATGGCCCTTGTTTTCTGGTAGCATCTTCAGGCGACAACTGTGGAAATAAACCAATCACCAGACATCCGGCCAAAAACCAACCTAATGTCCATCGTGTAGCAGAGGAAGAAAGTAAAATACGGACTATAACCCAATTGCGCAATTCTTTATAGCCATACCATATCAGAACTATCCATAATAATGCTATTACAGCATTCAATGGAAAAGCAAAAAACTCAAATGAAAAATTTCCAAATATGCACTGTAATACTACCGATAGCAGAAACAGCAATGAAAATAATAGGCTAGTCGTTAAGTTCATTCATCTTTGGTTGGTGAAATAAACACAAAGATAATACATATTTGCTATTATTACATTTTTAATATAAAAAATAATACAGACTCTTTTAAATAAAATGCATCTGGCTCAAACCAATTAACATATATACTAAAACAAGAATCTCTCGGCTCTCTTTGAAGAAAGCATTTCTATCTATGATGGATTTCAAAAAGGCTGGTTAAGTTACCAACCCCTATCATTCTATATTTTCCAATTAATTGATTGGATTGCTCCTATAGGACTTATATTATTCATTTTTAATTTTAAAAAAAGACTCAGATAATGGACGAAGTAAAAACGCACTGGGACTCAATGAGAATTCCCCCAAAAATGAAATATCTAATGCCCATTCAACACAACCCAATACATCATCATCCTTGGGCGATAATTCGGCAGAATCAATTCTCACATTCTTCTCCTATGCAGTATTAGTTTTAGGACTTATAGGTTCTATCATTATTGGCATTGTTGTAGGTGATGACAATGAAGCATTAGGCTGGGGCTGTTTCTTCGGTGGAGTAGTTTCTGTAATCATTACTTGGGCTGTATGTATGGTGATTATTAACATTTCCAATAACATACGGCAAATAAAAAAACATCTTCAAGGAAGAATTTGACAGATAGGATTGAGCGCATCAACCGCCATACCAATTAACCAATAAACAAAGTTCATATGAACATCAAGCAATGCATCTATTTATTTGCCGCAATTGCATTTTCACTCTCATCTTGTAGCGATGACAGCGGCATGGAAAATGATTTTGAGCCTAAGACTCATCTCTAGAAAAAAGGCAAAAATGAATATTATCTTCTTAAAAGTGAATATTGCCCTATTTGGAAACCCCTCTATCTTTGCAGTTGATTATGAAAGTATTGATATGAAACAACTAATATTCATTTTTACCGTTGCATGGGGTGCTGTAGCAGGCAGCCGTGCGCAAGAGGTGCTTACTTTGGATGATTGTCTTCGTTGGGGTATTGAAAATAACCTTTCTCTCCGGGGACAGCGCAATGAGATTCAAAAAAGCAAATATGCTATTTCTGAAAACCGTGCCAAGTTATTACCGCAAATTAATGGAGTGGCTAATTTTAACGACAACTTCGATCCTCCAGTGTCCGTAACAGACGGTTCTGCTTATGACAAACCTTATAATGTAACCCAGACGCTGCAGTATAATGCCGCAGCCGGATTGCAGCTTCAAATGCCACTCTATAATCAGACGGTTTATACCGCTCTTTCCATTTCGAAGGTATTGGATGAAATCAGCCGTCTGTCTTATGAAAAAGCGCGCGAGGACTTGATGATGCAGATTGCTAAGATGTACTATCTGGGACAGGCCACGGCCGAGCAGATAACGCTGGTTAAAGCCAATATTGCGCGTCTGGAGGAATTGCGTGACATTACGGTGGCTTTCTATGACAATGGCATGGCTATGGAGGTGGATGTGAAGCGTGTCAATATAAACCTGGAAAACTTGCAGGTACAGTATGACAATGCACAGGCCATGCTGGCTCAACAGCTGAATATGCTGAAATATGTGATGGATTATCCGGCAGAGAAAGATATAACGCTGGAACCGGTGAATGCTGAAACTATTGCTCCGATTGAATTGACCGGCTTGTCAGAAAATCTGTATGAGCTTCAGTTGCTTCAGTCGAAGAGCGACTTGGCAGAACGGCAGAAAAAGATGATTTCCCATGGATACATTCCTTCACTTACATTGACGGGCAACTGGATGTATACGGCTTATACGGATAAGCTTCATCATTGGTTTCATTCCGGCCCCTCCAATCATTGGTATCGTTCTTATGGTTTAGGCTTGGCACTGCGTGTCCCTATTTTTGATGGATTAGATAAGAGGTATAAAATTCGCAAGGCGAAAATTGATCTGGAGAATATTCGTTTGGCGCAAGAGAATACGCGGAAGAATCTGGAGACACAATATATCAACGCTACGAACGATTTGATGAATAACCAACGCAATTTCAAGAAACAAAAGGATAATTATCTTTTGGCGGAGGATGTCTATGAGGTAACATCTGACCGCTATCGGGAGGGTATTGCCTCCATGACAGAGGTTTTACAGGATGAAATGCGTATGAGTGAAGCGCAGAACAACTATATCAGTGCGCATTATAACTATCGTGTAACTCACCTTTCTTTGCTGAAGTTGACTGGACGTGTAGAAAGTCTGCTGAAGTAAGTTCTCAATTATTTTATTCATAGTCAATGATCAGCTATCAATTTTAAACATATGGAAACAACAGATAAAAACAGTGCTGCAATGAGCACACATCACGAACAGGCTAAGAAATTGAGAAAATTGCGCACCCGCCAGCGTGTGGTAAGCCTGATTGGTATAGCTATTTTAGTTTGGGGGATTATTCAGGTTACTTTCTTGTTTCTGGATTATAAAAATACAGAATCCAGTAATGATGCTCAAATAGAGCAATATATCTCGCCGGTTAATCTGCGTGCTTCAGGTTATATCAAGAAAATCTATTTCACCGAACATCAGGAAGTGCACAAAGGTGATACGCTGTTGGTGCTGGATGACCGTGAATACAAGATCCGTGTGATGGAAACTGAGGCTGCCTTGAAGGATGCATTGGCCGGAGCTACTGTAATTGGCGCCACACTTCAGACGACACAAACCACAGCTTCGGTGTATGATGCTTCTATTTCTGAAATTGAAATTCGTCTGGCAAAATTGGAAAAAGACCGTCAGCGTTATGAAAATCTGGTGAAACGTAATGCTGCTACGCCCATACAGCTGGAGCAGATTGAAACTGAATATTCTGCTCTACAACGCAAACTGGAAGCTACGAAACGTCAGCGCAGTGCAGCCTTGTCCGGTGTGAATGAAGTTTCGCATCGTCGTGAAAATGTGGAAGCCGGTATTCAGCGTGCCACAGCGGCGTTGGAGATGGCCAAATTGAATCTGTCTTATACTGTAGTCGTGGCTCCGTGTGACGGTAAGCTGGGACGTCGGGCTTTAGAGGAAGGTCAATACATTACTGCCGGGCAGACCATTACATATATCTTGCCGGATACTCAGAAGTGGGTGATTGCCAATTACAAAGAGACTCAAGTGGAAAATCTGGCTATCGGTCAGGAAGTAAGGATAAAGGTGGATGCAGTAAGTAATAAAGAGTTTACGGGTAAGATTACTGCTATTTCCGGTGCAACTGGAGCCAAGTATTCTTTAGTTCCTACTGATAATTCTGCCGGTAATTTTGTAAAAATTCAACAGCGTATTCCGGTTCGCATTGATTTTATCAATCTTTCTGAAGAAGACAATGATCGCCTGGCTGCAGGTATGATGGTGGTTGTGAAAGCTAAACTCTGATGTTATGCCCTCTTATCCAAGAAATTATCCGTTCTACAATTGGGTGCCCAAGTGGTTGGGCATTCTGATATTGGTGTTGATGTTCATCCCCATTCTTACTGTGGGTGGTGTGTATTCTGTGAACAGTACTGAGATGATGAGCGGGCTGGGTATCATCTCAGAACATATCACTTTTACCAATTTTGCCACCTCCATCGGGATGGCTGCTTTTTGTCCGTTTTTATACCGGCTGGTGGTGATTCGAAGAGAAAAAATGATGTGTCTGGCCGGTTTTTCCATGATGTATGTGCTCAGCTATATTTGTGCCGAAACCGACAGTATCTTTTTGTTGGCTCTCTGTAGTGTGTTGATGGGCTTCCTTCGCATGGTACTGATGATGGTCAACCTGTTCACCTTAATCCTTTATGCAGGGCGCATTGAGGCCTATTTGAAAATTAAGCCGGGGCTGGAGCCGGTAGACGGTGAGGGCTGGGATAAGCTTGATATTGAACGAAGCATAGCGCAGCCTGGCATTTATCTGTTCTTTATGATATTAGGACAGCTGGGAACATCGCTGACTGCCTGGCTGGCTTATGAATATGAATGGCAGTATGTGTATTACTATATGATGGGGATGCTGTTGGTATGTATCCTGGTTATTTTCGTAACCATGCCATACCATCGCTTCCAGAACAAGCGTTTCCCCATTAATTTCCGTCAGTTTGGCAATGCTACCTTGTTCTGCATTCCGCTGGTGTGTTTTACATATGTCATGGTGTATGGAAAGGTGCTGGACTGGTGGGATGATCCTACTATCCGCATGGCCGCGATTACTGCAGTTCTTACGGGTGCTTTATTCTTTTATATGGAATCCACACACCGCAGTCCGTATTATCAGGTGGGCGTGCTGAAGTTGCGCACCATTCGTATGGGAGTATTGTTCTATTTTTTGCTAATGTTTCTCAATTCCAGCGCCATGTTTGTCAATGTGTTTGCCGGCATTGGCATGAAACTGGATAACTGGCAGAATGCTTCGCTGGGCAACTGGACCATGTTGGGCTATTTCATCGGGGGGATGATTACCATCTTTCTCAGCATGAAGAAGGTGCATTTCAAATATATCTTTGCAGGCGGATTTGTCATGTTGGGCTTGGCTGCTCTTTTTATGTATTTTGAGGTGCAGACGGATGGTCTGTATGAACGGATGAAATATCCGGTTATTATCCGTTCCACAGGCATGATGATGCTCTATTCGCTCATTCCCACTTATGCCACTCAGCGGATGCCTTATAAATTTCTGTCATCATGGATTTGTACCATGATTACCATCCGTATGGTCATTGCTCCCAGTTTGGGCGCGGCAGTATATACCAATGCCCTGCAGGAGCGTCAGCAGAACTATGTTACCCGTTATGCACAAGATATTGATTTGCTACATCCTGACGCTTCCGCTTCTTTTATGAGTACCGTACGTGGCATGAGTTATCAGGGAAAAAGTAAGGCTGAAGCAGTGAACATGGCAGCCATGTCCGTCAAGGGACGTGTTCAGGTACAGGCCACTTTGGTTGCAGTCAAGGAAATGGCAGGCTGGACACTCTATGCCTGTCTGGCATGTGCAATATTTGTGCTGGTTGTGCCTTATTCTAAGAGAAAATTAGTATCTTAGTCGCTTGAAAGTGCCTAATGCACACGGACAAGCATGTATGAAGACAGTTCAAGAACGTATTACATTATTAGGAAAGGCTTTGTTTAGGCGAGATGACATATGCAGTTCGGAAGGAAGTATTTCCTCCTTCCCAATTCTCTTTCACACCCCATTTTTGGTCAGTGGGGTGGGAATAGTGATTTGTATGCAAGGGTTTTTTACTTTTGCCCTGAATCGTTGTGTGATGCGAGCATCTGCCGGAGAAACCTTGTTTATTCCTGATGGAGCGGAGTTTCGGGTTATGGAAGAGTCTTCTGATTTGGATGTGCATTTCCTGCTGTATCAGGTTGAACCTATCCGTGATATTTTAGGGAATCAGGTCGTATCTATGTACCTTTATTCTCAGTTAGTGCCCAAACCTTGTTATGTTTGGCAGACTGGCGAAGAGGATGAGTTACTCCGTTATATGATGCAGCTTGATGCTACCCTTCTTCAAAATGATACTTTCCGTCAGTATGAGCAGAAACTGTTGCTGCTGGCACTGACCCATCGGCTCTGTTCGCTCTATAATCGTAAGTTGATGAACAATCAGAATGCGATGGGACATCGTAATGAGGTGTTCTTAAAGCTTATTTCGCTGATTGAACAGTATTATATGCAGGAACGTGGAGTGGAGTTTTATGCCGATAAATTATGTCTCTCACCTAAATACCTTTCTGTCATATGCAAATCAATATGCGGATATACAGTAAAGGATTTGGTGTCTAAGTCCATTATACGGAAGAGTATTTCTCTTTTAAAAAATACACAGAAAAACATACAAGAAATTGCAGATATGTTCAATTTTCCTAATGCCTCTTTTTTTGGAACTTTCTTCAAAAAGCAAATGGGCATGTCTCCTGGACAATATCGCAAGAACATCACTTTTTAATTCGCCTTCATTATGGCTAAGATCTGTATAAAAAAAGCAACTACTAAGTGCGAAATGGATGATTTCGTACGACTTCACCGCAAGTTATATGAGACAGCCTCTTTCTATATTAACTAACAACACGATCACAACTAAAACATAAAACTAAAAATTTTCTTTTGAGAAGTCTTAAATCGTTCAATTTCCAAAGAGAGCGATTTCTTTAATTGAACAGCCATAAAGCCCAGAAAAGGCAGATTTGTTTCTTCTTCCTGTGATTGACGTAAGGCAGAAATATACTCTTCCCTATCTTCCTTAAATATCTTAGTCGGAAAAAGGTTGTAGCAGAACTGAATATAATTCATCAGTAGGCGGGCGGTTCTTCCGTTGCCATCGACCCACGGATGAATGGTCACTAAGTTAAGATGGGCATTGAAACTTAGTTCGTATTGTTCCCGAAATGTTCCCACTGCCTTCTGTTTTTCCTGTAATAAAGCGCAAAGTTCCTCTACTTTGGCAGGGACTTTCTGATAACTCATATAAGAACGTCCATCAATACCAGCCGTCACGCCACACAAGCGAAATTCACCTTTGGAAGAATCAAAAGAGCCACCCATAACGTTATAAATACTGCCTGTCGTACGCATCAATGTCGAATTCAACTTTTGCAAGAATGCTGAATTAATTGGTTTCTTACTTTTGGCTTCCTCTTTGGCAAGCTCATATGCCTTCTTTAAGTCCTCATTCATCAAATGATACACCAAAGGTTTCCCTTTAGCTGTCAATCCCTCATCGAAAAGCATTTGTGCCTCCGCTTCGGTGAGTGTAGAACCCTCAATTGCTGTAGAATGGGTAATAAGAGAATAGAGGTAGTACTTTTCATAGTCCACCGCTTCACTAATACCAAGTTGCTGAAACTTTTGGTATAACCGTTCAATCTCTTGCCAAACACCTTGTTCCATTGACTTTTATTTAATTGGATTTATCTCTTTTCAAAGGTAGTGTATTTGTATTGCGTAGCCAAAGAAAATAATGACTTACTACTATATTTTTGCGCCTGTGGGGAAAATGTGGGGAAAAATCAGGCAAACAAAAAGGCTAAGCGATTAATTGTTAATCGCTTAGCCTTTCATTCAGTACCCAGACCCGGGGTCGAACCGGGATGGATGTTACTCCACTGGTGTTTGAGACCAGCGCGTCTACCGATTCCGCCATCTGGGCAACTAAATCAGGGAATATGTATTTCCTTAATTGCGGTGCAAAGGTAGTCAAATATTTTGAAACCACAAGCATTTCACGCAAAAAAGTGAAAATAATTTTCATCTAACACTATTTAGAACTCTTTCCGGACATTGTTCGAAAAATAAAGGCTATCTTAGCATAAACTTTTAAAGCTACGCCGATATCATGAATAACAACTACTATTGTATCATCATGGCTGGAGGAATGGGACGCCGTTTCTGGCCTTACAGTCGCAAAGCATTGCCTAAACAGTTTCTTGATTTCTTTGGAACAGGACAGACTTTATTACAACAAACTTTCGACAGATACAAAAAAATAATTCCAACAAACAACATTTACATTACAACTCATAAAGATTATAAACAAATCGTTCTTGATCTGCTACCAGAAATAACTGAAGGACAGCTGATTATTGAAGAAGAAAGACGTAATACAGCCCCTTCCATCGCTTACGCATCGCACATTATTCAGAAAATAAATCCAGACGCAACCATCGTCGTAGCCCCGTCCGACCATCTGATACTGAAAGTGGAAGAATTTAAAGAAGCTATTTTGAAAGGACTGGAATTTGCATCGAAAAATGACAAGCTGGTTACATTGGGAATAAAGCCTAAACGCCCAGAAACAGGATATGGATACATTCAGATAGACGAAGAAAAAAAAGGAGATTTTTATAAAGTAAAAACTTTCATAGAAAAGCCGGCTCGTGAATTTGCAGAAATATTCGTGCAAAGCAATGAATTTTATTGGAACTCTGGCATTTTTGTATGGCATGTCAATACTATACTGAAAGCTTTTCACGAAATGATGTCAGAAATCTGCCCACGAGTAGAATGTGATGTACCCGACTTCACTTCGTGTCCGAACATTTCGATAGATTACAGTATTATGGAAAAAGCCGACAATGTATACGTGCAGTTATGCGATTTCGGCTGGGCCGATCTGGGTACTTGGGATGCACTTTATGATGCTTCGCCCAAAGACACGAACCACAACGTAATAATTAACAGTAATACTGTACTTTACAATTGCAAAGACAGTATCATATTAGTACCGGAAGGACAACTTGCCGTAGTTCAAGATTTAGACGGCTATCTGGTTGCATCACGTGACAACGTACTCCTTATCTGTAAAAAAGATGACCACGATGCAATCCGCAAGTTTGTAAATGATGTAGAAATGAAGTTCGGAGAAAAATACTCCTGATCTTATTATATATAAAATCAAGAAAAACAAAGATTTACAGATATTATACACGATAGAGAAGGAGCTTCCCCACTACTTTAATTCCTTCTGCATGTATCTGTAACATAGAGGCGATAAAATCCCTCGATTTTTTCGTACAAAAAAGAAAAAAACTTCTCGATATTTTTATAAAAACATGCCCATATTTTTTCCAAAATATGGGCATGTTTTTTTCGATAGCAATTATGATTGGTTTCTTGACACTTTAATATTCAAAAGTGATGCCAAGAGTAGGCAGCAAGGTTCCACTTTCCTGTTTTATAGACTTCATTACGTAACGTCGTTCCGAAAGAGGAGCCGTTGGATTTTCAATCTGCCCGGTACTCATCAGCACATCAGGCTGACGAAGTTTACTAGCCGTAATATCCTGGATATCAAGATAAACACCAAACATACATTTCTTCCAATAAAACATTTTATCAACACGGATATCCAGCTGTCCAAAAGCCGGCAGACGCTCTGTATTATACCGATCGTAATCATAATATGCTTTACCCTGTGCATTCCATGCTTCTACCAAGGATGACTTTTCTACATCATACGGTGTATAAGGCGAACCTCCGATGCAGCTTATTTTCATACCCACACTCCAGTTTTTGGGAAAGTTATAAGTTCCACTTACATTGAATATAAAGCGATTATCCCATGCAGAGGGCACATAATCACCTTCTTTCCCATCACGGAATTCACTTTTGAAAATTGTTAATGAGGATGATAAGTTCAACCGTTGAACTAACAGCCACTTAAACATCATTTCTATTCCGTATGAACGTCCCTCAGCTGTAGATATCAGCTGTTCGTTACCTATTACCCCGTAGTCATTTCCCTTACAAGCCAAAGGTATGCCGTCAGACACGGACAAAGGCATATCGCGATAGAATTTATAAAATCCCTCAGCCGATATTTCCATATTCTCATTAGGCTGCCAAGAAAGCCCAACACTTTCCTGAGATACGGAAATATAATCCAGATTACGGTTCAGGTAACTGCCATCATTTCCTTTAAAACCGAGCGCTGTATAAGGTGGAAGCTGATAATACAGTCCCATGTGACCACTTAAGAACAGACGGTCAATCAATCTGTACGATACAGACAGACGAGGAGAAAGCTGCCTCCACAGCTCTTTCATCTTGTCGTTATAATTATTCCCATCTGTACGAACTCCAAGTGATGCAGTAAAACGCTCGTCTGGAGCTGAATAATCCATTGAAGCAAAAAGTCCCCAACGGAATATATCCAGATTTGTACGGTAATCGAAAATTTGTACTTCATCTGTAAAAACTCTCTGGTAAGTTGTATTGGAATATTGGGAATAATTCAATTCCACACCAGCATTCAGCTTCCAAAGGTTCCAGGTAGAAGTGTTTTCCATCCGCAATTTCGTTTCTTGCTCTACTGACCGAAGACGCAACGTCAGATTATCCTCCGAGCTTTCATCATTGTCGTGATATTTCAGGTTACGGTTATTTAAATAGCTATGGCTTAACGTCACCGACTGAACATGCGGACCGGCATAATGCCGATATACACCTCCCAAAGTAAAAGTTTCCTGATTTATCTTAGGCAAATAACCTAATATATATTCAGCATCCTCTCCTTCTATATCAAAGTTCAGTTTCATCCGGTCAATACCGCCCAATCCAAGCAACGTCAGTTCATTACGTGCATCAAAACGCGTTTTCAGTTTAAACGAAGCATCCGTATAAGCAGGAAGCAAAGGCAATCCCAAAACTTTAAACAACATTTGCAAATAAGATTGTCGTACTGATACCAGATAAGAAGTCTTATCTCCCAGATGTCCGTTAGAAGTAAGCGAAACTTCCGACGCTCCTAACGTAGCTTTCAGTGAGTTATGCTCCATATCTCCGTCGCGCAGACTAAAATCGAGCACTGAGCTCAAGGCATTTCCCCTATTGGCAGGAAAAGCACCGCTATAAAACTTCACATTACGTATCAGATCGGCATCAATCAGTCCTACCGGACCTCCTGAAGCCCCCTGCGTACTGAAATGATTGATATTCGGTATTTCTACCCCATCAAGGTAAAAACGGTTTTCCGATGGTCCACCACCACGTACAATCAAATCATTCCGGTAGCCGATGGGAGAAAAAACAACTCCCGGATAGTTTTGTACCACACGGGATATGTCACGATTGGCACCGGGTGCTTTTTCTATCTCCTGCAAACCAATTACACGAAGGCTGACCGGACTTTCTGCTACTTTTTGAAAAGGAGAAGCCGTAACAGTTACTCCTTCCAGTTGCGTTCCCTCCTCTTCCATTTCAATCTGAATATGAGGAGTACGGTGATTTACACGATACTCGGATGTAAAGACTGTTTTGTACCCCAACATGGAAGCCTGCAAACGGTAGATTCCAGGCGGAACCTGTTCGACGCTAAAATGCCCTTCGGCATCTGTAGAAGAGCCTATTCCTAAGCCAACAACCAGTACATTGACAAATTCCAGTGGTTTACGACTTGTTTTATCTATTACAGTTCCTTCTATGCGGTATGTTTGTCCATAAGCCAGCATACAAAAGGCCAGCAACATCGACAAGAATATCACTTTCTTCATCATAATAAATACTTTAAATCACTGTATAAATCAAAAAAGCCATCCTGCGAGATGAAGGATGGCTTTCATTCTTGTAATATTGTGGTAGAAAGGAGGTATCAAGCTTTGCCTTCCCAGGCGTTATGAATACGTTCTGCGATGGACTTAAACTCTTCATCGCTCAGCTTCAGTTTCGGATTAGAAAACAGCATATCCGATTCATTCTGAATAGGGATCAGATGAATATGAGCATGAGGTACTTCAAGACCAATTACTGCTTCTCCAACCTTGCGGCAAGGGAAAGCTTTCTGAATAGCCAGCGCCACATGTTTTGCAAATACATGCATAGCAGCCAATTCTTCATCGCTCAGATCGTAGATATAATCGACTTCTTTTTTAGGGACAACCAGTGTATGTCCCTTTACCAACGGATTTATATCCAAAAAAGCATAGAACTTATCGTCCTCTGCAACCTTATAACTGGGAATTTCCCCCGCAACGATTTTACTGAATATTGTTGCCATAATATGATATATAAAAAAAGGCAAGTCCGCAACAAAGCAGACCCGCCTTATAGTTAAAACGATATTCCTGTTACTTCCAGACTGATTTTACCCTGTGGAATAGTAATTTCTGCAATATCACCCACTTTCTTACCCAACAAACCCTGAGCAATCGGTGTATTTACAGAAATCTTACCCAGTTTCAGGTTAGCTTCAGTTTCCGACACGATAGTATATGCCATCTTCATGCCAGTCTTTACATTCTTCAGTTCTACACGAGTAAGAATCTGAACTGTATCAGCTTTCAATTTAGATGTATCTATAATCTTCGCATCACCAATTGTTGCTTTCAACTGATTTATTTTCATTTCCAGCATGCCTTGAGCTTCCTTAGCTGCATCATATTCTGCATTCTCAGACAAGTCACCCTTGTCGCGAGCTTCAGCAATAGCAGCTACAATCTTCGGACGCTCTACAGATTCCAGATGCTTTAATTCTGCTACCAATTTCTGATAGCCTTCTTCTGACATATAAGCCATAGTTTTTTCCTCCTTATTATATTCGTTATTAATTAAATTGTTCTTGCTTATAAAACAAAAAAGAATCCCGATACACAAACATGTATCGGAACCCTTCTCTGTTATGACTTTGGCAAAGATACGCCTTTTATTGATACCAGTCAAGTACCAAAGCGCACTATTTTCACATGCTTTTCAACATGTTATAATAATTTCTTAATCGCTTCTTCCAAATCTGTTTTCGGACCAATTCTCATATTCAGTTCATTGTTCCGGCCTACCAAAAATGCTGTCGGCAACTGAGTCACACCATACAATCTGACATAAGTAGAATATGGTCCTTGAGGATCGCGAACGCAAATCCAAGGCAGATTATCAGCTGCGGTTTTCCAGAAATGCTCATCGGTATCTAATGAAACCTGATAGATTTCCAATCCCTGTGAAGCATACTTATCATATATTTCACGCAACAGCAAATTACGTGCTCCTGATTCTGCACTTCCATATGCGGTAAAGTCTATCAGCACTACCTTACCTTTTAAATCTGTAAGATGACGGACTGTACCTTTTATATCCATCAATGGAATATCAATAATAGAAGCTTCCTGTATTTTATCTGCTGGAATATCCAAAGGTTTCACCTGCGGGGCACGGGTATTTTTCATACCCTTGATAACCATATTATACAGATTACGTGAACGGTCAGCATGTGGATACAAATTGTTCATACTTGTAGCCACAGCAGCAAAACATTTCACATCTTCCTTATTATTCAACGGATCGAAAATCATATATCCATTTAAGACCTGGAATAAAGCAAAATACGCATAAGGTTTATTGGGAGCAACGAATATATAATTCCGCTTCACTTCATCCTTATATGCATCTACCATACGTGTCAGACTGTCTTGAGCAATACCAACAGGTATTCCCGACTGAGCCATACGATTCACACGTTCCTGCAAATCAGTCTGCAATAAAACCAGTTCTTTGATTTTCTGATTATTTTCAGAGCCTTGAATATTGTACTCCGTTGCAAAATTTTTATAATCAGCCTTTACTTCAACAGTTTCAGTAGAATCAACCGAGAAGTTTATCACTTTATTATCAATACGCAATCGGTAAAAATCAGGCGCTTCGGGACGAGCGGCAGCAAAGCTGAAAGCTCCATCACTTCCTAATTCCACTGAATCCAGCGCAACAATACCATCTAATCCTGTCTGCTCCAGATATAACATTTTATCGGCAGCATCGGTCACTTCTCCCTGCACCTTAAAAGCAGGCTCGTTGTTGCAGGCCGTAAAACCTGCGAACAACAGAGCTGCAGCGATATAAGCATTTCTTTTCATTAGCGATTATTATTCATTTCGGGATGCAAAGATACGGCTTTTTATGAGTTCACAAAGTTTTTATCCAAGTTCTTATAAAATGACATATTTTTTTTAGCCTGATCCAAGTGCCGATATTATAAACCTCAAATGTAAAATGGAATAAGAATTATATAAAAATACGTACAGACTAAACTTTTATCTCATTTACACCCGATTAGTATAATAATATTTGTATCTTTGCGCGAACTTTAAGAAGACTTTTATATTAAAACATTTTTTATGATCAATCCTATTGTTAAGACGATCGAGCTAGGTGATGGAAGAACCATTACACTCGAAACGGGAAAGCTGGCAAAACAGGCAGATGGTGCTGTTATGCTACGCATGGGTAATACCATGTTGCTGGCTACTGTTTGTGCAGCAAAAGATGCAGTTCCCGGTACAGATTTTATGCCGCTCCAGGTAGAGTATAAAGAAAAATATTCAGCATTCGGACGTTTCCCGGGTGGCTTTACCAAACGCGAAGGCAAAGCTTCTGATTATGAAATTCTGACTTGCCGCTTGGTAGACCGCGCTTTGCGTCCATTGTTCCCCGACAATTTCCACGCAGAAGTTTACGTAAACATCATTTTGTATTCAGCAGACGGTGTAGATATGCCTGATGCTTTGGCAGGTTTGGCTGCTTCTGCAGCACTGACCGTATCCGACATTCCTTTCGGCGGTCCGATTTCAGAAGTACGTGTAGCACGCATTGACGGTCAATTCGTTATCAATCCTACATTCGAACAGCTTGAAAAAGCCGATATGGATCTGATGGTAGCTGCCACTTATGAAAACATCATGATGGTAGAAGGTGAAATGAACGAAGTGAGCGAACAAGATTTGTTAGAAGCTCTAAAAGCTGCTCACGAAGCAATCAAGATACACTGTAAGGCACAGATGGAACTGATGGAAGAAGTTGGTTCTACTGTTAAACGTGAATATTGCCACGAAGAAAATGATGAAGACTTACGCAAAGCCGTTCATGACGCTTGTTATGAAAAAGCTTATGCAATAGCTGCATCAGGAAACCGCAATAAACACGAACGTCAGGATGCATTTGATGCAATCTGTGAAGAATTCAAAGCTCAGTTTACAGAAGAAGAGCTTGAAGAAAAAGCAGGAATGATAGACCGTTACTACCATGACGTAGAAAAAGAAGCTATGCGTCGCTGCATCCTTGATGAAGGAAAACGTCTGGACGGTCGTAAGACAACAGAAATTCGTCCTATCTGGTGCGAAGTAGGCCCATTGCCTTATCCACATGGTTCTTCTATCTTTACCCGTGGAGAAACACAGTCTTTGAGTACCGTTACATTGGGAACCAAACTTGATGAAAAGATTGTGGATGATGTACTTGATCAGCATAAAGAACGTTTCTTATTGCATTATAATTTCCCTCCATTCTCTACAGGTGAAGCAAAAGCACAACGTGGAGTAGGACGTCGTGAGATTGGTCACGGTCACTTGGCATGGCGTGCTCTGAAAGGTCAGATTCCAGCAGATTATCCATATTGCGTACGTGTTGTTTCGGATATTCTGGAATCTAACGGTTCTTCTTCAATGGCAACTGTATGTGCCGGTACTTTAGCACTGATGGACGCAGGTGTACCTATTAAGAATCCGGTATCAGGTATTGCAATGGGATTGATCAAAAATGCCGGAGAAGAAAAATATGCCGTTCTGTCTGATATCTTAGGTGATGAAGATCACTTGGGAGATATGGACTTCAAAGTTACAGGTACTAAAAATGGTATTACTGCAACTCAAATGGATATTAAGTGTGACGGACTGACATACGATATTCTTGAAAAAGCATTGTTACAAGCTAAAGAAGGTCGTGAATACATCCTGAACAAATTGACAGAATGTATCGGTAAGCCTAGACAAGACTTGAAACCCAATGCTCCACGTATCGAAACAATGATTATCCCTAAAGAATTCATTGGAGCTGTAATCGGCCCGGGTGGAAAGATTATCCAGGGTATGCAGGAAGAGACAGGTGCAACTATTACAATTGAAGAAATTAATGGTGTTGGCCGTATCGAAATTGCAGGAAACAATAAAAAGATGATTGATGATGCAATGCGTCTGATAAAAGGTATCGTTGCTGTTCCTGAAATTGGTGAAGTATATCAAGGAAAAGTTCGTTCAATCATGCCTTACGGTGCATTTGTAGAATTCCTTCCTGGTAAAGACGGATTACTCCATATTTCAGAAATCGATTGGAAGCGTCTGGAAACTATCGAAGAAGCAGGCTTAAAAGAAGGTGATGATATTGAAGTTAAGTTACTGGATATTGATTCTAAAACTGGAAAATTCAAACTGTCACATAAGGTCTTATTACCTAAACCAGAAGGAATGGGAGAAGGTAACCACGCAAAACGCGAACGTAAGCCTCAACAAAATAAAGAACAGAAATAATAAACATTCTTTATAACAAAAACAGTCCGAGATCTCATTTGAAATCTCGGACTGTTTTTGTTATATACACATTATATAGCTTCAGTTTCCTTCTTATTATACTTATTCCGATAATCTTTAGGAGTTACCTGAAAATGTTTAGAGAATTCTTTATAGAAATGAGAGCGATTAGCAAATCCCGTTTTATACATAATTTCTTGAACAGTCAGAGAAGTTGTCCGTAATAGTTTTGCAGCTAGATTTATTCGATATTCCTTTATGTAATCTTTAGGAGATTCTAAATCCATTTCTTTAAAACGACGATACAAAGTTCGCACACTCACTTGCATATACTCAGCCACCTCTTCCAAAGAAAGGTTTTCTGAGTCCACATATTTCTCTATATATTCTGTTATTTTCGATAGAAATTCCTTATCTTCAGCCTTAACCAGATGTCCATGAGAAAAATCATACGCACAAGCAGAAGTATTATAAAAATCTTTCATCTTACTACGATTCTCTATTAAACGTTCAACCACAGCCTTCAGATAGTCTATATTAAAAGGTTTTCCTATATAAGCATCCGCTCCAGCATCCAGCCCTGCAATCTTTTCCTGACTAGAATTTTTTGCTGATAATATAACTACAGGTACAGACATAGTATGCTTATTCTGCTTCAATCTTCTCGTCAGTTCAAAACCGTCTATACCCGGCATCATCACATCTGTAACAATCAACATAGGTATATCATTCTTTACTTCCTTCAATGCTTGCTCAGCATCATGTGCAACAACAACCCTAAATTTGTCAGAAAATGCTTCTTGTAACAACATTAACATTTCAGTATTATCATCAACTATTAGAATCTTATGTTTTGATGAAGCCAGATCTGTAGAGTTTTCAGAAATTTGTTCTAGCTGATCAGATTTCATTATTGGCAAAACGTTATTAATGTTGAGCATAGCATTATCATTAACATCTACCTTTTCTGATGTCAGTTCCAACATTGGAAGCAGAACGATAAATTCAGCATAACTGCCATATTCACTCTGAATTTGTATTTCTCCTTTTAGCAACTCAACCATGCTATGACAAATAGCGAGTCCTAAACCATTTCGAGAAGTCATTCCCTTTATAGTAGAAGCTTCCACACCATCCAGCACTTTATATCTGTTAAAAATCAAAGGAATATCCTCCTGACGAATACCTTTTCCCGTATTATACACCTTAATACGCAAACTTTGGTTATCAACTACATCTACCGTTACACGAATACGTCCCCCTACAGAGGTATATTTAAAAGCATTCGAGATTAAATTATTCAAAATTTTCGTCAAACTTTTACTGTCGGTATTCCAAAAAATATTTTCTGACACTACATTTTCAAATTGAATCATGTTTTGCTCTGCCAACTCCGAAAACGAATGAATAATATCATTACATAAAGCTGAAACATCTATCTGTTGGATACATTGAATCTGATGCCCTGTGTCCAGTCTTCTAAAATCAATAATCTCCTGAATCAAAGCATTTAACCTCTCTGCATTTGCTTTTATCAATGAGACATATTTATGTACATACTCCGAATGGTCATATTTCAACAAGCGCTCACAAGGGCCATATATAAGTGTAAGCGGAGTAGAAAACTCATGAGTTATATTAGTAAAGAAACGTAGCTTTTCCTCATATAAATCTTCTTTATGTTGTTGCTCCATTTTTTCCAGCACTAATAGCTTTTTACGCTGTTGCTTTAATAAAAACCAGCGAATACACAACAACACAGCCAACAAAAGCAATAGAACATAAATAACAACAGCTAACGTACTTAAATACCAGGGGGAAGCAATAGTTATATGCACAGAATAAACAGGACTAAACTCCCCTGTTGTCTGATTCTTATAACGAACTTCAAGAAGATAATCTCCATAATTCATCTGAGTAAAAGAGATACTGTTATTCGTTCCATTATCTATCCATTCCGTTTTCTCATTCAAACGATACTGATAACTATAGTTAGTTGGATTTACATAATCTAACGCAAGAAAAGATATCGCAAAATTGTTCTGATCAGACTCTAATGACAGAGAAGGTTTATCTCCCCAACTCTGTACATCAACACACATACCCTGTTCACCTAAAATATCAATGTTTGTAAAGCGTAATGGAGGTTTTACAGCTGCCTTATCAGAAACATACATTTCGTTATTAGTTATAGTAATAAAACCATTAATACCTCCAAAAAATAAGGTATTGTCTTGACAGAATGAAGCTCCGTCACTAAATTCTAGTATTTCCAGCCCACTACCTTTTCCATAATTCTGAAATTTATTATTCAGCACATTAAAGCTGATAAGTCCTCCATTGGTTGCAATCCATAATCTTTTATTTTCGTCTAGAAGCATTGAATGAATTGTACTATTAATAAATCCATCCTGCTGATTAAAATACATTTCTTCATCATGTAACTTTTTAATCAGTCCTGCTCCTGTACCAAGCCAGAAAATATCTTCGTCACGAATTATCGAAAAGATATCATTCACAACTCTACTTGAATATTCATTTTTTAAAGGCATGGCAGCTAAACTATCGCCTTCTATATGAAAGAGTCCATATCCTCGATTACCAAACCAAATATTATCATGACTACTATCAGCAAATAGAGTAAAGAAATAATTTGAAGAAAAATTTCCACTATCAATGGTATAGCGTTTTAAAGAATGAATATATGGAACGCCAGATCTGTCTTCAATACGTGCACGAATAACTCCTGTCCCAACGGTAGCTATCCAAAGAATCGAATCATTCTCTTCATATATGGCATGCACGTAATTGATCTTTTCTGGCGAATAAACACTCCTGATTTTTCTATCGCGATATGAATAATAACTGAGACCAGCATCATGTCCTATCCAAAACATAGGTCTGCAACTTTTTGCAAATGCATATACAGAATTATTTATTAATCCACCTTCTTGAGAATTTATCAGTTCTGTCCTATAGTTCATATTATGCTTCAGAGGAGAAAAATCATAAATTTTAAGAATTCCCTCCCCTTTAGTACCTAACCATAATGTACCTTCATTATCCCAAAAAATAGACCGAACCGGCTTACCTATACTTTGATTTAGATCTTGATAGGTTACCGATGAAATTGAATACTTCCCCTCAGAATAAATATATACGCCTTGACCGTCTGTCGCAATCCACACAATATCTTGAAAACGATCTTTTAAGATCCGAAATACTCCAGACTTTATGCCTAAATCATCTACCGTATACTTATCATTTGCCTGCAAAGAAATCTTCAATAAACCATTTGTTTGAAATGCAACAAAAAAAGATGTTCCATCACGAAGTATATCTACAATGGTTCCTCTTCCATCCAATGCCTCTTTCCAGTTACAAATAAGCTTTTTTACAGGCTTATCCAAACTATATCCAAATAAATTATAATCTTTATCTAACCAATAAACCTGATTTTTATCTCCAAAGCCATAACGTACCTCTGTTTTTTCACTAGTGTTTATTGTAGAGAGGGTATATTCTCCTTCCGGAGAATGTTTCATTTGATAATATATAATCTCGTTTTTTAGGAAAATAATTAGATAATGTTCATTCACATAAAGATTAACAATATCTTCCCTATCCAAAGTTCCTATAGGAAGTCTATAAAACTCTTGTTTTTTTTCATTAAAAGCGTATAACAAATTACTACTTGAGAAGAAGAACAGATTCCCTAGTTCATTCTTGACCATCATATAACTACCCTTAAACTGGGGATAATCAACAACAAGGCGTTTTTCTTTATCAACTTTACTCAAACCATAGTTTGTCTGTACCCAAATTACTCCATCATGAGTTTCTAATATTTCTTCTATGATGTACCCAGATAAGTTCAATTGCCCCCAACCATTCCAACTATATGCTTTTGTGCCATCATATATATTCACTCCATCACAAGTCCCCATCCATAAAAAGCCATTACTATCTTGCAGTAAAGAAAGTACAGCACTACTGGTAAGACCTTCTGAATTAGTAACCTGCCTTAAATTATAAGCTGATAATGAATTTATTACACATACCAGAAAAAAAAACAATCCTCCTATAAATTTCATAACAGCATTTATCATAGTATATTTTTTAATCAATATTCAGGTACAAAGGTATAGAAAATAACAAATTGCATTGAAAGAGATATATAATATTTGCATTCATATCAAATAAAATTAATTCAGATCATCCACTTCAGTTTTTTATCTTTCAGTAATCATTTATCTGCAATTTATCATGTGAAAAAGATTAGTGAATCAAACTATTTTGATCTTTCCCTTATTCTTCTATAGAATACATAATACAATAGGTATGGAGTAATGTAACTATTGAGACACTCCATACCTACCAATCTATTTATCTACTTCCTTTTCTCTGTTACGAATATACTCTAATAATATAGAATGAGCAGGGTGTGACATCGTTCCATGGTCAAACCCCTGTAGTTCATAAAGATATGCAGCTGGATGACCTATAATCTTAAGCATACGCCACATATAAGCATTTTCTTCATAACGTCCCAGCATCTCCCGTTCACGGTCACCACATATCAGCAAGATAGGGGGACAATCTTTACGTACATAGTATAACGGAGCATGCTCATCAATTAAAGGCTGATAATCAGAAATTCCCCTATCACGTCTATTCTGGAAATGAGTAATAGCTTGTCCGCTAAAAGGAATAAGAGCAGCAAAGCTATCAGCATCTACTCCATATTTAGCCAACCGACTTTTATCCAGTCCAATCATACTGACTAAATAACCTCCCGCAGAATGTCCTGCTAAATATATTTTCGAAGGATTTCCTCCATAACGGGCTATATTCTTTACTACCCATGCAGTGGCTGCAGCTGCATCATCTACCGCATCATCAGTTGTTACATCAGCATTAATTGCCTTAGGATCTTTATTCCCGGCACATAAGCGATAACTCACACCCACAACAGCAATTCCTTGCTCACGCAATTCACGTGGAATTTCACGGTCTCCGCCGGTCAATCCTCCACCATGAAACCAAACAACGGTGGGAAAATCCTTCTTATCAGTCGGATAATATACATCAAGCAAACATTTTTGCTTCATATATGCATTTTGCTTCCCTTCACGGTAAGAAATAGCTTTTTCCCATTGATAACCTTGTGCATAAAGAGTAATGGAACATGCTAATAATACAAGTATGCAATAAAATCTAGTTTTCATAAAAATTGTTTTATTTGTTATTACAATTGTACTTCTATTCCTTCAACTAAATTACCACTAGCTTGATATATGCCTTTATCTGTAATAATCTTCACAATAGCCATATCATTGTTTTCTGTGATATACTTACCTTTCTTTTGGGTTATTTTAACTTGCACTTTATTATCAGCAGTACGAATAGCGGTAAAATGCTGAAAGCTATAATTGCCATCTTTAAACGACCAATTATCCCCTTCATCCCAATAAAGAGTACCATGGGCTTCACCTTTTTCATCCAAGCAAACTAATAAAGTCAATGGATCAAGCGATTTTTCATTCGTATTCTGTATAATTTTTCCTGTCGGAATAATAGCGCCACCACGAATTTTTAATTTAGCCTGATATGAATCCTTATCATCACCTGGAATCAAAGACAGGTTTCTCCAAATACCTTTAGGTAAAGCTGGATTCTGAGCCCATTCTGGGACAACCAGTAAATTTTCTCCAATAAGAAATGCCTGTTCTTCTGCACGAAGTAAAGTATCCTTAGGATCTGCAAAAAAAACAGGACGCATAATAGGCATTCCAGTTTCTGAGGCCTCATGAAGCAACGTATAATAATAAGGCAACAAAACATAACGACGTTCTAACGCCATACGTGATACATCCTCTACTTTTTGTCCGAATGCCCAAGGCTCTTTATTAATAGTACCAGCACAAGCATGCCCTCGAGAAAAAGGATAAAAAGCTCCTAAAGCCATCCAACGACCAAACAAGTCTGCATCAGGATTAAACAAGAAGCCACCAACATCTGCCCCACTAAATGGCTGACCAGATAATCCTAAAGTAAGAATCATGGGAACAGACATAGTCATATGACTTACCCAGGAAGCATTATCTCCCGTCCAAGTAGCAGCAAATCGTTGTCCACCCAAAAAATTTGAACGCGTTAAAATAAAAGGACGATTTTGCGGACGCGCTTTCATAATCCCCTCCCGAGATGCCTTAACCATAAGATAACCGTACACATTATGATATTTCAAATGAGGTCCAGCCGGAATCTTGTCACCTCCTAAATGTTTGTTATCTTCAGGCATAGTTCCTGTAGGAGTATTACTTATCTGAGGTTCATTCACATCATTCCAAACTCCATCAACTCCCTTATCCAAAAAGTCCTTATATAAATCAGCCCACCAACGCACTGTTTTAGGCTGAGTAAAATCAGGAAAAGCGCATGCACCTGGCCAAGCATCTCCATGGAATTCCTTTCCTTGTGCTGTTTTAACCCATACATCATTTGCTGTTCCCGACTTATAGACAAAATAAGTAGAATCAACTTTAGCCCCCGGGTCTATCATCCATGCTGAATGAAATCCACGTATATGAAGATCTCTATTCAAAGCCGCTGGATCTGGAAATGTCTGAGGATTAAATGTAAAAATACGATAACCATCCATATAATCAATATCCATCCATATAATCAATATCCATCCATATCACATCACAAGGAATACGCTTAATACGGAAAGTATCTGCAACCTCAATTACACGACTGGCTGGTGTATAAGAGAATCGGCACTGCTGATATCCTAAAGCCCACCGTGGAACCATAGGCATAGTACCGATAAGTTCGGCCAAGCCTTTTATAACCGCCTGCGGAGACTCTCTGTCTATTACAAATATACGAAATAGTTCACCTTCTGTTTCGAAATTAATACGTTCATCGGTAGTTGTCAGTTTCGCTTTATAAGGTGTATCAAATAAAATTCCAAAAGAAGTTCCATCCGGACGAACTCCCATTACCCAAGGATGTGACTGATACAAGCGTTTTCCATTATCAACACTATATGCACCTGAATCTGTATTCCACAATTTGATACTTTGTCCGTTTCGCAACAACGGCCCTGTAACCTCACCGCCACCATAAAGACTAGTACCTTGAGGTACGTCCAAATAGGCACTAGCATGTCCTTTTTTCTTTTCCATTATAGGATAAAGCTGCCAATTTGAAGGTAACATACCTTTTTCCTGAGGCTCTGCTTTTAAGGCAAAAGAAGGCATTTGACTCAGATTGAAACCTTTTGGAACAAATTTAGCAATACCATCACCGACTATTACTTCCTTTTCCATTTTCACGTTATGGGCAGATAACCATCCCGTAAAACATAACATTCCTAAAACTCCAACTATCTTTAAATTTACCATATTACTATTGCTTACATCATTATGAATACTCATTTAAATGATAAATTAAATATCATGATTTCATCTAATTATAGGTATTCGTATAACAAACATTTAGGCAATATGAACTATACTGCCTAAACATTCCACTTTAAAGAAAATCATAAAGGTTGTAGGACACACATCGCTTCCATCAACATACATCCTGTTAAATGAGGAGTTAGCCCTACTTTTTCATTATCTGCAGGAGCCTTTCTCCAACGCCCTCCATATAACATGGTGTTGGGATTAATTCCTTGAGTAGCCATTACAGTGGCACAGCGAGTGATATACTCATGAAACTTCTTTCTATCTGAATAATCTACAGAGTGATCATTGATCAGCTTAACAAAATAACGGAAAAAGATTCCATGAAACAATCCTCCATCGCCACTTACAGCATCAGGCAACAAACCTTCATTTTGTGATAATTGTTCTACAACAAAATTGGCAGCCTTTACTGCGTCATCTAAATACTGCTTATCACCTGTTATTTTATAAAGCTCATGGGCAGCTCCTAAAAAGGTTCCAATGTTATAAGTAAATATCCAGTTTCTCTGAATTTCACCCTTTCCATTAATATTATCATAAACAGCTCCTGTTTTACGATCAAATAAGCCTTAAATCCGCAACTCCATTCCCGAAGTGCTACCTACATAAAGAGAAATGGACTTTTGATTCGTAAGATAACCATTAAGTCCTCGCGTCCGTTTCAATGCGCATACCATCCCCTTACCCCATAAAGCGACTTGAGGCAATACGCAATCAGTGGCCATCAAGTGATGTAAATCATCCGGAAGAAGTTTTGAAGGCTTCTGCATATGCATGGTTGTCGGTGTAGATATTCAGCACACATTGCCTTGCGGTCTTAATCCACTTGGCAGGTACTGAAATGAATTTGAAGACAAACGTCTTGATACGGCTGGTTTCCTTGAGCCCGAACTTCTTCACTTCAATCCTTTGCATGATGGCCTTGTAGAAATTGCGTATCAGTGCCGTCAGGAGCAGGAACACGGTATTTTCCGCCATGAAGGATTTAGGCAGTCTGTCCCATCCAAACCCATTGTTCATGTCATCAAAGACGCGTTCCTTGCCACCGCGCATGTTATAGAACTCCACGATGTCCCTCATGGATGATTCGTAATCGTTGGTCAGGATGCAGCGGTATGTATATTCCCCCTCCCACAGGTCCGGTCCACTGCCCATGCGTCTCTGTCTCTGGATTACCAGGCGATACGGTTTGCCCTTCCACTTCTCAACGAGAATGGAGTTCAACTCAAACACGATGCCGTTTATCTCTTCCTTCTTCCACCCTCTGAGCGCGAAGATGTCATCATAGAGCGAGCAGCAGCGGTTGGCGCGTATGTAGAATGTCCTGCAATGCTTCCTGACCTCATCCACAATGTCTTCAGAGCATGAGCCGCAGTCGGCCCTGAAGCGTTTGACTGTCAGCTTCTTCTCTTCAAGTCTCTCCAAAATCCTCTTTAGCGTGTCCTTCTGGTGAAAGCGTACATTGGTGTTGCCGTCGCTGTTCTCTATGCCGACAATCATGTCGCCGATAACGGCCACACCGGACCTGTAACCAAGAAATTTCTTGTACGTGGGCTTTGCATCGTACTTCTCCGCCTCAATGAACTGGTGGTCAAAGTCAACGTCATACTCCCCGCCCTCTTTCAACTGCCCTGTGGACAACAGGCAATTCAGGAGCAATGTGTTGAGTGTGTCTGCCGTATTGAAATCATAGGACTTTCCGGCATCAGACGTGTATGAGATGTTTTCCCGGGTCAGTTCGTTTATTGCCCTAAGGATGGTGTCGGCGCTACAGGTGCGGAGTGTGGGGTGAAGGGAAAGATGACTCATTAAGTGGGCGGTGACATCCTCAACGCAAGAACCGCCGCAGAAGTAAACGCATAGGAGGGAGCGGATGATTTCGCTGTATTGATAACCATAGAGTTTGCATCTCAACCCAAGTGTTGAGTCAATTGTAGAGGAGAGAAGGGAGGTAAATTGCTCCATGATTGGAAATATGCCTCCAAAAGGAGTGAGTCTTTCGGATTTTATTGCTACCTTTGCCATGCCTGTTGCGGTTTTCTTTGTCTTTGGATTCGCAACACTAAGGTAAGTGAAAACGCTGACATGGCAAAAACCTGGGCAACAAAATGTTGCTCAGGAACTTATAAAAATAATTATCAATTATGTTGCGGAATTAAGGATAAGTAGTTTTTCTCCCAAATATAAATTTTGATAGCTTCATTTAAGTAGGCATTTTTAATCTTGCCATCGCTAAATTGAGCCTGATCGTAAAAAGAGTAAAGACGAGCAGCAATTAATGCAGCCGGTCCATTAGAGCAAGCATTCTTTGATTTTGCGACATCCGTCTTCCAAGTAATTCCACCAAACCAGGGAGCTTCATCTTCCGGTCCCCATGTAGGCCAAATCCAATCATCATATACTTGCCTCGCTTTCTCTATATATTTTTTCTCCCCTGTACTTTCAAACATTCTTATTTGTGCTAATACGATCCATTCCATATCATCAACAAAAACATTCCACCAAGGATCTTTGGGATTCATTTTTCCGGCAAAATTATATTTGGGCATACCTTCCCACCACAAAGGAAAAAGTTCTTTATAATACGATTTACCAGTACGCATATACGCATCCACCAGAACATCCATTGCATGTGCCTGTGGCCAATAGTTATTTGTTGACATATCAGAAAGATCGCTACCATAATTAAAATAATAGCGTTTTTCGTAGCCCTCAAAACTAGCTCCCCAAAAATGTTTGATAAGTGCTTCTGAAGTACCATTAGCCATTTTATTCCAATAAGTTATATCTTTCTGAGCAAATACTCCAAAGACACAACATAACATAAACAGAATCGTTAAAGTTTTTTTCATAACTA
>NZ_DS981474.1 GCF_000154845.1 Phocaeicola coprocola DSM 17136 | reverse complement strand
GCTACAGGTGGGATACTAATGCTCGCTGCGCTGACAGTAATCGCAACAGCGAGTATCATCGTTACCGTGTGGACTACAGGTATCTAATCTGTTTGATACCCACACTTCGAGCATGAACGTCAGTACAGTTAGCAAGCTGCCTTCGCAATCGGGGTCTCGTGATATCTAAGCATTTCACCGCTACACACGAATTCCGCCTGCCTCAACTGCACTCAAGGAAACCAGTATCAACTGCAATTTTACGGTTGAGCCGCAAACTTTCACAACTGACTTAATCTCCCGTCTGCGCTCCCTTTAAACCCAATAAATCCGGATAACGCTCGCATCCTCCGTATTACCGCGGCTGCTGGCACGGAGTTAGCCGATGCTTATTCATACGGTACATACAAAATCCTACACGTAGGAAACTTTATTCCCGTATAAAAGAAGTTTACAATCCGTAGGACCTTCATCCTTCACGCTACTTGGCTGGTTCAGGCTCTCGCCCATTGACCAATATTCCTCACTGCTGCCTCCCGTAGGAGTTTGGACCGTGTCTCAGTTCCAATGTGGGGGACCTTCCTCTCAGAACCCCTATCCATCGCAGGCTAGGTGGGCCGTTACCCCGCCTACTACCTAATGGAACGCATCCCCATCGTTTACCAATAAATCTTTAATGGTGTTATCATGCAATCTCACCATACTATCAGGTATTAATCTTTCTTTCGAAAGGCTATCCCTGAGTAAACGGAAGGTTGGATACGTGTTACTCACCCGTGCGCCGGTCGCCATCAAACTTAGCAAGCTAAGTTCATGCTGCCCCTCGACTTGCATGTGTTAAGCCTGTAGCTAGCGTTCATCCTGAGCCAGGATCAAACTCTTCATTGTAAAATATCTTTTCACTCTTGCGAGTACTTTATCTCTGTTCAGGTGACCGAATATTTCTTGATTATTTAATCAGATTGACGGTTTTATCACTTCATCACGGATACACATTATATATATATATCACATGACTACTGCTTGTACTACATTTCGTTTGTTTATCTAAAGTCTTTCAAAGAACTATCTCTTATTTCTAAGCTTCCGTTTGTTAGCGAAAGCGTTTGCAAAGGTAAGAGGTTTTTTCTTAACCACCAAATTTTTTCGAAGTTTTTTTCGAAAAAATTTTCCAGCGGTCAGAAACCGGAACCGCAAGCCCTTCTCGCTCCCTTAGCACCGCTAAGGTAAGATACAAGGCAACAACCGAAAAACCGGAAACCTCACGTTCACTCTGTCAATGCTTCAGCGCGTTTCTCTCTCGAAAGCGGGTGCAAAATTACGCACTTTTTTTCAAACTCCAACTTTTACACGACTTTTTTTTGACTTTTCCTGAAAGTTTTTTCGTAAGACACTGGAAAACAGCTATGTTACGCGGCATATTTTTTTACCGGACGCAGAAGGAGGAGGAAAACATGCACAATAATATTTATTGCGCGGGCGGGCGCATGTGCGCGAAGGAAAACACACCGCATTATCCGCAAAAAGCGGCACAATGGAAAAACAACGCCTTCTCTTCATTAAAACAACGGCATGTTTTCACCTAAAATACACCTTCTTTTTTTAAAATTACAGCATATTTTTTTCAGGGTAATGAACAGGCTGATTATCAGCAATGACGGAAATACACAAAGCGGCACTGTTTCTTCACGTAAAAATATACCATTCATGTCCGATGAACATGCTATTTAAGAATCTCGTGGCGCTCTAAACCGGAACTCTATAAATAAACATGATGAGGTTCTCTTGAAAACTTAGAAGGGAGAAGATATTTCCCTTCATAAACAACAATAAAAAAAGGCTCCAATATAAAAAATATCAGAGCCTTAATCTTCATCCCATTTTGCCTATATGGCAAAAATTTAATTAACTAACCTTTTTTACCTTTATCCCAAAAGCACAATACATCAAGTATGCAACACACAGCAAGACAACGAATAATCCTGCCGTAATTCCTCCCAAATCAATTGCAAATCCTAAAATAGGAGTTACAACCCCACCACCGGCAACGGCAGTTATCATCAGACCGGAAATCTGATTCATCTTTGAAGGACATTCTTGAAAAGCCAAGGAATAAATGATAGAGAAAACAGAAGAGGCAAAAAATCCGATTCCACCAATACATAATAAATTCAGTGTAGCACCATCAACAAACATCAAAAGCAATAATGAAGCTGCACATGCAATAATATTTACGCGGAAATAACGTATTCCTGATATTCTTGCCAACAAAAATGTTCCAAGTAATGCTCCAATTGTTCTACTCAAGAAATAAACTTGAGGAGCAAACTTGACTTGTTCGGCGCTCCAATCGTAACGAACTGCCATAAGTTTTGAACTAATATAATTGGTGGCAACATCAACTCCGACAATGAAAAAGATTCCTAAAAACAAAATCAAAATGATTTTATCCTTCAATAAGGAAAACGAATCAGCCATTGAAATGGTTTCCGAAACACTCTGTTCCCGCTTTATAGGTGTGAACATCAACCAAAGTGCAAAAAACAAAGTTATCACCCCCAATATTGGGAAGCAATAATACCAATGTTCAGAGCCAAAACGTAATGTAGCAAATAATACAATTTCCGGACCAACCAAAGAAGAAATAGCCTTAATAACCTGCCCGGCAGTCAAACTGCTTGTAAGCATACGCTGATCCCGTATCACATTATTCAGCAATGGATTAAGAGAAATCTGCAATATGGCATTTCCTATGCCTAACAAGATATAAGCAATGATACAAGTTACACTACTATAAACAATCAACGGCAAAAACATACCGACAATTGTCACCAGCATACTAATGAGTACGGTATTTTTTCGCCCCCATTTATTCATCTTATTCCCAACAGGTATTCCTAGAAAAAGAAACCAGATAAACACCATCGACGGAACGAATCCTGTCATCGTAGACGACCAACCAAAACTTGTCTGCATATAATCGGAAGAAATACCGACTATATCACAAAAGCCCATAACAAAAAAGGCAGCAAGTACTGGAATTACTTTTATTATAGAACTGTTTTTCATAAGTAAATTAATCAGCTTGCATGGCTAATTATGAATAAATTAGCCATGCAAACAACAAATAATAAAATATTTATTTCCCATAATATGGAAGTACATCCTTTCCCCATTCAACATTTGGCGTATTTCCCATTTTTAATTTCAGAGTTCCCCCTTTAAAGAAATCCTCACGATATATCCAACAATCATTTAATGGTTTTCCATTAAACTCGGCAGATTGAATGTAATAAGCATCGGGAGTATTATTCTCTACTTCTATAACAAAAGATTTACCTTTTGCATATTGAGGATTTAATTTAATTTCAACTTTATCAAATAATGGACTTCCTATTTGGAAAGTTGGCTTATCACAGACACCTCCTTGAACATCAAATAACCCCATACCAGCTAATACATACCATGCACCAAGCTGTCCTTGATCCTCATCTTGTCCATATCCATAACCATGTTCACCTGTAACTCCATAAAACTCATCACATATCAAACGCGTCCATTTTTGGGTAAGATAAGGTTTTCCAGAGAAATTGAAAAGCCATGAAATATGAAGATTTGGCTGATTACCATGATTATAAGGACTCTGTAAGCCAGAAAAAGCATAAGTCACTTTTCCACCTCCAAATATAGATTTACGGGCTTCTGTAAATATTGAATCCAAACGATTATTAAACAAATCATTTCCAACACGCTGAATCAAACCCTCTGGATCTTGAGGAACGAAAAAAGTATATTGGACAGCATTTCCTTCCTGAAAGCCTCTCCAAGGTTCCAATGGATTAAAATTATCAATAAATTCACCGCTTTCTACACGGGGACGCACAACCTTAGATTCATCATCAAATAATTTTGCCCACCCAGTAGACAGCTCCATTAAACGTTTATAATCATCTTGTTTTCCTAATACTTTAGCCCATTGAGCAACAGCATAAGCACTGAAACTATACTCTAATGTATGCGAAACAGAAAAAGAGGAGCCTTTGTCATGAGTTCCAAAGAAAACATCGTTATTATAAGGAACATATCCTCTTTCAACAAATTGTCTGACATCCATCTTTCCAGCACCTTCAATACGCCCTTTCCATTCCAGTTCATTTTTCAATGCCGCCTGATAAGCCGTTTCTACATCAAAGTCACGAATGCCGCTGTTATAAGCACCCGCCAGAGCTATACTAACCATATTAGTTCCTACTCCTGACACATATTTACTTGCAGCAATACCATCACCTAACCATCCTGCATCTTTGTACATTATAACCTGACTTTGTACCCAATCATTATAATATT
The DNA here is from genome assembly GCF_000154845.1 of Phocaeicola coprocola DSM 17136. Lineage (GTDB taxonomy): Bacteria > Bacteroidota > Bacteroidia > Bacteroidales > Bacteroidaceae > Phocaeicola > Phocaeicola coprocola. The sequence continues at coordinate 25,899 of NZ_DS981474.1, read as the reverse complement.
CCGGGTAAGCAATAGCCCAAAGATTTGTCAGATTCCAATATCCTCCCCAAATAGCATCAGTGTTATAATGATTGTACTCAGGGGTACCATCTTGTTTGAGCTTAATCTGTCCGATTGATCCATCATTTTTAGGATAAGCTCCATTGACATCACTAGCTAAGCCTCGTCCCAGCAACGCATGATATAATCCTGTATAAAATTTAATTCGGCTTTCCTCAGTACCGCCAGAAACGACAATACGATTTAATGCATCATTCCATTTTTCCTTAGCTAAAGCTTTTGCCTCGTCAAAACTCAGATTCTCAGCCTCCTTTTCCAAATTTAGCTTAGCATTTTCTATGGATGTATAAGATAGTCCTATTTTAAGATCTATGACCTGATCTTTAGAAGTATCATAATTTAATACCATCATAGCTCCTGCACCCTTTATCTCTGTTTTTTCCATAAGATCTTTACCTCTGAATAAAACATTTACAGAATTGGGAGATTGACTCAGCTTTGCATAAAAATACATAGGCACAGTTGCACCTGCCTGATACTTTTTCACATATTCCGGTTCTGTTACAACATATCCTTCTATAGTAGATTCATCAACCTGCTTAATATAAGCATCTCGTACATTTCCACTTTCTCCTAATCTGTTTCCAATATCCATTATCACATGTGAACTGTCAGACTTAGGGAATGTATACCTTTGAAAACCAACCCTCTCTGTTGCTGTAAGTTCTACCTTTACTTGATAGTCTTTCAATAAAACAGAATAGTATCCGGGCGTTGCATATTCATCCTTCTTATCAAAACGTGAACGATACCCCTCATCAGGTGTTTCCAGTTTACCCGGAATGTTCTTCACTGTACCAACTGTAGGCATTAACAGTATACCTCCAATCTGAAATTCATGCATACAAGGAAATCCATCAATCGATGTATGAGTTTCATCATATCCAACAGCTTCCCATCCCTGTTCATTACCATATGTACCATTAGTAGAAGCCCCCAATTTAGCCATTCCAAAAGGAACGGCAGCCGGAGTATAAAAGAACCAGCGACTATGTACTGTCCCTATATTAGGATGCACATGCTGCGTTAATTCCATTTCCTGAGCAACAGGAGTACGCGAAGCACAAGATGCCAGACACAAAACTCCTATTCCAATACATAATTTTTTTAAAATATTCATATCATTATTTTTTTATTTCACCTTTGATTAAAGCAATGCGAGTATAAAGTTCGACCATACATGATTCATCCAATAACCATTTAGGTTTATCATACTCTTGAGAATTTCCTGTCCAGTCATTATATATTAATCCTGCTTTATCACGAGCATGCTTCCATGCCCAATCGGCAGATTCAATAATAGCATCAATATATTTCGAATTGCCGTTCACCTCATATAACTCCTGATACCCACGGAATAGCACAACAACAAACCAAGGTAAATCCTTTATATAAGGAACTCCATTATCCATATACTTTACATAGAAAGCAAAACTACCTTTTGCCAATCTCTCAGCATCATTCAAATAACGTTTATCACCAGTTGCCTTATACAAACGAACTGCTGATTGAATCATCGTTCCGGTATTATAAGTATAAGCATGTTTTTGTACTTCACCTTTTTCCGTCAACAATGAATTCCAGATAATATGTAAAGAATCATCCTCCAAATGTTCCAGCATCCAGTTATAAAAGCGCTTTCCTTGCTCCAAATACATCGTATCTTTTGTAGCTTCATACAACTTTAATGAAAGAACTGTCGCTTTTCCATTAGAACAAGCAGGCTTTTGGTCTTTATGTCCTTCCAACCATGAAACAGCTCCTCCCCAGTCATTCCACCAGCCACTCATGATAAAAGACATTACTTCCTTCGCTTTATCCAAATAGGCAGAATTTCCTGAAGAAAAATAAGCATCTATATAATCTATTCCAACCAACCCATTATCATCATAATAACGGTCGACCTTTTTAAACTGGACAGGATAGGCTTGATATCCAGCTGGAATACGTTTATCATCATAATATTTTTCTACAGCCATAACCATAGAGTCCTGATAACTGGCATACCTTTCAGGATTATATTCTGCTAAAAGATTGACAGCAGAGAATATTCCACTCATCGGCCATAAATAAGAAGTTTCTTGCGCCTTATGAGTAGAATCTTGAAAATATGTCAAATCCGGTTTATAAGTATTGGGATAATGCTCAGCAAAAAGTCCATATTGAGGTACTCGATACTTACTCCATACATTTTGAAATAATTCTTCAGCCCTATCCATATAAGGCGTTTCTTTTGTTTGTTTCTTATTACATGCAGACAAAAGAAATAATACAGACACAAAAAAAATAGGATATCTCATTATTCTCATAACTGACTATTATAATATAAAGCTAATACTGCATAAGATTCAATTACAGCATCCTGCATCAATAACTGAGATGCTCTTTTAGGATCTTTACCAGTCCAGTCCTCATAAAAGAAGCCTTCCTGAGTACGTGCGTGTTCATATGCATAATTGATATAATTAGCATATACATCTATATACTGTTTTACATTCGGATCATAAGGTGCAATATCAATATAGGCTCTTAATAATTTTGTATTAAACCACGGATCATGATCTGGATACGCTAATCCTATACCATTCACCGAACGAACAAATACGCCATATGCCCCTTGAGCCGATGCTTTTGCCTCATTCAGATAATTTTCATCATTTGTAATCTTGTATAAGCATACACCATTCTGAATCATAACACCTACATTATACGTCCATTTAGTCTTATTGATTGTACCTGAAGCATCTTTACTATTCCAATAACAGTTATCCGTATTATCCCTCAAGTTCGTTTTTATCCACTCATAAAGTTCTTTAGCAAAAGCTAATACTTCTTCTTTGCGTTCTTGAGGACAAACTTCATAATACTTTAAAAGAAACTGCACAGCATAACCATTTGCACAAGCAGGTTTATTAGAACTTTCATTTCCTGCTACATTTTTCAAAGATTCATTCCACCATATGCCTCCTCCGAAAATATCATCTTTCCCTGATTTCAGGAAATCTACAATTTGTCCAGCACGATTAAGATAGGCCTCATCATTTAAACGTTCATAAGCCTCCAACAGACTAATTCCTACAATGGAGTTATCATCGTAAAATCTATCCGCCCTTCCTGCCGTTCCATCAGTGCTAGAACCATATCCAGCCACCTGATGTTGTCCATTGCTTTCCATCCAATAATATGACAAGCCATCTATCAATGTCTTATAATCAACATCATATTCCAAGTCAGTAAGAAATGCAGCTCCGGTAGTCAAACAATTATAAGGCCACAAAAAAGAATAAGTACCATCTCCTGACTGTACCGGGAAATTCTCACGATACAAATTACCTGTCTTATAATATTCTTGGACCAACTCAAAAACTTCATATCCTCTTGCTGCATAATCTACAACTTCTTGAGAAGGAGGAGGCGTTTGAGGACCTGTAGGATTCCACTCTTCAACACCTGTTTCACAGGAGCAAAATAAAGAGAGTGCCAAAGCACTTACATATATAAATCTTTTCATATACTTATCTACTATAATTTATTTTTATATCTCGAAGGATTTATGTAATCCTCCGAGATATATAATCGTATTTTATCTATTATTTCACATCAGAGAACGAATGAATCATCATATTATTTGCATTTGTTTCAATCGTTACAGTACAAGTTTTCTTATTCAAAGAATGACTCATTTTCCACAGATGATCCCACTGGCTCCATGCAAACTCATGTAATTCATAGAAAGTTGCAGGTTCACTCTCACCAGGTTGTTCAGCCGAGACATTATCTCCTCTTCCCCAACAAACATCGGCACCATTTATTGTTGATATAAAATAGTAACGTTCTTCAACCCATGTAAGCCAAGAAGGAGGATTTGTAGTAGGATCATTAGGATCTACAAATTTGATATTGACATTTTCTTTCTTAAAGGATCCATTACCAACATACTGCATATCTGCTATTACGTCAAAAGTTGCTCCCCAGATCATTCTCACTCCCGAGATAATATCTTTAGAAATAGTTTTAGCATTAAAATTCAGTGTTAATCTAACAACATTTTCTTCCGCTTCAACGTTATAGGCCTCATCGCCTTCTATTAATCTTCCAGAACTGTCAACTGTATAGTTTACACCATCCTCTAAAGCATCAGTAAAATAAATATTTCCAGAGCTCAGCTTCGTATAGATAACAAAAATACCATCACTCTCTTTACGGAAAGGAACAGGAGCTGTTCCCTGGTTTTCTGTAGCTGACCCCAACAGATATAATTGTTCTGGGATTTCTTCTGCCGGACGTGTTATCAGTATTTCTCCACATTCTTGTGAACGTCTGACTACTCCTCCACGAGAAGCTTCCACTGTCCATTTCACTTTACCTGTTTCAGCAGTCTTCAATCCAGCTTCGCGAGCAATTTTATTCAATATAACATGAGTTAATGTAAGCTGGCGGGTAGCACCAAAATCACTTTGAGAAGTATATATGGGTTCAGAGAAGTTCCCATCTCCTTTATCAAACAGCACAGAATATAATAAAACTCCGCCATCATTAGCACCTCCATTCCATGTTAACACGATATTTTCAGAAGATTGTAAATCAATAGCAACCTCTTCTGGTCCAGACAGTTCTGTAGGCAAAGTAAAACTTTCATCGAGCTTATAATCTTCAGAACATCCAGTCAAAAACAATATTGACAATAAAAAAAATATATATCGTTTTCATATTTATCACCAATTAGGATTTTGTGTCAAATTATGATTTAAATCTCTTTCACTCTGAGGTATAGGCCACAAATAGTGCTTATCTGCATCGAAAACTCTATTTTCAACCCTTACATACCCATCATCTGTACCAACTGCATCACCGGTATAAATACCGTGACAATAGCCGTTCATTACCTTATCTGCTATACGCCAACGTACGATATCTTTCAAACGCAAGCCCTCTAATGCAAGCTCAGAGCGACGCTCCCGTCTGATTATTTCTCTCAAATCTGCAGATGCTCCTGGAAATTTCAGAGCCTGTTCATCTGTAAATCCAGCTCTCACACGAAGCGGACGAATTGTTTTATTCCAGTCTGTTTCGGAGAATTCACCTAATTCGACTAAAGCTTCAGCATTCATAAGTAAAACATCAGCATAACGAATCAAAATAATATTCAATCCCGAATACAAATTATCTCTGTACGTTCTATCCCAGTACTTCTTTATATAATACCCAGTTGGTGAACAATTAGAACTAAATCCGTAACCATCTGGATTGCTTCCCTTGTCACAATTGATAACTTGTGTCGTTCCATCTGGCAAAATATAACTATTTCCCGTATAGCAGATTGTAGCAGCCAAACGTGGGTCACGATGTTCAAAAGGTTTAGCTGGATCATAATTAGCACCAGCTTCATCTATAGCCTTGCCATTGTCTGTTATATATGACTGTACAAGTTCATTTAAAGGAGCAAGTTGAGCATAGCCTTTTAAAGTCGGAGGCAAGAACTGATATTGAGTTTGATGCTCACGGTCCGGCGACAGATATTGCAGATCTAAAATTACCTCTTCATTATTTTCATTAGCAACTTCAAACAAACCACTATAGCTATTAAACAAGTTAAAACCACCTTGAGTCATTATAGTAGAAGTTACATTCTTAAGTTCTTCCCAACGGCCTTCGAAAAGTAATATACGTGCTTTTAAAGCCATAGCAGCCCATTTGGTAATACGTCCTTTATCTTCGCTAGAACTATAAGAAGCCGGTAAATAATCATTATCGATAATCTGATCTAGTTCTCCTAAAATATTTGCTATAATTTCAGTTTTACTGGTTCTAGGAAGCTGTTGAGATTCTTCAATTGTTATAACATTAGTAAAATAGGGTACATCACCAAAACGAGAATACAACTCAAAATAATGAAAAGCCCGAATTACCATAGCTTCAGCACAATATCTGTTCCGAAGTTCCTCACTCAATCCAGGAACTTTATCAATATTGTTCAGTAATTGATTACATACACGGATTCCTGCATAACGACTATCCCAGACAGATTCTACATAAGGATAAGCAGTAGAATAGCTACCATTTCCTATAGACTGATTAAACCCTGTTTGTACTTTTGTATATGCATTATCTGTCATAGCATCGGCATACAATACCTCCTCCGCACTATACAAGGTAGGATAACATGCGTTTAATGCATATAAAGCAGAACCCTCTTTTTCCCAAAAACTTAAATCAGTTTCTCTGTCGTATGGTTCTGTGTCAAGAGGAACACATGCTACAACAGAATTAAGAAGTATTCCTCCTACTATATATTTCATCATACTAAATGTTCTCATAGCTTATTAAAATTTAATGTTTAATCCCATAGATATTACGCGAGAAACAGGATAAATACGTCCTCCACCATCAGTAGTTTCAGGATCCCATCCGCCTTTTATATGACTTAATGTAAATAAATTCTGACCACTCAGATAAATTCTTAAATTTTTCACATATACTTTTCTCATCCATTTTTGCGGGAAAGTATAACCAATCTGAGCATTTTTCAATCGTAAATAAGAGCCATCTTGAATCCAGAAATTAGATTTAGCAGCATTGTTAGCAGACTCTGCACCTACAGTTAAACGTGGATAAGAAGCATCCGGATTATTCGGAGTCCAGCGATCTAAATGAAAGTCAAAAACTGGTCCTTCATTATTATTATGAAAAGCTTCTACAGATTCACCACGTAACCAAACATTGCGTCGACCTACACCTTGCCAAAACATTGAAAAATCGAAACCTTTCCAAGTAAATCCATAACTAAATCCATAAGTATAATGAGGGAAATTATCTCCAAGTATAAAACGGTCGTCACTTTCTTTCACCAAGCCGTCGTTATTTTTATCAACATAACGCAGATCTCCAGGTTTTGGAGTTATCCCATCCAACCAAGGTCCCTGTGCAACCTCTTCATCATTTTGGAATATACCGTTAACTCTATAAGCATAATAAGAATTAATAGGATATCCTTCTTTGATAATTGTATTAACATCGGCCCCATTAATCCATTCAACACCACGAGTATCTATTACCTCATTAGCAGCATCAGAAACATTTCCTGAAACAAAATGTTCTACCTGCCCAGTCTTGAATCGGTAATTCATATTTAATTCCCAACCGCGATTTCTCACTTTTCCAGCATTCTGGACAGGGCTACCTCCACCAAACATACCTGGAACGGGTAAACCTATTAGAATGTCACGAGTTACATTATTAAAGAAATCAGCTGTAATATTCAATGAATTATTAAGGAATCCAACATCTATACCCAAATCGAACATTGCAGTTGTTTCCCATTTTATATCGGTATTAACAGCTGCAAACGAGGCCCCGTTTACTATTGTATTTCCAAAATTATATTTAGGAGAAACTGTTACAGATGATAAATATTGATAGTTATCAATTCTGTTATTTCCAACTAATCCCCATGAAGTTCTTAACTTTAAAGAAGAAACATGTTCTTTTAGTTTCTCGAAAAATCTTTCTTCTGAAACTCTCCATCCCAAAGAGAACGAGGGGAAAAGAGCTGAACGATTACCCTTTGCAAATTTTGAAGAAGCATCATTACGTAAATTTGCTTCAAATAAATACTTCTCATCATAATTATAATTGAGACGTGCAAATTCCGAATAAATAGACCAGTCACTTCCGCTTCCTGAATTTCCAACATTAGAAGTCTGAGTACCAACCATTATATCAAAATCAGATGTTTCTGTCACACGATATGTATCATATCCTTTGTCACTACCTCCTTCATAAGAATATCCGACCATTGCACCTACCGTATGCTTACCAAACGACTTATCATAAGTCAACATCACGTTAGTTGTAAGATTCAATGAACGAGCAAACTGTTCTGTCATACGATTTTCTGTATCACCAGAAGCAGGAGCTTCAATTGCTTTTCTATTTTCATGAGTACGATTGTTATACAACTGCCCACCAATCATTCCTTTCAATTTTAGTCCATCCCAAATCTTCAACTCAGCATTAAGTGTTGCAGATACATCATCATTAGAGTTCTGACGATAACCTCCTTGTTCCAGTCTGGCTAAAGCATTCGAATTACTACCACTAGGATAAGTATATGCTCCATTTTCATCTTTAATCGGATAAATAGAAGGCATACGAGTTGCTTGCTCTATAATCCATTCTGTCCAATAAGCATGATCTTTAACTTCATTACGAGCATATGCAACGGTTGTGCTGAAATTAAAACGCTCTGAAACTTTATGACTCAAATTTAAACGTCCATTATATCTTTGTTGACCATAATCCGGTCCTTTAAACATACTATTTTGATCCATATACCCTAATGAAACCAAAAAAGTTGTTTTATCATTGCCACCTGAAAAAGATAAATTGTGGCTTTGTTGAGGAGAATTTTTCTTATAAAGTTCTTCAATCCATTTACAATTAGGACCACCGTTACGATAATATGCAATCTGCTCTGGAGTAAAAGCCGCAGGCTGTCCAGAATTTACCAATGCTTCATTTCGCATTTCTGCATATACCCATGAATCAACGACTTTCGGTAAACAAGTAGGAGACTGCCATCCATACTGCATTTCATAAGTTACTTCATTTTTTTGTGCAGAACCTTTTTTAGTTGTTATCAAAATAACACCATTTGACGCACGAGAACCATAGATAGCTGTAGATGAAGCATCTTTTAATACTGAAATATTTTCAATATCTGAAGGATTTACATTTTGAATATCACCAATAATTCCATCAATCAGAACCATCGGGTCATTATTATTCATCGTATTTAATCCACGAATATTAATACTAGGACGTGCACCTGGAGCTGAGTTAGACTGCTGAATTACTAATCCGGAAGTTGTTCCTTGCAAAGCTTCAACAATATTCGTAACAGGTTTTCCTTGAATATCAGATGTTGAAACAGAAGCAACAGCTCCTGTAAGATTTACTTTTTTCTGTGTACCATATCCTACAACTACCAGTTCATCAATCATTTCTGTATTAGATTTTAAAACAATTATCATATCTTTTTTCAAATCTTTTCCAGAAATAATCTGGTCTTTATATCCAACAAATGATATTTGCAGTTTAGAAGAAGAAGTCACTTCCAAAGTAAATTTACCGTCTATATCAGCAATAGTACCTTGTTTAGTGGAAACGTCTAATACACTAGCACCAATCATTGGCTCACCTGACTCATCTTTAACAATACCAGATATGAGTCGTGACTGTTGTTGTGCCAGCATTGGTATGGAAACCAACGAAAGCAACAAACTAGCTACAAAACACATTATTACATGTTTCATAAATTAATTAAAATTTAAAAGTTAATAATTTTAATAGACCAATTAAGATATACCTATTGAAAACTTGTTACCTAAAGAAAACTAAACTTCTAACTGTGATAACGCATATGCATAAGCACCTCGCATGATAGAGCAGCTTGCTCCTTCACGGCTACACATCACTGCAATGCGTTTCGTATTATTATAGGGTACTTTAATTGACGTTCCGGGAATCAAGACCTCACGATGTTGATAATCCAGAAACTTCTTTCTGTCCATTTCATCTTCCCAGTTATAAACTTCCATCTGCAAACATGGGAATTGCTCTCCTGAAAACATTGATAATGTAGCGCGCAGTTCATTTACTAAAGCCGGTAATATATAGTGAGAAGCACCAGCTAGTCCACCACCTATCACTACTAACCCATCTACAATATTCAGTGCAGATGCAATTGCACTTCCAGCCATTTCTCCTAATTCCTGAAAACTAGCTATTGCAGCCTTCTTATCACCTTCCTTTATACCTTCAGCAATTTCATAGATATCTTTAGGAGTCAGATCGGCATCCTGTACTCCTGACAATTCACGATACACTCTTTTAACGGCACGAATACTGACACTTTCTTCTGCAAGCATTGAAGGATACTTCTTGTTACGCATCAGCCAAACGTCCCCTCCACAGCCATTATCTCCTGTCAACAATCTGTTATCTATTACAACCCCAGCTCCAAAGCCAGTACCTAACGTTATTCCCAGTAAATTTTTATATTTCCGGTTATGCCCCATTGCCTCCAATTCTCTATTTACCATAGGAAGAGCTCCAGATAAAGCCTCACCATAAGCAAACAGATTTCCATCATTTTCTATATAAACAGGAATGCCATAATGATGTTGCAAAAATGGGCCAAGAGCTACTCCCTGACGAAAAGAAGGGAAGTTAGGCAAGTTTCCACCTATCACTCCATTTTTATAATCTGCCGGACCTGGGAAGGCAAAGCTGATTGCAACAGGAGGTGTATCCAAGCTTTTAATTACGGCATCAAAACCAGCCACTAAAGTGGCTAGGCATCTATCCAGATTGTCCGAGCAAGAAGGCATACAAACTGGCGAAACAATCTGAATATTGCCCCTGATGGCAGAAAAAACAAAATTAGTTCCTCCTGCATCAAGGGTCAATACTATTCGTTTGTCATTTTCGTACATATTTTTAAGGCTTCTTTAAAGGTTTATTACTCTGTTTTTCTACTATCAGAAGCGTACATAAGCTTTCACTGTCACACACTCCTTACCTTCTGACAAACCATAAGGACGGATAGTATATTCACCTACACAAGCCGGAATAATAAAGGTTTCAGCATAATGTACTACAAATGGCTCGAATGAATGAGTAGGACTTTCTACAATAGCCTCCTCTCCTTCCAATAGATTGAACACATTCACACTATTGTTAGTATGGTGCAATACGGGAACAGAGAAGCGGTGACGACGGGTTTCAATAAACTCATTTTCATGCAAACCGGTACGTTCTTCCATCCAACCTTCACCTTCACCTATCAAGGTCACATGGTTACGAAGTTTTTCATATACATAATCCGTATTTCTATTCCAATTGATGACATGTTTTCCACGTTCTACATTTATTGGACGAGGTTTTCCGTCAAGTCCCAAACGCTGCCAGTCCCAAAGTTTGAAAGTAAACAGATTGGGAGTTGAACTGATTTCAAGTACCATACTGTTTGAACCTGAACAATGGATTGTTCCTCCAGGTATCAAGAAATGGTCATGCTTTTTGGCCGGTATCTTGTTTACGTACTTTTCGGCATCGAATACGATTTCACCACGCTGCGCTCTGCGTAAATCCTCTATCATAGCCTCACGGTCTACCCCATTCTTTACACCTAAATAAACAACTGCATCTTCTTCTGCATCCAGCAGATAGTAGCTTTCGTCCTGTGTATAGTACATACCGAAATTCTCGCGGATAAACTGAGTTGTAGGATGCACCTGCAAACTTAAGTTTCCACCACCTATTGTATCCAAGAAATCGAAACGTATCGGAAAGTCTTTTCCAAAACGTGCTTCAACAGGCTCTCCAAGTAATTCTTTACTTTTCAACAACACCAAATCAACTGAAGGTAATTCAAAGCGTACACCATTTACTTCAAAATAAAGGCTGTTTTCTTCGGGCACACAGTCGAAGCACCAACCGTAATTTTGCTTACTGCGGTCCAAATCACATACCTCCTTCATCCATTGTCCTCCCCATGGCGCCGGATCAAAGAAAGGAACAACACGGAAAGGTTTCGTAGATGTTTTCTCAATACCTTTAAAGAAAGTTTCACGATCAATCATTTTAGGCTGGCCTGCAATATGAGTATCCAACCAAAAATCTACCTTATAAAACAATGAATCTTTATAACGATCGCATACACGCCAATCATTAAAATATCCTCTTTTATATTGGAGCGAAACAGCTTCATTACGATTGTCTATACCTAAAGCTTTTACTTCATGACGACGAAAACGTTGCTGAATTTCCCAACGGGCCATATCCACATACACAAGCGTTGCTTCAGGGGCAACCATATGCGCTCCTGTACCTAACACAATAACAGGCTTATTGCTTTCACTGACTTTTTTTTGTGCAGCCGCCAGCTTTTCACTATCAAAATAATCTGCCAAGCATAAATTGGTTACATAGCCAAACAACACATCATCAGTCATAAAGCGTTCTGTCATTTCAGCTATAACCTTCTCATCTTTATACAATTCATTCACCAGAATAATTTCTGCCGGCTGAAGTAAAGAAAGCTCATCTATAAGTTCTTTTTCATACACCCCAGTATAGCAGTCGACTGCTAATACAGCTTTTTCAGACAATTTAGATGCAAGAACATCACGTATCTCACCCCATCCTTGAAGGATATTCCCATCAATTACCGTAGCAGGATATTTGTCATAATTCGGTTTTCTCATAAATAATTTATTTTTTTGTTCATACATATTATCATTTTGTGCAAATATAAAAAGAATATTTTATAATCAAATAGAATTAATAGAAAAAATTCATCTTATCGAAATAGAATAAAATTATAGAACAGAACTATACGAACGCATACATATTAGATAAATCAATTTAATTATCAATAAATTACGCATAATTAAACTATAATATACCAAAAGTATAAAAAAGAAAGCAGGGAAAATATATTTGTCCATATGTAACATAGAGTGTTCAAACAATACAATAAAACGTGCAATATACATATTCTATATTCTCATAAAATATTCATCTATTATCATTAAAAAGAAACCCGTCATCGGATATAACCGATGACGGGTAAGCTAGTATCAAAAACAGTATTCAAATAAACATTACCAGTATATTTTGATAAATTTACTTTCCCAAGGTTTTAATTTCAAAGCAGCTTGTTCACCTTTAACTGTTTCTCCAACAACATCACATACTTCCACTTTTTTAATATTCACAATATCCGAAGAGAAAGAAAGGTCTACCATTTTACCTCCAATCTCCCTAAGTTGCAACATAACAGCCTTTTCATTTTCAACAGGGGTCATATTTACTAATAAAACATTCCCTGAATTTATTCTCAGAATATTTTTCACCTGATTAGTTCCATCATTTCCTTCTCCAGCAGGTAACACTCTAGTCAGGAAAGGAATTCTATTAGACCACGCAAATTTTGTTGCATATTCCAAAGAAGAATCTTCAGAAGAATTTATAAAATAACTCCATTGCATTTCTCCTACCTGATCTGCATTAAAATTCGTAACCCAATAATTATTCATTGGCCATGAATACATATTAGTAGACTGAGAAACCGCTCCAGCCTGATAACGTCCTGTATTAATTGCTCCGAACTGCATCAGAGGTATCTCCTGACTACACATGACAACTTGTGAGTGACTATTTCGCGCTGTTGCAAAATTCTGCACTGTATACCAATCATTAGACGAACCTTTTATTTGATCAACACCTGCTTCTATATTTCCACCAGGAACATCTAAGAATATTTTTCCATTTTCAATCTGGTAAGGGAAAGAAACATATACTGCTTCCGGATTGATTACAGATTTTTTACGCAAACGATAAAGTACTTCTATTTTTTTCTCCACATTGTATATACGGAACTCCACCATTAAATTATCTTCACCAATGCCGGCAGAAGTAGTTGCACGGAAGCGATAAGTATCCCATATTTCTCCTTTTTCAAACTGTTCAAAACGGATTTTTTTTCCGGACTACGACGTAAAAACTGAGGAGCCTGATATTTCTCCATAGGATGACGGCTGTCTATGATTTCATAAACAAACTCACCCAATTCCCACTTTGCATCATCTGTCAGCAAGGAACAATTAAGTTCTTTGTCGAATAAATGTTTAATTGTTCCACGCTGCAAATTAAAATCAACCGCATACCAATCATTTTCTATATGTGTATCGGCTAATTGTATTGTCCGTTCAATTACAGGACGAGGAGCATCTTTTACTTTAATAAAATAACGTTCGCAACCTAAAGCTGGAACATTTCGCACATACAGATACCAATATGTACCATCAGAACGAACTTCTCCTGCCTGAGCCGGAACCTTATTACCAGCAGCGTCTACAATTTCAAAATCTTTTTCTTTCGGTAGTATCTGGTGATCAATATACACCTTAGCGACTCCACTATAATCCCAGTTTAAAGTATTAAAAACAGCAACAGACGGAAGCTTCGCCTTAGGAGTAAATGACTGAAGTAACCCCATAACAGTTTCTCCCAACAATCCAGTATACCGATATGCTTCCCATGCATACGATTGCTTTAACGAACGCTGTTCCCATGTTTCCAATCCATAAGGATTACGTACACTCTCACTATGTCCAAACGTATGTTCATCATAAAACAGCAAAGCATTATTAATTCCTGCAATCTGCTTATTTATATCAGTAGGCAATTCTGCTCCCAACATTTTGGCAAAAGATAAACCTACCTGATTAGCAATCACATTTGAGTGAGTGATACGAGATGCAGCAGCCTCACGAGCACCAGAAGCAAAACCGTCCGTCCACCAGTCGGGCCATGCCCCACGAATTGTCTGAATTTTATCCGCATACTGTGTTTCCACCGTTTTTATAAACTCTGTGGCAACAGCCGTTCTCAATTTAGGCCATTCATACTTTTCATTCCAACGCTTTACCATTTCACAGCTTTTGGTTGAAGGAGGTGCATTGTCTGTAAAATATCCTTAATGTTGAGCTGCACAAATATCATACGGGTAATGTTTATCTTCTAATTGCTTCAGATACTCCAACACCTTAGTTTCAAACGACTCAAAATCGTCATTGTGAATTCCGAAAAAGTTTCCCTGATTATAATGTTCTGCACGATAAGCCAGCATTTTCTTTCCTGAAGGAGATTCCCACCAAAATACGGTCGGCTTATCAAAACAAATCAGAGCACGATGTCCATGGGTACCCATATTCAAATATTTCACTCCCGCATCAGCAAAATATTCACTAAAGCACCAACCGATACCATTTACATCATCTTGCATCGCCAACTCCGCACGCATTCCATGCTGACGGAACTGCTTAAGAGGAGCCAATGATGCAGCCAAAGTTTGCTCATCTGGCAATTCGTCAAAATTAAGATACATCGTAGCAAACTCGATACGCCCCTCTTTGACTCTTTGTTTCAAGCGCGCAATCTGCTCCGCCGGACGGCATTTTAAATATTCGCTGACAGCCCATGAAATTTCACAAGTCCAACGAAACTTTGCCGGCTCCGGATAATTATCGGTAGCGTCACAATAATCCAGTGCATAATCAATATAACGTAAATGTTCCGTCAATATTTCCATTTGAGAACGGGTATAGCCAATGTCTGTGTGTGTATGTTGCACCAGATTCATTTGCCAATGACGGACCGGATTTATCTTTATAGGTTCAGTATAAAGTATTTCCCTACCTTGCTTCACAGTCAATACATCTTCCTGTGCTTGACTTACCTCTGGAATTTCTATATAAAAATTATTCTCTCCGGAATGTAATTTCACCTTTTTAGTAACTTCACCCAACTTGAAGAACTATAGGCTCAACATCACCTTCATGCACAATGTTTATCCAAACTCGCTGCTGTAAACCACTATCCGACTTATATAAAGCCGGAAGAGATGTGATTTCCACATTTTTTATCACTAAAGATGCTATTGCTGGAACAGACATTCCCAACCATATCACACCTGCTCCTAATAATCGTCTTATATTCATATAAATACTATTTTATCAGTTTACTTTTTCACAAGCAAACACTATTAAATTTAAGCGATGGTTTTTAATAATTATCCTTTGGAGAATTCCCCATCTGAATATCCAAACGTCCACCTTTTACAATTTCAGAGAATGGGATACGAGGTTCGTGCAACTGTTGTCCATTTAAAGAATATTGCTGCACATAAGAAGTTCCCTTTTCATTCCCTGAAGTCGTGATAACGAACTCTTTTCCTGAATAATATTTATCGCTTAAACGAATAGTTACTTTATCAAACAGAGGAGCTCCCAGAGCAAAAGAAGGATTCTCATCCGTCAGTCCTTTCACATCAAACAGTCCAATAGATGAAATCACATACCACGCTCCTAGTTGTCCCTGATCTTCATCCTGACCATATCCATATCCATGAATACCATCTGTGCCATAAAATTCATTCAAGATTGCACGAACCCATTTCTGTGTCAGCGACGGGCGACCAGATTCATTAAAAAGCCACGAGATATGTAAGCAAGGCTGATTACCCTGATTATATAAAGTTTGTAATCCTGCAAAAGCACCGACTTCTGTTCCACCACTAAAAATCTTCTTTTGAGAAATCGTAAAGATACTGTCCAGACGTAGATTAAATTCATCTGCACCCATTTTAGCCACCAAGCTTTTTACATCGTGCGGCACATAAAAAGTATATTGCCAAGCATTGCCTT
Source organism: Phocaeicola coprocola DSM 17136 (assembly GCF_000154845.1). Classification (GTDB taxonomy): domain Bacteria; phylum Bacteroidota; class Bacteroidia; order Bacteroidales; family Bacteroidaceae; genus Phocaeicola; species Phocaeicola coprocola. The sequence continues at coordinate 9,565 of NZ_DS981474.1, read as the reverse complement.
CCTGAAAACCTCGCCAAACCTGCATAGGGTCAAAATTATCTACAAATTTTCCATCTGCTTTTTTCGGACGAATAAAATTGCATGAAGAGTCATAAAGGCGTTCCCATCCTTTTGACAAATCCATCAGCTGACTATAGTGAGCTTCATCACCTAACTGCTTAGCCCACTGTGCAACAGCCCAGGCACTATAAGAATACTCCAACGTATGTGATGCTGAAAACATAAAGGTTTCATGATAGCCTTCACCTGTATCCTGATGAGGAACATATCCATACTTGACAAACTCTGTCGTATTTACTTTTCCTGCTCCAAAAGGTCTGTTCTTACCTTCCAACTCATTTTTTAGACATGCTTCATAAGCTGTTTTCGTATCAAAGTCACGAATTCCACATTCATAAGCGCCAGCTATAATCGTACTCAACAAATTAGTTCCTACACCAGAAACATAACGGTTATTAGCCAATCCATCAGCAAGCCAACCAGCATCTTTATATGCCTGCAAATGGCTGCTTATATATTCTGACATATATTCCGGATAAGCCAATATCCACAGCTGAGACAAGTTCCATTGGGCTCCCCATGCGGCATCTGTATTATAAATATTATATAAAGGAGTACCTTCCTTCATAGGTAACTGCCCCACAGAACCATCATTCCGAGGATAAGCTCCATTTACATCGCTTGCCAAACCACGCCCCAACAAGGCGTGATAAAGTCCGGTATAGAACTTCACTTTATCTTCCCTACATTCCGTTTCAACCCGTATGCGTCCTAAATAGTCCTCCCAAGTAGCTTGTGCACGTTCTTTAGCACGATCAAAGTCTAAATCTGAAGCTTCTTGCTGTAAATTTAACCTGGCATTTTCGACTGAAGTATATGATAAGCCTATCTTAGCTGTTACGATTTCCTGATTTTCTGAAGCAAAAGAAAAATACATGCCAGCTCCTACACCTTTTGACTCACGAACACCTGACTGTTGGACATTTCCATTATATGCACCATAATCGAGCGGTTCTTTGTCAAGTACAGCGGAAAAATACAAAGGTACAACTGCTCCTGGCTGGTATTTCTTTACATATTCAGGCTCTGTTATCACCCATCCTTCAACTGTTCCATCCTGATTATAAACTACATAAGCATCCTTAACAGCTCCACTTTCTCCCTGCCGATTACCTATATTAAATAATATATGTTTTTCCTGACCTTGCGGGAAAGTAAAGCGTTGAAAAGCAACACGCTCTGTAGCTGTCAGCTCTGCCTGAATCTGATAATCATCCAACAGTACTGAATAATATCCTGGCTTAACCACCTCATTTTCATGACTGAAACGAGAACGATATCCCGTCTTAATAGTATCAGAAGGCAATCCTGGCACAGTAAGCAGTTCTCCGACAGTTGGCATCAACGATATTCCTCCAATCTGAAACTCATGCAAACAAGGAAAACCTTCAATAGTGTTATCACGATAATCATATCCAGTAGCCTCCCAACCGGACTTATTTCCAAGACTACCATTAGTAGAAGGAGCAGGTTTTGCCATACCGAATGGCATTGCTCCAGGTGCAAAATGAAACCAACGACAATGAGCCGTACCAATACGTGGCTCTACATACTGAGATAAATTTTCTACAACGGTGTTTTCTTCATTTTTGCAAGAAAAAAATGAAAATACCCCCAAAAACAAAAGAAAAACTTTTTTCAAACTAATGTTCATGTGTCTATTCATTTATTAAATTTAATTGCCTACAAATTGATTTTTCTCATAATCTCAACCTTAATTAAGGTTCATAAGGCTACTAGAAATTACATACTTGTTCATACATAACATATATTGTGCAAATATATAAATAAGATTTTACATCCAACAATAGTTTAAGAAGTTTTTTTCTATTATATTTGCAGAAGAATAAAACTATCGCACATATGAAATTAGATCATGCCAGCAGCAAACCCTTGCATGTGCAAGCTGAAGAGATACTTCGAAAGCTTATTGAATCAGAGGAGTATAAAAATGGGAAATTTCTTCCTAACGAAGTTGATTTATCCGAAAGATTAAATATTTCGCGCAATACACTCAGACAAGCTATCAATAAATTGGTATTTGAAGGTTTGTTGATACGCAAAAAAGGTGTTGGCACAAAAGTTGCTCAAAAAGGCATAGTAGGCGGAGTAAAAAATTGGTTGAGCTTTTCACAAGAGATGAAGATGCTCGGTATCGAAATACGTAATTTTGAACTTCATATCAGTTGGAAAAAACCATCAGAAGAAATTTGTAATTTCTTCAATATTGATCCTGAGCATGCAGTAAAATGTATTGTACTAGAAAGAGTAAGAGGAAAGAAAGAATATCCTTTCGTATATTTCATTTCTTATTTTAATCCTAAAATACCACTTACAGGAGAAGAGGATTTTACACGTCCTCTATATGAGTTACTGGAAAAAGATTATGGCATTATTGTAAAAACCAGCAAAGAAAAAATATCTGCAAGTCTGGCAGGAGAACGCATAGCTGAAAAACTCGATATAAAAACAACAGATCCAATACTAATTCGTGAACGCTTTGTATATGACGTCAATCAAGTACCTATAGAATATAACATAGGTTACTATCGCGCAGACAGTTTCACTTATACAATAGAAGCAGAACGGTAATTTTACAGTTACCAACACTATAGTCTTCTAAAATTACGTTCTGGAAAGTAATTTTTAGCTGAATATCAAGACACCCTATTAATACAAATAGCCGTATCATTAATTTGATGCGGCTATTTCTTTATTTGAGAATTACGGGCTAAACTCCCAATAATCATTTTAGTATATCCTTCTCTTTATCTCAAACGCTAATATTTCTTTATACCTATGATTGATATAGGAAAAAGCCAGACTCTTTAATCAATATTCTTAAACTCAGTCAACTCTCCAGTCTGCGAATCAATGATAAATCCACGGACAGTGACATCCTTAGGTACTAGTGGATGATGCTTCACCAAATGAACACTTCCTCTGACAGACTGTTCCACATTATCGAAGCCACTCAACCAAGAATGTAAATCAACATTGCAATACTGCATCATTTCCAATTGTTCATCAGTTACCCCGTGTTCCTTAATATGCCGGAGCATTACCTTACTATCCATGTGCTGTGCACCACAATCTGTATGCCCAATTATCATCACCTCTTCTACCCCAAGTTCATAAATACCCACCAGCAAACTACGCATTACACTTCCAAAGGGATGAGTTATCGTACCTCCAGCATTTTTTATCATTTTTACATCACCATTTTTCAATCCAAGAGCAGCCGGAATCAATTCAACCAAACGGGTATCCATACAAGTGACAATAGCAATCTTTTTGTCAGGATATTTATTCGTTAAATACTTTTCGTAACCTTTTTTCCCCACAAATGCACGATTGTATTCTAATAGTTCGTCTATCATAATTTTTATTTTATACTGTTGTATTGCAAAAATAACGAAAAAACTCCCAGAAAGAAGGCGGAAAAGTTAGAAAATTTATACAAAGTCTTCCATTATATCACCAAGACATTTTCCATAAGATTTCATCCTATTTTTTAGGGATTATGGGAAACACTTATTAGCATACTGTCAAACAAATCATTATCTCCCAAATATCAGGAATAAAAATTCAATATAAGATTTTCAGATTACATCACTTAGTAGATGCATTATAGTTAAACACTGCCATAAAAGGCAGTATTTGCAAAAATCCTAGAAACCATCAACGTACAAATTACTCCACACAACTCTTAAAGAACTCACAGCTCTTATTTATCCAAAAACTCAGTGCAAAACAAATATATATAGAACTCAAGACCCATCGTAATATAATCAAACTACTCTTCTTCAATCTGCTCTTTGGGCCAATTCACTAAATAAAGAATGTCGGTTGCACGAGTAAAGGCTGTATATAGCCAACGAAAATAATCTGGAGTAAGCATTTCTTCCGTCATATAACCCTGATCAATAAATACACGCTGCCACTGCCCTCCTTGTGCCTTATGACAAGTTACAGCATAAGCATATTTTACTTGAAGTGCATTATACCACGGATCTTCCTTTATTTTTTTCATCCGTTCACGCTTAACGCTTATATCACTATAATCCTCAAGCACTGCATGAAACAGACAGTCGCTCTGTTCTTTTGTCAAGGCAGGAGAGTCAGAATGCAAGGTGTCTAATAAAATCTTTACTTCCAGTTCTAAATCTCCATAATCTGGAAAACATAAAACAACATCAGCAAAACGAAAACCATACATTTCACGAATCCGACGAACACGACGAACAACAGCAATATCCCCATTCGCTATAAAATCCAACTCTTTACACTCCGTCCCCCAATAATAATTATTTTTAGCCACCATCAACAAATCCCCTGTGTTCAGTTCATCTTCCCTATATAATATGGTATTACGTATCCCTTTATTATACAAATTAGCACGTTTGTTCGAACGACAGATAATCATCGTTTCGTCCATTCCCACTTTATCATAGCACTCATTTATAGCATCAATCAACTCTCCTCCAGAAATAGTTTTTATATCAGAAAATCCTTTTAGCCTGATCTGGGGCAAAGAAAAATACTCTTCTTCGGCTATACACCGACGAAGCAATGTTGCATTATACAATATTCCAGAATCTTGTCCCTGGCGTACTACCGTTGTCAGACAATGTTCCATAACCTCAAGGCCATATCCTTCGAGCATAGGTACAGACAATGCAGGGCTTTCCTCTTCACCTACCGGAGGCAGCTGTGCTGTATCTCCTATCAGCATTAGCCGGCATCCCTCTCCTGAATAAACATATTGTATCAAATCATCCAACAAACGTCCGGATCCGAACATGCCCCCTGAAAGTCCCTCATTGGCAATCATAGAAGCTTCATCTACAATAAACAAAGTATGCTGATGCAGATTGGAATTTATAACAAAGTTATCCAGTTCATTAGAAAAGCTACGCTGACGATAAATCTTACGATGAACAGTATATGCAGAATGCCCAGCATAATGAGAAAAGACTTTAGCAGCCCTACCGGTAGGAGCCAATAATACACACTTCTGTTTCAACTGGTCAAGCGTCTTTACCAACGCGCTGATTAAAGCAGTTTTACCTGTTCCAGCATAGCCCTTCAGCAAGAAAATAGTATCGCTTTTCGGAGAAAATAAGAAATTTATAAAAGATTCAATAGTAATTTCTTGCTCACTTGTTGGTTTATAGAAAAAATTTCGTTTAATTTGCTGCGATAAATCATTATTTAACATAAATATCCTATAAAAAGTTCATATAACTTTGACGTGGTTCAAGTTATTTATTTTATTTTTGCGCTACGAATATAAACTAAAAAAACAAATATTATCATGAAAACAGTTATTAATCTTGTGTTAGCTGCCTGTGCCGTTGTTTTGGTATACATCTGCTACGGTAGTATTATGGGTCCTATCAATTTCGACAAAGAGAAAAAAGTCCGCGAAGACGCTATTATTGCACGCTTAATCGATATCCGTAAAGCACAGCAGGAATATCGTACAGTACATGCTGGTGCATATACTGCAAGTTTCGATTCTCTTATCGACTTCGTAAAAACAGCAAAATTACCGTTCATTATGAAAGTTGGTGCTTTGACTGACGATCAGTTGAACAACGGTATGACTGAAAAGAAGGCAATGGAATTGATAAACAAAGCTAAAAAGACTGGTAACTGGAGCGAAGTAGAAAAAGCTGGTTTACAGAACTTCCGTCGTGATACTATGTGGGTAGCTGTAATGGATACAATTTTCAGCAAAGGATTTAATCCTGACTCATTGTCTTTCGTTCCTTATGGAAACGGAGCTAAATTCGAAATGGCAATCCGCAAAGATACTACTAAGTCTGGTGCACCATTGAACTTGTTCCAGGCTCAAGTTTCTTATGATGTATATCTGAGCGACTTGAACAGACAAGAATTAATCAACTTGAAAGATACTCAGGAAAAACTTGGCAAATATTGCGGTTTGAGAGTTGGTGATATCGAACAGCCTAATAACAACGCTGGTAACTGGGAATAATTATTTATGACCAACGGTAATATTGATTTTACAAAATCAAGCCAATATACATTATCCATCCGTCTTAGTACGGATGGATTTTCTTTTTCTGTCTATAACCCTTTAGAAGAATGTGATTTCTATTTTCAGACATTCGCTGTCAATACTCAACAGTCGATGGCTGCAAATGTTAAAGCTTTTCTAGCTCAAACAGCAGAGTTGAAATACACATATCGCCAGGTCAATATTCTTATTCATACTGCCCGTTATACCTCTGTCCCATTAGAATTATTCGAAGACGAGCAGATGGAAACTATCTTCTATCAAAACTTCCGCAAACAGAATAATGAAATAATACTATGCAACGTATTAGGAAAGAGCAATTTAGTCATTCTGTTTACGATAGACAAGTTAACACATTTGTTTCTGTCAGAACAACTTCCTAATGCCCGTTTTTTCTCTACAATAAGTCCACAAATAGAATATCTTACAAATCGTAGTAAACTGGGCAACAACAAGAAATTATATGCCAATATTCATGGGAATAGTATGGATACATTTGCCTTGGATAAGGGCAGATTACAATTGGCAAATTCTTATACAATAAACAATACTGGTGATTGCAGTTACTATTTGCTGAACATATGGAAACAATTAGGGTATGATCAGGAACATGATGAATTACATCTTACGGGAGACAATGTAGCTTATCGTCAGCAAGTACAAAACCAGCTTAAAGAATATCTTCGACGAATCTTTATTATTAATCCTCAAGCGGAATTCAATACGTCACACACTTCACGTATAGAAGATATTCCGTTTGACATACAAGCTTTACTTATATGCGAGTAATCAGTGGCATTTACAAACGGCGCCGCTTTGATGTCCCTCATACTTTCAAAGCTCGTCCGACAACCGATTTTGCAAAAGAAAATCTTTTCAATGTATTAAACAATTATATTGATTTTGAGGGAACGACAGTACTCGACCTTTTTGCCGGTACAGGTAGTATCAGTATAGAACTTGTTTCTCGCGGATGCGAACGCGTTATTTCAGTAGAGAAAGATCCACAGCATCATGCCTTCATTTGCAAAGTAATGAATGAAGTAAAAACAGACAAATGTCTTCCTCTTCGTGGAGATGTATTTAAATACATAGAGAGATGCAATGAACAGTTCGATTTCATATTTGCAGATCCTCCATATGCTTTAAAAGAGCTGATAACAATACCTGATAAAATTTTTGAGTATAATCTATTGAAAGAAGACGGAATCTTCGTTCTGGAGCATGGAAAAGACCAAAATTTCGAGAACCATCCGCACTTCATAGAACATCGACATTATGGAAGTGTAAATTTCTCATTCTTCCGTTAATAAATAAAGAATATACAAACAGCCTTATCATTATCCTGAAAGATGGAACTGATAAGGCTATTTTATGTGAATCACACGAAAAAACTGTGATAGTTTTTAATATCCTGCATTCATCTTACCCTTCTACAATAAAGGCGCTAATAAACGTACAACCGATTCCATTACTTTATTTTTCCACGAACGCTGTTCCCATATTTTACGTGATAACAACAGACAATGTTTTTGATCGTCCAAAAAGACATTTTTCAGCGTTTTTACAGTGTCCTTATCATAAAAAAAGACATTGGCTTCAAAGTTATGCTCAAAACTGCGGAAATCCATATTCGTCGATCCAACCGAAGCAAATTCGTCATCAGAAACCCACAGCTTAGAATGCAAGAAACCTTTCTTATATAAATAGACCTTCACTCCAGCCTTCATAAGCTCATCCAGATATGATAGAGAACCTTTATGCGTTATAAACGTATCAGCACGCTTAGGCAGCATAATACGTACATCTACACCTCCTAAAGCTGCTATCTGAAGAGCAGTCATGACCTCTTCCGTTGGAAGGAAATAGGGAGTTTCAACATAAAAATAATGCCGAGCACTACATACTGCTTTCATCAGCCCTTGCATAATCTCATGCCACTCTCCCACAGGATCGGACGTTACTACTTGTGCAATGGCACTTCCATTATCTTTCATCTTAGGGAAATACTCAGCAGACGTCAACAGAGTTCGGTCAATAGCAAACCAGTCTGTCAAAAAAGCGCTTTGCAAGCCATATACCCCTTTCCCCTCCATACGTACATGTGTATCTCTCCATATGCCCCAAGAGAAGCCTTTTATATATCGCTCTGCAATATTCATTCCTCCGATAAATCCGATACGACCATCAATAATGGCTATTTTCCGATGATTTCGATAATTTACTTTACTGGTGAATCGAGGGAAACGGACCTTTAAAAAGCTTTGCACTTCGATGCCTTCACACAGCATCTGGTCATAAAACATAGAGTCTACCCGCCAACATCCCACATCATCATATAATAAACGGATTTTCACCCCTTGTCTTGCTTTATCAATTAACAGATCACGCAATAAACGTCCAATAGCATCATCTTCAAATATGTAAAACTGTAAATGAATATGGTGCCGTGCCAAACTGATTTCATGCATTAAAGCCTGTAGCATGGAATAGCCATCTGTATAAATACTTACTGTATTTCCACCAAATGCCCATGCATTATTGACACGAGTGAAGAAGGACATTAAATGGCTTTTACCAGTCTGCTCCTTCAACGATTCCTGAGCCTGATATTCAGCTAAAGGACGCTTATTCAACCTAGAATATCCTTTACGGCTAATCAGCCTTTCTTTACGCGTATTTTGCCCGAAAAAGAAATAGAAAACAAGTCCTACTATTGGAAGAAAAAAAAGGACTAAAATCCACGCCATTGTTTTAACAGGATTACGATTATCCAAAATAACAATAAAAATCGTTGCTAATATTACAGCGAAATACAACACATTGAATATTGCCGAGAATAAATCATTGATAACAATCGTATCCATAAGAATCAGGTTTAAAACAAAAATACAAGAAAATCACTTGAAAAGCAAATCCCTAATCCATAGTTTACATTGCTTCGTTTTAAGTCCGTCTCCAGAACATCATAGAAATGGTAAAAAAAGCTGCTATACCTCTTGCGGATGCTGTCCGTATGGCTTCAGAAACTCCGGCAAAGCTAATCGGCATCGACTCGTCGAAGGGCACTCTCCAGAAGGGCAAGAGCCGGCGGCGTTTTTTCTGCCCTCATGCAAAAAAAGAAAGCCCCGCGGCACTTGTGATGCTGCAGGGCTTCTCCCAAGACGGCGACTACCTACTCTCCCACTTGCGCAGTACCATCGGCGTGACGAAGCTTAACTTCTCTGTTCGGAATGGGAAGAGGTGGAACCTTCGTGCCATATTCACGTGAATAACCTTTATGTATTATGACTAATGATTATGCTTTTCTCGCACTGCTCAAGAATCTGAATATTATATATCACGCCTGCTTCCTGACAAAGAAAGCATACGGGCAATTACGCACCGCTCAGCTTTGGTATCTTATACCTTTGTCCTGGTTCCAAGATACACCCTTCGGCTTTTAACTACCTTGAAAAA
>NZ_DS981475.1 GCF_000154845.1 Phocaeicola coprocola DSM 17136 | reverse complement strand
CCCAGCACCTCACGTCCATCCATGGAATCGTCTGTAAAAGAAATAAAGTTGCCACTGTCTGTCTCGTCATCGATACAGATGGCTAGAAACATACCTTTTGAAAGCTTAGCATAAACCCTCAATCCGTATAGCTTTCCTTTGTTCACCTCGTATTCCTTGCACCGGGTCAAATCCAGATTGGCAAAGTCAATCCTGCCGTCAAACCACTTGGGATGACCACGTTTTCCTGTTTTCTTTTCCAATGTCGGATAGTACAGGACAACATCATTCCTAAAGCGGCTGATAACATGGAAACCGTTCTCACACATAGGCGTTACGAAAGTTTCCTTGGAAAAGAATGCGTCTGCAACCACCGTTCTGGACAGGCTCTGTAGCTTGTCTTTTCTACTGATAAGATAGCTGCTGTACCAGTCAACGAGGTTCTTGTCCATATTATCCAAGGTCTTACAATCCGGTGTCTGAATGGAACCTAAAGTCATGCATTCATGATTGTCGATGTCAATGACACCGATGCCCATGATTTCCAGTCCACGCTTGTATTCTCCTGCACAACCAGACCAGAAGTAACCTATCCAAGGTGTCTTCTTGCCTGATTTGGGAATATAGGAAGGGTCGATGGCGATGGCTTTTCTTTTGCCTGTGAGATGCTTGCTGATGACAGATCCGTTGAACGCAAACCAGTCGAAAGTTTCATGCTCAAAAAGGTTGCGATAAGTCTGTTCTGAGAAACAGCCATATCTGCCCAATTGGAGGAAGTTTATACGATCCGGGATGGCCATGAATAATTTCATGGTGTCCATGAACGTTTTTTCAAAAGGTTTTTGTATATTCGCTACTGATTTGAGAGCCGACAGGCACTCGGATTGGTATTGCATAAGGAGTGTTTCTTTAGTCATAATCAGAAGAGTTCAGAGACTTCTAATTTACTAAGAAATAACGAATTATGCAATACTTTCCTCCTTTATTATCAGCAGGTTAGTTCTCTTTTTTCAGCACATTTCTTCATGCTTAACCATTCGTTTTTGACAACATTTCAATGACCTCTTTAGTGTTTCCGAACCAGCTTTTGCCGGTTCTATTGTTTAACTTTTAATTTTTCGGTAAAAATTTACCGAAGTATTGGTCAGGAACTCAAATTATTGAAATACAGTTCAAAATACTTTCCAAAGGCACTTCCGGCTGGGTGTCGTGGTTTCCGACTCCCCCTCCGGAGCCGTTTTAAGGAGGATTTCCCGTCATATTACGGCTGGAACAGTTTGTAATCCCGTCCTGTGATCTTCCTTATCACGTCGGCGTTTTCCTTAATATGTTCAACCGGTATGCGGCTTATAACACCGGAAACAGTGAAATCCTTACGTCTGACCGCCCAGACAATGTCTGAGATACATTCGTACACCTGTGCGTCAATATGCAGGGGCTTGCGCCGGTTGGATGAAAAGTTGTTCAGGAGGGCTTCAATATATTTTTTACCTCTTCCTCCGTTATCGTCTTTTTACTCTCCGGCCGGGATGAAGATTCCTTGTGGGGTACCACCTCTTCCAGATCCCCGGAAATGCAGCTCAAATATGAGCCTTTGGCGGCAACTATATCCAGTATCTCCTTCTCGTTGATATGATACGGATTTGGTTTTTTCCTTTCAATGCTGTCCATAACTATGATTTATACATTAATTCCATGTGACAATTGGGCGTTTTGTAAGGCGGACGTTCCCGATGACGGATTATCGTCCTACGCCGCAAAGAAAAAAAGAATAAACGTGGGAAAGGGTACCTTGTCAGCTATAGTCATATATAGACATGAATAGTCAATACCGGCAAAAGACATGACAAACGGCTGTCCGGCGGGAGGTCTGGATTCTCCCCGACGTTGCCGGGATTGTGATATATCAGGTCATGGAGATATTGGCAGACTGCATTATCGGGATAATGACATACCAAGTTACGGATATTGTGATAGATTATGTCGTTGGAGTGTGGAAGTTGCCATAGGGAGGCTCTTTCAGCAAACGGAAGTACGGAAGGTACAGATATTATTGCAGCCATCATCAACAAAGACCGGAACATCACATTGGGAGAACGGTGCTTATCTGCGATATGATTATCATTTCCTCCAGTCATTTTGTATTGAAAGACCGGGAAAAAGTGGTGACGGGTTTGTAACTCTTTATATTTGTAGCTTTGCTATCGACCAGGGCAATGAATAGTACCCGACAATCCAGTTCTTTATCATATCCAATAAATGAAGAAATAGGGCGGCATATCAACGAATACCCACACCGGGGAGTGACGATTATCAATACAACCGGCTTTTATACAGGACGAGAAGTAAAGATGATGTTTATATTAGCCGGGAAGAGGGAAGCGCCGGTCAGCTTCCGGCTGATAAAAAATATAGACACGGAGGCTTTTGTTTCACAAAGTGCCGTTATAGGAGTTTATGGAGAAGGATTCGATCATATCAAAGTAGAATAAGAAAGAAATAAAAAATGATAATGATCATCATGAAAAGCGGCATCTGCCGTGCTTTTGTTCCCGACACAGGATGCGGTGTGACGCAATGGTTCGCATTCGGCGGTGAAATGGCCGCAAGCATGTCATGCTACTATGGACAGACCGCATCAACGATAGAGATAGAAGCGGAAACGGACTGTGAGATGTTTATCGTGGACAAACCGACTTTGGAAAACCTATGTTCCACACAAATAATCCTAAGAAACAATTTGTAAAATTCGAAACAGAAAAGTATGAAGACAATCATTGCAGAGAAATTATCATAACTTGTGATAATTTTTCGGCCAAAATACTACCCGCAGGGCTGGAGATTTTTTCCGAAAACAGGAGGCTTGACCTTGCTTTCCCGTCCAATCCCGGAGTTACCTTTGCGCCCAGAACGAAAATGACTGCCTGATGCGGCCCACTGAAAGGCGCGAAAATGGAGGTAAACGGAAGTGGAGGCAGATTAGACAGGAAAACTTCAAAGGAGAAATCCGTGAAAAGAAGAAACCTAAAAGGAAAAGGAACATTGCCGGAAACATGAAACCGGCAAACCACCTGCAAGGAAGTATGGTTTATCTGTCTGTCCAAACTCGTTTGGTCGGGCGGATAAATCATTCTTCCCAGTTTGCCTGCCGTGGGGACGGCTTGTGCCATTCATGGGCAAGCGGTCATATACAGCTTTCCGCTTACGGCTCAAAGGAACCGCAAAAAGAAAAATCCATAGAAAACCCGTAAAAGCACCTCTATGGCATAAGCATAAAAGAAATGGGTCTTGCATCATCAGTCTAAACCATTGGTTAGGCGTGATGCAAAGCCCTTTTCTCCGCTTATGCGGCAGTCGGTACACGTTCGTACAAACCTGTTTGGGCGATGGTGTGCCGACGGATAAAACCGCTTTTACGGAATGTTTTTATGTTTATATTAGAAATATTTCTTATTATAAAAACGCGCTAATCATTTTGTCATTCGGGTTGTTTTTATTAAATTTGCAGATTATAGCAATAGTTATGCAAATGAAGCGGATAAATCGACTGAAAATAGTGCTTGCGGAACAAGGTAAAACAGGGAAATGGTTGGCGCATGCATTAGGTAAAAATGAATCGACAGTCTCTCGTTGGTGTACAAACGAAGTTCAACCTTCGGTAGAAACACTACTGACGATTGCCGAAACGTTAAAGATTGATATTAAAGAATTACTTTGTTCTACGCAAATGTGTAATCAAGATGATGGCATCCAAATATAAAGCAATCGATTTTTTCTGCGGAGGTGGTGGAATGACTTGCGGTTTAAGACAGGCAGGGATTAACGTTATAGCAGGTGTGGACTTTGATCAAGATGCCAAAGAAACGTATGAATACAATAATTCCGGAAGTGTTTTCATTCAAACTAATATAAAGAATTTACGGAGCAATTATTTTGAGCGAAAATTTGGGATACGGAAAAATGATGACTTTTTGATTTTGGTAGGATGCAGTCCCTGCCAATTTTACAGTATAATTAATACGGATAAGAATAAAGCCTTAAAATCTAAGGATTTATTAAAAAACTTTGCTCGGTTCATCGAATATTATAGACCGGGATATGTATTAGTGGAAAATGTTCCGGGCATAATCACAAATAAAGATAGCATCTTACCTTATTTTCTACGAAAATTGGAAGATCTCGGATATAAAAATCCTGTTTATAAGGTTGTAGATATGAGCTATTACGGCGTACCTCAAAGTCGTCGAAGATTTTCTCTTATCGCAACACGATTGGAAAATGTCAATATACATTTACCTAAGGCGGACGATAAAGAGACCGTATTAGCCGATTATTTAGGTGAAAGGAACGGTTTTCCCAAAGTTAGCGCAGGCCATAAAGACAGTAGTGTGTTTAACCATACGGTTGCCGGATTAAGTGATGTATGTCTTAAACGATTGGCAAAGACCAAACACGACGGCGGGAACAGACTTGATTGGGCAAATGATCCGGAATTGCAATTACCTTGCTTTGTAGGAAAAGACGATTGTTTTAAAGATACATTCGGGCGTATGTGGTGGCATCGACCGGCTTCGACTATTACAACTAAATTTTATAGTATCTCAAACGGACGTTTCGGACATCCGGAAGAAGATCGGGCTCTTTCTTTACGGGAAGGTGCTACATTGCAAACATTCCCGAAAACCTATGTGTTTAAAACAAATAGTATTGCCGCAACGGCAAAATTAATCGGCAATGCAGTTCCGTGTGAATATGCTCGGCGATTAGGTGAAACGATAAAAGCACTGGAAAACAATGGCACAATTTAAAACTCGGGCAAGAGCTCTCGACTTATTGGGACGGCAACAAATTGCCGGTATCCCTACAGCTATTAACGAGCTTATAAAAAATGCACATGATGCGTATGCGGATAAATTCGATATCGATTTTCTCCGATGTAATAATCTGCTGGTATTACGTGATGACGGGCTCGGTATGACAAAAGAGGAATTTGAAACTCGTTGGCTTACGCTCGGGACCGAAAGTAAATTGGCAAATAAAAAAAGCAGTTTACCGCCTATTGACATATCAAAGCCAAGACGTCCTATCATGGGAGAAAAAGGCATAGGAAGATTGGCTATTGCATCAATAGGAAGTCAGGTTTTAATCGTATCGAAAGCAAAATTAAGATCTAAAGAATATGATATTGTTGTGGCTTTCATTAATTGGGAGATATTCGAGTTGCCGGGGATTAACTTGGAGGATATTGTTATTCCGGTAAGAGAATACTCTCATATGCCGAATGCAGCCGATATTGACAGTATTAAAAATGAAGTAATACAATCCCTTGATAAATTAAATCAAAAAGAACTTATTGACGACAAGGATTTTGAAAAAATAAAAAGTTCTATCACGTCTTTTAAAGTTGACCCACACCAACTTTCTTTACAACTACAACAAGGATTTGAATTAACCAATGGCTGTGGTGGAACTCAATTTTTCATCTCCCCAGTTTACGATACGATTATTTCCGATATAGAGGGAGACGGCAATTCGGACGAAGCTACAAAAATCGAGAAAATGTTGATGGGATTTCACAATACAATGACCCCCGATCATCCTACTCCCGTCGTTGACATTTCATTTAGAGACTATAGGGCGAATGACGGTAGTTTTGTCAGCATCATAGATAAAGAACACTTTTTTACCACGGAAGAATTTGAATTGGCGGATCACCATTTTCAAGGGCAATTTGATGAGTTCGGACAATTCAAGGGATTAGTAAAAATATATGGAGAAAAAACATTTGATCACATTGTAAATTGGCGGGATAACTATTATAGAGAAACCGAATGTGGTCCGTTTAAAATTAACTTGGCGTATTTACAAGGAGAATTGAAAAGTTCTCGTGTAGATGTCGAAAATTATGCCAGGATTAAAGCCAAAGGAGATAAATTCGGAGGTTTATACATATATAGAGATAATATTCGAGTTCTACCGTATGGTGAC
Organism: Phocaeicola coprocola DSM 17136; assembly: GCF_000154845.1. Taxonomy (GTDB): domain Bacteria; phylum Bacteroidota; class Bacteroidia; order Bacteroidales; family Bacteroidaceae; genus Phocaeicola; species Phocaeicola coprocola. The sequence continues at coordinate 3,744 of NZ_DS981475.1, read as the reverse complement.
TCCGATTATGATTTTCTGGATATTGAAAAAAATCGTTCGAAACGAGCATCAACATATTTCTTTTCTTATCGACGAATGTTCGGTGCTATTGAAATAGCGGACCGAGAACACAGCGGTTTGGTAGAGAAAGCCGGACGCGAAGGTTTTATTGAAAATAAAGCATATCGCCAACTTCAAGCGATTTTAAAAAATTTCTTTGTACAACTTGCCGCTGATTTTTTCAGCGAAAAAAACAAAACGGCACAATCGGAATTCTTCAATCAGAAGAAAGACGAGTTCAATGCGTACCATAACGCACTTGAACGTCGGGATAAATTGGCCAAATCGAAAAAGGAGAGATTTGCTCGTGAGCTCGATATCTTTTTTGCCGGTTTAACGGAACATAAATTCGAAAACGAACTGGAAGAATTACTTACGAATTTTAGGAACGATTTACATTCGGTTTTATACATTAACGATGCGGATGAAGCAAGCCAGAAGATAATAGATCTGGAATTTGCCATGAGACAAAAAGTTTCCGATTACAGAAAAAGAATATCGGTGACAAGTCCTAAAGGATTTGCAATGTCAAAATCAATGAGAACGGATTTTGACACGTACCTTAATGAGTTTAAAATTCTGGAACAAACGGTATTTAAAAATATCAATGAAAATATCGATCAGCTAATCGATGATTATACGGCACAGTTGAATCTGGAAATAAGTAAGCGAAAGCGGTTGGAGCAAGCGGTGGAACTGATTTCAGCCGAAGCTCTGTCACTTAATAAGAAGAAGAAAAGCGAAACCAATGATGTTGTTTCCGATGTTTCTCGCAAAATTAAGGATCTTACGAATGAACTGATAATCGATTTGGATAATCAAATACGAAGCGTAAAGAATCAATTCAAATTATTGGCAACCGATAAAGCCGATAACTTTGATTTGGTAACGGAACGCAAGAGAATGGAAGCAGAAATAGAATCCATAAGCAGTCGAAATACGGATGTTATGGAACGCATAATTCGACAATTTGAAAGTTTCTATGTCGAAAAAAACGAAGACGGTCAAATAATTACAAATGACCAAATAGCGGAAGCCGCTTCGGAAGAGTTAGAGGAATTGCGGGAACGATTGCAATCGGACGTTGAATTAAGCCAATTAGGATTGGCTGTCGGAATATTGCACCATGAATTCAACGGTACGGTTAATTCGATTCGACATAGTCTGAAAGATTTAAAAGCATGGTCGGATGTAGATATCAAATTGGAAGGAATATATAAAAACATCAAGGTAAATTTCGAACATTTGGACGGCTATTTAAATTTGTTTACCCCGTTAAATCGACGATTGAATCGACGTCGGGAAGACATATCTTTATTGGATATTAAAACATTTTTAATAGATTTGTTCAAATCCCGTCTTGAACGACACAATATAGCTTTTAAACATACTAACGGGTTTGCAGGTCGAAAAATACACGGATTTCGTTCTACATTCTATCCTGTATTTGTGAATATCATTGATAATGCCATTTATTGGTTAAAACAAAGTGATGTTCCTGAAAAAGTTATTCGGTTGCATGCGGATGATACGGGAATATACATTTCCAATAACGGTATTGAAATAAAACCCCAAGATAAGGAACGAATCTTTGAATTAAGATTTTCCAGAAAGCCCAATGGAAGAGGATTGGGGTTGAGTATCAGTAAAGAGGTTTTGAATGCAGAGAACTATGATATATTTGTGGCACAACCTAAGGAAGGCTCTACAGTTACTTTTAAAATTCAAAAAATGCAATAAAAATATGGCAGACAGATTTATTGAGCAATCGAAAGAAATTGCAAACAACTTTATACAAAATATTGTTTTTATTGATGACAAAGCATATAAGAATGATATGACTAACAATGCATTTAGCGCATTAGATGTATCGAATGTATTTGCACAATCTGGAAAAATCTGTGCTGTATATGCACCCAAATCCATTTCTGATGTTAATAGTTACAATACTATACTAAATAAAGCAGATGTTGTCATTTTAGATTGGTATTTAGATATAGAAAAGGAGGAGAACCAAGTTGAAGATCCCGATGCAGATGCAGATAATGACGATCCGCGCGGAGAGTTTACATTAAAATTGATATCTGATTTATTATCACAAACTGGGATGTTGAAACTGTTAATTGTGTATACTGGAGAAACGGATTTATTTGAAATTACGAACAGTATATATCAGAAAGTGGATCAGCATTCTTTTCATAAAGGAGATTGCGTTATTCAATCTTTAAATTCTAAGATATTAGTTAGAGCTAAAAAACAAAATTCGGAAACTCAATTTGCACATAATCCGGAATTGAAAGATAAAATAGTATCGTATGAAAGCCTTCCGACTTTGATTGTTGAAGAATTTGCAGACATGACCAACGGTTTGTTATCGAATTTTGCTTTATCTTCAATATCGGCAATAAGGAATAATACATCCAGAATGTTAAGCGTCTTTTCTCCCCAATTAGATCCGGCATATCTCGGGCACAAAATATTATTGGAAAACACATTCGAATCCAAGCAACTATTAATAAAATTATTTGGCGAAGCTATTTCGGAATTATTAGAGACAACAGATATTGATACAAAGGATTGGGTTGATAACTGGATTGAAAACCGTATTACAGACGAAACGATAAGTATAAATGGAGTGTCTATTGGCAAATCGAAAGACCTTTTAAAAAAAATGTTTAGTTCCGAGCAACCTCGACTTAAAGATAAATATACAGAAGCTTCAGGAAAAGATATGTCAAATAAAGACGAGGGGAAATTACAATCGCATACCATAGAGTTATTTGCATATGATGGTATCGATGTGAATAAATCGAATGTAGATTTTGCCATTTTGACGCATCATAAAAATATATTTCAACCTGCTATTGGGGCTCCGATATTAACACTTGGAACAGTTATAAAATCTGTAGACAAGTATTATGTTTGTATTCAACAAAGATGCGATTCGGTGAGAATTAAGGAGGAAAGACGATTCTTATTTTTACCTTTAGAAGAAAAAGGCGAATATCCGTTAATTGTGAATAATGAATTGAAATTATTTCCAAATAAATCTTCATTTGCAATAAACAATACTTCGGTAAATTTTTACCGAAAAATTAAAAGTTAAACAATAAAACCGGCAAAAGTCGGTTCGGAAACACTAAAGAGGTCATTGAAATGTTGTCTAAAACGAATGGTTAAGCATGAAGAAATGTGCTGAAAAAAATGTGCTAACCTGCTGATAATAAAGGTAAAAAAGTATTGCATAATTCGCTGGTTTTTTAGTAAATTAGAAGTCTCTCAACTCTTCTGATTATGACTAAAGAAACACTCCTTATGCAATACCAATCCGAGTGCCTGTCGGCTCTCAAATCAGTAGCGAATATACAAAAACCTTTTGAAAAAACGTTCATGGACACCATGAAATTATTCATGGCCATCCCGGATCGTATAAACTTCCTCCAATTGGGCAGATATGGCTGTTTCTCAGAACAGACTTATCGTAACCTTTTTGAGCATGAAACTTTCGACTGGTTTGCGTTCAACGGCTCTATCATCAGCAAGCATCTCACAGGCAAAAGAAAAGCCATCGCCATCGATCCTTCCTATATTCCCAAATCAGGCAAGAAGACACCTTGGATAGGTTACTTCTGGTCTGGTTGTGCAGGAGAATACAAGCGTGGACTGGAAATCATGGGCATCGGTGTCATTGACATCGACAATCAT
>NZ_DS981476.1 GCF_000154845.1 Phocaeicola coprocola DSM 17136 | reverse complement strand
GAATTCCACATGTCAAGTTGGTTTACTATCATTACAATAACGGCAGCAGAGCCTCTGATGTAGCAAAGACCTTCCTTGAACATTTTATGGGATCTGTATCTACAGACGGATATACGGTTTACAGGATGTTCGACGGAGAAGACTCAAAGGTGCTTCATATAGGATGCTGGACACACTGCAGGAGGCTGTGGGTCGATGCCTTGCCATCAGACAGAACTGCGATGGATATAATAGACCCTATCGGTGATATGTTCAGAAATGAAGACTTGTTCCGCACAATGAAACTCAGCGGTGAGCAGATTAAGGAAAAAAGACTTAAGCTTACGAGACCTATTCTTGAACGTATCCATCATAAGGTGGTCATGATGATGCAGGATACCAAACTCATGGCAAACGAACTGATGAGAAAGGCTGTGAACTATACGATAAACCAGTGGAAATCCCTGAAAAATATCCTCAAGGACGGTTCTGCGGAAATATCGAACAACCTCTGTGAGCAAAGGATGAAACCTGTAAAGCTGCTGCTCAAGAACTGTATGAACATAGGCAGTGAGGATGCAGCAGGAAACTCGGCATTCATCTTTTCTCTGATAGAAAGCTGCAAGCTTAATGATATAGCCCCTCAGGATTACCTGAAGCACTTGTTTGAATGTATTCTTCATGGTAAGGACTGCGACAAGAAGGTCCTTCTGCCATGTTTTTATAAATCGGAATGTTAAAACTAAACTATTTTCTTGCGGACATTTTTATTTTATCGGCTGAAAAACAGCCGATAAAATTGTCGTGGCGGAAAATAGAATGGTTACAAAATTACCGCTGTATAAACTCCCTATTCACCAAGGGAACTATACAGCGGTAATTTTATATTCTCAAAAAGAAATTTTATCCATTTAAGCTAGCAGAACGTACTCTACTCAATGTTTCAGGTGTCATTTGAAGCAGAGAGGCGATATAAACAAGCGGTGCACGTTTTAATATCTCCGGATGCAACTGAAGAAGCTTGTTGTACCGTTCGTGTGCTGGTTCAAAACGCAATGTATCTGCTTTAATCTGTGAGTCAATCAAAGAATATTCAAAGAACTTTCTATATAACACTCCGATATCTGAGTGTTCCATAGACAAGCGTTCTATATCATCTTTTTTTATTTCCCACAAAACTGTTGGTTCCAGAGCTTCAATCATTATACGAGTAGGCTTTTGTTTCAGATAACTTTCCAGACATATTATCATTCCTCCCTCATATCCGATATGCTCAGTCACATCCTTATCATATTTAAAATAAAACTGGCGAGTCATTCCTTTTTCTATATAGCGCATGCATTCACATACCTCGCCTTCATTCAAAATAATTTCGCCTTTTTTATATTTCCTACATACCAGAATGCCTGCCATTGCATGAATACTTTCCCGCTCCAGCAAAACATGCTTTCCGGCGGCTATTTGCCGCACAACCTCAACACTTGTCATCATACAATCTCCATATTACCTTTGTTAATATTATATCATCTCACCTTAATACGATCAAAACCTTCTCCAAAGACTCCGATTACTGCACTTTGAGATACAAAAGCTCCCGGATCTATATCTTTTATCAAACGGAAAATAGTATTCGATTCGCTTTTCTTTGCCAATACAAACATCATTTTCACATTGTTATGCGTATAACATCCTACACCATCAATAAAGGTTACACCACGATGGAGATCAAGATTAATACGCTTTCCTATTTCCTCATACTTAGAAGAAATTATAAAAAACTGTACAGACTGACGAGCACTATTCACAACCTGATCGAGAACAAAACTGGAAACAAACAAAACTACATATCCGTATACAACCCGTTCCCAATCATGTAAAACCAAATAGCTGGAAGAGATAATAATTATGTCACACATAAGGATGACACGTCCTAATGATATATCACGATATTTATTGACTATCGCAGCTATAATATCTGTTCCACCGGTACTTCCATTTGCAGAAAAAGCGACTCCGATACCTCCCCCGCAGAATGAAGCCCCTAACACACATGCCATAAAAGGCTGATCATGTATCAAGCTGCCCTTTATCAAATCTTGTATTATAGCCAACAATATAGTTAACACGGCAACCGCCCAAATTGTCTTCAGACAAAATTTAAGTCCCAGTATTTTCAAAGCCAGCAACAATAATGAAAAATTAATAATCAAATATGTGTACTGAACCGGAAAACCTGTTGCCCAAAACACGATAGATGCAATACCGGGAACCGCACCCGATGGGATGTCATTAGGCAACAAAAACACTGTCCATCCCACACCATACATTAGCATACCTAAAGCAATCATCAAATAGTCTCTAGTTTCCCTAAAAAACTGTTGCGACTTCGTAAGCGGCTTCATTTGATTCATCTTATAAATTACAAGTTATAGTTTTTGAATTTGGTGATACAAAATTACGAAAAAATCACCTATAACGATACAATGCAAACAAATTTCTTACAAGAAATAAAGAAAAGGAAATAGACGGTTTTGTAGATCATATAATTTTCGTAATTTTGCCCCAAATTGGGATAAACATTTAGAACTGTTTTAATACATATCATGGCGTTAGTAAACGAACATTTCCTGAAATTACCGAACAATTACTTCTTTTCGGATATAGAGAAGAAAGTAAATTTGTTCAGGGTAACTCATCCTAAAGCTGATATCATTCGTTTAGGAACAGGAGATGTCACTCTTCCCCTTCCCCCAGCTTGTATAGAAGCCATGCACAAGGCTATAGACGAAATGGGACATGAAGCAACTTTTCACGGATATGGTCCTGAAGAAGGTTATCATTTTCTCATTAATGAAATTATTAAAAACGACTATGCTGCAAGGGGAATACATTTGGAGCCTAATGAGCTATTTATCAGTGACGGTAGCAAAAGTGATACCGGTAGTATCGGTGACATTCTTCGTCATGATAATAGTATCGGAGTTACAGACCCCATCTATCCCGTTTACATCGATTCAAATGTTTCCTGTGGACGTGCTGGAGAACTTCAAAATGATGGTAAATGGAGCAATGTAGTATACATGCCTTGCCTTCCGGAAAATAATTTTATTCCTCAAATCCCTAGCCAGCGCGTTGATATCGTTTATTTATGTTACCCCAATAACCCTACGGGAACTGTACTTAGCAAAAATGAGCTTAAAAAATGGGTAAACTATGCTCTTCAAAATGATACTCTGATCATTTTTGATGCAGCTTACGAAGCATATATTCAGAATCCAGATATACCACATTCCATCTATGAAATAAAAGGAGCTAAAAAAGTAGCCATAGAATGTAGAAGCTTTTCGAAAACAGCCGGGTTTACTGGTGTGCGGTGTGGATATATGGTTATACCCAAAGAAATAACAGCAGCGACATTGGCTGGCAAGCGCATCCCACTCAATCCAATGTGGAAGCGGCATCAGGAAGTAAAATTTAATGGAACATCCTATATTACCCAGCGAGGGGCTGAAGCTATTTATACTCCAGAAGGTAAAGAGCAAGTAAAAGCAAATATCCGATACTACATGGACAATGTACAAATACTGAAACGAGCATTAACCGAACTCGGACTAAGAGTAGCAGGAGGTGAAGATGCTCCCTATCTCTGGGTACAAGCACCTAACGGAATGTCATCGTGGAAGTTTTTCGACAAGCTATTATACGAAGCACATATTATAGGAACTCCCGGTATCGGCTTCGGACCTAGCGGAGAAGGATATATGCGATTTACCGGTTTTGGCAAAAAAGAAGATTGCAAGGAAGCAATATATCGCCTCCGTCGATGTTTATAACCAAAAAAAGATAATATACAAGAAAAAACAACATAAAAATTATTTTTAGGTATTATGTCAAAATTAAGATTCAGAGTTGTAGAAAAAGCGTTTCACAAGAAACCAATTGAAGTTACTCCCCCGTCAGAGCGCCCAAGCGAATATTTCGCTAAATATGTGTTCAACCGGGAAAAAATGTTCAAATATCTGCCAAGTAAAGTATATGCCAAATTAATAGATGTTATTGACAACGGAGCTGCACTCGACAGAAGTATTGCAGATGAGGTAGCTGCTGGAATGAAAAAATGGGCAGTAGAATTAGGTGTAACTCACTACACTCACTGGTTTCAGCCATTAACAGAGGGTACAGCAGAAAAGCATGATGCCTTTGTTGAGCATGACGGTAAAGGTGGTATGCTGGAAGAGTTTTCAGGTAAACTTCTTGTTCAGCAAGAAGCAGACGGTTCTTCCTTCCCTAACGGTGGAGTAAGAAATACTTTTGAAGCACGTGGTTACAGTGCATGGGATCCGTCTTCACCTGTTTTTGTCGTAGATGATACATTGTGTATACCTACCGTATTTATAGCATATACGGGAGAATCATTGGATTATAAAGCACCATTACTAAAAGCTATTCAGGCCGTAACAAAATCAGCACTCGATGTAATGCATTATTTCGATCCTTCCGTAAAAAAGATTATTTCGTATCTGGGATGGGAACAGGAATATTTCCTTGTTGACGAAGGTCTGTACGCCGCACGTCCGGACTTACTGCTGACAGGACGTACACTTATGGGACATGAAGCATCAAAGAACCAACAGTTGGAAGACCATTATTTTGGCGCAATACCTCCCCGTGTTGCCGCATTTATGAAAGATCTGGAAATTCAGGCTTTGGAATTAGGTATTCCTGTCAAGACACGACACAATGAGGTTGCTCCCAACCAGTTCGAATTAGCTCCTATTTATGAAGAATGTAATCTGGCTGTAGACCACAACATGCTTATCATGTCGCTGATGCGTAAAATCGCACGTAATCACGGTTTCCGTGTGCTGCTTCATGAAAAGCCATTCAAAGGTGTAAACGGTTCAGGAAAACACAATAACTGGTCATTGGGAACAGATAATGGAACATTGTTGATGGCTCCGGGTAAGACATCGGAAGAGAACCTGCGTTTTATCACTTTCGTTGTCAACACGCTAATGGCAGTTTACCATCATAATGGTCTACTGAAAGCTTCTATCATGAGCGCAACAAATGCTCATCGTCTGGGAGCTCATGAAGCACCTCCTGCAATTATTTCATCTTTCCTGGGTACTCAGCTAAGCAAAGTTCTCGACCATTTGGAAGAAAGTACAAACAATGAGTTAGTAGCCTTGGGAGACAAGCAAAGTATGCGCCTGGATATTCCCCAAATACCAGAACTTCTGATTGATAATACCGACCGTAATCGTACTTCACCTTTTGCGTTTACAGGAAACCGTTTCGAATTCCGTGCTCCAGGTTCAGAAGCCAATTGTGCCAGTGCAATGATTGCTTTGAATGCTGCTGTAGCAGAACAGCTCACAGTATTCAAGAAAGACGTAGATGCATTGATCGAAAAAGGTGAGCCTAAAGTTTCGGCAATTATCCAAGTAATCCGCCAGTACATCAAAGAATGTAAACCTATCCGTTTCGACGGAAATGGCTATAGTGATGAATGGAAGGAAGAAGCCTTGCGTCGTGGACTGGATTGCGAAACCAGCTGTCCACTTATTTTCGATAATTATCTGAAACCGGAAACAATCCATATGTTTGAATCTACCGGAGTCATGAATCGAAAAGAACTGGCAGCACGTAACGAAGTGAAATGGGAAATGTATACTAAAAAGATACAAATCGAAGCACGTGTTCTAGGCGACTTAGTAATGAATCATGTGGTTCCTGTTGCTATTGAATATCAGACAAAACTGATAGATAATGCCTACAAGATGAAATCACTTTTCCCAGCTGATGAAGCAGCCGTATTATCAGCTGAAAATCTAGCAATAATCAAGGAAATAGCAGAACATACAGCATTTATCAAAGACCATGTAGATGCAATGGTGGAAGCTCGTAAAGTAGCTAACCGTATCACCACCGAAAGAGAAAAAGCTATCGCCTACCATGATAATATTGCTCCAATGCTGGAACAGATCCGCTATCATATCGACAAGCTTGAATTGATTGTCGATGACCAGATGTGGACATTGCCGAAGTATCGCGAGTTATTATTCGTGCGATAAACAAATTATTCTTGCCACAAAGGGCACAGAGTTGTACACAAGACAAATTTTACTTGTTTAGAGTGTCACTCTGTGTCCTTTGTGGCGATAATAATTTTATTTTATGTATCTTTACAACATGGAATGGTTATACGATTTATTTTTTGAACAAACAGCCTTACAGGCAGTAATCATACTGTCCCTCATTATATCTACTGGCCTTGGACTAGGGAAATTACACATTTGTGGAATATCCTTAGGATTGACATTTGTTTTTTTCATGGGTATATTAGCCGGACATCTCGGATTTGCTATTGACCCACAGATGCTTACCTACGCTGAAAGCTTCGGACTTGTGTTATTTGTATATGCCCTAGGATTACAAGTCGGTCCTGGTTTTTTCAGTTCTTTACAACAAGGCGGATATAAGTTAAATATGTTAGGACTAGGGGTTATTTTATTGGGTACGATTATGGCTGTGGCACTGACAGCGATTACTCCTATATCTATGCCCGATATGGTAGGTATTTTATGTGGAGCTACAACCAACACTCCTGCTCTGGGTGCTGCACAACAAACACTAAAACAGTTAGGAGAATCAACAAGTGGAGCTGCACTGAGCTGTGCTGTAACATACCCGTTAGGTGTCGTTGGGGTTATTCTGGCTATTATTGTAGTAAAGAAGCTTTTCGTTCGGCCCGCTGATATGGAGCAGCATGAACACGAAGATCCCAATCATACATATATTGCAACTTTTCAAGTGCACAATCCAGCAATATACAATAAAAGCATCCAAGATTTAGTACATATAAGCACCATCAAATTTGTCATATCACGCTTGTGGAGAAACGGACAAGTATCTATCCCTACTTCTGAGAAAATATTAAAAGAACATGACCGGTTATTGGTCATCACAACAGAGAAAGATGTACAGGCTCTGACAATTCTGTTCGGAGAGCAAGAAAAAAAAGACTGGAACAAAGAAGACATTGACTGGAATGCCATCGACAGTGAATTGATCTCAAAGCATATTGTCATCTCCCGCCCGGAAATAAACGGAAAAAAACTTGGTTCACTACGCCTGAGAAATACCTATGGAATAAATATCAGCCGTGTATTACGTAGCGGAGTTCAACTACTGGCTACCCCCGAATTAGTATTACAGCTAGGTGACCGTCTAACTGTTGTCGGCGAAGCCGCTGCTATAAAAAATGTAGAGAAAGTATTGGGTAATACTGTAAAAACCTTAAAAGACCCCAACTTGGCTTCTATTTTCATTGGTATTGTTTTAGGATTGATTGTAGGATCCATCCCTATTGCAATTCCGGGAATCAGTTCTCCTGTAAAATTAGGACTTGCTGGAGGACCGATTATTGCAGGTATAGTGATAGGTTCATACGGACCTCGCCTACATTTGGTAACATATACTACCCGTAGTGCCAGCCTGATGCTTAGAGGAATCGGTCTGTCACTCTATCTGGCCTGCCTGGGACTTGACTCTGGAGTCCATTTCTTTGATACAGTAATGCGTCCCGAAGGAGCATTATGGATAGGCATAGGCTTTCTCATTACTTTTATTCCTGTAGTCATTATGGCACTGGTAGCCCTTCGTCTTTGTAAAATGGACTTTGGCAACACCTGTGGTATGCTATGTGGAAGTATGGCTAATCCAATGGCTCTGAATTATGCAAACGATATAATCCCGAATGATAATCCGGCAATCAGTTATGCAACCGTTTATCCTCTCGGTATGTTTATACGTGTAATCATTGCACAACTTATTTTAATGATATTCTTATAACTAACCATTCTAACCTAAATAAATAACATGAAAATCTATAAACAGATTACACTGGAAATGATACAGAAAGATATCCGCTACCTGGAACTTCTTTCACATAGCTTTCCTACAATCGCTTCGGCCAGTACCGAAATAATAAATCTGGAGGCAATCATGAATTTGCCTAAAGGTACAGAACACTTTTTAGCCGATTTACATGGAGAGTATGAGGCATTCCAGCATGTTTTAAGAAATGCTTCAGGAGCTATCAAACGGAAAGTCAACGAAATATTCGGAAATACATTACGCGAATCTGAAAAGAAGGAAATCTGTACACTGATTTACTATCCGGAACAAAAGCTACAATTAGTAAAAGATGTCGAAACCGATATTGTAGACTGGTATGTTATTACGTTAAATCAGCTGGTAAAAATCTGCCAGAATGTGTCATCCAAGTATACACGTTCCAAAGTACGTAAAGCATTGCCTGAAGAATTTTCATATATCATACAAGAATTACTGCATGAAAGCAGTATGGAACCCAATAAGCAAGCATATATCAATGTTATTATCAGTACTATTATCGACACACATCGAGCTGATGATTTCATTGTTGCAATGTGTAATCTGATACAACAGCTAACTATCGACTCCTTACATATTCTGGGAGATATATTCGACCGTGGTCCTGGTCCTCACATCATCATGGATACTCTCTGCAACTACCATAATTTTGACATTCAATGGGGTAATCATGACATATTGTGGATGGGAGCAGCTTCTGGAAACGACTGTAGTATAGCCAACGTATTACGACTTGCCATGCGTTATGGAAACCTTTCGGCTTTGGAAGATGGCTACGGTATCAACTTGCTTCCTCTGGCCACATTTGCCATGGAAACTTATGCCGATGATCCATGTAAATGCTTTACCCCAAAAATAGACAAGGCAGTAAGTCCATACAATGATAAAACCATCCGTCTGATTGCCCAAATGCATAAGGCCATCAGTATCATCCAGTTTAAACTGGAAGCAGAAATTATCCGCCGCCGTCCGGAATTTGAAATGGAAGACAGATTATTATTGCACCATATAGATTTCGAACGTAAGGTCATCACATTAGATGGACAAGAATACGCCCTGCGTGATGGTTTGTTCCCGACTATCGATCCGGCAGATCCTTATAAGCTAACCGACGAAGAAAGAGATATAGTACAAAAATTACATCATTCATTCACCGGAAGTGAGAAGCTTCGTAAACATATGAAGTGTCTGTTCCGCTATGGCTGTATGTATAATGTATGCAACTCTAACCTACTGTTTCATGCCTCCATGCCTCTCAACGAAGACGGCTCTCTGAAAGAAGTAGACATTCTAGGGAAGAAATATAAAGGCAAAGCATTATTGAGCCGAGTAGGCGAATTAATACGCACAGCTTATTTTGCAGAAAACGACAACGAAGAAAAGGCCTTTGCTCTTGACTATGTATGGTATTTATGGTGTGGAAAAAATTCTCCAGCATTCGATAAAAGTAAAATGGCCACATTCGAACGCTATTTCCTAACTGACAAAGAAACGCATAAAGAAGTAAAAGGTTTCTATTATACATTACGAGATCGGGAAGATATATGCGATATAATTATGGATGAATTCGGTGTAGAAGGCGAACATCGCCACATCATCAACGGCCATGTACCTGTAAAAGCTGTAAAAGGAGAAAAACCGATTAAAGCCAACGGAAAACTGATGGTTATCGACGGAGGTTTTTCTAAAGCATATCAGCCAGAAACCGGTATTGCGGGATATACACTTGTTTATCACTCACGCGGTTTCCAACTAGTACAACACGAACCATTTACTTCCACTCAAAAAGCGATAGAAGAAGGGCTTGATATTAAATCAACAACTCAAATCGTGGAAATGAGCAGTAAACGTATGATGGTAAAAGACACCGATAAAGGGCGAGAATTAAGCATACAGATAAATGATCTGAAGAAATTGCTTGTTGCCTACCGGACTGGTACTATCAAAGAGAAATCATTATAGTAATTATATAGTGGCATTTTTTTATGCCACTATATAAAAAGAAAAATCCCGAAGTCAGAAAAACCAACTTCGGGATTTTTTATACTATCTTGTTTGTTACCGTATCAGGGAATATCACTGTTGGCTTAAAGGTTTTGGCCTCTTCAAAGTCCATTAGAGCATACGACATAATAATCACCACATCTCCTACTTGTACTTTACGCGCAGCAGCTCCATTCAGACAAATGCATCCTGACCCACGTTCACCTTTTATGATATAGGTTTCAAAACGTTCACCATTATTGTTGTCCACAATCTGCACCTTCTCCCCGGCAATCATATTGGCAGCATCCATGATGTCTTCATCAATAGTGATGCTTCCCATATAATTCAAATTAGCTTCGGTTACGGTAACACAGTGAATTTTTGATTTCAACACTTCTATCATCATAGCCGTTACTCCTTATATTTAATATTATCTATCAAACGAACTTCTCCACAGAAAACAGTTATGCACCCTACGATATAACTGCCATCTTTCCAATCGCATACAGTCTGCAATGAATTGCCATCTACAATTTCAAAATATTCCAATCTTAATCCTTCTGCAGTAGAAATAGCAGATTCCACGAATGCTTTTGTTTCAGCCAATGTATGTGTCTGAGCATATTCTACACTCGCAAACAAAGTTTTTGAGATCTGTAAAGCCTGAATACGCTGTTCATCGCTTAAACGAGCATTGCGACTGCTTAGAGCCAGCCCGTCTGCTTCACGAACAATAGGACAACCTACAATTTCCAAATTGAAAGGATATTTGCGTACCATTTCACGAATAATAGCAAGCTGCTGAAAATCTTTTTCCCCAAAATAAGCACGCGTAGGCTCAACAATCAGGAAAAGCTTACTTACAATCTGGCATACTCCATTAAAATGACCAGGACGGAACTTTCCTTCCATTACTGTATCAAGTGGAGCATAACTAAACTGACGAGTATCCGGCTCCGGATAAATTTCTTCAACTGACGGTGCAAATACAAACGAAGCTCCACACTCCTCCAGTAATTTACAATCAGCATCTAAAGTACGAGGATATTTTAACAAATCATTCTTGTCGTTAAACTGAGTGGGATTCACAAAATCGCTCACTACAACAACGTCATTTTCAGCAACAGCACGTTTTACAAGCGAAGCGTGACCTGCATGCAAAGCTCCCATAGTAGGAACCAGTCCGATAGTCTTGCCCTCCTTACGAAGCGCATCTAACTCCGTACGAAGTTCTTGAATAGTTTGAATTAACTTCATTTTCTTTGATTATTAAACCTATAGTTTTCTAAAATCGGCTGCAAAGTAACCACATTTTTATCATATAATAAAACAGATTGATAAAAAAGAGTAAAGTTTTTTATTGGGCATTTACTTGCGAAATGAAATAGTTTCATTTGCAACACTCTATTTTACAAGACATTAACAAACTATAAGGAATAAATAACAAGAGGTATTTGCCTTTCTCGTCCATTTTTTTTATATCTTTGCAAAATGTTTATGAGCAACTATTAAAATAACATGAGCGCGAAAAAAGTATTATTCATTACACAAGAAATTACTCCCTACGTACCCGAAAGTGAATTATCTCTAATCGGTCAAAATCTACCACAAGCCATCCAGGACAAAGGTCGTGAAATCCGTACATTCATGCCTAAATGGGGCAATGTAAACGAACGTCGCAACCAATTACACGAAGTAATCCGTTTATCAGGAATGAACATCATTATCGATGATACAGACCATCCATTGATCATTAAAGTAGCTTCTATCCAAGCTGCAAGACGTCAGGTTTACTTTATTGACAACGATGATTACTTCCAGCACCGTTTGATGACAACCGACGAAGAGGGTAAAGAATATGAAGATAATGGCGAACGTGCTATTTTTTATGCCCGAGGCGTATTGGAAACCGTTAAAAAACTTCGCTGGTGTCCGGATATCATACATTGCCACGGATGGATGAGTGCTATTGTACCTCTATTCATAAAAAAAGCATATTACGACGAACCCTCGTTTAGAGATTCAAAAGTAATTTTCTCGGTTTACGGCAACGGATTCCAATCAAATTTGGTTCCTAACTTTAAAGACCAGATTTTATTTAGAGACATAACTTCTGACGACCTTAACATGATAGCAGACCCAGTAAACCATGATGAATTATGCAAACTGGCTATCACATACTCAGATGGAGTTATCCAAAACAGTGAAAATGTAAATCCGGCTATTATGGATTATGCACGTAGCCTTAATATTCCGGTAGTCGACTATCAACCCGAAGATACTTACGCTGATGCATGCAATGCATTGTACGATAAAGTATGGGAAGAAGCCGAATAACTCTCTTAATATACAACATCTTAATTTGAAACAATGAAACTCAAGTTCTTGGTAGCATTAGGAATTGCCGCCACACTCTACAGTTGTGATGACGAAACGACAGGAATCGGTCAGTTTGTGGCCGACAATGACATGATTCCGGCTAAAGCCGATTCGTATACAATTGAAACAAGATCTCATTTGTTAGATTCTGTTTATTCACGTTCTAGTACGGCTTATCTCGGTAAATTTACAGATCAGGATTATGGCACTTTCAGTTCTGATTTTCTAGTTCAGATAAACTGTCCTGAGAATTTTATATTGCCAGATAGAATTGAAGAAATTAAAGAAGCAACGCTGGGATTATACTACACGAGTTATTTTGGAGATTCTTTGGCAAACCTTCGTGTGCAGGTTGATCCGCTAACCAAGGTTATCAAAGACGACGGCACGGATAAAGCATTATATTATAGTAATATGGAACCGACAGATTATTACGATAAAAATGCTGCTCCGCTAGCCACAAAAGATTATTCAGCATACGACCGTACTATTCCTGATTCTATCAGAAATGAAGATACCTACTACCCCAATGTTTCTATTGGATTAGGAAAAGATTTCTGTAAAGACTTTCTTGAAAAATACAATTATACAGAAACTGTAAACGGAAAGACTATCCATCCCTATTTTAAGGATTCAGAGTCTTTCATCAATAATGTACTAAAAGGATTTTATGTACATACCACTAGCGGCGAAGGTTCTATTTTGTATATCTCTGATATCTACCTTCATCTGACCATAGCATATTGGACAAAAACCGATGAAGACAAAGACACCTTGGTACATACAATCGTTCCGATGTCATCTACCAAAGAAGTTTTCATGTCTACCCGTTTTCAAAACTCAGGCATGAAAGAACTGGTAAACGATACCAAATGTACATACCTTAAAACACCTGCCGGTCTTTGTACAGAAGTAACTCTTCCAATAGACTCAATGTATAAAATACACAAAAACGATACCTTGAATTCGATTTCTGTTTCATTTCAAAAACTGAAAGATCAAAGCAATACTCCTTTTAAAATGGGAACCCCCGGAACCTTGCTTATGGTAAGAAAAAGCGAAATGAAAGATTTCTTCGAAAACAACAAGGTACATGACAATAAAACAACATTCTTAGCAACGTATGATTCTAACTCTAACTCATACTCTTTTTCAAAGCTAAACCGCTTAATATCATATATATTCAGTGAGATAAGAACTGAAATTGAAAAGGGAGAGACGGAATGGAATAATTGGAAAAACGAGCATAAAGACTGGAACAAATTATTACTTGTACCTGTAACAACAGAAACAGACTCACAAGGTAACATCATCGGAGTAGAAAACGACCTGAATGTAAATTCTGCTATGCTAGTAGGTGGTGAAGACCTAAACAATTCATCCGATGAAAATCAACGAATTAAGATGAGTATCATTTACACAAATCCGGTACAAAAGTAAATTCAACTCGTTTGTCATATCAATAAATACCAGATAAAAATATCCTGAATGCTCTTGTTGTAAAAGCATTCAGGATATTTTTATGCCCAATATTCTCTCTTCTCTCTCCTCTTCCTTTCCAAAGATCTTCTTAAAAGGGATATCTCCTAACCTAAGAATAAACATGCTACAAATCAGCAAACTTATCTTATGCTGACAATATCAATAAATGAGTTTCTCAATCCTATCCCTTTACGATAATAATACAAGAACACCCAAAGACATCATTTTCAGAGGAGAATTTAAGCACTTAACATTCAAAGAAAGAAAACAAACTTGCATACAACAAAAAAGCCGCTCGGAAATCCGAGCGGCTTTCGCTATATGGTTTTAATTAACTGATTAGCAGTTTACAGAAGCCATGTGAGCGATCAAATCCAATACTTTGTTAGAGTAACCGATTTCGTTGTCATACCAAGAAACAACTTTAACGAAAGTATCAGTCAAAGCGATACCAGCTTTAGCATCGAAGATAGAAGTGTGAGTGTCACCCAAGAAGTCAGAAGAAACAACTGCATCTTCAGTGTAACCCAGGATACCCTTCAATTCGCCTTCAGAAGCTTCCTTCATAGCAGCGCAGATTTCAGCGTAAGTAGCTGGTTTAGCCAAGTTAACAGTCAAGTCAACTACAGATACGTCCAAAGTCGGAACACGCATAGACATACCAGTCAATTTACCGTTCAATTCAGGAATAACTTTACCTACAGCTTTAGCAGCACCTGTTGAAGACGGGATGATGTTACCAGAAGCAGCACGACCACCTCTCCAGTCTTTCATAGAAGGACCGTCAACAGTTTTCTGAGTAGCAGTTGTAGAGTGAACTGTAGTCATCAAACCATCAGTGATACCCCATTTGTCGTTCAAAACCTTAGCGATAGGAGCCAAGCAGTTAGTAGTACAAGAAGCGTTAGAAACGAACTGAGTACCTTTAACGTAAGTCTTTTCGTTAACACCGCAAACGAACATTGGAGTGTCATCTTTAGAAGGAGCTGACATTACAACATATTTAGCACCAGCTTCCAAGTGAGCCTGAGCTTTTTCTTTAGTCAAGAACAAACCAGTAGATTCTACTACGTATTCAGCACCTACTTCGTTCCAAGCCAATTCTTTAGGATCTTTGCAAGCTGTTACACGGATTTCTTTACCGTTAACGATCAATTTGCTGTTTTCAACATCTGCTTCGATAGTTCCGTTGAACTGACCGTGCATAGTATCATATTTCAACATGTAAGCCAAGTAATCTACTGGGCACAAGTCGTTAATACCTACGATCTGGATATCGTTTCTGTTCTGAGCTGCGCGGAATACGAAACGGCCGATACGACCGAAACCGTTAATACCTACTTTAATCATTTTGTTTAAATTTTAAAGGTTTTATAATACAATTTTAAAACACTCGCTTTTTCAAAATCAATCACTGGAAATTTCAGAATCATATCATCCGTTCTTTCCCGATTGCGTTGCAAAAATAAGAATTTCTTTTTGAACTTAGGCACGAAAAGTATTCATTAGTGTCCCGTTAAAATCGGGACGAATTAAATATTAATCAAACAACCCCGGGAAAAGGGGATTTAATTGCTCTTTGACATCATTGAAATTAGTCTTATTGAACAACTCTTGTAAAGGTGTTTTATCCGTTAATGAAATGCTCAAAATCTGTAGGACCTCATAGGTCGAACGGCTTAAGTGCAAATCATGTTGGATAATAGCTACCAAACAATAAGTGATAATAGCCACACTTATCTGAATACGGACTGCGTTTTCTGTGGTGCCCCAGAACCTTTTGATTTTAAGGTGCTGCTTCAACCATTTGAAGAACAGTTCTACAAGCCATCTCTTTTTATAGAGATTAGCTACATCAAGTGCAGATATATGTTTGGCATTTGTCAGGAAGGTAAATTCACGATCATCTTCTTCATCATAGAACCTGATAATCCTGAATGATTCCGGATACTTCTTTTCAGAGGTATATCCTGATAATTTCACTTCAGCATCAGATAGTATATTCTTTGGTAGTCTGCGTTTCCATTTGCAGAACTTAAATTTAAGATTCGACTTGGCTCTTACGACAAAGAAAGAGCCAGTAAGATGAATCCGATATAGTTCCTTAAACGAATCATACGCTCTATCAAAAATATAGTATGCATTTGGTTCATAATGAATTGCAGACATTGCTGTTGAGTCATGTTTTGAAGCTGTGGTTACTGTAAAAAAAGCCGGAACCTGAGCCTCAATGTCATAAAGGACATGTGCCTTGACTCCACCTTTTTTACTTCGAAATTTAGCCCAAGGAAATGTTGCCAAACATAACGGAATGGTGGTTGAATCAAAAGCGTACTTCTTTCCTTCGATATCCAGAATATGAGTAGCTCGTTTATCACTGGCTTCTTTCATCATGAAGAATGCAAAATCTTCAAAGATTCTGTAATCCCTATTTTGGTTAGCTGATGCAAGTGTGGTTTTGGCCAAGGGTTCACGACCCAATCCCAAATGATAACACTTGGCTTGATGTGCTTCCAATGCAACAATCAGGTCGCGTAGGCTCTCACGATTGCTTAGCTGTCCGAACATCATAGCAAGAAGCTGGTTCCAGCAAGTGAAATGTTTGACGTAACGATTTCCATCGTATTTGTCCACGATTCTTCTGAATTTATTGTTGTTCAAAAACTCTACCAATTGAGCGAAAACATATTTGTCTTGATTCATTTGAAGCCATTTGATTTGGTTTCAAAGGTACAATTTCAAATCGTCGCGCTTTACAAATAGAGTATAATAAGCTATATTTCAGTTATTTCAAAGAACTATTTATCCACTTTTACGGGACAGTAATGAAAAGTATTAAAATTAAGAAAAAATCAAGACGTTTTTTCAGCAAATTTCCTTGATACCTCAGTAAGAAAGGATGTTTTATAGCATTTTGCAATCCATAGTTTACACGTTGCTTGAATTTCATCCAACAAAACCTTCTACACAATGCCTCCCAAAAACATACGTTACAAAGTTTTTGATACATTTATTTCTTTTTAGGAAAAGACAAAAGCCCTCTCTACATGCTCTCTAACCAGACTTTTTTCTACACCTTATTTATATTATGCCAAGAAGAAATTATCCATCTACATACTTCATATCCTCATTTCCGTAATATTTTGTAGCAAAAATGCCTGCCTCTGGATATTTCAACTAAAAGTTCTCGATATCTCTAAAAATTTTGTACAAAGGTTTTCTACTTTCGTACAAAAAATAAAAAAATATCGAGATGTTTTTCATAAAACATGCCCAGGTTTTTTGCAAAGCACTTGTAGTATTTATAAAAAAATATGAGTATCTTTGCACGCATAGAAAATCTTACAGATAGAATAAATATATGCAGGAAAAAATTATTATTCTCGACTTTGGCTCACAAACCACGCAGCTTATCGGCCGCCGTGTACGCGAGCTGAACATGTATTGCGAGATTGTTCCCTACAACAAGTTTCCACACAATGACCCGTCGGTTATCGGAGTTATCCTGTCAGGAAGCCCATTCTCTGTTTATGATGAAAAGGCTTTCAAGGTTGATCTGACTGATATCCGAGGCAAATATCCTATTTTAGGTATTTGCTATGGTGCACAGTTTATGGCTTATACCAACGGTGGAAAGGTAGAACCTGCCAATACTCGTGAGTATGGCCGTGCACACTTGGCAACGTTCGATCATGAGAATCCCTTGTTGAAAGGTATCCGTGAACACTCTCAGGTATGGATGAGTCACGGAGATACAATCACAGCTATCCCTGAAAATTTCGAAATCATCGCTTCTACCGACAAAGTTGCTGTAGCAGCTTATCAGGCTAAAGGAGAAAAACTTTGGGGTGTGCAATTCCATCCGGAAGTATTCCACAGCGAAGATGGTACTCAACTGCTGAAAAACTTCGTGGTTGACATCTGCGGCGGAAAGCAAGACTGGAGTGCTGCATCATTTATCGAAACAACCGTAGCCGAATTGAAACAGCAATTGGGCAACGACAAGGTTGTACTCGGTCTGAGTGGCGGTGTCGACTCATCAGTAGCAGCCGTATTGCTGAACAAAGCGATCGGTAAAAACCTGACCTGTATTTTTGTAGACCATGGTATGTTGCGTAAGAATGAGTTCAAGAATGTTCTTCATGATTACGAATGTCTTGGTCTGAACGTTATCGGTGTAGATGCAAGCGAAAAATTCTTTAGTGAACTGGCAGGCGTAACCGAACCGGAACGCAAGCGCAAGATTATCGGTAAGGGCTTTATCGATGTGTTCGATGAAGAAGCTCACAAGATAAAAGATGTAAAATGGCTGGCTCAGGGAACTATCTATCCTGACTGCATCGAATCTCTGTCAATTACAGGTACTGTAATCAAGAGTCACCACAACGTAGGTGGTTTGCCAGAAAAAATGAACCTGAAACTATGCGAACCTCTTCGCCTGCTGTTCAAAGACGAAGTTCGTCGTGTAGGTCGTGAATTAGGCATGCCAGAGCATCTTATCACTCGTCATCCGTTCCCGGGACCGGGACTTGCCGTACGTATCCTCGGTGATATTACACGCGAAAAAGTACGTATCCTGCAAGACGCCGATGACATCTTTATCCAAGGTTTGCGCGATTGGAAAGTAAAAGATGCAAACGGTAATGAAACAGCTCTTTACCATCAAGTATGGCAAGCTGGTGTTATCCTGCTTCCAGTACAAAGCGTTGGTGTAATGGGTGATGAACGTACTTACGAACGTGCCGTTGCATTGCGCGCTGTCACAAGCACTGATGCCATGACTGCCGACTGGGCTCACCTGCCTTACGAATTTATGGCAAAAGTGTCAAATGACATCATCAACAAGGTAAAAGGCGTAAACCGCGTTTGCTACGATATTTCTTCAAAACCACCCGCCACAATCGAGTGGGAATAAAAGAATAATATCCCAGTCCAAGCACAGATTACACGAGTTCCTTTCAGGTAAAAACATCTGATAAATTCGTGAAATCTGTGCTTTATTTTTCACCTTATTTTAGTATCCAGAAACAAAAGAAACATCATGTACACAAAATATATGGCATATCTTCTGTCGGGACTACTCTTGAGTACCCAGACAAGTCCCTGTATGGCAATAACAGATGAGCCAAAAGCATCGACAAACATACAAAAGAGTCAATGGAAAGGAAAAAGAGTCGCCTTCCTGGGTGATTCCATCACCGATAAAAAGCATGTAGGAACCACCAAAAATTATTGGCAATATCTGGCAGAAATGCTGGGGATCGAACCTCTGGTTTATGGTATCAATGGCAATCAATGGAACGGTGTATTGAAACAAGCACAGAGGCTGAAAGCAGAAATCGGAAATGAAGTAGATGCCATTATCATCTTTGCCGGGACAAACGATTATAATGCCGGAGTTCCCTTAGGAGAATGGTATACGTTCAGCTACGAAGAAACAACTATAAAAGGTGGAGGAAAAGAAGTACGCAAGAGAAGAAATACCGATCTGAACAGCAATACATTCCGTGGTAGAATCAATGAAGCCCTCAGTTACCTGAAACAAAACTTTCCCGACAAACAAATTATTTTAATGACTCCAATACACCGGGCTCAAGCACGTTTCAGCAATGAAAACATTCAGCCAGAGGAAGCCTTTCCCAATAAACTAGGATTATACGTAGACGAGTATGTAAACGTCATAAAGGAAGCCGGAAACGTATGGGCTGTTCCAGTAATAGATTTAAACAGCATCAGCGGATTATATCCAATGTTTGACACCCATGCCCAATATTTCCACGATGAAGTGACTGACCGCCTTCACCCTAATGCAAAAGGACACTACCGTATGGCAAAAGCTATCATGTATCAACTACTGGTCTACCCTGCCGATTTTGAATAAAGGACATACAGCTTATAATACAGACGGGCTCATGCAAACCGCTTTCTTTGTAAAGCATACTGCATGAGCCCGTAATATTTTTCAACAGAAGAATGATCAGAAAGGCAAATCATCTTTCTCATCCGATGCAGCAAAGTCAACCGGAGCAGCCGGTGCAGCATTCATCGGAGGGAAAGGAGCATCCATAGGCGGCATCTGCTGAGCAGCAGAAACGCGTTCTACCTTCCAGGCACGGATACTATTAAACCAACGTCCCTGCCATTCACGAGCATCTATATCAAAAAAGACATTCAATTCTTCACCTACCTGAATATTAAACTGCTGTATCTTGTCTGCCCCAAACACATCAAAGCACATCCGACGAGGATACTGGTCGTGAGTTTCGATGACATATTCCTGTACCTTCCATTCATTACCACTCTTAGAAACACCACCTCTGGGTTCAAGAACTGCTATAACTTTTCCTGCTAATTCCATATTTTAAGTTTTTAAATCGGTCACGAAATTACGCTTTTCCGAAGAAGAAAACTAATTTTTACCCTCTTTTTTGCAATGCATCTACAATCTTTTCGTAACTTTGGCAAGATTAACAGCACACTGCAAAGTGCTTTATTATCCGGACAAAAACATTCGTCCGAAAGACATATTTTGATATAATTTAGAAAATAATTAATATACGAAAGACCATGAAATTTATTGTTTCAAGTACAGCCTTATTCAGCCACTTACAGGCTATCAGTCGTGTTATCAACTCAAAAAACTCATTACCGATATTAGATTGTTTTCTTCTGGAATTACAAGACGGAACACTGTCGATGACTGCTTCCGACAATGAAACCACATTGTCTACTTCCATCGAAGTGAACGAGTTCGATGGCGACGGCCATCTTGCCGTTTCATCAAAAACGCTACTGGAAGCTCTGAAAGAAATTCCTGAACAACCATTGAGTTTCCAAATTAACCCAAGCAATTTGGAAATCACTGTACAATACCAAAACGGTAAATATAGTTTAATGGGACAGAATGCAGACGAATATCCGCAAACACAGGAACTGGGCAGTAATGCCGTACAAGTCAACATTCCTGCTGATGTCCTCATGGGTGGAGTAAACCGCAGCATCTTTGCAACAGCCGACGACGAATTGCGTCCGGTAATGAATGGTATCTATTTTGATATAACTCCGGAAGACATTACTTTGGTAGCTTCTGACGGTCATAAACTAGTTCGCTGCAAAACATTTGCTGCGCATAGTGATGAAAAAGCTGCATTCATTTTGCCTAAGAAGCCTGCAAACCTACTTAAGAACCTGTTGCCGAAAGAGCAAGGTGATGTACAAATCGGTTTCGACGACCGCAACGCTTCATTCACGTTAGAAAATTACCGCATGGTCTGCCGTCTGATCGAAGGACGTTACCCTAATTACAATTCGGTAATTCCTCAAAACAATCCACATAAAGCAACCATCGACCGTGCTGCATTTATCAGCGCATTACGTCGTGTTTCTGTATTTTCTTCTCAGGCCAGCAGTCTTATCAAACTGAGTCTGTCTGAAAATCAGATGAAAATCTCAGCACAAGACATCGACTTCTCTACCTCTGCAGAGGAAACAATCATCTGCCAGTATGAAGGCAATGCTATGAGTATCGGATTCAAGTCATCATTCCTGATTGACATCCTGAACAATCTTTCTGCACAAAATGTAGTTATCGAACTGGCAGATCCGTCGCGTGCAGGAGTCATCGTACCGGAAGAACAGGAAGAAAATGAAGATATCCTGATGCTGCTGATGCCGATGATGCTGAACGACTGATAAAAAACTAACTTCAGAGCTATTTAAAGCTTAAACAAAAATATTGTATATGAAACTGAATTTAAAGAACCCGTTGGTTTTCTTCGATCTGGAAACGACGGGAACGAACATAAATACAGACCGTATAGTCGAAATTTGCTACCTGAAAGTATATCCTAACGGAAACGAGGAAAGCAAAACAATGCGTGTCAATCCGGAGATGCATATACCGGAAGCTTCTACTGCCATCCACGGTATTCACGACGAAGATGTTGCCGACTGTCCGACATTTAAGGAAATAGCTAAAGACATTGCTCGCGACCTGGAAGGAGCAGATATTGCCGGATTTAATTCCAACCGTTTCGACGTACCGGTGCTTGTCGAAGAATTTTTGCGTGCAGGTATAGACATTGACCTTACCAAACGTAAATTTATTGATGTACAGGTTATTTATCACAAGTTGGAACAGCGCACTTTATCAGCAGCATATAAATTTTATTGCGGAAAGAATCTGGAAGATGCCCATACCGCTGAAGCAGACACACGTGCAACTTATGAGGTGCTGAAGGCCCAGCTTGATCATTATCCGGACGTATTGGAAAATGATATCAAATTCCTGTCCGAATATTCTACTTATAGTAAGAATGTAGATTTTGCAGGACGTATTGTATTTGATGACAACGGTGTAGAAGTGTTCAATTTCGGTAAATACAAAGGAATCTCTGTAGCAGAGGTATTACAGCGTGATCCGGGATACTATGGCTGGATATTAAACGGAGACTTTACACTGAATACAAAGAATGTATTGACAAAAATCAGATTGCGCGAAAGCGGATTGGTGAAATAAGTATAATGAAAGGGAAAAAAATAGTATTAGGTATTACAGGCAGTATTGCAGCCTACAAAGCTGCGGTACTGACACGCTTGTTGATAAAGAAAGGCGCAGAAGTACAAATCGTCATCACCCCGGCCGGAAAAGAATTTATTACTCCTATTACACTATCGGCACTGACCAGCAAACCTGTTATCAGTGAATTCTTTTCACAACGCGACGGAACATGGCACAGTCACGTCGACTTAGGACTGTGGGCTGACGCAATGGTCATAGCTCCTGCCACAGCTTCCACCATTGGTAAGATGGCACATGGTATTGCAGACAATATGCTGGTCACAACTTACCTCTCGATGAAAGCCCCGGTATTCGTTGCTCCGGCAATGGACCTGGATATGTTTGCGCATCCCTCTACTCAACATAATCTGGATATCCTCCGTTCATACGGAAACCATATCATCGAACCGGCTTCGGGCGAACTGGCCAGCCATCTGGTTGGTAAAGGAAGAATGGAAGAACCTGAAAAAATAGTAGAAGCACTGGAAAACTTTTTTGCCAAACAAGAAGATTTGAAGGGCAAAAAAGTAATGATAACAGCCGGTCCTACTTACGAAAAAATAGATCCGGTACGTTTCATCGGCAACTACTCTTCCGGAAAGATGGGTTATGCACTGGCAGAAGTTTGTGCTGAACGTGGTGCGGAAGTGACACTAATCAGTGGTCCTGTAAACCTGAATGTATCTCATCCTAACATTCACCGCATAGATGTAGAAAGTGCAGAGCAAATGTATCAAGCAGCCAAAGAAGCATATGCTCAGGCAGATGCAGGTATCCTCTGTGCTGCCGTTGCCGACTTTACTCCGGAACAAACTGCCGATCATAAAATAAAGCGTGAGAAAGACGATCTGGTATTACGTCTGAAGCCAACTCAGGATATAGCTGCTGCACTTGGAAAAGAGAAAAAGCCACATCAGCTCTTGGTCGGGTTCGCATTAGAAACTAATGACGAGATTCTGCACGCCCAAGATAAGCTCGTACGGAAAAATTTTGACTTCATCGTACTCAATTCCTTGAACGATAAAGGTGCCGGTTTCCGTTGCGATACCAATAAAATTACCATCATCGAACGACAAGGAGAAACTCCTTATCCACTAAAAGGGAAAAAGGAAGTAGCTGAAGATATTATTGACAAACTTGCCTCTATACTTCACTAAGCTCACCGAAAGGAATACATATGTTACAGTCCATTTACATACAAAACTATGCATTAATCGACAAGCTGGATATCAATTTCACATCCGGCTTTTCGGTTATTACAGGTGAAACAGGAGCCGGAAAATCTATCATTCTGGGAGCTATCGGATTATTATTGGGACAGCGTGCTGATGTAAAAGCGATTAAAAATGGAGCATCAAAATGCATTGTCGAAGCCCATTTTCATATTTCAAATTATGGAATGGAATCTTTTTTTGCTGAAAACGATATCGAATATGATCCAGAAGAATGTATTCTCCGCCGGGAGGTTTCAATAAATGGTAAAAGCCGCGCCTTTATCAATGATACTCCGGCTTCGCTGGCACAAATGAAACTTTTGGGCGAAAAATTGATTGATGTGCATAGCCAGCATCAGAACCTGCTCCTTAACAAGGAAGGATTTCAGTTGAACATTCTCGACATTCTGGCACAAGATGACAGACAGCTCGTTCAATATCAGCAAGTATATACCGACTATAAACAGGTATGTCGGGAGCTGGATGATTTTATCGCACAAGCTGAAAAAAGTCGCCAAGACGAAGATTATATTCGTTTCCAACTGGAACAGTTGGAGGAAGCTAACCTACAAGAAGGCGAACAAACAGAATTGGAGCAAGAAGCAGATACGTTAAGTCATGCGGAAGAGATAAAAGCCGGACTATATAAAGCCGAACAGCTGATTGACGGAGATGAAGGCGGTGCACTTTCACATACCAAAGAGTGTATGCAAACCCTGCAAGCCATATCGCGTGTATATGCTCCTGCCTCCGATTGGGCTGAAAGACTGAACAGCTGTTATATTGAGCTGAAAGACATTGCACACGATTTATCCGGAGCTGAAGAAGAAATAGAATTTAACCCTTCACGACTGGAATATGTAAACGAGCGGCTGAATCTGATATATAGCCTTCAGCAAAAACATCGGGTAGAATCAACAGAAGCACTTATCGAGCTAACAGCACACTATCGACAGCAACTGGATGCTATTACTTCATTCGACGATCGCATTGCCGAATTGAATCAGCATAAGGAGAAGCTGTATAACGCTGTATTGGAACAAGCCTCCCAACTAACAGCACTTCGCACTGCTTCTGCACGACATATAGAAGAGCATATGAAGTCCCTACTCGTCCCGTTGGGTATGCCCAATGTACGTTTTGCAGTAGAGCTTACTCCACGCAAAGAACCAGATGCCAACGGGATGGACAGCGTGACGTTCCTTTTCTCAGCCAACAAAAACGGAACTTTACAAAATGTGGCTTCCATTGCTTCCGGTGGCGAAATTGCTCGTGTAATGCTTTCCCTAAAGGCTATGATTGCCGGAGCTGTAAAATTACCGACCATCATTTTCGATGAAATCGATACAGGCGTTTCCGGCTCTATTGCCGAAAAAATGGCACTCATCATGCAAGATATGGGACGTCAGAACCGTCAGGTTATCAGCATTACCCATCTTCCGCAAATTGCAGCACGAGGCATTGCGCATTATAAGGTATACAAAGAAGATACAGAAACAGGAACAAACAGCTACATTCGTCTGCTGAACAATGACGAGCGTATAAAAGAAATAGCCAACATGTTAAGTGGAAGTACGCTGACTGAGGCTGCACTGAACAATGCACGTGCACTGTTGGAAGGAAATTCAAATCTTTAAACGAAATTAGAAAACAGCATATGATTGAAAAAAATGAAATGATATTCGGCGTAAGAGCCGTTATAGAAGCCATACAGGCAGGCAAGGAAATCGATAAGGTACTGGTAAAAAAAGATATCCAAAGCGACTTATCGAAAGAGCTTTTTGCTGTATTAAAGGAAACATTCATCCCTGTACAACGTGTACCGGTAGAGCGTATCAACCGTATTACAAAGAAAAACCATCAGGGAGTAGTTGCCTTCATCTCTCCTATTACCTACCAGCGTACGGAAGACATTGTACCTTTCTTGTTTGAACAAGGAAAAAATCCGTTGCTGATCATGCTGGACGGACTGACTGATGTACGCAACTTCGGAGCCATTGCACGTACTTGTGAATGTGCCGGAGTAGATGCTATTATTATCCCTTCAAAAAATAGTGTCAGCGTAAATGCCGATGCAATCAAGACTTCAGCAGGAGCATTGCATACCATTCCCGTATGTCGCGAAAACAACCTTACTAACACTATCAAGTTCTTAAAAGATAGTGGATTCAAAATTGTAGCAGCAACCGAAAAAGGTGACTACGACTATACCAAAGCAACTTATACCGATCCAACTTGTATCATTATGGGAGCAGAAGACACCGGTGTTCCTTACGAGCATCTTGCTTTATGCGACGAATGGATAAAAATACCTCTGTTTGGCTCCATCGAGTCACTCAACGTATCTGTAGCTGCAGGAATCCTGATTTACGAAGCTGTCAAGCAACGTGGATTCACAAATGAAGAATAAAACGTAAACGCTAAAGACACATGAAAAAGACAATACTCATATTAGCTTGTGGAATGTCTTTCCTTACAGGATTTTCACAAGAACTCCCCAAATGGGCAAATAAAGCCAAAAAGGCTGTATTCTCGGTTATCACCTACAACAAGGATAATCAAATTCTGAATACAGGAAACGGATTCTATATAGATGAACAGGGAACAGCTGTTTCCGACTACAGTCTGTTTAAAGGAGCCGACCATGCAGTCATTGTTACCGCTGATGGTAAAGAACTACCTGTAAAATATATTA
The DNA here is from genome assembly GCF_000154845.1 of Phocaeicola coprocola DSM 17136. GTDB lineage: Bacteria > Bacteroidota > Bacteroidia > Bacteroidales > Bacteroidaceae > Phocaeicola > Phocaeicola coprocola. The sequence continues at coordinate 4,412 of NZ_DS981476.1, read as the reverse complement.
TGGGCGCAAACGACATTTACGATGTCGTTAAGTTCAAAACGGAATTCGACAAAAAGGCAGCAGCTTTACAACCAGCATTACAAGCTGCTACACCAGGAGAAACAGTTTACCTGCTTCCCTACTCAACACAGAAATCTGCCAACGGACAGAATGGAACGATTGCCAAGATTGACACGATAGGGAATAACTCTTTCTACTATACGTTGAATATGCAAACGACAGATAAAACTGTAAGCTGTCCGATAATGAACGGAAATGGCGAAGTACTGGGACTTATTCAAAAAAATTCTGATCCGGAAAGTAAAGAAAGCTATGCTATTGGAGTAACTTATGCTTCATCACTATCTATCAGTGCACTATCGGTAAATGATCTTACGCTAAACTCTATCGGTATAAAGAAAGGGCTTCCTGAAGATGAATCACAAGCATTGGTTTATCTCTACATGGCAGCATCTACACTCGATCGTGACAGTTACCTGGGATTGTTAAACGATTTCATCAGCCAATATCCAGAGAATCAGGAAGGGTATCTGCGCCGTGCTACCTGTTACATAAATTTCGGTGATGACAGTCACAATGCACTTGCCGAAGAAGATCTGAAGAAGATGCTCGACATTGCCAAACAAAAAGATGATGCCCATTATAATATTGCCAAACTGATTTACAGTTACCAGTTGAATAAAGGAGACAAGCCTACATATGCAGACTGGACTTTCGAACGGGCACTTAATGAAATCAATACAGCTATCCAGATAACCCAACAGCCCATCTATTATCAGGTACAGGGAGATATTTATTTTGCCATGCAGAAATACGCTGAAGCTTTTGCAGCTTATGATACGGTAAACAAAAGCTCACTTGCATCGGCAGCTACATTCTATTCAAGTGCAAAAGCAAAAGACTTGATGGAAGGTGTAGACAAAAAAGAAGTCGTTGCACTAATGGATAGTGCTGTAGCACGCTTTAATAAACCATACGGAAAAGATGCAGCTCCATACCTGTATGAACGTGCGGGAGCCAAAACAGCTGTTAAAGATTTCCGGGGAGCCGTAGCAGATTACAACGATTTTTATGATGCCATGATGGGACAAGTTTCTGCCGAATTTTATCTGATCCGCACGCAGGCAGAAATGCAATGCCGCATGTTCCAACAAGCTATAAATGATATTAATAAAGCTATCGAACTGGATCCTCAAAATGTAAATTACTGGGTAGAAAAAGGAGGAGTATGTTTACGTGTCAACCAAACAGCAGAAGCAGTTCAAGCTCTCGAAAAAGCAATCTCTATTGATTCGCAAAACGCTCCAGCCTACCGTATGTTAGGTTATATTCAGGTTCAGCAGAAACAGACAGAAAAAGGTATTGCTAATCTGAAAAAGGCCAAAGAACTGGGTGATGAAGTAGCCATTGGATTGCTCGAAAAATACAGCAAATAAAAAAAACAGTTAAAGGGAATTCATCAGTGAATTTCACTGGATATAGAAAGAGCCATAGTAAACCTGTTTTTAGGAATACTATGGCTCTTCCGTTATTCATAAAAAAGAAATAATCAATGATGTTTGGTAAACATTACAAACGATCTAACTCATTAAAGTCTTGCTTATGAGTTCTACTCTTTTCTTTCCCAAATCTATAAGATATATTCAGCTTTATTTGTCTTGACTCACCCTTTCCCCAATTCCAAAGATGAAAACCTTCAAATGAACTATAATTATCCCAATTGTTAGTCCAAAACAAATCTGTCAATGATAAATTCACAGCTAACCGTTTATTCATAAACGCCCTGCCAAGTGCTATATCAATGTATCCACTTGAATCCATTTTTTCATTTGAGGCTCCAAGTCTTTTAGTTGCATACGACCCATTCATTTCCAATCGGAGTTCCCAAGGAAGACGAAATGTATTCATCATGGTAAAAATTCCAGCTATAGCATCTTTTTTAAATTTCCGGTACGTATCAAAAGCAATATCTTTATAAACGTAATAACCAACTAAGTTCAAATTCATCTCCCACCCCTGAACCGGAGTTAAGCCCTGATTAAAGGTTATCGAGAACTGTTGTTGCTTACCAATATTTCTAGGAGTCATAATTACTTTGTTAATAGACAGAGTATCAGTAATCTGCGCCTTATAATCTTTCATATAGGTATAAGCAGCGGTTACAGAAGTGTACTTATTACTATAGGTTGCACTGATCCGATAAGTTTTCTGAGGCATAAGGAAAGGATTTCCTTTCCAATACGAAAGTTCATCCAGTAAGTACTCAAACGGATTCAAATCCTGATAAGCAGGTCGGTCTATCCTACTCCCATAACTGATAGAAAGAGCCTGTTCGTCTGCTATCTGATAATTCATACTCACAGAAGGAAATATATTGAAATAATTTCTTTTGTTATTCTTATCACCCACTCCATCTACAGTAAACAAACCTCCCTCAGACCAAGTTTTTTCACCTCTTAACCCGACTTCCAAATTTATCCTACTATTCAACGGATATACATAGAGTAAATATGCAGCAAGTATTTGTTCTTTGTAAGTAAAGTCATTGGATTGCGTAACATCTATTATCTCTTTATTATCTTTTATCTCAAAAAATTTATAACCATTGTCTGCATTAACGTTAGAATATTTAATACCAGATTTTAAATCACCTTTTCCAATTTTATGTTGCTGGGCATATGCTAAAGCATAAATATGAATATTCCTACTGTTTACCGATTTATAAAGAAAATCGTTCAAAACCATCCCATCTGGCGATTGGTATGTATTAGGCTGTAAGTTACCAGAGCCACCATCAAACCATGCATAATTTGCATCAACTGTATATTTTACACCTTCTTTAGGAGTTGATACGTAATAGAGATTTGCTCCATAACGATTCCCTTTTTGCATATAATATTCGTTTCTAGCATAAAGAATCTGTTCAAGTTTATTTTGTTCCAAGTTTCTGATCTCTGTTGTTGTAATAGTCTGCCCAGGCCCAAACAAGGCATTTGCCGTAAGCTCTCCACCAACGAGATTTTGTTTATTGAATTTATATTCAAAATTTAAACTTCCGGCAATAGTCTTCCGCTTGTCTGTATCAATAGTCGGACTATAGAATTCTTTCCCCGCCTGAATACGACGCATCCCATAATCCAAGTTATAATATCCAAACTGATGATGATAATTACTTACTAGACTAAACTTACCATGTGTATAACCAAATGTTAACTCAGTATTCTGACGAATATTATCCCAATAAGATACACCATTATTTATCGAAAAGGAATAACCTTCGGAATGCTGTTGCTGTGTATTAATATTAATTATTCCTCCAGATCCTTCGGCATCATATTGAGCTGAAGGATTATTGATAATCTCTATTGAAGTTACGGCAGACGATGACATGGATTTCAGTATGGAAACCAGTTCTTCCTGTTTCATGTAAGTAGGCTTTCCATTAAAAATTATCAATACGCCATTTCTCCCACCTATACTGATATTATCGTTACCATTTACCAATATGCCTGGTGTCTTTTTTAACACATCTAAAGCAGAACTACCAGCTAAAGTAGAACTATTTTTTGGAAAAAATACTGTATTACCATTTACAATTCGTACAGACGGAGTCTGTTTTTCACCTATCACAAGTATATCGTCAAGAAGTATACTTGCAGATTGGAGTTTAATATGAAAAGTAGTATCCTGGTCAAGCTCAAAAGAAGAGGTCAAAAAGGGAATATAACCTAAACAACTGACATATAACTGAATATTTCCTTTTGCAGCGAGTTTGAAAATACCTTTATCAGACGTAATACCTTGACTTAGAGAAGTACTTGTTTGAGAATTTATTACGCTGACAACGGCAGCATCAATAGGGCGACTTAGAGAATCTGTAACCAAACCAGACAGTGTATATTCCAACCTCTTTTGTACAGAATCTGATTTTTGAATTACATAAGTTTTTTCACGTACTTTCGTATAAATAAGTGGCTTTTCTTGTAATATTATCCCTATTATATCCTCGAGGGTCTGATCTTTTGCATGAAAAGTCACATGATAAGACTCAACATCTTTATAGTCGAACAAGATATGAGTGCCACTTTCGTTTTCGAGCTTTTTCAAAGCTTCTGCCAGAGTTACATTGTGTAATTCAACATCGATAGCTTGCGTCGTTTGTGCAGTCAGGGCAGAACTACACAACAACATGAAGCAAAAGGATTGTGCTAACCGTAATTTCATAAAATTATTGTTTTAATTTGTAACCATTCTATTTTCCGCCACGACAATTTTATCGGCTGTTTTTCAGCCGATAAAATAAAAATGTCCGCAAGAAAATAGTTTAGTTTTAACATTCCGATTTATAAAAACATGGCAGAAGGACCTTCTTGTCGCAGTCCTTACCATGAAGAATACATTCAAACAAGTGC
>NZ_DS981477.1 GCF_000154845.1 Phocaeicola coprocola DSM 17136 | reverse complement strand
TTTTTTGCAAATATATAAAAAAGTGGCAAAAACACAGGCAATTATCCTGTTTTTTCAATCTTTTCGGTATAAAACAACGAAAATATTAGCACAAATCGAACAAAATTCGCCTATGTTTCAAACAAAACGTCACCACGTTCCTATTCACCGAACAGTGTGCAGACTTCGGCACGGCTGACCTTTATCAAATCGTCGGGAGCCAGTTTGACCTGCAAGCCTCGCACCCCCGCACTGACATAGATATAAGGGAAATCATTGCATGTATGATGAATATACGTAGGAAAATGTTTTTTCATGCCTATTGGAGAACATCCTCCCCGAATATATCCTGTCAACGGAAGCAGTTCCTTGACGGGAATAAGGTCGCATTTCTTGTTTCCCGAAACCTTCGCAGCCATTTTCAGGTCAATTTCATGCTCACCCGGAATCACACAGACAAAATAACCCGATTTGTCTCCGTGAAGTACCAGTGTCTTGAAAACCTGTTCGATATTCTCACCCAGGGTAGCGGCAACATGTACACAACTCAAATCGTTTTCATCAACTTCATAAGGTACAAGTTCATATTTTATCTTATCTTTATCCAGCAAGCGTGCCGCATTCGTCTTTGCTATTTTTTCTTTTGCCATAATAACCAGATTGTTTTTATCGCTTAATTACTGATTTCCCAACTCTTCTTTAATAAACCGGGGCGTATATCCCTTATCCGATTTTGCAACTTCCTCAGGAGTCCCGCATGAAAGCAGTTGTCCTCCACCTCTACCTCCTTCTGGACCCATATCGATAATATAGTCTGCCATCTTGATAACATCCAGGTTATGTTCGATGACAATAACTGTATTTCCTTTATCTACCAGCTTGTTCAGAACCGTCATCAGCACACGTATATCTTCAAAATGCAAACCGGTAGTCGGCTCATCCAGAATATAAACGGTTTTACCCGTATCGCGCTTCGAAAGTTCTGTTGCCAGCTTCACGCGCTGACTCTCACCACCCGACAAAGTAGTAGAAGGCTGTCCCAGCTTGATATATCCCAGTCCGACTTCCTGCAAAACCTTTATCTTATTCAGTATCTGAGGAACATTTTCGAAAAACTCTACCGCACGGTTGATGGTCATATCAAGCACATCGGCGATAGATTTGCCTTTATAACGCACTTCCAGCGTTTCTCTGTTGTAGCGCTTACCGTGACAAACCTCGCACGGAACAAATACATCCGGAAGGAAATTCATTTCGATCGTTTTATACCCATTTCCTCCACAAGCCTCACAGCGTCCTCCCGAAACATTGAATGAGAAACGTCCCGGCTTGTATCCGCGTATTTTGGCTTCGGGAAGCCCCACAAACAGATTACGGATATCAGAGAAAACACCGGTATAAGTTGCCGGATTGGAACGAGGCGTACGCCCAAGCGGTGACTGGTCGACATTCACCACTTTATCAATGTATTCCAGTCCTTCTATCGCATCATAAGGCAAAGGCTCTTGCAAAGAACGGTAAAAATGCTGAGAAAGAATATGCTGAAGGGTATCATTTATCAAAGTAGACTTACCGCTTCCCGAAACTCCGGTTACACAAATCAGCTTGCCCAGTGGAAATTCCACATCTACCCCTTTCAGATTATTTCCTCTGGCTCCACGCAGCCAAAGTGATTTGCCATTTCCCTTCCGGCGTTCGGCAGGGACTTCAATCTTCATCTTTCCATTCAGATACTGCGAAGTAAGTGTGGAGGTCTTAAGCATCTCTTCCGGAGTTCCGGCAAACACAACCTCACCTCCCAGTCGTCCGGCCTTCGGCCCCATATCTACTACATAATCGGCAGCCAGCATCATGTCTTTGTCGTGTTCTACCACAATGACAGAGTTTCCCAGGTCGCGCAACTCTTTTAAAGAGTTAATCAGCCGGATATTATCCCGTTGATGCAGACCGATGCTCGGTTCATCAAGAATATACAGTACATTAACCAGCTGCGAACCAATCTGTGTGGCCAGACGGATACGCTGACTTTCTCCTCCCGACAAGCTTACAGAAGAACGGTTCAGTGAAAGATAATCCAACCCAACATCCAGCAAGAATTTCAGACGGGTACGTATCTCCTTCAATATCTCCGCAGCAATGATACGCTGCTTACTTTCCAAATGCTCTTCTACATGCATCAGCCAGTCATAAAGCTCGCTTATGTCCATGGTAGAAAGCTGATAGATGTTCTTGTCATGAATACGGAAATGAAGAGCCTCCTTATTCAACCGCGCTCCCTTACACTCCGGACATACATCAGTCTTGGCAAACTGTTCTGCCCACTTTTGGGCTGTGGCCGAAGCATCCTTCTCCTGCATCATCTGAATGTATTTCACAATACCTTCGTAAGTCACAAAGTAATCCGACGATGCATGTATCAGCGAACTTTTGATTTTCAGACGTTCGTCTGCCCCATACAGAATCTCGTTTATGGCATCTTCAGGCAACTCCGAAACAGGAGTCTTCAATGTTGCTTCATATTTCTCCAGCAGCGCTTCTATCTGCCAGAATATCATCACATTCTTATATTTGCCAAGTGGAGCGACAGCACCTTCATAAATAGAGAGTGAACGATCGGGAATTACCTTGTCTACATCTATCAGATTGACATATCCCAATCCCTTACAGCGCGGACAGGCGCCTTGCGGAGAGTTAAAAGAAAAATTATGCGGAGCCGGCTCCCTATACGAAAGTCCCGTAACCGGACACATCAGCCGCTTACTGTAATGGCGTACACTCTCAGTCTGTGCATCAAGAATCATCAGCAAGCCATCACCCTGCTGCATGGCAGTCGCTACACTTTGCTTCAGACGTTTTTCTTCCTTCTCCGTAACTACCGTTTTATCTATCACAACCTCGATATCGTGATTTTTATAACGGTCCAGCTTCATGCCATGCACAATCTCCTTCACATCACCGTCTACACGCACATACAGGTATCCTTTCTTGCGTATCTGTTCGAATAATTCTTTATAATGTCCTTTACGGGTACGTACCAGCGGAGCAAGAATATAAATACGCCGGCCCTTATAGTCGCGATGAATCAGATCCAGAATCTGCTCTTCTGTATATTTTACCATTTTCTCACCCGACAGATATGAGTAGGCAGTTCCCGCACGGGCGAAGAGCAGACGAAGATAATCGTATATTTCGGTAGTAGTACCCACCGTAGAGCGAGGATTTTTGTTAGTTGTTTTCTGTTCAATGGAAATAACAGGACTCAGACCGGTTATCTTATCCACATCCGGACGTTCCATTCCACCCAGAAAATTTCGCGCATAAGCAGAAAACGTTTCGATATAACGTCTTTGTCCTTCGGCAAAAATCGTATCAAAAGCCAATGAAGATTTCCCGCTTCCACTCAGACCCGTTATGACGGTCAAACTCCCGCGGGGAATTTCCACATCTATATTTTTTAGATTATGTACACGCGCTCCTTGTACATTTATCGTTTCTTTTACGTCTTCCATATCCTTAAAATCAATCATATCTTTGCAAAGATAATGCTTTTTTTTGTACTTTTGCCACTCAACAAATACAAACGAAAATGAAGTTTATCCATATTATCTGCCTTTCGCTGGCGCTATCAGCCAGCAGTTTAAGTGCAACGGTATCGGCACAGACCGGAACCGGATATTTTTTGCATACCGTGACAAAAGGACAAAGCCTGTACTCCATTGCCAGCATGTATCACGTTTCGGTTGACGACATTGTACGCCTGAACCCGGGAAGCAAGGAACAAATACGTGCCGGACAAGCGTTGAAAATTCCACAGGCACAATACTCCAATGAGGACGGAAAACAGTTCCATACGATACAGGCAGGAGAAACATTATATCAGCTGACACTGAAATACCACGTAACGGCCCAGGCTATTTGCAAAGCCAATCCGGGATTAAGTGCCGAAAACTTCCGTATCGGTCAGGTTATTGTCATTCCGGCACAGGATAATACACCCGCTCAGACAGAACAAACTGCTCAAGCAGAGCCGGCAGTAAAGAAAAACGAATGGAGGGATATGCACAAGGTAGCCCGAAAGGAAACGATTTTCAGCATCAGCCAGCAATATGGCATCACACAGGAAGAACTTATTGCAGCCAATCCGGAATTAAAGAACGGAAAGCTGAAGAAAGGAAGCTTCCTTTTCATTCCTTACCCTAAATCACAGGAAACAGGAAAGACAGCACCGTCTTCACAGGCAGCTCCCAGCAACGAAGAACTCTTCAAAGAAAATTCTATCAGCAAAAAGCAGATAAATACCATAAAAGTTGCTCTGATGTTACCTTTTACATCTACCAGTCAGGATGAACAGTCACGCATGGTAGAGTTTTACGAAGGTTTTCTTATGGCTATTGATAGCCTGAAACATCAAGGAGTATCTGCCGATATTTACACCTACGATACCAAAGGAACCACAGCCGGCACGAATGCAATCTTATCCCAGAGCAAGCTGAAGGATATGGACATCATTTTTGGTCCGGCACACCAGTCATCCATCGCTTCTGTCGCAGCCTTTGCCGACAAGAACAATATCCGTCTGGTAGTTCCTTTCTCTCCTAAAGTAGATCAGGTATTTACCAATCCGAATATCTATCAGGTCAATACCCCACAGTCTTATCTTTATTCAAAGGTATACGAACATTTTATCCGGAAATTCGGAAAAACCAATGTCATTTTCGTTGACGATGGCAGCGGAGATAAGGAAAAAGCCGAATTCATTAAAGGCATGAAGAATGAATTGAAAGACAACAACGTTAGATTCAAGCAGATACAGCTAGCCGGAGATATTGATCCGAACAAAGTGATTGCCGCCATGGACACCCTGCAGGAAAACATCTTTATTCCGACTTCAGGACGAAGCTCAGCATTGACACGCGTACTGCCTCACCTGACTCTTGTCCGCCGCGAGCATCCGCATTTCGACATGCACCTGTTCGGCTATCCTGAATGGCAGACTTATACACAGGATTTCCTGGCAAACTTTTATGAGTTGGATACCTATTTCTACTCATCGTTCTATACCAACAACCTGTTTCCGGCTGCCATCAATTTCACCCAGTCATACCGCCGCTGGTACAGCAAAGATATGTCGAATACTTATCCTAAATATGGCATGCTAGGATTCGACGTGGGATATTTCTTCCTGAAAGGTCTGTCGCAGCAAGGCAACAAGCTGGAAGAAAATCTAAACCGCGTACAGGTAACTCCGATACAGACCGGATTCTGCTTCGAACGCGTCAATAACTGGGGAGGGTTCATCAACCGTAAAGTATTCTTTGTACATTTCACAAAAGATTACGAACTGATTAAACTTGATTTCGAATAAGTACATGAAAAAGCAATCTGTTATTGCATTACTGAGCATATTATGTTTGTCGGTGGGACTGCCTGTCCGCGCCCAACTACAAGACCCGCGCCACAATTTAGCCATAGGTATAAATGGCGGCGTAAACCTTAGTTCCGTCAGTTTTGAGCCAAGTATCAAGCAAAAAACATTTATTACTCCCTCTGTCGGAGTGACTGTCCGATATATATCAGAAAGATATTTCAAGATACTCTGTGGTATACAGGGAGAAATCAACTACTCCCAAAGAGGATGGAAAGAAAATATCGACGACGGCACAGGAGATACATACCAGCGCACCATGAACTACATAGAAGTTCCATTGATGGCACATCTTGGCTTTGGAAAAGATAAAGGGAACGGAGCACGGTTTGTCCTGAACATCGGTCCACAGATTGGCTTCCTATTGGGAGAAAATGAGAAGCAAAGTGCTTCCTGGCATCCGGAAGACCGCCCGAATGGAGTTATCTGGCAATATGGAAAGATGGCAGAAATGAAGTTCGATTATGGCATTGTAGGAGGCGGAGGTCTGGAAGTACGTACAGGCATCGGCAATTTCCTGCTTGAAGCAAGATATTATTTCGGGCTGAGTGACTTCTACCACAGTACAAAGAAAGACCCGTTCTCACGTTCGGCTCACTCATACATTGCGGGACGACTGACTTACTTATTCGATATAAAGAAATAACGCTATTCTATTTATTCATCACGTAAACAGAAAACGTATAAACTCTTATTATGATTATGAAACTCATTTCATGGAATGTAAACGGGCTGCGAGCTTGTTGCGATAAAGGCTTTCGGGAAATATTCAACGAACTGGATGCAGATTTCTTCTGCTTACAGGAAACCAAAATGCAGGAAGGACAGCTCGACCTGGCATTCGAAGGATATACTTCTTACTGGAATTATGCCGAAAAAAAAGGATATTCGGGTACAGCTATATTTACTCGCCATCAGCCTCTTTCTGTAACTTACGGGCTGGGTATAGACGAACACGACCATGAAGGACGGGTCATTACACTGGAAATGGAAAACTTTTATCTGGTTACGGTGTATACCCCCAACTCACAGGACGGATTGAAACGTCTGGATTACCGTATGACCTGGGAGGAAGATTTCCGTAAATACCTGCTACAGTTAGACCGACAGAAGCCGGTTCTCGTATGTGGTGACTTGAATGTAGCACATAAGGAAATCGATTTGAAGAATCCGAAAACCAACCGGATGAACGCAGGTTTTACTGACCAGGAACGAGAAAAATTCCAGTTATTGCTCGATGCCGGATTTATCGATACATTCCGCCACTTTTATCCTACACAGGAAAATATCTATTCGTGGTGGTCGTACCGCTTTAAGGCACGCGAGAAGAACGCAGGGTGGCGTATAGACTATTTCCTTGCTTCGTCACGCATTGCCGATAAACTTCAGGATGCCAAGATACATACCGAGATATTCGGTTCCGATCATTGTCCGGTAGAAGTAACCATCAACTGGTAATCGCACAAGAAGAATGAAAAACAGCGGATTTACCTTGCGTAAACGTGCGTTAAGTTTCAAATATGCTTTTCACGGCATCTTTCTGCTTATCAGTCGGGAACATAATGCATGGATACATTGCTTTGCCGCCGTATGCGTCATTACGGCGGGCATTCTTGTCGGACTATCATCTATGGAATGGATTGTCATCTGTTTATGTATCGGACTGGTTCTTTCGGCAGAAGCAGTAAACTCTGCTATCGAAGCACTTGCCGACCGGGTATCTCCAGCGTATGATGAAGCCATCAAACGCACCAAGGATCTGGCGGCAGGAGCTGTTTTGCTTCTGGCCATTGCGTCGGCTGTTGTCGGATTGATAATCTTTCTTCCCAAACTTACCCTGTTGTCATGAGAAAACTGATTTTTATACTATCTGCTCTGATTCTTTCTTTATCTGTCTGCGCCCAGGAAATAGAAGTAAACGGAACCAGAAAGGCTGTACGCACATCAGGCGATGTAGGAGCTTTACTTCTTCCGGTTGCAGGGGTCACTGCCGTGTTGCTTCAAAAAGACTGGCAAGGATTAAAACAAGGCGTATTTTCAGGAGTAACGACACTGGGAGTCACATACGCGCTGAAATATATTGTCAAAAAAGAACGTCCCGACCGTAGCGACAATCATTCATTTCCATCCATGCACACATCTACTTCTTTTGCCGCCGCAGCCTTTATCCAACGGCGCTATGGCTGGAAGTGGGGACTGCCTTCCTACATATTATCTACATATGTAGGATGGACCCGTGTTTACGGAAAGAAACACGACTGGTGGGATGTAGCTGCCGGAGCAGCAATCGGAGCCGGAAGTTCTTACATCTTCACCCGCCCGTTTGCCAGGAAGCACAACCTGACAATCAGCCCTGTTGCCGGCGACGGACATTACGGGTTCTATGCATCCATGAACTTTTAAAAGAAACAGCAGCAGAATCTACCGCTATACTGATAAAAAATCCTCTCCTGAAAAACTCAAGAGAGGATTTATTGTATTACTAAAACCAAACCCAGAAACATACTTAAAGTTTCATGCACTTCGGCAGAAAGTCTTCAAGATATTTCCAAAAGATTCATCGCTTCTTAAAGCATATATAAGCGTAAAAGCCAGATGAATTTTCTCATATAAACATAAAGCTACCTACAATACACTTCCATATATCTCGATATCGGCAATACGGGCCCGCTGGTCTTCACCAGAGTCTGTTATGGAAAGACGTATATAGCGTGCCTTAACCGGAACAATATCGACATCTGTCACAGGCATTGTATTTCCAGACTGATAGTCAGCGCTTTCCCACTTCTTTCCGTCATTACTTACTTCCAGTTTAAAATCCCGCGTATTAAGCGAATCGGGCAATCCAACGTTTCCTGCATGGCGCACTACATACCGGCTTATCAGATACTTTTTCTTGAAATCAAATTGTATCCATGCTTTGCCGTCATCCGTACCCGAAACCCACATCTGTTTCTCAGCAGCAGAACCATCGGCCACCAGATCAGAAGATGTCTTCGAAAGCGACGTCTTTACCGTAACGTCCGGAGAGAGCGTCAAATTAAAAGGAAGTCCGTTTGCCTTTCTGTAAAGATTAAAAAAATGATCTCCCCTACAAATAACAATATTTCCCGGAGAAAGAGCCTCAAGACGTTCTTTCAGTGCTACAATATTATCCGGTCCCATTTTCCACGACTCACCTTGTGCCGAAAGAAAAAGCGGTTTTGAGCCATCAAATTTAGCTATCGTATCTTGCCAGAACGAGTAAATGACATCTACTCCGTTTGCATAGCAGGGTAGATTGGCTATCACCGGCAAATTACGGTCTTGCACTAAGGTCGGCAGTTTGTAAGGCTGGTGTTCCCAATCCTGTAATGTAAGTCCATACAAATAACGGCAATAGCGAGCATAAGCACTTCGCTGTTCATCATTTATTTCATCCCATATGGTTATAATCCTCAACCCACTTTTTTCCAGATATTGCTGAGTCCATTTCACATAAGGTGAAATAGCTTCCCCGCTGTCGCTGTTCCATATGTAATTGTGAGAGTCATAAATCAGGGAATACCCTAGTCCGGAAGGTCCGGAAGCAAAACAGTCGTTTTCTGTAGCTGTATCATAATAATAATTCAGCAACGCAGGTCCAAAGTCTACCAGTCCCGGACTGATTGTCCAGTTAATGGGAATACTTCCTCTGCCTTCTTTATCCCAAAGTTGCGACATGGCATGCTGGCAATACTGCACGTTGTCACCATCACTCAAGAAAAGAGCCAAATATATTTTATTCTCCAGTTCCGGCATCTTTGGAACCTTCGGATAATGAACCGGCTGTGACATTCCGGCATAAACAGTCGCATTCATATAAAAATCAGAAGGAATCGTAGAAAGACCATACTCGGCTGTCATCCCTACCCCAGAACGCTCCTCAGGAAACCATCCGGTAACCAGACTTTCCCCGGGTTTCATCTCCTTCAGGAATTTCCGCAGAATCACATTCTCATTCCATTTACGGGCATCGAGCCATACTATAGCTGCTCCAGACGCAACGGCAAGATCACGGACAAATCCCCTCTCCGGCGGTTGGCTCACCAAAAGGCGGTGAGTACATCTTTTCCAATAATACTTGTACAGATAATCATAAATCTGAGTAGTACGCGTAAAATTCAACCGTGTAAGGTCTGTCCGGACAGGCAACTTGATTCCCTCATTCAGCAAAAGCTGATGGAGTGGCTGCGTTACAGGCAACAAATTTTCGATTCCGGCAACAGTAGAAGCAAGATTGGCATAGTGAATGTTTTTAGAAGGATCATAAAGCACTACACCGTCCAGTTCTGCCGCATATTTCCTCACCAGTTCGAAACGTTTTGCACGAGGCAGCTCATCCATACATAGCCCAAGCTTTTCAGACCACTTGTACTTACCCTCTCCCGCCGGTTGAAACAAGAACAAACGAGGATGAGTTTTATTGACAAGCCCCTGCAGTACAGTAAACATCAGTTTTTCATCATCAGAAATTCCCTCTTGTATATCAAGGGCATCAAGTGTATCTGCCGGCATGGCAAAATGTGGAATAACCTGTCCGTAAGGCCAGGTTATTCCATTATCATTGCTCACATGCTTACTTACCGGAATATATTTGTTTACTCCCTGGGCAGAAAGCGAAACAGCAGCAAAAACCGGAATACAAACTTTTAGCGTGACTTTGAGAAACCGTGATAATCCATTCATAGTCAAAGCTATTAATCTGTTTACAACAAACAATTATTTCACTAACAGTCAATTACCGGTAAACCTCTACCTCGTAAATGCGTACATCTTTCGACGAAGCAGCCTGTGTTCCTCTGGTCACAACCATACGGAGATAGCGATATGCCTTGTCCGAAGTGATTGTACGCAATACTACATTGCTGCGGTTACCGTCGAAGAAATCCACTGTTTGCCAGTCTTCGTCAACAGAGTTTCTTCCCATAAGGAAACACTGGCTCGTAATGAAAGATCCATTTTCCTTACCGGCATTCACAACTTTCCACCCTGTCAGTTTCTCAGCCTTGCCCAAATCAAATTCCAGGAAACTAGGTAGTCCGGCAATGTCACACCATTTAGTCGACAAGTCGCCATCTACAGCAGCCTGCGGACGTTCCTTTTCATTTACATAAGCCGACCATCTTGTCAGTTTTGCATTTTTCAGCAGATTTTCACCCGAAATCATTTTGTTGCCAGATACAAGTTCCGACAGTTCCTCATGGTTGTTTGTACGGAATAATTTTGTCGATGGTTTTACCGGCGAACGGTCTTCAGCAACGGCCGTAGCGGCAAAAATCACTACATTCTCATTCTGGGGCAAAACAACAGAGCGGACACCCTTAGGTATATCCATACCGAATTTGAACATATAAGTAAACTCGTAAGGACAATCTCCATCCGACGCATGACGATGAGTTCCGACATAAGCAATCTGGGCCGGTTTCAAATAGCCGGTAGTATGTCCCTCATGTCCCCATTGACCGACAAATCCTGTATAAGAAGGAACGACAAACTCCGAAGTCTGCTTTCCGCAGGCAATCTGTAAACGCTGGTCCTCAACAGAAGCGGCAGCTGCAAGGAAATACAGACGATTATAGCCTTCAGGAATCTCAATTGTATCATTCTTGCACGACAAGCCGTTGTAAGCTTCCTGTTCACCAAGACGGAAAGTTACCTGATCTACCGTTATCGAATCGGGAAGCAATTCAGCCGCATAGCTATAACCGGACTCGAAATCGGCCTCACTACGGAATTCGTTATAAGTAGCACACTTCTTGTCGTATGGAAGATTAAGTGCCAGACATTTCGGCTGATGTACCTCCATACCCGATTCAGCCAAACGGATCTTATATGTTTTCAAAGAGAAAGGCTTAACTGTAACCTCCAGCGTATTATCGCTGAAACCGGCTTTAGCAATTTCCTTCTCTGTTCCGTCGGTTTCAACAGCCTCCACAAGTTTACCGGCAAACGTCAATCTGGCCGATTGAGTTCCCTTACCGGCTACATCATATACACGTACCACATATTCATCAGCATCGACAGCTTTCTTCAATGCCTTGATTATCACGTTCGGATTGTCCGACGATACCATCGAGAAAGTACGTCCCATTTCACCTTTATGCTTATCTGTCTGGAAGGCTTTCAATGTCTGGTTCAGCACCTCTGCCTTCGATACCACTTCAGCCTTGTCAAGCTCACCCTGGTGAGGAAGCAGGCTGTAAGTAAATGTGTGATAACCAAAGTCCTGTCTGTCCTGATAAGTATATCCCTTGTCAGTCTTGGGCGTATGGAGCAAAGTAAGACGGAGCGTATTGTCCGAAGGTTTATCCCATCCGTATTTTCCGTTATTCATAATAGAAACTCCATAGTCCCCCTTGCGGTCGGTCAAATCAGCCCAGTAATGTCCGTAAACCTCATACGCTGTCACTGTATTATTTCCACGCTGCACACTACCCAAAGACAAGTCATAAGTAGCATTCGGATTAGACACAGCAAGCGGGAATTCCGCTTTCAGCAACGCATTTGTAGAGCACCAGTCTATCTCATTGTAAAAATCGATACGCGGTGCGCGGGTCCCTTCGTACAGGCGGACATACTGACGGAACACTGACTCGCCATGTTTTTTCTCAATACAGATAGATTTACGCAAGTCACCGTCTTCCACCAAGGTCAGTTTCACTCCATGGGTGATAGAAACAGGTTCACGGTCTAATGTTTTTTTCAACACCTCCCATGCAGGCCATTCAAAAGATTCGTTTTCTGTAAACAATGCCAGACGGATAGCTTTTCCCGATGCCACCAGTTCTTTTCCGTTACGCTTATCCAGCAACGAAACAATATCTCCGTTCGCGTCAAAAGACAGTTTATAACATGAGTTCTCCAAGGTATCCGCATGCTGTTGTTTTACGGTCTGCACTCCGGCTCCCGAAGTACGTACATCATAAACCGCATATCCAGTAGCCGGCACAGAAGCCTCAACCAATATATGTGCTTTACCGTCCTGATAACCCAGATACTGTGAAGCCACCTTCTTGCCTTCGGCATTATACACGGCAATACCCTTGGGAGCTTTTGCAAATTCAACTTCTATCTCGGCAAGATCGTTTACCGCAAATCCCAGCGCGTTATACAGCACTACCGGAGTACCTTTTACATTCGTATCCAGCAAACGGCTCACCCCATTGACAGAAGAAGTCAGCACATCCGAAAATTGCTTTAGCGAAATAAGCTCATCATTCCATGAAAATTCATACGCCCGCGGTATGCTCGTACCTGTCAGGTCATCATGAAACTGATGGAAAAGGAAGCGCTTCCACGAAGTTTCAAGTTCCGACTTCGGATAATTTCCCTGGTTCAGCCACTCTGCCGCCACAGCCGCACGTTCGGCCGCGTCACCCAGCAGTTCATTCTGACGGTTATACCATTTCATGGCAGCCTGCGAAGTATAGCAGCCCGTGCCGTGTACATCCATCAGCAATTCACCGTCGAATACCGGAAGCTGCTCATGCTTTCCTGCATAATCTTTATAAAGCTGATCGCTGGTAGCACTGACCACCTCGATGTCGCCAGAGCCTTTTACTCCCTTTTCGACAGCACGTACGGAAATGATTGTAGGTGCACCTCCCATATCACCGGTTCCATAATAACGGTAAACGGTACTCAGCGGACTTTCCTTTACCAGTTGCTTCAATTCTTCACTGTCCGACAAATCCTCATCCTTAAAACGGTGACCATAGTCATAACCATGCGCAAACATGATCTGATTGCCATCAATACCCTTCCACAGTCCGATGGTAAACGGATATTTTTTGTCGCCATAAAAAGGATGATTGCGCCAGCCTAGCTTTTGTGAAGAAAAGCCTATCAGCCCACAGTGATGAGCCAGCGACGGCAGTGTCCACCCAAAGCCAAAGCAGTCGGGCAAAAAGATATCCGTACTCTCTGTTCCGAACTCAGTCCGATAATAATTCTGCCCGTACAAAATATTACGGAGCACCGATTCGGCTGAAGGAACCAGAACATCATTGGCATCCCAGCTGCTTCCGGTGACATGCCAGCGTCCTTCCTTTACCCGCTGCTTCAACTCCTCATAACGTGTCGGGAAATATTCTTTCATCCAGGAATATTTCACAGCACCTTCAAAGTTAAAAACATAGTCGGGGTACTTACGGAGAAGAAACAGATTTTGGTTCAGCGTATTCCATACATACTCTTGAATGGTTGTCTGGATATCCCAGTTCCATTGTGTATCCAGGTGTGCGTCTGATACGACATACGCTTTCGGAGAATTCTGAGCGTTTTGAGCTTGCATCGCCTCCGATGCCAGAAAGCACAGGGAGGCAAATAATACAACAGGTTGTTTCATAGTTATTTATTTACGTCTGATTTAAAATTGATATGTACAAAATAACAAAAAAAGACAGTACGCAACCCAATAAGGGCTAATCAAAAAATGCGAAATTCAGGTCAGAAGACAAAAATGTCCCTATTATATACTCTTATATAAAAAGATAAAAGCCCTGATATTGCTTTAATATACAGAGCTTTTATTCAAAAAGACAAATTAACGGATTCAAGCCCGGCCTTCAACAGGCATTCCGATTATACTATTTCGAGCGCGCTCCGCCCTCCCGAGCCGACCTTAACAACCCGGATCTGCGTACGGATCCGTTCACGCATCTCTGCCGTATGGCTGATGACTCCGACTTTCTTCCCCTGCATCGACTGCAAGCTCGACAGGGCATCTATTACCATATTCAGGCTGTTGCTGTCGAGCGTACCGAAACCTTCGTCCACGAACAAGTTGCACATCGGAATGTTACGCGACGAAAGCGACGAGAGTCCCAGAGCAAGTGCCAGACTGATCAGGAAAGTTTCCCCACCCGAAAGCGAACTGATGTTACGAACCTCATCCGCCCGGTCGTGATCGATGACACGGATTCCCAACGAATCCCTCACCTGTTCCAGACTATACCGGTGATTCAACATCCGAAGCTGTTCGTTGGCCTGACGTATCAGGAAGCGCAGCGTAAAGCATTGCGCCGTTTCGCGGAACTTGTCGCCGTTGGCATTTCCCAAAATATCATTCAGCTCTTTCCAGTCCTGATACGCCTTCCGCCTGCGTTCAAGTTCTTCGCCTGCCGACAGCATCTGTTCCACACTCCGGCGATGCGCCATCAGCATACCGCCCACCTGCAAACGCTCCTTGTCGAGTTCATCCAATGCACATTGTACCTTTTGCATCTCCTCCTGTAGCACAGCCGTCGGACTGGTATCTTCACCCGACTGTTCCAGCGGCATAACCTGCAAGTCGCGATGAGCTTCCATCGCTTTCCGGCGTGCTTCCATCTGTCCCTGACACCATTTTACCTCCTCATCCGCCAGCCGCACCTGTTCACGCTTTCCGTTCCAGTCTGCCGAAGGCGAGAAGCACATATCCAGCCGTTCTTTCGAAAGAACACCCACATGCTCTGCCGACTCATTGTAACGCATGATGAAATCTTCCACTCCACGTTGCGCAGCCATGCAGTCAGCCTGCTTCTTCCGATACTGTTCCTCGGCAGCCTTCACGAACCCCGACAGCCGGCTGTACGATTCGGCCATCTCACTGTGAGCCTTATCAGCAAGCTGCACCTGTTTCTCCGCTTCCTCCAGTTGCAGTTTCAGCGTACGTTCCGTTTCATCCGGATCAGCACCGCCCAGCACCTGCATATAAGCCTTCAGCTTTGCCTCATAAACCTGTACAGCCCCGGCAGTCTCTTCCTTGTTTTCCTTCATGGCTGCCAGACACTCGGCCAACTGTTTCTCCAACGCCCCGGAAGCGACTTTCCGCTCGTTCAGCAAACCCACCGATTCCTGCTGCACACGAGTTGCCTCCCGATACTTGTCGTACATATCCGACAAACGGTCTGCCAGCTTCCCGAAATCCTGTTCGAAAGCCTGCTCCCAGTTGGGTAACGAAATTTCCTGGCGCAATGCCTCACGCAAATCACTGTTCGCACGTTCAAGTTGCTGCAATTCCGCACGCTTCTGCTCACTCTGTCCCTGCCGTTGTTTCAATTCCACGGTCCGGCGATGCAGTTCTTCACGCTGACGTGCACACACAACCTGATTCTCATCGTACGTACGGCGCATGGCAGTCAGCTCATTCTGTGCCTGCTGATAAGCATTCTGTTCGGCACGCACCTGCTTACCCTGTACCACAATCCGTTCCGATTCCGCCGTCAGCAAAGCCGACAAGGCAGGAGCATCTGCCCGTACAACATCAGCAGGCAGAGCGGGATAAGCAACAACCAGTGTAGTCCATTCGCCGACAGCCTCAGCCAGTTCCGCATTCAGCCGTCCGGTTCCCTCACGCAATGCCGACAACTTACCGTTCAGGTCCGAACAAAGCAGGCGCAATCCGCCGGGAGAAGCATCCAGCCGTTCCTCAATTTCCGTCTGTCGCTTGCGGCGACGAGCAATCTCCTCCTTGACAGGCTGCAACACTTCCGCTATTCCTTCGGCATACGGATGCTCCCGTGCACCACATACCGGACAAGGTTCTCCCGGTTTCAGCGCGGCACGCATATGCTCGGCACTCCGGCTGCTTGCCAGTTGCCACGCCTCCTCCAATCCGGGCAACAGACGGTTTATCTCTTCACGTTCCGTTGTCAGTACCTTCATCTCACGCATCGCGGCATCCAGTTCTTTAGTTATTTGTTCAGACGCAAGCCGATTTTCCGACAGACTCTTCCGGCGTTCCATTACCGCCGCCTGCAACTTTTTCAGTCGTTCCAAATCGGTATAACATTTCGTCACATCCGCCATCCGCTGCTGCAATGCCTCTACATTCACACCAGCCAGTGCCTGTGTTTTCTGCCGGATACTCTCCCGACACAGAACCAGTTCCTCATCCGATTTCTGCAAACGATTCTCTTCTTCCCGGCATACCAGCTGCTGATTTTCCAGCTCGATACCGTTTTTCTTCCAGTCTTCAGACTCTTTTTGCCAACGCTTTACAGCCTTATAAAGCGACTCCAGCCTGTCGGAAACCGCATTCTTGTTTTCCAGCATATCACGGTGTGGTATCAGTTCCGCCAACATCCGTTCCGCTTCCGCCTGCCGCTTCTGCAACTCCGCTACCTGAAGCTCATTTTCCGCCTGCTCCTTTCTCAGCAATTCTTCCTTCTTCGCCAGCAAACTTTCCTCCTCTTTCAGGCGAGTCACGGTAGCCTGCTGTGCGTCCAGCTCCACCTTCTGCTTACGGGCTGCCGTCACCAGCGGAAGCATCTGCTCTTGTTTCTCACGGACTACATTGTAATTTTCTTTTACATCCAGTAAAAGTTTCCGCTTCTCAGCCTCTTCCTTTTCCAGCGCACTACACTGCAATTGTTTCCTACCGACTTCCTCTGTCAGCTCTTTCAGTTCACGTTGCAGATTCATGTAAGTCTGATATACATCGCGTACAGGAGCCACCTCATCGAGCATCCGCAACTCGTCCCGTACCGGCTGCAAGTTCTGTGCCTTTTCCGAAGCCTGTCTCCATTTTGCTTCCTCACCAGCAAAAGCCACCTCCAGCGCACACAAGTCTGCATACCATTTCTGCTGATCCTTCAACTTCTGGAGTTCAGCCTGCAAGATACGGAAACTGGCGTCCAACTCCCCCTTACGCGTTTCCACTTCCGCCAGCTTTTCGTCGGACAGCTGATGTACGGCAAAAGCCTTTACCTGATTGAACACCTCATTATAAGCAGCTTCCGCCTCCTTATAAAACTCATAAATCTTACGGGCAACAGCCGTATAAAGTTCCGTTCCGGTCAGCTTTTCCAGCAAGACAGCCTTATCCTTGTCGTCCGCCTTGACAAAATTGGCAAACGAATTCTGCGCCAGCATCACCGTACGGGTAAACTGTCCGTAATCCAGACCGATAATGCGGTCGAGCCCCTCATTGTTGATATTCTTATGTCCGCGCTTCTGACGTCCCCCTCCGGTTATTTCCACTTCCTTCTCGCTGGTTCTTCCCGCTTCGTCCACTGCTATCCGGTACAGCCTGCGCTCCGGACGCGTATAATTGATGCGGGCTATGGAACACGACCAGCGGGCACGATAGCGGAAACCGTCGCGCGCCAGAAACACCACTTCGGCAAAACACTCCTTCGTACCCTTGCGAAGAATGTTACGCGGGTCGTCAGGATCGAGCACCTGATCGTTATTCGGACGCTCGGTATGATAATAATCGAAATTATCTGCCCCATAAAAACGAGGAGCAAGCCCGTACAATGCCAGACAGACAGCATCCAGAATGGTCGACTTTCCGCTTCCCGTTTCACCTACGATGGAAAACAAATCGGCACTCCGTAAAGGTTCACTCTCAAAATCAATCACCTGTTCTCCCTCGAGCGAAGCCAGGTTATACATGATTACTTTCAACAACTTCATTCATTGCCTCCTTCCCTGCGAGCCGCTTCCACAGCCCGTCTGGCAAGTTCCACCAGCTCATCGCGCATTTCGCAGCGGAACTTGTTCTGATAACTCTTTCTGATCACCTCTATCGGGTCGAGCGTCAGCAAATCGTCGACCGATTCCAACACCACTTCCCCGTCGCCAGCCGACTGCTGCACCCGATAAGCGATTACCGTCCGGCACAAGCGCACATTTTTCGACTGAAGGACATCCTCTACCTGCTTGTTGATGCCAGCCACAGGAGCGTCGAGCAAGACATTCACCTCCAGATACGGAACAGGCTCTTCTTCGCTCATTTTATCTTTATCGGGCAAGGCACGCAGTAAGTCGAGCACCTCGGCCAGCGGAAGCGGTTTCGCCGGAACAGAAACCAGCGGATGCTGCAAAGGATAGTCGAGGAACTCGGACACACCATTCAGGCGACCGTCCTCTATCTCATAATAAACAGCTCCGTGACAATAGCCCTTCTCTGCAAACGACATCGGCAGGGCACTGCCCGGATACAACCAGTTTTCACGGCCGCTAACTTTCTGATTACGATGCAAATGTCCCAACAAGGCTAACGTAACACTTTCATCTATTTCATCCAGACTGACCATTTCCGAACCACCTATCACGATACGCTCCGAAGAATTTTCGGCAACCTCACTCCCCGTAGCATATAAATGCGCCATCAGAATCAGCGCTTCCCTGCTCCGGTCGCGCCGGAGATTCGCCGCCTCAACCGCCCGACGCAGGAACTCTCCTACACCCTCCCCGTAACTCATACCACGGGTAAAGTCTCCATCGCGCAAGTAAGGCACGGCAAGCACCCAGGCACGTTCTTCCGGATGCGCTGCCGAACAGACAGGCAACAGCAAATCGTCCGGCAAGAAGTTACCTTCCTCCTGCCCGCGTATCAGCCCGCGCACATAGACCCGATGCCTTTCCAGCATCAGACGAGGCGCCTCAAGCCGTGCAGCCGAGTCGTGGTTTCCGGCAATTATTATCGTCTGCAACTGCGGGAAACGCTGCGTCAGCGTATCGAGAAAACTGTAATACAACTCCTGAGAGGCAGCCGAAGGATTACTCGAATCGAATATGTCGCCCGACACCAGCAAGGCATCAGGATTTTTCTGTCCGACAGCACCGAGCAGCCACCGAAGAAAATCGGCATGCTCTTCCTGACGGTCGAAGCCGTGGAAGGTATTCCCCAAGTGCCAGTCGCTTGTAGCCAATATCTTTATCATGGTAAGTTATCTGTTAATTCAGGATGATTCACCCCATAACCGAAAAGTGCGAAGTCGCCCAGACACGGATCGCCGGGAAACACCTCCGCCAATGCCTCTGTGATACACCGGGCAGCCGACAACGAAAAAGAAGGTTTATCGGTCAGTCCCAGCAGAAAAGCTACCCGGCACACATGCGTATCGAGCGGGATAATCAGGTCGGCAGGACTCATCCGCCGCCAGATACCGAAGTCGACAGCCGAATCACGACGGATCATCCAGCGCAGAAACATGTTGAGCTTCTTCTGCGGACTTCTGTCGGACACCCCCAAAAACGCACAAAGCTTCTGCATCGGATTTCCCGGAAAAGTCAGCAAGGCATCCTCCAGCGTACGATTCTCCGTATACACCGCATACAACTTCTCGAAATAAATACGGAATGCCGCATACGAAACCATCCGGTAAAAGCTCCGTTGGTTTCCACGACTGAAATCATTCTCCCAGCGTCTGGAAAGCACATACTGCAAGGGAGCACGTCCCATCAGTCCATCCAGTTCGTCTACCTTGCGGAGAATCATCCGGCGATTCCCGAAACTCAGGACGGCAGTCAGCAGTCCCATTATTTCAATATCTTCCTGCCGGACATAACGGTGCGGGAATTGTACGGGATCATTCGCGATGAAATCCGCCTGATGATAGGCTTCCGCCCACTCACGCAACTGCCGGCAAAGTTTTTCTGTCATAATCAAAACACATATAAAAACAACGATGAGATTCACTACAGAAACCAGATTATCCTGTAATGAATCTCATCGTCCTATTCAAAATATCTACAGACAGTATGCCGTACATCAGTTGAAGTAATACAGGAAAGTAGCGATACCTTCGAGTGCTTTCTTCTTCTGTCCTTCTATTTCGATAGCGAATTTAATTTCAGCCTTAGCCGTTCCGCGCAAATTAACCAACGAATGCAGGTCGGCAACCATACGGATTTTCTGTCCCGACAATACAGCCTGACCGAACTTCATTTTGTCCATTCCGTAGTTTACCATCATCTTCAGGTTGTTTACTTCGATAATCTGATTCCAGAAATACGGAAGCAGTGACAAAGTCAGATAGCCGTGTACGATTGTGCTCTTGAAGGGGCTTTCCACTTTCGCACGTTCTACATCGACATGAATCCACTGATGATCCAGTGTAGCGTCGGCAAACTGGTTGATGCGCTCCTGTGTAACTTCCAGCCAGTCGGAAACTCCGATCTGCTGACCGATCATTTTTTCAAATTCCTCGTAAGAATTAATAATAGCTTTGCTCATATAGTACGATTTTTATGACGAATTAATGAACAAAGGTAAGTAAAATATCGGATACTTAATAAAGTAAGGAGAAAGAATTTATCCCAGCAAACCGAATTTCTTCAAATCTTCGTCGACAGTGGTAATGCCTCCTATCCCGAAGGTATCGACCAGTACTTTTGCCACATTCGGCGAAAGGAATGCAGGCAGTGTAGGGCCCAGATGAATGTTCTTCACGCCCAGACTCAGCAAGGCAAGCAGTACAATCACCGCCTTCTGTTCGTACCACGCGATATTATAGGTAATCGGCAGTTCGTTGATGTCGTTCAACTGGAAGACTTCTTTCAGCTTCAGAGCGATAACGGCAAGCGAATAACTGTCGTTGCACTGGCCGGCATCGAGCACACGCGGAATACCGTTTATATCGCCCAAAGGCAACTTGTTGTATTTGTATTTTGCACATCCGGCAGTCAGGATAACCGTATCCTGCGGCAATGCCTTGGCAAAATCAGTATAATAATCGCGGCTCTTCATACGGCCGTCGCATCCAGCCATCACCACAAAACGCCGGATAGCTCCACTCTTCACAGCTTCCACTACCTTATCGGCAAGCTGAAGAACCTGATTGTGCGCGAATCCACCGATAATCTCCCCGGTTTCCAGTTCTACAGGCGGCTGGCACTGCTTGGCAAGCGCAATCACTTCCGAATAATCCTTATGTCCGTCGGCACCCGTTTCAATGTGCTTGCAACCCGGATATCCGGTCGAGTTTCCGGTAAACATACGCTCCTTATATGTTGCATTCGAGAGCGGCGGCACAATACAGTTGGTTGTAAACACAATCGGACCGTTGAACGCCGTAAACTCCTCACGCTGCTTCCACCACGCGTTTCCGTAGTTGCCAACAAAATGCTTGTACTTCTTGAAAGCAGGATAATAGTGTGCCGGAAGCATTTCGCTGTGCGTATATACATCCACTCCCGTTCCCTCAGTCTGTTTCAGCAAGTCTTCGATGTCATACAAGTCGTGTCCGCTGATCAGAATACCCGGATTCTTGCCCACCCCGATATTCACCTTTGTAATCTCCGGATTGCCGTAACGGGTCGTATTTGCCTCGTCGAGCAGTGCCATCACCTTGACACCCATCTCTCCCGCCTGCATCACCTGCGCCACCCATTCGTCGGCTGTCAGTCCGCCGACAGCAATCTTCGCCAGTGCCGCCTGCATGAACGCATGAATTTCCCCGTTGCTATACCCCAGACGCATGGCATGTTCGTGATAAGCCGCCATACCTTTCAGGCCGTAAACAAGCAGTTCTTTCAGCGAACGCAAGTCCTCGTTTGCCTCACGCAATACACCGACCGCAGCCGCTTTCTCCTCGAACGAGTCCTTTTCCCCCTTCCACTCCAGCTCGTCTACTCCGGGAAGTGCAATACCCCGCGCAGCAGCCTCAGCCTTCAGGTCATCACGCAGACCGATTCCTTTCTCTACCCGGCGTAAAATACTTTCATCGTCGAAATTGGCATTCGTAATGGTAGAAAACAAAGCATCCGTCACAAACGAATCGACTTCCGCCGACACCTTTACCGACTGCTCACGCAAAGCACTGGCAGCTACCGATACGCCTCTTACCGTAAAGAGCAGCAAATCCATATAACGTGCCGTACTGCTATTCTTTCCACACACACCTTTCAGCACACAGCCGGTTCCCTTGGCTGCCTCCTGACACTGATAGCAAAACATATTTCCTTCCATATTCAGATAGTCATTAGTGATTTTTTATTAAGTTTGTGCAAAGATGCCGCTTTCTGCCGGCAATAACTGTAACCTATGTTACAGCCATTCTGAATAATCGTTAAATGAAGACTAAATGAACGCCATACAACTTTTACAGCTTCCCTTATTTCAGGGCATATCCGAAGCGGCAGCCAGACAGTTGCTTGCCGAAGCTCCCAACAGTGTCCGTCGCTATAAAGAAGGCGACTTCATTGCCCGTCAGGGAGACCCCTGCCGCTCGCTCTATATATTATGTACAGGAAACGTACGTGCACAAATGGAAAATGCGGAAGGGAAACAAGTTACCATCGACCGGATAAGTGCTCCCGAAGTACTCGCTCCAGCCTTTATATTCGCATCGGAGAACCGCTTTCCGGTAAACATAGAGGTGCAGGAAAACTGTGAAGTACTTGTGCTCGACAAGAACTACTTTCTGGAATTCATGCACAGCCAGCCTGTCATCATGAAGAATTTTATCGAAATGATTTCCGACCGCAGCCTTTTTCTAAGTAAAAAATTAAATGAATTCGCCCTGCAAAGCCTGAAGTCGCGTCTGCTGAATTACCTGAAAATCAACGGACGGATAGACAATCAGCAGGAAGTGGCTTTCATTTTGGGAGTGGCACGCCCTTCGCTGGCACGAGCCTTATCGGAGCTGATAGCCGAAAAGAAGGTCAGCATGAACGGAAAAGAAGCCATTATTACAGAATGACAGACAAGTCGTGCCGCATAATACAATGACATGCTGATTTCTCCATTATCACAAAATTGGAGAGAGGATCAAGCCGGTTCCTAAAAATCAGAATCTCACCGCTTCTACGGAATCCAGATAGACAGCCATTCCTTTCGCCAAGAAACATTATTCATAAAACAGAACACAATCGTATCACAGCGAGAAACTTTCTCACCTGTTTTAATAGCACAATGCCATGAGTAATCCGTTTCATTTAAAAGAAATTCCAGAGGCAAAAACAGGAAATTTCAACCTGATTCCTGCTTCAAAATAAAACATGCCGAAACTTCGAATAAAATAACAGGATGTTTTACCCCAAACATCAGCATCTTTCTGAGGAAACAACAGGTCATTTTCACCTCCAAAAGCTTTAACATAAAGGTCGTTTTTAACTATTACAGGGATTTAGCCTGCAAAAATCCGAAGCAGATACAGGTTTGTCATTAACATTTCTCTCTATTTACAGGAAGAATTACGGACTTCCATGCCTGACAGATTTGTCGGAATGCCGTAAAATCGTATATTTGCACAGCCAAAAGAAATGCAATGAAGAAAACAGCTTACTTCCTGCTGTTGCTTCTGCTGATAGGAGCATGCGGTTGCCGCAACCGGAAAACATCCTACCCTCCCCTGATCAGACAGGCGGAGTACTGGGCAGAAGCTTGTCCGGACAGTGCCATTGCCTGTCTGGACTCGATTGACGCATCCTTGCAGGAACTGACGGAAGAAGAACGGATGTACTGCCACATGCTACGAATCAAAGCCGAAGACAAACTCTATATTCCGCACACCTCCGATTCGCTGATAAACCGCATAGTACGCTTCTACGAGCAGCAAGGAGATGACCGGAGGCTGGCGGAAGCACTTTACTACAAGGCAGGAGTGTACCGCGACTGCAACGAACCATCAAGGGCAATACGTACATACCTGAGTGCAGCCGAGGTGGGCTGCAACCACGATACGCTGAACGGTCGCATCTACGGACAACTGGCGGTCCTGTATGCTTATCAAAAAGCATACCACGAAAGCATGAAAGCTTTACGGCAGGCATTGGTATATAACATAAAATGCGATGGTTATCTGGGAATTGCCTACGGATGGAGAGATATGGCACGAATATTCGACCGGCAGTACAGTCCGGACAGCGCAGAAGTGTATTACAGCAAGGCATACAACCTGATGAAAGAAAAAGGATTCACCAGACCGGCATACGGTGTACTGAGCGAATGGGCCGACTTCAAATATGGAAACGGCAGAACAGAGCAGGCAAAAGACATGGCATACGAAGTGCTGGCACACCGTTTCAGTTCATTGTCAGCACTTACACTTGCCAAATCTTACCAGGCTGAAAACCATCCGGATTCTGCCGAAGCATATTGTCGCAAAGCATTACAGGGAACCGACATTTACCATCACCGCACAGCCTATGGCATATTGAAGGAAATAGCACTCTCACAAGGCAAACAGGAAGATGCACACCGTTACGCCCGCTGCTATCGGGAGGTGTCCGACTCCATCAGCAGAATGACACGTACAGAAGCGACAGTACGCATCAATCACGAGGCAGAAAAACTTGATCTGCTCTCGCACATGAAAAGGCTACGGCATATACTGGCGCTGGCACTAATTATACTGGTGGCAGGAATGATTTATATGGGCAGGAATATCCGTGCCCGCCGCAAAGAGCCACAAAAGGATGAGGCGCATATAATAACCGAAAATCAGCATGAGGAGGAAAACCTAACACCCTCGACTGCCAGACAATCTTTTGCTGCATTCCTCTCCGTAACACGCAGTTCAGAACTGACTGATGAATACTGGCAACAGCTGACGGAGGCCATAAACAAGGCTTATCCTGACTTTACATCCAGACTGTATCAGTACTACCCGAAACTCTCCTCACACGAACTCCGTGTCTGCTGCCTGACAAAGATAGGCATGTCACGCACGCAGATGGCAGAACTGCTGAGCCACTCGGTTTCATCCATCAGCAATACCCTGAGCCGGTTGTACACAAAGATAACCGGAGAAAAAGGCAGCGTGCAAAAAATGACCGAGTTCTTATATAAATTGGTATAATTTCTCCATTCCAACACTCAAGCATAGCTATTTTATTCTACTGAATATCAGTAATTTGCAAAATGTGAACAAATTGTGAACATTGTTTTTTCGGCAAAAAGTACTTTTCCCATACATTTGATTCTACAAATTTGTTCTTCTCCAAACGAAAGAGCATATCTTGATACTGCAAGTTAACCAAACGATTATTCAACATAACACATTTCTTATGAATAAAACCGGATTATTAATAATGTCATTGGCATTATTGGGCAATTCTATGCAAGCGCAGAATAAATTATACGGGACAGTAGAAAACAACGGAAAGCCATTGCCCTATGTAACAGTCCGCCTGCTAGAAACTGATTCAACTTTTGTTTCAGGAGTTACCACAGATACATTGGGGAAATATGTCTTCAGCAATATAGAGAAAGGAAACTATTTAGTAGCTCTCAGCTCAATCGGCTATAAGCCAGCGTTCATCCAGATAAAAATGTCTGATAAAAATTTAGAAGTTCCTCTTGTTACGCTGGAAACAGAAAACGTTGTACTCGGAGAAGTCGTAGTAAAAGGTACTACATTCATCCGAAAGAAAGACCATACGTTAATTATTCCAGACAAGCAACAATTGAAGCACGCCTATTCGGGATATGATGTTTTGTATAACCTGATGATACCCGGAGTGGATGTAGATCCTCGCAGCAAGAGTGTTTCTACTTCACGGGGAGCTGTAACACTTTATATCAACAGTGTACAGGCAGACTTACGTGAAGTACAGAACCTGCGCCCCAAAGACATAGAGAAGGTAGAATACTATGATATCCCGAGTGGCATCTATACAGGTGATATTGCGTCTATTAATTACATTACAAAAGAGTATAAGGTGGGCGGTTACGTGACTTTAGATGCAGAACAGAATATAGGCTATACCAAAGGTGATTATAACATCGGAGCAAAAATAGCACATGGCAATACTAACTATACTTTTTTCGGTGGATACAATATGGCAGAGCATGACGGAGTACAAAATCAAAAGAATGAGCTGCTGTTTTTTCCAGACTATCAAGTCAATCGAAATCATATGAATGAAGGCGGCTTATACCACAACAATCAGCAGTACGCCCAATTCAAAGTGAATAACAAGACGGATAAGCGTAATCTGTATGCCCTAGTGTCGTTGACCCATAATGATACTCCGCATAATGACCAAAGCGAACAGTTAAATTATACCGGCTATGAAAATAAAAATGTAAGTTCATCGGAACGGGTAAGTGAAGAGAATCTGAAACCGTCCCTTTGTTTGGACGGAGTATTCTATCCCACAAAGAACCAACGTATACACGTCATGCTGAGAGGAAACTATGACCACAACACCTATCAGCGGAATTACTTGGAGGACGAACAGCGTCTGTTTACTAAAGCAGATGAAGACTTATACTCATTCAGAGCAATGGGTGTATATGGCATCAACTTAAAACATAATTCGTTTGGCGCAAGTTTTCTGCACGACCATCAGATTACTTCTTCCGCCTATACCGGAGATAATGAATCCTGGCAACACCTGTGGAAAGGCGAAACTCTATTTTATTTAAATTATACACAATATCTTTTTGACAAACTGACCATTACATTGTCACCCGGTGCATCACTGCTAAATTATAAGTTGCACGGACAGGACTTGCAAAAATATTGGACATTCCGCACTAACTCATGGATTCGTTACCTGATTAATGCCAAGCACCAGTTAGTAGGCGGTTTCGCCATGGGAAACTATCAGCCGGATATCAGCTATATTAATACAATGGATCAAAATATAGATTTTCTACAAATAAAACGAGGAAATCCTAATCTGAATAACCCGATCATACAAGAGTTTTTCTTCACTTATGATGCACAAGTGAAACCCTTTAATCTCCAGTTCAACTTCAACTATACGATTCTGAAAAATAATATTTGTGGGGATTATTATATTGAAAATAACAAACTTGTAAACAGCTACCGTTCAGATACTGACTATAAGAAATGGAAAGCTGAAGTTATATCATCTTGTAAATTGTCAAAGAATTTCCGTACAAACCTGAAGCTCAAATATGAGAAGCTGGACATTGCAAAGATTCCTATCTCGGAAGATAACTTTATGGCTACGCTTGATGTGAATTATTATTTCCATTCGTTTACGTTGAATGCTTACATGAAAACTCCAGAAAGAGGGCTTGACAGCGAATTGTTAGCACTCAAGAAATCACCGTGGAAGTATGGTTTCTCGCTTCGGTTTAACAAAAAGAACTGGCTGGCAGAAGCAGGTACAGATAGTCCATTTACCAAACATTCCCGCTATACGGAATATTCTCCTATCGGTATATATCAGTTCACGCAAGAAAGAACCAGCCGCATCTACCAGCGTACAGGTTACGTGAAACTTGCCTATACTTTCGATTTCGGACGGAAGACTTCACGCGACAAGAACGATGTAGACCGAAGCATCAACTCGGCTATCATGAAAGCCAACTAAAATCATAGGCTGCAATGAAGCGAACGTAAGCTGCACGAGTTTTACGGACTTCCATGCCAGACAAATTTGTCGGAATACCGTAAAATCGTATATTTGCACAGCCTAAAGAAATGCAATGAAGAAAACAGCTTACTTCCTGCTGTTGCTTCTGCTGATAGGAGCATGCGGTTGCCGCAACCGGAAAACATCCTACCCTCCCCTGATCAGACAGGCGGAGTACTGGGCAGAAGCTTGTCCGGACAGTGCCATTGCCTGTCTGGACTCGATTGACGCATCCTTGCAGGAACTGACGGAAGAAGAACGGATGTACTGCCACATGCTACGAATCAAAGCCGAAGACAAACTCTATATTCCGCACACCTCCGATTCACTGATAAACCGCATAGTACGCTTCTACGAGCAGCAAGGAGATGACCGGAGGCTGGCGGAAGCACTTTACTACAAGGCAGGAGTGTACCGCGACTGCAACGAACCATCAAGGGCAATACGTACATACCTGAGTGCAGCCGAGGTGGGCTGCGAACACGATACGCTGAACGGTCGCATCTACGGACAACTGGCGGTCCTGTATGCTTATCAAAAAGCATACCACGAAAGCATGAAAGCTTTACGGCAGGCATTGGTATATAACATAAAATGCGATGATTATCTGGGAATTGCCTACAGCTGGAGAGATATGGCACGAATATTCGACCGGCAGTACAGTCCGGACAGCGCAGAAGTGTATTACAGCAAGGCATACAACCTGATGAAAGAAAAAGGATTCACCAGACCGGCATATGGTGTACTGAGCGAATGGGCCGACTTCAGTTACGCACAAGGAAGGCATAATACGGCAAAAGCATTTGCCTATAAAATATTGGGTGACCATTTCGATGAATTAGCAGCTTTAGTACTTGCCAAATATTATTGGCAGAAAAACAATCTAGATTCTGCCTTATTCTATTCGGTTGAGGCATTACAGACAAATGACATTTACCATCACCGCACAGCCTATGGCATATTGAAGGAAATAGCACTCTCACAAGGCAAACAGGAAGATGCACACCGTTACGCCCGCTGCTATCGGGAGGTGTCCGACTCCATCAGCAGAATGACACGTACAGAAGCGACAGTACGCATCAGTTACGAGGCAGAAAAACTTGATCTGCTCTCGCACATGAAAAGGCTACGGTATATACTGGCGCTGGCACTAACTCTGCTGGTGGCAGGAATGATTTATATGGGCAGGAATACCCATATTTTCCACAAGAAACAACGACTGAATAAGGAACTTACTCTTGAAGAAAACTCGCAGGTAACATTGTCAGAAAAACAGCAGAGTCTGGAAGAAAGGCTAGAAGCTTTTCAGCAATCTGCCATTTATCTTCATTTTTGTCGTGTTACTCAAAGCCGGGAGCTGAGTGAAGACCATTGGCGGCAATTGGTTAATGCTTTAAACAAGGTGTATCCTACATTTATATCTAAACTATACAATCTGAATCCTAAATTAACAGAATTAGAGCTTCGTACCTGCTGTTTGATTAAAATCGGGATATCGACCAATAGGATATCAGCACTAATCGCCCACTCTCCTTCTGCCGTCAATTCGATACTGCCCCGTTTGTATCATAAAATGACAGGAGAAAAGACAAACATGTCTGTAGCCAGGGAGTTTTTGAAACGTCTGGAATGACATTTCCTGTATAAAGGAGTGGATTTTTTGTTCAATTAATGTGGACTTTTTAGTCAAATTCATTCTATAAGCATTCGTTCGTGCCTTTTTTTCACCAACCTAAACAACTGGTTATCAATACGCTTTTATAATGCGTAAAAAATGCGTAATCGTTTTTCACCCTCCAATATGCATTTCCTATATTTTTGTCGGTGAATCTTAAATGGAAAAGAGTTATGAAAACACTACTTTTTATACTTTGTTTGGGTTCATCCATATCAATTCAAACAAAAACAATGAACACATACAGTTCTTTACCAAGATTTAACGATCACTTTAATCCTATTTTGATAGGCGACTGGATAAACGGACTATATACAGTTACATTGTGTCAAGACGGAAAGTATGCAGTTTATCAGTTCACCAAGTAAAATTATCCCAATGGAAACGTTAAGAACTTCATCGTATCTGATTCCGGTCAAGTTGGAAAGCGAACCGGGCAAGTATATGCTAATTCATGGCTATACGGGAGCCATCGACATTGTGACTGAAAGTCTGCTGAAAAAGATTCAGGCTGTAGCTTCTGGTGTAGATTTACCGGAAGATACCTTACAAACATTGATAAAACGGGGATATATTACTACCAGAAGCCAAGAGGAAGAAATTAATTATGTAAATCATATAGCCAAAGTACTTCACCATAAAGAGAAGTTACTATATAAGTACTTTACTTTTATTGTTTCTTATAATTGTAATTTTCGTTGTCCTTATTGCTTTGAAGAGCGGAAAAAGAAAGATGGAAAACTTAAAATTGCAATGACTAAAGAAATGGTTGATAAGGCTTATCAAGCGATGGAGAAAATAGAGCCTCAACAGCAATTACATTGCAAGGATATAGCATTGTATGGTGGTGAACCTTTACTGAAAGAAAATAGAGATATAGTAGAATATATTGTTAGAAAAGGATGTGAAAAAGGATATAAATTTCACGCTTTGACCAATGGCTATGATTTGGATGCCTTTGTGGATTTATTGTCTCCAGAACTTATTTATAAGCTTCAAATAACAATTGATGGAACAAGAGATTTTCATAATCAGAAGAGAATACATTATAGAGATAGAGGCACTTTTGATAGGATTATGTCAAATATAAGATTAGCTTTAAATAAGAATGTAGAGATAGTCGTTCGTGTAAATACTGACAACCAGAATATCAAAGATTTTGCTTCTTTAAAACGCTATCTTGAAGAATGTGGATTTGCTTCATCTCCTTATTTTAAAATGTATTCTGCAATGATATGGAATAATACTTCCATATCAGAAGGAGAGCAGGATAAATTGGATTTGTTGTCGTCTAAGTCGTATTTATTGCAGAATAAAGATAATCAAACTTTAGGTCAGTGCCGTGATTTTGGTATTGGAAAGAAAATATATACGGCTCTCACAAGTGGAAAGTCAATACCGTTTTGCGGTTGTAGTTGTGGAGCACAAACTTGTGGATATGTATTCGATTCGTTAGGTGATATTTATTCTTGTTGGGAGATTGTCGGGAATAAAGATTATAAATTAGGGAGCTATCGGAATGAAACGATAGAATGGAATCAAGAACGATTAAATAGATGGCACGGTTATAATATAACCCAAAATTCAATATGCAGTAAGTGTAAATATGCACTATTCTGCGGAGGTGGATGTATTATACATACAATGCAAGGTAGAAGAGATCATTGTTCCTATTTTAGAATAATGTTTGATTATGCTGTAAATAAAGCTTATAAGCGAAATACTAATTAAAATCAATCAAAAAAAATGAACGAAAATTTTTCAGAAAGAGAAATTGTTTCATTAAATGAAACATTCTCAGAATTTGATCTCCAGAAATTGGAAGATCGTTTGGAAACTGATCCTCTGGCTGTGGGTGGTTTGTTAGATTTAAGTGCTGATGGACTTTCAGATATTCAATAGTTCGTTAAAAATTCGCCAAGCCTAAGCTGCTCTGGCAGTAAATAAAATGAGTTCTTTGAAAAGTTTGTCAATAACTTGCGGGTCTGGGCTAATCCCAAACACGCAAATAAATCGTTCAAGCATATAAGCATTGTGTATGAAAGACTTGCAGGAGGATATGGAATAGGTTATTCCGAGCCTCTTACATGCCGCTTTGGCCAAGTTGACAGCAGCAAGCGATGCATTGAAGTGAAAATCCAATTTCCTGAAGTCGGTAGACTGGCAGCTGGTGATTCCTGCATGCTGCTTGCCATCTCTAAAGCAAAATTCCAACTGGAACCTGGTTCTGTAATAATCCAGCACCTCGCGTCCATCCATGGAATCGTCTGTAGAGAAATAAAGCTGCCACTTGTCTGTTCTTCCGTCCATCGGATACCAGACGGCTAAGGAAACATACCTTTTGAAAGCTTTAGCATAAACCCTCAATCCGTATAGCTTTCCTTTGTTCACCTCGTATTCCTTGCACCGGGTCAAATCCAGATTGGCAAAGTCAATCCTGCCGTCAAACCACTTGGGATGACCACGTTTTCCTGTTTTCTTTTCCAATGTCGGATAGTACAGGACAACATCATTCCTAAAGCGGCTGATGACATGGAAACCGTTCTCACACATAGGCGTTACGAAAGTTTCCTTGGAAAAGAATGCGTCTGCAACCACCGTTCTGGACAGGCTCTGTAGCTTGTCTTTTCTGCTGATAAGATAGCAGCTGTACCAGTCAACAAGGTTCTTGTCCATATTATCCAAGGTCTTACAATCCGGTGTCTGAATGGAACCTAAAGTCATGCATTCATGGTTGTCGATGTCAATGACACCGATGCCCATGATTTCCAGTCCACGCTTGTACTCTCCTGCACAACCGGACCAGAAGTAACCTATCCAAGGTGTCTTCTTGCCTGATTTGGGAATATAGGAAGGGTCGATGGCAATGGCTTTTCTTTTGCCTGTGAGATGCTTGCTGATGATAGATCCGTTGAACGCAAACCAGTCGAAAGTTTCATGCTCAAAAAGGTTGCGAT
>NZ_DS981478.1 GCF_000154845.1 Phocaeicola coprocola DSM 17136 | reverse complement strand
GTCTATAACTCCAATACCGGTTATTTCCAGTCCACGTTTGTATTCACCGGCACAACCGGACCAGAAATAGCCAATCCACGGCGTTTTGCTGCCTGATTTTGGAATGAAAGACGGATCAACGGCTATCGCCTTGCGACCACCTTTAAGGTGTTCCCTGATGATGGCTTCATTGAAGGAAAACCAGTCAAAGTCATCATTCTCAAAATTGTTCCGGTATGTCTGTTCCGAGAAACATCCATATCGTCCCATTTGAAGGAAATTGACGCGGTTAGGTATAGCCATGAACAATTTCATTGCATCCATGAATACTTTCTGAAAAGATTTGCTTATATTTACAACTGATTCGAGAGCGTTTCTGCACTCGGATTGGTATTGCATAAGAAGTGATTCTTTAGTCATAATTAAAAGTGGTGGAATACTTCTAATTTACTAATAATCAACAAATTATGCAATACTTTTTCTGTTGGTTTTCAGCTGTTTAGCATATCTTTTTCATCCCTTTTCTTACTCCTTGACGATTCATTCTTGACAGTATTTCAATGATTTCTTGAATATATTTTTGAACCGGATTATGCCGATTCTATGTTTAATTTTAATTTATCGGTAAAAATTTACCGAAGTATTGTTATAATAAGTTTTATATCAATTTACTTTATTGTTTTCATATCTCCGGCAAACAATGTCCGCGGATCATTATAGAAGTTCACAAAATCGGCAGCCGACGGATGTCCCGGATAAGGAGCATAGTAGTGATTTTCTCTTTCACGCGCATTTCTCCATACCAGCACATAACTAATTGGATATTTTTCAATTACAGGCATCAATGTTTGTGTCCACCAAAGCGAATCAGGAATTGTTTCATAGCCTGTTTCGGTTACGGCCATCAGCTTTTTATGCGCCTTGCTTACCTGTGACATAATGGTAAGTGCATTATCCAGGCTCTTCACATAAGCATCTTTATCAAACTGATATGCATCTACTCCTATCAGGTCAACAATATCATCTCCCGGATAGCGTTCCAGATATTCGGTAGAGTCTTTGGGTTCCGTACCCGGAGAATATGCATACAGCAACTGAGTAGCCCCTTTTTCTTGCAAACGGTCATAAGTCATTCTCCAAAGCGCTTTATAATCTTCAGTTGAGCACAAATTCTTTCCCCACCAGAACCAACTTCCCGTATGTTCATGCCAAGGACGGAACAGCACAGGAACCTTTACTCCTTCTGAAGTCTGAATTGAATTAAGATAATCTGCTACTTTATCCAGCCAACCTATAAACTCATCATGATTAACTCCTCCCGGCAAAACCGACTTTACCACAGTAGAGTCACTCACATCCCATGAATCCTTTCCTGTCAAAGGATTATCTACGTGCCAGCTGAAAGATGACATACCCCCACGCTCATACTGAGCAATAACTTCCTTTCTGATACGGTCGAGCGATACATTATCTAGTGTTTTATCACCGTAGATCTCCATTCTTCCCAAATCAAAAGACATCATTGCCGGATAGTCCCCGCAAACACTTTTCACATCGCTTCGGTTCTCATCTCCGTCCCAGCCGATACCATAAACCGGATCATCGTGATGTCCAAACATGAACATTTTATGCTGAGGAAGCTTCTCAAGCACATTTAGCATAGAGTATGCTTCAGGTGTTTTATCCATTTCTGATTGTTTTTTTTGCTGATTGCCGCAAGCAGTCAGACAAGTACCGATAATCATAGTTGAAACAATAGCTTTCGAGAATTTCATAATAATTAGTTTTACTATTTAACATCAGCAAAGATAGAGAAATTTTATACCACAGAATGATACAATCTTAACATATGCATATACGTTTTTTCTTTTTACTTAATACCAGACTTAATCTATACAAGAGTAATAAAAATCAAGCACCGACACACGGAATTTTCTCTTGCAAATATTCCTATACATCAAAAAAACAATATATTTTTGTATACATGAAAAACATATTAAACAAAAGAAAGGAACAAATATGATTACTAATACCTATTATTTACATGCTCCAATAGATTCTAACATATTTACAACCATCCACAATTTGCTAAAACATACCCAGCAAGACAAAATCTTAAGTCTGACATTTTTTGGAACATGTATTGATCAGACTTATCATACAATTTTACACAACATAAAACAAGCTGTATATACAATACTAAGTAAAAAAATTCTTATTACATTTATTCCAGAACAAACTATTTCTTCTCAAGAACTCTGGGTAGAGGTTTGGGAATATAATTCAGATAATACAATATCTATATCCCATGAAACGACTAACAACATTCATTATTTATATATAAAAGACCAGCAAAGCGAAATGTTATGTATCGAAGGTATTCCATCTTCGAGTCATTTCTTATCAATATCTCAACAAAGTATCGATATATTTACCAAGCTTGAATCAATACTTTACAAACATAATTTTACCATCGGAGATATAGTACGCCAATGGAATTATATCGGAAATATTACAGGGTATCATAATAATGAACAGAACTACCAAATATACAACAACTCCCGAACTCAATTCTACCAGAAGACTTCATGGCCCTACGGATATCCTGCAGCAACCGGTATAGGCGCTCAATTCAACGGACTCATCATCAGTTGTATTGCATTCAAAAGCACAAACAACAAACATAAAAGAATTTACCCATTAAACAATCCTCTGCAAATAGCCGCCCATTCTTATTCTAAAGAAGTTTTAATAGGATCATCAACAACCTCTTTAAAAGAAACGCCAAAGTTTGAGCGAGCTAAACTTATAGATTTCGCCAATAATATATTTTGTTTCATATCTGGTACCGCAGCTATCAGAGGAGAATATAGCACTCATATACAATCTCCCCAGAAACAAACAGAACTAACTTTAGACAACATAGAATATTTAATATCATTGGAAAATCTACAATATAATTCTTGCCCAGATACATCATTAAAAATATGTAACTTACGAGTATACATAAAAAATAGAAACCACTATCAGGTCATACGTAAAACTGTTGAGACCCGATTTCCCCTAATACCAGCAATATATCTTTTCACTGATATATGCAGAGAAGAGTTATTAGTAGAAATAGAAGGTATATGCCAGTTATCACAGTAATTTTTACTGATATTTTATCTTTATCCTTTCCTTCGACATCAAGCCCTTTTCAACTTCTTGCTTATCCATGCGAATAGGTTTGCTAATGAAATCAGGCACATTATATGAATATAACAATTCTGTATAATATTCTGCCGGATACTGTTGAGGAAGCATAAAAGGTTTACTAACATTTCCGTTATCATCTATAGAAGCTAAATACAAACGTGTATAAAGTCCATCATCCCGCCGGGAGCTAAAAACAAACCAATGAGAATTACTGCTCCAATTATGATAACTTTCAGTTTCCGGACTATTCACTTCAGTAATATTACGACTTTCACCGCTCTTTAAATCAAGCAGCCACAAATCAGCTTCCCGATGCCAGATAGAAAAGTTTCCATAATCGGAAAGAGTATACATAATATATTTCCCATCATAAGACGGACGAGGGAATGAAACACTTTTTCCCAAAGAGCTCGCA
Source organism: Phocaeicola coprocola DSM 17136 (assembly GCF_000154845.1). Classification (GTDB taxonomy): domain Bacteria; phylum Bacteroidota; class Bacteroidia; order Bacteroidales; family Bacteroidaceae; genus Phocaeicola; species Phocaeicola coprocola. Next base: position 55,206 of record NZ_DS981478.1, on the reverse strand, counting down.
GATACTAAAGTATCTATTTTATTTCCAAAAGTTCCACGAGATGAGTCGAAATCAATAGAACATAAACTATATCTTACTTTTTTATAATCTTCAGGCATAGCTTGCGCTTCTGCACTACAAAAATAGAGTTTTCTTCCATCTGCAGAAAATACAGGAAACGTTTCAAATGATTCCTTTTTACTAAGCAAAGGACTAGTAAGCAAACGATGAGTTTCTGGATGATAAACCACTATATCAGAAGCATTATCCATTACTTCTATACGCTCATCATGAACTACATGAAAAGCCTGTTTTGTATCATTAACAGAATATGCAATATAATCACCTGACGGATGCCAATAAGGATACACACATGCTGAAATTGTACTATCAGTTTTTGTATCAAGAACTTCTAACCGCCCTTCTAACTGCATCAGAGTAGCTCCATGATCTCCTCGTACATGCAAACTTAAACGATCTGAATTTGTTCGATTACTAGCATGACAGTTTATACACATTCCCGGTATCAAAGTATTTTCGATCACTGCCTGTTCCTGAAAACTACCTAGCTCACGCTGATAAATACCCATCTTACTATATACCTCATAACCAGGAGCTATCAATCTATATGCCAATCCATAGTCGATAGAATAGTTGCTAACATAAAAAGGGAAAGGCTTATATTGTTTCCATTTTCCATCATATTTTGCAGATACAGTTACAATTATACTATCGCCTTTACTAGCTTTCAACAACTGTTTCCATTCCTCTATATCTATATCTACATCTGTATCATTCATGTGCAACTCCTTTCCGCCCACACCTTGCATTCTGATATCGATTCTTTCACAGTCATCTTTCATAGTAAAATTAAGAGGAGCTATACCAACCGGTACAGTTACAGCTATATAATCTGGATAAATATCAGGAAAAGTATCAACCATTTCAGGTGATTCAACTTGCTCAGCACAAGACATACACAAGCAAAGAGCAAGACATCCTATCCACTTTACAATTAATTTCATAAGCTACTTTCTGAATAATAAATAATACCAATAACTTTTTCCAAAACGATTAAGAAAAAATGCTTCATCCTTCGGAGCGCGTACATAATGAGTAGCAAACTCTGTTACTTCCTTCATTACGACAGGAGAAATACTCCAAGGCATTCCTTGAAAATTCGGATGAGATTGTGTCCAAACATATACCAATGCTTCCTGATAGGAACGTGGAATAACAGCATATCCCATATTTTTCCCTATTGGATAATATTTTAAAAATGACGCTATATCACGATTTAAAAGTGTATAGGCCAATAAATATTCAAAGGCAAGACGATTATTTTTATTATGCACTAAAAGCAATCCTAACATCATATCTTTTTCATTTTCACTGAATAAGAAATCTTCAGTATAGCGCATTTTTCGTAGCCTTCCCCACTCCGGATGAGAGTTTATTTTATCTTCTTCATAAAGATATGTTTCTGTTTCTTCAGCCCATTTTTTATAAAAAAGTGTATGTTTCAACAGATTCAGATATTTTGCAGCTACCTTATATTCTCCGTTCAACAAGTTTGTTTCTGCAAGACGACGAATACAACGTGTACTTTTATGATAAGACGGATTGGCCTCCATTGCTTCAAACACATATCGCTGACTAGTATTAATCATTCCCAAATGAAAATAAACTTCATTGACTGTAAGTGGAATCGTATAGTCCCGAACAAAATCAGGAATCAGCCCATCTGTACCATTTTGAAAGAATTGAAACATACGTTCGCCTAATTGCCCAGTTTTCCCTAAAGCCAGATTCAAACAAACGACAGACAAAGGTGTATCTGGATTATTTTGTTCTGCAGACTGGATAATCTGCTGCCATTGACATGTACTCGCCCAATAATCATAAGCCATATCACGTTCCTTTTTCATACTCGTTGCACTATAAATCCATCCAGCTCCAAGAGTCAATACAACAATACTTTGTATAGACCAATATAAGGAACGATACTTTTGATACAGAGGTAGAAAAACTACACCTCCTGCCAATAATACAACTATAACACAGGTCAAGACTCCAGAAAAAGGAATAAGTGTAGGAAAGCGATAATAACCAATTCCTGTAATCAATCTAGAAACCGGATATTGCAAATGAAGTATAGCATATCCCACACTTATCCCCCATGCTATCACCATAAGTAAACTAATAGCACTCTTATGTTTAATCGATATAGAATCAACCAACCACTCATAAGCTAAAATCAGACATAGAGTTACTATACATACTCCTCCAACACACCAATAAAGCAATGGAAATACCCCCAATACATACACATATTTTACCCATTGACGAGATAATGACATATAACCATAGGATATTCCCATAGAAAGAAGCAATGAAACTATACCTGCCAACAGACTATTTTCATCGCATAAAAATGCCCAAGCTCCCAGTGATGGAATAAACGACAAAACATACCAATCAATAGAGTTCTTTTGCATTTTCAGCATAATCCTATACATAAGCCTCTGTATTCCTCCTAGCAATAAAGCCACAATCAAAGCTCCAAGATAGGGATAGTAATAAAACTGAGTTAAAAATTCAGCTATGTATTCTCCAACCCCACCGGGATAAGATAGCTTATCGAAAAAATATGAAGGAATATACAAAAATAATAAATATTGTTCCTGATACAACAAATGAAAAGGATAGTATATTGCCCAAAACAAAAAAGCAATACCCACAAAGAGAATAGACAAAAGTGCTCTTATATTGTTCTGCATAGACATTGGATTATATTAGGTTTATTTGCATGTTCAAAGTTACACACCTTTAGCTTATAGAAATGATACTATCTTAACATTTTATAGAATTTTATCTATAATAAGAAAAGAGAGATGTAATAGGACTATCCTAAAACACCTCTCTTTTATATACATTACTTATCAATTACAGTCTTTGTATCATTCAATACGTTTATAACAGAAGAACCAACCTTCTGAAGAATTAGACAAAGTCTGAGCAGCTAAAACCAAATGATCACCATCTGCAGATATAATCTGATAAGTATAGCAACGCTGATTGCCATCATTAGGTAATACTCCTAACAAAGGAACTGTACCAGAGAAAGTCATTGTACCGACTCCCCATCCTGCAACAAGTTGTTCTTCGGTAACTTTTACACTACCTGTTTCACCACGACTTGTCTGTACTCCTGTAAGACTTAAAGAGAACCATGCTCCAATACCATCGTTAGGTAAGCCTTTGCCTTCACATTGTTCATTAATATCGGCAGCATCGGGAGCTCCCCACCAAGAAGGAGTTGTATCACTTCCCCAGCCTCCATTTCCCCAGTAACGAGTCAAAGTATCGTCCCAAGTCCATTTAGTTGTACCATATTCTCCATTTTCCAGACCAAATATCTGCTCATAAATAGCAGGCAAATCTGTATATTCACTAACAGTTATACTTTTCGTTGATGATTTTGTAATGCTACCATCTTGATTAATAGCTGTTATATACACATCTAATTCTGTTGTAGGAGGTGTTACCTGGAAAGTAGGATTTGTACCTTCAGCTAACAGTGCATCATTATCTGCAGAATATACTTTAACGTAACGTACAGGAGATAATTTTACTGTAATGTTGTTATTACCTTCACTACGAGCTACTAGTTGAAAACTATTAGTCAACTCATCAACCGTTACACTTGCTCCGGGTTGTTTATCATCAACCGAAGCATCACATGCGACCAAAAGAATTGCAAATAAAAATGGCAACGCAAATAGTATCTTTTTCATAATTATTTTCGCTTTGTTATTAGTTAATTATTACCAACCACTATATTCACTGCTTGCATCCGTCCAACCTTCATTCTGAACCAATCCACCATTAGACAAAGAAACTTCAGTTTCTGGTATCTTAAAGAAACCTGCAGTAGCATTGTATCGGGCTGCATATCCACCAGCATGTGGTGTGTTTTTAGCAGATGATCCTAAATAATAAACAGGCTGATTTGTCTGTTTTTCAAGGGCAGCAGCAGCAATGTGCCAACGACGTATATCATTCCATCTTACACCTTCAAAAGCTAACTCCCAACGGCGTTCATTCTGTAAGGCTTCCAAAGAATAAGAACCTATAGGATCCAAGCCTGCACGTTCTCGTACTCTATTAATACCCGACACATCCTCTTTTAACTCAGATTGCATCAACAGAACATCAGCAAAACGAATCAAAACTAAATCATGAATATTACCTGTTTGCATCAAGTTATCGTTCTGCCATCCGTTTTCACCATACATTAAATATTCAAAAACAGGAGTATATTGAAGAGTTCCACTTTCATCTGTATATTGTGCTGACACTGACGATTGCTTCTTTTCATAGTAATCTGTTTCTTGAACAAAATCAGCCCATCCACCATATGTGTAAGCCGGCAAATCTTTTACATTCTGAACAGAAGCTTCACGACGCATATCATCCGACTCTGCTGAACTCCAGTCGTTCACTAAATTTGGAGCAACAGGACCAGCTCCCCATCCTTGACCAAATGGGAATGTTTTCGAATAATCCTGTCCACCTCGCATACCAAAATGCAATGCATATCCATTTGCATAACCGATTGTAGTCTGCCAACTAGCAAGTTTATTAAATTTGATAGCAAACATAGACTCAGGGTTTACAGCAGCATCGTCTTCAACCCACTTTAATCCCTGTCCTTTCGTATAATTATAATCTTCTACTGTACAACGGTTGGTATAGGCCCATAAATTACGATAATCTGGGACTAATGAATATCCAGAATTATCAACACAGTCATCGATATAACCAATTACTTCATTCTTTGTCAATGTAGTACCGTCAGGCAAAGCCACTTCTGAAAGAGGATTATATGTGGTACTAGTCAGTGCAGCTAAGTCGTCACCATTACCATACATTCCGGTATAAAACAACCATGCACGTCCTAACATAGCCTCAGCCGCATATTTATCCACATGTCCATCAGTCTTACGAACAGCAGGCATTGTTGCAGCAGCATCTCGTAAATCCATCAGAATCTGTCCCCACAAAGCAGCAACTGCTGGTTGAGACGGCTCAGCCTCTTCTGTTGAAAGAACCAAAGGTACACGACCATACTGAGAAGCCAGCTCATAATAGAAGAAAGCACGCATAAATTTAGCTTCACCTACTACCTGATTTCTCTCACTTTCCTCTAGTTCCATATTTTCCACGCCTTCCAATAATGCATTGGCACGGTTGATACCCTGATAACGATCACTCCAGAACTGATGTGTCATATCTGTTTGGTAGTTCAAAAGCAAATCCATTGCTTGCATTAATTTATCATTTGTACCACCACCACCTAAATTATCATCACTTGCCAACATTGACAAATAGAAGAAAGACATTTGTGGATTAGCACAAACCAAACTTAAGTTTTGATAAATACCCGCAAGTGCCTGAGAAGCATCACTAGATGTAACAGGGAAATTTTCAGGTGTTTTCTCCACATAGTTCACAGCATCAAGAGTACACGATGTTACTCCTCCCAAACCTAGGAGCGCTGCAGCTAATATATTTATAAACTTTTTCATCGTATTATTCATAATTAAAATTTAACATTAACACCAAACATATAAGTTCTAGGCTGAGGATAGTTACCAACATCAACTCCTGTAACCCAAGGCTCATTACTATTTAAAGCCATACCATTTTCTGGATCCATACCTTTATATCCAGTAATAGTAAATAAATTCTGGGCTGTAAAGTAAACTCGTAACTGCTGAAGTGGACAAGTTTTCCAAACACGTTTCACATCATATCCTATTGTCAAATTCTGCAAACGCACATAATCTGCATCTTCTACATAAATATCTGAAATATTCTGCCAGTTTGGACCTGCATTACCCGGAGTCAAAAGTGGATAGCGATCAGATGTTCCTTCGCCATGCCAGTAATCATATACCTCTGTAGTATAATTTTCATATTGACCATCTGTAAATTTACGATAAGAGCGAGCAACCTGCTGTCCGAAAGCTCCATAAGCAGAAATTGAAAGATCAAAACCTTTATATGCAGCATTTAAATTCAATCCCATTGTAATATCTGGATGCGGATTTCCCAAATCTGTCTTATCATCTGAGTTGATAACTCCATCACCATTTACATCCACAAATTTCAAATCACCCGGTTTAATTGAAGTTCCCTGCAAAGAATTAGCAACATTCCCTCCACAATTCTGGTTCAAATAAGCCTGAACGTCATCCATATTTTGCATTACACCGTCAGTCTTATATCCATAGAAGTATCCGATTGGATGTCCTTCTTTCATACGGGCCATAAAACCAGTATTCTGAGAAAGGTTATCATTACCTCCTTCTACATAGCCAGAACCATTATTAACCTCTATAACTTCATTTTTGTTATGTGACAAATTAAAGTTTGCTCCATAAGTAAAATCATCACCAACACTATCGTTCCAACCTAAAGAGATCTCAATACCTTTATTCTCGATACTACCGGCATTTGCTGCTTTTGTTGTAAATCCATTGATAGAAGAAACCGGAACATTGATCAACAAGTCTTTTGTTTTCTTACTATACCAATCAAATGTAAAGCTCAATTTTCCGCCCAAGAAACGAGTATCAACACCAATATTGGTCTGTTCAGAAGTTTCCCAAGTCAAATCATTATTTGAAAGTCGAGTAGGATAGCCTCCTTGTGTAGCCGAATTCTTATCACTACCAAACGGATACTGACCTAAGTCACCAAATGAATAAGTTGCCAGATACCGGAAAGCTCCAATATTTTCATTACCATTCTGTCCCCAGCTTGCACGCAACTTCAAGAAATCAAGCCAGTTTGTTGTACTTTGCATAAACTGTTCGTTCGAGATAACCCAACCAGCAGAGAAAGAAGGGAAATATCCCCAGCGGTGTCCATCCGCAAAGTTAGAAGAACCATCACCACGCATAATTGCGGTAAACATATACCGTTCTTTATAATCGTAGTTGACACGACCGAAGTATGACAATATAGAGTGGTCGTCTACTGGATAGCCTCCTACTGTTGCAAGTCCTGTACGTCCTGTAAAGTTATCAAAATAAGCATGAGAAAAATCTGTGAAGACATTACCTTTAGCTATTGCCTCCAATGTTTCAGCCATATTATTACCTTCACGAGAGTACTCTGTACCAACCAATACATCAAAGTGGTGTTCTTTTGGAAGATCAAATTTATAGTTCAAGGTATTGGTAACTCCCCAGTTCCATCCTATTGTCATATTTTCAGACAATGTACTTTGGTCAGCAGCATTACCTTGATCATTTATCTTGTATTCACCAGTATATCCTTTCCATAAACTTGAATACTGTTTATAATACGCCTGTGATCTATAAGTCAAATTTTTAATTGGTTGTACTTCAAAATAAGCAACCGCATTCAAGTTGAAGTTTTTACTCTTGTTGTTTCCACTTTGAGTATTAACTATTTCAGCAACAGGATTGCTTGTATATGAGTTATAAGCAAACCAACCATCTGTACCTGAGTTCTTCAAATCATCATACATAAAGTAATCACCATTTGCATTATATACAGGTACGCACGGATTTGCACGTAGCATAGTAGATATGGCATTACTATATTGATTACCAATCTGAATACCTTGTGTCTGAGCATGCTGATAATACAGGTTCTGACCAAACTTGATCACATCTCTGTCATCTGTTTTATAAATAATGTGCTCAGAATTTAAACGAAAAGTAAAACGACGATAATCAGATTTTGCTATATTTCCTATGACACCGTCCTGATACTGATAACCAAATCCTGTAGAGAATTTTGAAAGTTCAGAACCACCTGAGATATTCAATGCATGAGAAGTAGTTATTGCATTGTCATTAATAATCTGATCCAACCAGTTTGTTCCTTCATTTGCTCCACTTTGATAATCTGCCAATAAATCAGCATCTATATATTTTGACCAGTCATAAGGATTACCTCCATTATTATAAGCTACCTGATCCTGAACAGCCATATATTCTTTAGCATTCAGCAAGTCTGGTTTTTTATATACATTCTGCCAACCGACATTTGCATCATAAGTTACAGTAACTTTTCCAGCTTTACCCTGCTTAGTAGTAACCATAATAACACCATTAGCTGCACGAGCTCCATAAATAGCACACGAAGCTGCATCTTTCAAGACGTCAATACGTTCAATATCAGCAGGGTTTAACGCATTAATATCACCTCCGGCAACACCATCAATAATATAAAGCGGATTAGTAGAACTATTAGTTCCAGCACCACGAATACTGATTTTATACCCATCACCCGGTTTACCTGAAGTAGCCTGAATATTTACACCAGGGCTTTGGTTCTGCAAAGCTCCCAATGCACTAATCGTATTTCTTTTTGCTACATCATCACCCTTTACTTCAACAGTAGCACCTGTTACGAGTTTCTTTTTCTGAACACCATAACCAACTACGACAACTTCTTCCAAAGTTTCTGTATCTTCCTTCAATACAACATTGAAAGATGTCTGTTCTCCAACAGTTACCTCTTGACTATTATAACCAATAAAAGAGATTTGTAATATAGCACCAGCAGGAACAGTTAAAGTAAAATTACCATCAATGTCAGTAATTGTACCATTCGTTGTTCCTTTTACCAAGACATTAGCACCGATCACTGGAATTCCATTAGAATCAACAATCGTACCAGAAATAGACTTTGTCTGTTGAGCAGCAATCATAGTTCCTGTTGATGCAGACAATGTCCCTGGAAAACCTGCAACCATTACTGATAAGCAAGTTCCTGCAACCAATACAGTTCTTTTTGCATGTTTGTTCATAACATCATATTTTTTAAAGTTTTCAAGTATTTTTATTACTCTATATAAAGACTTATATCATATATCTTCAATGCAAAGTTACAGAATACGCAATCTATATTCCGATATAATTTTATCATAAAATTATAACTTGTTACAATTTTATTTCTTCAATTATAAATTAGTTTTGCATAAAAAACACGAAGCAAAAATAGGCATTTACATTAGAACAAAAGGGGTAAATATGTTTTCAATCAGGGTATAGTTTGTATAAATACTACCTGATTATGATATATTTTTCAGATTTCAATTGTTACCTAATACTCTATTAGCCTGTTTTATTAAAGTGATAGTTGTACTATCCGATGCAAATACAGAATTCAGCCCCTGCTGCTCCTGAGCAGGATCGCCAGTATAATCGTCTCCAGGTTTCCAATATTCATATTCTTCAGAAGGATTAGCAAAGCCTCCCCATCCCCAGAAATTACAACCCGCAAACAAAGTGTGAGATGAAGCATTATCTAATACCAAATCGAATATATATTTATAATAAGCATCTCGTGCTTTCACTGACGACGATTTACTAAATTGAAAATTATCTCTAGGATATCCAAATTCTTCCATTACCAAAGGCTTCTGATACTTCTTTGCAACTGCAAGATGTTCGTCGATATACACTTTCGAATTCTGTTTTGCTTTTTCCAGATTCTCCTGCAAACGATCTTTCGGAGCCCATCCCCAATTGTATGGCCAGATATGAATATTCATATAATCCACATTAGCATCTGCATGAATTTTTTCGAACAAGTCCATATCCATCTCACAGCCCCATTTACCTTCGCTTCCGGTAGAAACCAGGTGATTGGGATCAAGAGATTTGATCAAGGCAGCAGCCTTACCCATCCAATTGGCAAAATTCTGTTTATATTCTGGTGAGAAAGCACGAGGTTCGTTACCTATCTGCCATGACATAATAGTCGGATCGTCTATATAACGCACATTTGTATAACGGTTGGTACGGGTTATTACATCCTTTACATAATTTGCATAAAGAGCTTGGGCACTGTCCGAGCATACAAACTGACCGGCAAAATTCATATAAGCCGCATACCCATCAACTGCCGGCTGTGGTGCTTTTCCATAACCAGCCCATTGCAGATACTGTCCATATCCTCCACTCCATTCCCATGAATTATTCAGATAAAGCACAGCCAGCATATCACGCTTTGCCATTTCAGCAAGCAGATAGTCAAGTCCTGCAAAAATAGTATCATTGTAAACTCCTGGAGCAACCTGAAGCGTAGGTTCCACTTTAGCAGCTACTCCGCGCTCGCCATCAGAACCAACCAGTATACGTAAATTATCAATGCCAATACTTTTTAATGAATCAAGCTCGCGACATAGACGCACACGGTTACCTCCTTCGCCTTCTGAGCCTAATATTGCACCATACCAAAAGTTAGTACCAATGTAATAATAAGGCTTTCCATTACGGATAAACTGTCCGTTCTCTACTCGTACAAAATTATTCTCTTTCTGATTTTTCGACATTGTGGTACACGACACAATAACCACAAGTGACATTAACAACAAAAAAAAGTTCTGCTTCCGCATATCTATTAGATTTATTTCAACAATGCAAAAGTAAGAAGAAACTATCTAGAAATATGATATAATTTTATCCAATAATTCACAACATTGCAGATAGTCTAATTACTTACATCTACTCTATGTCCTATAAATCTCCCGAATACTTTCAAATAAATAGTGCCGATAATTCAGAGAATTACCGGCACAAAAACCATTATCCTTTCAACCTTACCTAAAAAAACACTTTATCTATAAACAACATATCTTATTTTACCAATAACACTTCTTTTACAATACGCCCCCACTCCTTCAAATCCTCACTTTTCCACCCAGTATCAGGTGCTGAAGGATAAAGCATCGAGCAAGTTTCGTCTTTGTCAGCTATTGACCAGGCAGCCCAGCTGACAGCATGTTCTTTCATCCACGCCTGCCATTTATTCCATTCCTCCAAATCTATATTTCCATCTCCGCTTGCTTCCATGCCGGCACATTCGGAAACAAAAAGAGGAAGTCCTTTTTCCAACGCATAATCGGCACGCTCACGCAACGAAGTTTTATGAGTAGCAGCATAAAAATGCAGTGTATACATTATATTATGTACATTCTTTATTGGATCATCGGCGGCCAGATGTACATCCTGATCCCAATGAGGAGTACCCACCAGAATCAATGCCTCCCTATCGACGGCACGAATACAAGCAATAACGTCCTCTGAATATTTTTTCACATCAGCCCAGGTATCCTTTACCGGTTCGTTGAATATTTCATAAATAACATTGGGAACACCTTTATAGCGAGCGGTTATCTGACTAAAAAACTCTTTCGCCTCTTCTGTATGTAACCCATGGCTATGCCAGTCTATAATGACATACACATCATTGGCGATAGCAGCATCGGCAACAGCCGTCACACATTTCAACGCCTTCTCCGGATTGCTTAGATAAGCTCCTTCGGGCTCTACTCCCATAGCGGCACGAATCAGCGTACAATTCCATTGCTCTTTCAGCGTTTTCACAGCCGAAGCATTATAAAAGCGAGACCACCAGTTATGCCAGCCCATACTGACTCCTTTCAATACGACCTTTTCGCCTTTTTCGTTTACAAGAAAGGTTCCTTTTACAGACAAACGTTCCACAGCTGCACTAGCATTTACACTACCATATAAAAACATCAGGCAGCACAATACACAAACTTGCAGAATAGAAAAGACGCTTTTAATCATGTTTCGGTCCATAGCATTTCAAATTAAAAATCCATTCGATTAACACTTGCAAAAGTAGACTATCATAAAATAAAAAAGCAATACTATTTTATCTGATTGTTGCATTTCTATCACAAACCGCTTTTTATTACCTTATTTATATACGCTAACAGCGATAGTTCATCTTACCATAACATTGACAATAAAAAAGCGATGTTTCTTTTACAGACATTAGTCTTGAAAGGAAACACCGCTTTACTTACCATACTAGCTTTATCAAATAATTGTACGTTTCTTCCGATAATCATCCCTGAACTCTTTCGGAGAACAATTCTTCTTTTTCTTAAAGATACGGTTAAAGTTGGAAAGATTGTTGAAACCGCACTCATAGCAGATTTCAGCAATCGCCATCGTAGAATCTACCAGTAAACGGGTAGCATGCCCCAAACGTAAATCAATAATGTAATCTGACAGGTTCTTTCCGGTACGCAACTTGAAAAAACGGCTGAACGAAACTTCTGTCATACCTACCATATCAGCAAGCAGACCTAGTCTGATTTCCTCCTGATAATGTTTTCCAATATAATCCTGTACTTTCTGTACTCTCCGGCTATCTGAGTGCACTTCGATTTTTGCAAACGAAGAACTAGACAACGTACGTGCCTGATCTGTAAAAAGGGAAAGTTCATACAGCAAGGTCAGAAAATGCACTACTGCATAAAAACCTTTCATTTCCGGAAGCTTGTCTATCAGTGCATACACTTTCATCACCGCATCCATTGGAAAACATAAGCCGTATTGCGCCTTGTCGAGCATCTTTCGAATCATATCAAACTGATTGGCATCTATCAGTCCACTCAAAAAAGCGGGTACAAACTGAATGGTTATTTCCCGGATATTTGATGACGAACAGGTATTTTGCTCCCAAACGTGTTCCAGGTCCGGACTTGTTATCAGCACTAAATCGTAATCGCCTATAACCTCTGCCGAATCACCCACCACACGGCGCACTCCAGGCGCATGTTCTACAAAATTCAATTCAAACTCTTTATGCGAATGCATCGGATAGGTAAACTCTTTCTTATGCCGGTCGGCTATATAAAAACAGTCCTTGTCCGAAAGTGGAGTTATTTCGCGTATAAAATTTTCATTTACCAGTTTTTCCATAGCATTTGTTTTCATTATCACAAATATACATAAGAACTCGCAAAAAAACGGCAAAATTTGGATAAATAAAGTAAGTGTTTGGTATTGAGGAGAGTTAAGCCAAATTCTTCTATACCTTTCCAAATCGCTAAAATGCAGGATAATGAAAGGTTAAGAGAAAGATTTGCTACTTATCCGTTACCTTTTTTAGCCCCGGATAATCCGGCAAAATAACGCTTGACCACCTGCGGTTTTACCGTTCACCATGCAAAGAACCCTATATTTTGCCCGTAAAGATAACCGTTTTTTTCCGTTTTTCATGGAAATACAGGTTATGTTACCGGCATCCGGGGTTTTATTCTTTGTTCCGCTATAATTTTCATAACTGTAAATAGCTATATATCAAGTAATTTTGCAACATAAAAAAAATAGAGTTATGAAACAGACGGATGTAACGGTTACGTTCTACCTCAAAAAGAGCGAAATGAATGACGAGGGACATTGCCCGGTCATGGCGAAACTTGTTGTCGGCAAATTTTCAGAAGCGGCTTTTAGTGCGAAAATGTCCGTACCCGCTGCACTGTGGGCATCCGGACGTGCCACGGGTAAAAGTAACGCCGCGCGGGAAATCAACCGGCAACTGGACGATTTGCGAGCTTCAGCCATTTCCATTTATGCCGAACTGTCAGCCACCCGTGAGAATGTAACGGCTGAAGAAATAAGGAATCTGTTGTTGGGGACAGCTTTCGGGCAGGAAACCCTGTTGGGTTATTTCCGGACGTTCATCGAACATTTCGAAAAACGTGTCGGCGTGAACCGGGAAAAGGGAACAGCGCAATCTTACCGCTATGCTTGTAACTGTGTGGCCGCTTTCATCCAGGAGAAATACAAGTTGTCGGATGTTCCTTTCACGGCCCTGAACCGTTCATTCATCGACAACTATGACCTCTACCTACGCACGGAGCGCCGCTTTGCCCTGGGAACTATCGTGTTGCTTGTCACACGGTTGAACACGATTGTCGGGGAAGCCATCGCGGAAGGGATTATCACTGCCGACCCGTTCGCGGGTTATGAAGCCGAACATCCCGAGCGGGAACAGAAATACCTTACCGCCGTGGAGTTACAACGGCTGATGACCACACCCCTGCACGACCCGAAACTCTACCATATCCGCGACCTGTTCCTCTTCTCCTGCTACACGGGTATCCCTTACGGGGACATGTGCCGCCTGACGACGGAGGATCTGGAAGTGGCCGAGGACGGTGAGGTATGGATCAAGACCGCCCGCAAGAAGACGAAAATCGACTATGAAGTGCCGTTGCTCGACATACCGTTGCTCATCCTCGACAAGTACCGGGATATGGCCCCGGAAGGAAAACTGCTGCCGATGTACAGCAACAACGAACTCAACCGGACACTGAAACGTATTGCCGCCATTTGCGGAATTGAACGGAAGCTCGTCTTTCACTGCGGACGCCATACCTACGCCACCGAGATCACGCTTTCGCATGGTGTCCCGCTTGAAACCGTCAGTAAAATGCTGGGGCATAGCCGCATTTCCACGACGCAGATTTACGCCAAAGTGACCGATGACAAGATCGACATGGATACCCGGTCTTTAGAGGAAAAGATTGCCGGCCGCTTCTCCGTAGCTATTTAATCTATCATTGACAATCAAATTCACAACGATTATGGAAACGAATAATAAAGAGATAAAACGCCGCAGCACGTTCTCCCTGCTGTTCTACATCAACCGCACGAAAGTCCGCAAGGACGGAACATGTAAATTGTTATGCAAGGTAAGCATCGACGCCAAGTCGGCCCCGATCAATATCAACGCGTTTGTCGATCCATCGCTTTGGAATCCGGAAACCAAAAGGGCGAACGGACGAAGCGAGAACGCCCGAACGGTAAACCAGGCAATAGAGAAACTGACCGAAAAAATCACCGGACATTACCGTCATATTCGTAAAAGCCTCGGTTTCGTGACGGCCGAGCTGGTCAAAAACGCCGTGGAAGGAATCGGGCAGAAACCGTTCACCCTCCTTGCCTTGTTCCGCGAGCATAACGAGGAGTTCCGCAAGCGTGTCGGCGTGGATCGCAAGGAAGAAACTTATGAAAGTTACGAGAACTCCTATAATATTTTAGCCTCCTTCGTGAAAAAAAGGAAGGAAAAGGAGGATGTAGCGTTGCGGAGCCTTGACCGGGAGTTCTACGATGATTTTGAAATATTCCTGCGTACAGATCGTGAAATGAAACCCAAGACAGTACACGAGCATCTTTACCGGTTGAAAAAAATGACCAAGCGGGCTGTCAGTCAGGGTACACTCCGGCGCGACCCTTACGGGAAGCTGCACCCGGAACTGCCCCGGCGCAAGAGCCGCCATTTGAAACTCGAAGACCTCAAAAAACTGATGGAAACTCCCGTCGGTAAACCCAACCTCCAGCGGGTGCGGGACTGGTTTCTCTTCGCTACCTTCACGGGGTTGTCCTACGCCGACCTGAAACGCTTGTCCGAAAAAGACATCACGCAGTCGGACGACGGAACGTACTGGATACACATCCGGCGCCAGAAGACCGAAACGCCCTCGGCCATCCGCCTGCTGAACGTGCCGTTGCAGATCATCGAGAAATACCGCCACGAGCGTAAAAGCGACAGGATTTTCAACCTCTATTGCCGGGGGTATCTCATCAAGCTCACCAGAGAACTGGGACGGACATACGGCTTCGACATGACCTTTCACAAGGCGAGGCACAATTTCGGGACACATATCACGCTCTCGCTGGGTGTGCCTATCGAAACTGTCAGCCGCATGATGGGACACAAGAGCATTTCCACCACGCAGATTTACGCCAAAGTGACCGACCGCAAGGTGGACGAGGACATGAAACGTCTGAAAGAACAGACCAAAGGCCGGAAAATAAATCTCTACGAGGAGGACGAACCGGAAACGGCAGATATTATAACGGTAAACGGTTGAACAGTATAACAAAAATTGATAAATTTGTATGACTATGACGACAAGAGAACCTATCAGCATTGAAAACGGGCGGGTGGAAATCCACACGCCGGAGAACCGTGTATGGCTCACGCGCCACCAGATTGCCGACCTGTTCGGAGTCTTCGTTCCTGCCGTGGGGAGCAACATCCGCTCCATACTCAAAAGCGGCATACTCCGTGAGGAGCGGGTTTACCGCCGGGAGCGCAACCGTGACGGCGGTATTGTCGAGCTGTATTCGCTCGAAATGATCGCCGCGCTGGCTTTCCGCTTAAAATCCGGGAATGCCGAAGCCTTCCGACGGTGGCTTGTCCGAAGGGCCACGACGACCGCCGTCGTCTGGCAGCTCCCCGGCATGAACACGATATTGAACTGAAAAAGAAGAACGGCCGTGATGGCCGTTCTTCTTTTATACCCATTCCTGTCCCCCGATACATTTCTTCCGGGAATCTTCCAGAAATTTCTGTATCTCGGATTCCATGTATAGTACCTTGCCCTGAATCAAATAATAGGGAATGATCCGCGCCGTGCGGTATTCCTGCAATGTACGCCTGCTGATTTTCAGCAGCCGGGACAATTCCTCGTCGGTGACGAACCGCTCTCCCTTGAGTGTCCGGCCTCCGGAGGATTCCAGTTTATCCAGTGCCTTGCCGGCCTTTTCCAAACGCCGGAAGAGATCCGCCACACGCGGATCGTGCTTGTCGATGAAATAATGGCTCATAACGCGGCGGTATTAGGATAGTGCGACGATTGCAGCAGTTTCCCGACATCTTCCGGTTTGTAGAAGATTTTGTGACGGATGCGGCTGAAAGGCAGCAACCCTTTCTCCCGGTAGGTTTGCAGGGTACGTTTCGATATCCCCAGCACGTCACAGACATCCTGGTTGTCCAGCCATTTTTTCAAACTCACGTCCTCCTGCCTGCGGCATAACGCCTCGGCTTTTCTTTCAATGGCTTCCACGTGCCCTGCCAGCGCGTCGAAAGCCTTCACGTCCATACTTATTATTTCCATGTTCTGTTTCATTTTTTGTTTCCCGGATGCCCAAAAGTACACAAATGAACAGTATCTTGTTATCAGCCAGTGGCATATGGACGTATCCGTCTTCAAAGTGGCAGCGAGTGGCGCCACGTCCGGCGGAAACGATCCTCCGCCGATACGGGATCGGCACGCTCCGATACGCCAATCGCCCGTGAAAGGAAATGTTCGCGGGCGATTTATCATTCCATGCAGGGTGAGCCGTGAACCGACTTTCGCGAGCGTTCACGGCATATCGTTTTCTCCCCGTTTCTCTCCCATAACCTTTTCCTCTCTTTTTTTCATGCCGCGGAGCGCGGTATGGAAATCTGTTGTCAGTAGCAAAGGTAGTTACGGGGCTCACGCTGCTGCAAGATCGGGCCGCGGGGCGGTTTGCCGCAAAATCTTCCTCTTTCCCTGCGGGCGAGCGTATTTTCCGACAAAATCTTGCAGCAGCTATCCCCGACACCTTTTGATGCTACCGAAACAGATTCCATCCATACCGGCTCCGCTACGGCATAAAAAAAAAGTCAAAGGTTATGAGAAACGAAGAGAAAAATAAATGGAAACAGAAATCCTCCAACCTTCCACTTGGCATAAAGGCAAAGGTCGGGTTGGCGGTAAAGGTCGGGGCGGTGGCTTTGGGCTTCCACGTGTGGGGTATCGACTTTATTTGGGTCGTTTTGGGCTTCACGTTCTGTTATGACATCCTGCGGGGCATTTTCTCCTGCCTTGTTTCTCTCGTGGCTCTAACCGGCTTTTTCTATTTCCTATTCACTCACATCTTCTAAATTATTACAGGTATGACAAAGTACATTTCATTATTCGGAGCGACTACCACGGACACACGGGTGCAGGTAGTCAAGGAAAACCAGGTAATCATCGGTATCGGTGCGGGTGCGAGCAGAAAGCGTTACGTCGTTTACAAGGTGGAACACACCGCCCGTGGCTACGTGTACCACATGGTCGATACCGAAACAAAGGAAATCAGCCAAACGGACATTCTGCGACCCCTCTCGCAAACATTCGGTATCGGCAGGTACTACGACGACGTGAACCCCGAGTTCATGGACGCTTTCGAGGTGGCTTTGCTCGTGGGGCAGGCGGAAGAGCAAGCCACGGCGCAGGCCATCGCCGCCGCCAAAGAGAAAGCCGAGCATGACCGCATAGCGGAAATAGGAGCGCAGAGGTTACGCCGCATCATGCCCGAAGGGGTGCAGGGCGTAATCATCGCCGAACTCAACGAAACGGAATACACTGACCCCTCTTACGAGTGTTCGACCACCCGAAGCGTGCGTACCGTCATTCTCGGCTTTTCGGCCACCTCCCGCAACGGCTTCGGGGAGTTGAGAAAGGCGGCGGCCAATTTCCCGCAAACGGCGCACCTCTCCGAATACGACCCCAAGAACGAACACCGCTATCCCGTTTTCACGCTCGGCAAAAGTCCGAAATACGGGTGGAGTGTCTGCAAACTGACCCACTACACACGTGAAGGGTACATCGACAGGCTGGCATATATCGCAGGAAACGAGGAGAATATATGTCTGCCCGAGCCGAAAGACGAAAAACGGGCGGAACGCACTGAAACGAGCGTGCAAGGCGGGTTTATCATCGTGGACTATTCCGAGAAGGCGATAGCCGTATTCGGGGACACCAAGCCCGTCAAGGACGCCCTTCACGCACTCGGGGGACGCTTCAACGCACGGCTGACGCATGACGGGCAGAAGAGAGCGGGATGGATTTTCCAAAAGACCAAAGAGGACGAGGTGCGGCGGCTTCTCGGAAAGGACGAATAAATGTTGAACACGGGGCGGCTCGCCGCCCCACAATACCAAAAAATCATGGCACAAGGAACAGATTATTTCAAACTGACGATACAGAACTATCTCGACGCACGGGCACGGGAGGACGAACTTTTCGCACCCCGATACGCCAACCCGAAAAAGAACATTGACGATTGCTGCACTTTCATCATCAACCAAGTACGGCAGAGCGGTTGCAACGGGTTTGCCGACGAGGAAATATACTCTATGGCACTCCACTATTACGACGAGGAGGACATCGACATCGGCAAACCCGTCAGTTGCAAGGTAGTGGTCAATCACACCGTTGAACTGACCGAGGAGGAAAAAGCCGAGGCACGGCGGAACGCCATACGGAAGGCCGAGAGCGAAGCCTACGCCAAGTTGGCGAAAGCCAAGTCCAAACCCAAGAAAATCGAAGATAACAAACTAATGCCCAGTCTATTTTAGTTATGAAACCGAGAACAAAATTCCAACAGAGCGTTGTGGCGGCAAGCAAACACCTGCCGCCGCTTACCCCCGCACAAATCGAATGGGGGTACAAGAACTGCATCGAGCATATCGGACGCCGCACGCCGAAAGGACTTATCACCTGCACCGAGTGCGGCCACACGTGGCAGAGCGAAAACGGAGAACTCACGGACAATCTGTTAGGGTGCGAGTGTCCGCACTGCCACACCACGCTGAAAGTGGAAACCACCCTGCGCCGCAAGTTCAACGATTACGAGTATTTGTGCATCGTAACCCGCTGCAAGGGTTTTCAAGTCCTGCGCTTCGTCTATATCGAGTGTTGGGCGAAAGTGGGACAGACACCCGTTTACACCCATATCGAAGCCGTACAGCGGTGGATTGCCCCCGACGGACGCTCCGCAACCTTCGCACGGCTGCGCCCGATGGGCTTCTTCGTTCACGGGTGGAGTTGGTCGAGCGCATTGGAACTGCGGGCGGAGAACGACGGGAAATACAACATCACGCCCACACGCATCTATCCCCGGCAACGGCTTATCCCCGAACTGCGCCGAAGCGGTTACGGCAAACAACTCCCCGATGTAACCCCTTTCGACCTTATCCACCTGCTGCTCTCGGAGAACAAGGCCGAAACGCTGCTTAAAGCGGGACAAACGGCACTCGTGCGATTTTTCGCCCGTTCCTCCCGCAATATCGCCGACTATTGGCCGGCCATCCGTATCGCCATCCGTAACGGGTACGCTATCGGGAAACCGACGGAATGGTGCGACTACATCGACCTGCTGCGATTTTTCGGGAAAGACCTGCATAACGCCCATTTCGTGTGTCCCGCAGACCTGCCCGCAGCGCATGACCTCTACATGGCTAAAAAACGGCGGCACATGCAAATGGAACGGCGGCAGGAGGAACGGCGCAAGGCGTTGGAACAGGAAGCCTCGTTTGTCAAAGCCAAAGGACGGTTTTTCGGAGTGGAGTTTTCCGACGGGGAAATCTGCATCAAGGTATTGGACAGCGTTGAAGCCATACGGCAGGAGGGCGAGGCCATGCACCATTGCGTGTTTACCAACGAATACTATCTGAAAGCCGACTCGCTCATACTCTCGGCCACAATCGACGGCAAACGTATCGAAACGATAGAGGTGTCCCTAAAACGCATGGAGGTCGTGCAGAGCCGTGGCGTGTGTAACAAGAATACCCCATACCACGGGCAAATACTGAAACTGATGAAGGGGAACATGTCCCTTATACGGAAACGAATGACAGCATAAAAATCGGGGCGGCGAAAGCCGCCCGCAAAAACAAAATAGAATGAACCAAATAGCATATAAATTCGTGTCGTGGGACGTTCCCGCACTCGAAAGCCTTGCAGGCTCAAAAGCGTACATATTACGCAAACGGCTCAATGATGGGGGAACGCTCACCCGTGAGGAGAAAGACTGGATTACCCGTGAGGTAAACCATAACACCTATTTCAAGGACTCCATTCTGCTTTTAGGGTATCGTTTCAACTTTGTCGATGTACTGAAAACATTCGTGGTAAAGCAGTACGGGCATTACACGGAATATAAGGGCGTGGACAAGACGAGCATACGCTCCATGTTGTACGGCAGAGTGGAAAGGATTGTCGAATTATAAAATCGGGGCGGCGAAAGCCGCCCTACAAAAAAACATAACAATGAAAATCATCTATAAAAGCTACATGGCACGCCCGCTCAAACCCTTCGGGGAGTGGGATTGGGAAGTTCGGGAAGCAGTCAAGACGGCCCTTGCACTCGTCGAGGGGAAAAACGGGTTCAAAACCCATTCCGAGATATGGAGAAGGTGCAACCTCGTCATTACCGTGGGACACAACATCTACACCACGAGTATCGAGATACGACCACCCGAGCAGGACGTGATACGCCGCAGGAGCAACTGGCATAACGGCTACGCCTACTACTGCAACGGCGTGTTCTGGGCGAACATGAGCAGGGTTAAAGTGGAACTTGTCTGATTAAAAAATTTCGGGGCGGCAAAAGCCGCCCGTAAAAAGCGAGAATATGAAAACGAATGAAGTAAACAAGGAAATCTCCTATGAAACGCTGCTCGTAACCTTCGGCGAGGGTATCGGGCGGCTCGACACCATGTTCGACGACCCGCAGGTGTGGGGCGTTGCCACGCTGAAGCAGTGGATCGACGGGTATGAAACTACGCGCTTCACCGAAATCGACGACCGAACGGCGGTTATCACATCCGAATACAACATGGACAGCATAAAGGAATGGCTGCAAAAGAACACACCGATTATCAACCTGGAAAAACGATAAAATCATGCGCAAGTACAAATTATTCATCGGCTACCGGCTGCTGGGAGAGTTTTCCGGTATATGGGAAGCCAAAAATTTCGCCGCTGAAAGCGGCATGAGCGGAATTTTCTCGCTCGTGGGAGAAAATTACCGGGACAGTTGGTACGAACCCAAAAAACAAGAAAAGAATGGAAACAAAGATTAAAGACATCACGGGAGCGGAAATAACCGTTACCGACTTAAAAGAGGCGGTACGCCAATGCCGGGAGTGCCTCGCAAGTCCCTACCTGATGCCCTCGGGGCATACCGTGGGGGAAAACCATGCCTACATGTTGCGGCAACTGCTCGCCCTGCAAAGGCGGAAACGGGAACACGGCAGGCAACGGCCGTGAAAATACGACGCGAAAAAAATCGGACGACAACCGTCCGATTTTTTGTTTCCCGTCAATCGACCGCCGTATGGTCGCCCAGCTTCCCGTGCAGTTCACGCCCGATATGTCCGGCAATGCCACGGGGAGAAATTTCAGAGATTGAACCCCACCCGCCATGCGTGTATATGCACGTCTTGAGCGGTTCGGTACGGGAAAGGTAGAACAGATAGCCGTTGCGGAGCAGGATGCCCACGAACACCGAGCCGACCTCGATGTCGGCGATCTCGTCAAAACGTATCTTCCCGTCATTGTATAATACTGCCGTGCCATCCGCATCGGGAATGACGAACAGATCGTCTTCCATGACAATCCCGTGCAACTCGATTAGCGACCCCAGGCATTCACTCGCCGATACCCGGTCGTAATCACCCTTTACCTCATTTGTCGATTTCGTTTCCATATCGCTTTTCTTTAGGTTCAGACAAATACCATACGAAAAAGGCGTGAGAATACGTTAAATACCGGCATTGAGGTACAGCCAAGCACCCATCCACTCGATAGATAATTTCTCCCCACGCCGCTATCGCATACGCTTGACGCATATAGACACGACGATGAAGAAGAGAACTACCCATTATTTTGCGAGCGGATTAAAATTTGGCTGTTTTCAATGCCCCACCATAATGTGTTCCTTCCGTATGTAAATCGCCCGGCGGCACGCCGCCGGAGGATTCGATTGCAAATATAACGATTTCATTCGGGTATCGGCGACAACACGTGCGATTTTTAACAACCTTCCTGCCAAAGAACTACCCGCCGTCCTACAATTTCGGCCCCCGGGCGGGTTTGCGGGGCGCGACCTTCGGCTGCGCCTTCTTCTCCCTGGGCGGTTCGACGATCCGCAGTTTGAGTTTCTCCGTCTTACGGTCGTAACGCACCTCGCAGCAGTCAATCTCACCCGCAACCGACGTCCACACGTTGTTCACACGCACCGCGCCGCCCGAGTAGAGGGTCTTGTATTGTTCGTATTCGAGCGGCTGCCGCAATTTCGCGTCCACCTGACGGTGGAACGAGTAGATATTACGTCCCTTTGCTATTTCGTCGGGAACGTAAACCCGCAACTCGGGATGGGCGGCCTCGGCATAGAGGCACAGATCCGCCGTGCGAAGCTCCCTCGGAACCCACTGGATCATCCTCGGGTCGCCCCGCACGGCCGTATCGGCCACGAGCGGCGTGATGGCCCTCTGGGGAATGTCGTACAGCACCCCCGCATCCTTGCGAACGGCCTCCAACGCCACCTCCTCCGTTACAAGCCGGCGGTTCAGGTGCAGGACACTCATCAACCGGTGTATCTGCTGCGGGTCGTCCTGCTCGCGGAACACCTGCAAGACCAGGGCGGGGTCGCTCAACGCGCTGATAACCGAGAAATCGGTTTTGTCCTTCCCGTAGGTACGCTCGAAAGCCTCCCGGCTCATCTCCGGCGTCCGGGCTTCGCGGGGGACGCCTTTCAGGTTTTGCGGGTTCTCCCGCACCAGGCTCATGTATAGATCCGGGCTTTTCATGCTCTCGGGCAGGTGGGCGATGGCATAGGGACTGCGCCGTATGGCCTCCATGCACAACTCCGGCGTTTTCCACTTCTCGGGGACATATTGCAGGTAGCTCCCGTCGTGCCAGACGGCCCGGCGGCACATCTCCTCGTTCTTGGCGTGGTCGGGAAGGTTGTAGAACAGCTCCGGCTCCAGGGCGAAAATTTCCCGGGCCACCCTCGGCGTGAGGAACCAGGGGTTCATGTTCTCCAAAAAATCGAAGGTCTTATCGTAATTCGTGCAATAGAACCCCAACACTTTCAGGTGTATCTCCTCGAAGGGGATATAGCGGAGGACACGCAGGTCGTCGGTACGGGCCAACGCCCGGTTGCAGACCTCCGGCGTGAGCTGTTCGGGGTTGAAAAAGCGGATGGCCAGGGGATCGCGCTCCAGCGCCATCCCGCACAGACGGTCGGTTTTCAGATGTTTCGGAACGTACTCCAGTGCCAGGTAGTTCGAGGACACGGCGGCCTCGCAGACCCGTTCCGTGCGTAATTCCTCCGGCACTTCATGGAGCAGGATGCCGTCCCCGCTGACGGCACGCAGGCAGACTGCCTCCGTGCGCAGTTCCACCGGCACGAGCGAAAGGCAGGACGCGTCCATCCCCACGCCGTGAAGGGCCAGTTCCCCGGTCATGACCTCCGGGGCAATGGAGGCGAAAATCTCGAACTTGTCCACGAACGACATCCCGAATTTTTTCAGCCCTTCCAGGCATATATCGGGATACGGAATGTAAGGGAGTATCTTGTAATCGGCACTGTCCACCGCTTTCAACGCCGCACGGCATATTTGCGGCGTCCTCAATTCCCCGGGGACGGCCTCCAGCACCAGACCGTTGCGCTTCACGGCCGTCATGCACAGTTCGGGGGTCTTCAACCCCTCCGGAACGTAATACAGCGCGTAGCTGTTGCTATCGACGGCGGCACGGCACATTTTCGGTGTCTTCAGACGGTCAGGGACGAATTTCAGTGTTTCGCCCCGGTGGCCGGCCGCGGCAAGACAAAGTTCCGGCGTTTTCATCGCTTCGGGAACGAACTCGATGTTGAAAGCCGATTTCTTGATGGCGAAACGGCAGACTTCCGCCGTTTTCCGATCCTCGGGCAGCGTCTCGAAAAGGTTCTCGCGCCACGGGTTCTCGTACACCCCCGTATCGAGATAGGCTATATCTATTCTCTCTTGCTCTGTCATGGTTTTCAGTATTTATGGAAAGCGCCCGGGTGACGGGCGCTTCTCTTGGTTAGACATATTACGTTATCGTTCCGTTTCCTCCGTCCCGTTCTCGCTCTGGAACGTGAAGGAGGTCTTCACGACCTGACCCGTGTTGTCCTCGACATAGACGTCGATGGTCTGCTGGTCATCGCTGCGCGATGTGTAATAGAGGCGGAACACCTCACGGTCGAGCGGATAGCGGTCGTTGGGCAGGAACACCGTACCGTCGTCCATCCTCAACTCACCGCGCCCGTCGGGCTGGAAATAGCGGATCGTGTAACGCGCGCCGTCATATCTCCCCTCCCGCACGAGCGTGCAGCGGATTTCAGCGGTTTCACCAACGGAGATTCGCTTCTGAACGGGCATCGTTTCCAGAGAGAACGTGTACGCCTGCTGTATATCCAGCCCGTTGTCGCAGGATGCGCATAAAAGACCCAGGGCGGCGATCCAGACCGCCAGGGCCAATATCTTTTTCATCTTTTTCATGTCGCTTGCAAGTTTAATGGATTATGAATTTCACGCCCAGGCCGAACTGCGCGTGGAAATGTCCCGTTGTAGTGCCCCATAGGATACGCTCACGCCCCGTCAGCGAGAGGATAATCCTGTCGGTCAGGTACGCATCGACCTCCAGCGTGACGGCCCCGCCATAGAGGAAACGGTCGCGGTGGCGGAGCGTAGAGCCGTCATAGAGCCGCCTCTCGCCCCGGTTCACGCTCTCGTAACCGGCCAGCGCCGAGCCGCCGAGGTAGAAGAAAAAAGTCCTGGACGGGTCGGCGAGGAACTTGTAATAGTAACCTCCCTCGGCCGTGAACTGCGCCACCGGGATACGTTCCGACTTGTAGGGGTAATAACGGTTCAGGAACTCCGCGCCGAACACCCACTTGTCGGCATTCTTCGCGTAGCGGCTCATGGCCAGCCCGAACCAGTAGCCCGTTTCGCTGCGGCTGTCCCGGGTATAGAAGCCGTCGGCCATGCCTCCCCGTATTTCCAGCCCGCGCATGGCGGGCAGGGCACGCTGGGCGTGCGCCCCGTCCGAAAGGAGGAGGCATAACCCCAGCGTGAGAATGAATATCGCCCGTTTCATATCACTTTACCTTTAACTCGTTGATAACACGTGCGCGCACCAGGTCGGCATTCTCCACCGTGAAAGTCTGGTGTCGCCCGCCTTGCTGCTCGTGCAGTTCCACGACCAGCTGCTTGTCGTCGGCCAGCGTGAACTTCGGGAGCGTGAAGACCATGCGCTCGGTACGCTTGCCGCCGATGACCTGCACGTTGTTGTACGCACGCACGGGCCATACGACCTGCTCCTGGATGGCCGTGCGTTTGGCCACCTTCTTGTCCGTAATCTTGAACGTCAGGTAGTCCACGTTGAAAGGCACGTTGGAGGAGTTTTTCAGTTGGAGGTGGAAATAAAGCAGGTCGTTATGCACGTAGATACCTTTGAGGAGGTATTGTACCCCGAAACGCTTGCAACCGATATGCTTGATCTCGCGGCGGTCATTCTTGTAAATGGACTGCATGATCAGTTTGACCAGCAGCGGAGATTCGCATCCCAACTCCTGCAAATAGATGTCCAGCGCGTTATTGGGGCGGTTTACCGCCTCCCCGTCATGCAGGAAGTCCGCCATCTCGACCGACAGTTTCACCGGCTCGTCGGCATACTTGACATTGAAGCTGTAATAGGCCCCGTCCTCGGTAATGACCGAAAGGTTGCTCTCGCGCGAGAAATCACGCAGGGCCGCCTTTACACGCAGCACGTTTTCCGTGCCGTCGGCTTTCGCCGCCAGAAGATCCGAAGACCCCAGATCGACGTAACGGATGGCCGAGGGGAAAATCACATGAACGGTCTTGCTGAACGTCACCTCCAGCGCGTAGGGCGGGATAACCCGGTTGAAGGTCAGCGGACGGGTAAGACCGTCGTACAAATCGCCCGTGGAGGGCTTTTCCTGCGCGTGGGCAGCGAACATGCACCCGATAAAAGCGAGTGCCAGAAGAATCTTTTTCATACTCGATAAATTTTTGATTGTTGATAAAAATGGATTTTTTCAGTGGTGTACGGAAGTACGTCGTTTGTACCCTTATTGAAGGGGCGGGAGCAGCAGGACGCTGTAACCGGCCTTGAGCGTGACCTTGACCGAGCGCATCTTCTTGCTCACGTATTGCGACACGCCCTGGATGGCGCTGCGCCCCAGGTCGGAGAGCAGTTGCGAACCGGCATCGTCCGTGATCGTGATACTGCTGCCCATGCCCGCGCCCATATTGGCGGCGATCTCCTTCACGGCATTGAGTTCTTCCGACCCCGGCACGGGAATACCCTCGTTGCCGTTCGTGTCATAGACCGACAGATCGACCGGAACGACCGCCCCGCCGTGCTGGACAGCGCTGACCTTGACCGTCAGCCGTTCACCGTTGATCCTCGCCGCCCCCGTTACGGGCGTACCCGAGGGGATGAGCAGATCTCCCGCCATCATCGGTTCCAGCAGCCGGAAAGTAACCTCCCCGCCATCGGTGAGCGTCACGGTTTGCTGCACGGCGGCACGGATACTGTTGCGCTCGGGCTCGCGAAGGTCGCTCCCCACCGTGTTGAAACCCCAGTTCCGGGGCTTGACGAACTCACGGGCGAAGACCGAATCGGGCAGCGGGGCGGCAAGCAGCGACACGATGTTACGGCGCACCTGGCGCACGGGCTGCACGGAAGCCTTGCCGGAAACGGAGGCTTTCTGACGCGGGGCTTCAGGGGCCTGACCGCCGTTCATGTAGCGGGCGGCGATCTCGTAGGACTTCTCCAGCAGCGCCACCTGCTCCTCCTGGGCCGTTTTCTGCGCCTGCTGTTCTTCCAGGCGGCGTTCCAGTTCCTCGATGCGGGCCTGCATCTCGCGCTCTTCCCCCGTTTCACCGGCGGTCTCCTCGTAGAAACTGCCTAACTGGCGGTTGATGTCGGCATAGGCGGCACGGGAAGTCCGGAAAGCTCCCGACGAACCGCCGGCAGGGCCGGAAGACTTATCCGGCACGGCAGCGGGCATGACGGGCTCTTCCTCCTCGTCCTCCATCCCGAACGCGAAATCCTGCAAGGAGCGCATCTTTTCCCGCTCCCTGCGCCGCATCTCCTCCTGCACGTAGGCATCACGCTTGTCCGAGAGGATACCCTCCGATTCCGGGGTCGGCAGCTCCGTGTTGAAACCCGCCGAAGGCTCCTCCCGTTCTTTTTCGCCGGGGGAGAAGATCAGCCACATGCACCCGGCAAAGGCCAGGAAAAAGAGCGGGAAGACCACCATCTTCTTCCGCATCTGTATCTGCCGGGGCGTGAGTTCCTTTTTCCCCGCCTCCGGCTGTTTATTCTGTTTTTCGTTCGTCGTCATAATTGAAATCTTTTAGATGTTTTACACTGTCGGCCTCCTGCCGTTGTCTTAATTCCAGCTCCAGCCGCTCGATATGCCGTATCTGCATCCGTTCCCCGGCTCCCTTGCCGAAGCGGTAGATGGAAGACACGGTAAAGTAGAGCGACAAGACGGAAAAGAACAAGAGCAGCGTGAGGATCACGATAATCCGCTTATCGGGCGAGAGCGCCCCGCAAGCGCGGCGCAGGTGGTCTTCGACCCACTCCCCGAAAGCCTTTATTCTCTTCTTTGCCATAGCCTTATCTTTTTAATGTACGTAAATCGCGGTTCTCCAGAATCTCGAATTTCTCCATGATGAAACCCTGCGGGTTATTGTCCGAACGCCCCGAGTTGATCAGCTCGCAGCGCGTGACCAGCGAACGCTCGGTGATGTTGCTCTCGCGGACAATCATTTGCCGGGCATAGGTCATGGCCCGGTAGGGATAGGCGTTGAAGTCGCACACCACGGAGTCCACCTCGATACGCTGGCTGATGTTCCCCGACACCACACGGTTGTAGTAACCTTTCTCCTGCATGTCCTGGTAATAGGCGAAGGCGCTCTTATCGACCAGGAACAGCGCGCGGTTGATGTTGCTCTCGATGGCCGCACGGTCGGGCGAGAGGGTGAAGAACAACTCGTGAAAACGCCGGATATGTTCGCGCGCCTCCACGGGGCGGTTCTGGCTCAAATCCTGCGAGAGCGCCAGCATCAGCGACTTGCCCCCGTCCAGGACGTAGATCTTCTCGCGCTGCTTTTCGGCGAAACGGAAGCTCGCGACCACGCTGAACACGGATACCAGCGCGCACAGGCAGAGGAACACGATACCGAAAAGCCGAATCTGCCTGAAACTTGTTTCGATGTTTTTTAATGACTTGAATTCCATTGTCCAAATTGTTATGAATGATTATTGTTACCTTGTGTTGCCAGGTTGCGCCCGTTGGGGGCACTGCCCGAAGCCGGGCCACCGCCGCGACGCCCGAACGTGCGGCCGATCATGTTGCCGGCGATACCGCCAGCGACACCCGTGGCGAATGCCCCGGCCTTGTTGATACCGCCCATAGCCCCGCCGGCTCCGCCCGACTGGATCACCCACTCGGCAACGGTGGGGATCGTGAAATAGCCTATGATACCTATAATCAAAAAGATAATATAGACACCGCTGCCGCTGTCGGGAATGTAATTGGGGTCTTGCAGGGCCAGGACGTCCGCCTGGAGCATCAACGTCTGGATCTTGGCCAGCACCGCGGAGAACAGGTCGGCGATGGGAAGCCAAAGGTACACGCTGATATAGCGGGAAATCCAGCTCGCGAGCGTCGAGTGGAAGCCGTCGTAAATGGAGAGGGCGAACGACAAGGGCCCCAGAATCGACAGCACGACTAAAAAGAATGTCCGCAGCGTGTCGATGGTAAGCCCCGCGGCGTTGAACAACAACTCGAAGAAGTCCCGGACAAGCTGCCGGAAACCGGCCTTGATGTCGTACCACGTGCGTTCGGCCCACATGCTGATAATCTCGCCCAAGTCCGTGATACCCATATCCGCAAGCCGTTGTTCATACACCTCGTCGTCCACTAACCAAGCCTTGCCCTCGCGCCTGCGGGCCTCGGCTTCCAAATCGTCCTTCTGTTGCTGGTATGCCTGCAAATCCAATGTCTGCCCCTCCAGTATGGCGTGCGTGCCCTGCACCACGGGCGACATCACGGCGTTGATCGTCCCCAGAACCACGGTGGGAAAGAACATCACGCACAAGCCGATGGCGAAAGGCCGCAGGAGCGGGAACACGTCGATAGGCTCCGCGCTGGCCAGTGCCTTCCATACCCGGTAAGCCACGTAAAAGAGCGCACCCAGGCCGGCGATACCTTTCGCCACCCCGATCATGTCGCCGCATAGCGGCATCATCTCCTGATACAGGTTCCGGAGAACCTGGTGTAAATTGTCGAAATCCATGACTGCCTCCGTTTTCAGGTTACCAATATCTGTCGTTCGGGTTCCCGTAAAGTGCCAGCACCCGGTGCGCGTCGCCCTTTTCGCGGCTGCGGATGAAGGACACGGAGATGGTCTTGCGCGTGTAATAGCGCGTGAGGTTGCGGTACTCCAGCATCTTCGTGTAAACCTGATCCACCACGTCCATCCGCTCCTTGTCCGAGAGCGAGAGGCCGTTGCCGCCGGTTATGACCGTCTTGAGTTCCGCCACCAGCGCACCGCCCTCCTCCAGCAATCGGGCGTAACCCGCCGAGATCGCCGCCAGCTCGTCCACCGTGAAGTTCGGGTCTGAAACCATACGGTTGAATCCCGAGGTGTAGATTTCCGTGATCTCGCTGACCATTTCGAGCGTCAGCTTCACCTTCCGGGCATCCTTGATGATGTTATGCACCGATTTGAGGGCGTCGTAGTAAGCCTTGCTCTGGTTATAAATCTTGATACTCTCTTGCAGCGACTTGACCATGTTGGTCGCCGTGGTCGAGCTTTGAACCGCGCTCTTGATGTTCTGAACGAGGTTCGACGGGTCGATGACCGTCCACTGCGCTTTTGCCTGGTACGTGAAGCAAAGAAGCCCCACGAACAGCGTTAAAATCAATCGTTTCATCCTTTTCATTATTTAATTCGTGAATACTTGGGCGGTCATTCCGACGCCCGATAATAATCCCCGTAGGCGGAGAGCTGGAGCACCTCGCGCCCCGCATCGTAGGCCAGGGCGACATACCCGTAGAGGTCGAAGTAACGGATACCTCCCCAATACTTCCTCACGGGACGGGAGAAGCGTGTCCCGTCCTTGTAGGACACCTCCACGTAAAAACCGCCGCCCCGGCGTCCCGGGTTGCGGTAGATGCGAACCCGGGGAGAACCCGAGCGGCTTTCCCACTCGCCCGCCACCTCGTACAGCGCGAAGTCCAAACGCGCCGCCGTGGGGTCTGATCCGATACACTTGCGATACATGGCCTGCCCTCCCTTTAACGTTTGCCCTCGGCGAGCTGCCTGATCGCCAGTTCCATATCACCGCCCAGCTCCCCGGCAAGCCGCTGTACCTCCACTTTCTCCGTTTCCTCGGTCGTGTAGGCCAGGTACTCCGGGACGCTGACCTCCGTGGCATAGACCGCCGACTGAACGCCGCCCAGACCGATCCAGACCTCCTTGTATTTACGGGAAGGGTCGTTGGACTGGTTGATCGAGAGAATCTGCGCCTTCTCCTTGTCGGTCAGTCCCAACAAGGACTGAATCGCGTCGAAACGGTTCATGAACTTGCGCTGGTCGAGCAGGATCTTGCAGTCCGAGTTGTTGATGATCGCCTCCTTGACCACCGGGCTGGAAATGATGTCCTCGACCTCCTGCGTCACAACGATGGCCTCACCGTAGTATTTGCGGACGGTTTTATACATATAACGCAGATATTCAGCCATATTGGCCGTAGAGAGCGCCTTCCAGGCCTCCTCGACGATGAGCTGTTTGCGTACCCCCTTGAGCCGTCTCATCTTGTTTATGAAAGCCTCCATGATGATAATGGTGACCACGGGAAAAAGCTCCTTGTTTTCCTTGATGGAATCCACCTCGAAGACCACGAAGCGCTTCGAGAGCAGGTCGATGTTGGCCCGGGAGTTCAGAAGGAAGTCGTAGCGTCCGCCCTTATAATACTGCCGCAGGGTGATGAGCATGTTGTCGATGTTGAAATCCTCGCGGCTGACCCGGATCTCCCGCTCCTCCAGCTCGCGGCGGTAGTCGTCCCGCAGGTACTCGTAGAAACTGTCAAAACACGGCACGATATTCCGGTCGGCGCGGATACGCTCGATATAGGCGTTCACGGCACTGCCCAGCTCGCCGCTCTCGGTCTTCGTGATCTTGTCGTCCTCGGTTTTCCAGAGTGTCAGCAGCAGCGTCTTGATGCTGTCCTTCTTCTCCACGTCGAAATAGTAGTCGTCGGTGTAGAACGGGTTGAAACTGATGGGATGTTCCTCGGTATAGGTAAAATACACGCCGTCCTCACCTTTGGTCTTACGCCGGATCAGCTCGCAAAGACCCTGGTAGCTGTTACCGGTATCCACCAGCACGACATGCGTGCCCTGCTCCCAGTATTGGCGGACTAAATGATTCATAAAGAATGACTTGCCTGACCCCGAGCCGCCTAACACGAATTTATTCCGGTTGGTAATGATCCCTTTTTTCATCGGTTCGTCCGAGATGTCCAGGTGCAGGGGCCTGCCGCTTATGCGGTCGCACAGCTTGATGCCGAAAGGACTGGACGAGGATTTATAGTTGGTTTCCTCCGTGAAGAAACAGACCGCGGGCTCGATGAACGTGTAGAACGATTCCTCGGCGGGGAAATCCCCCGCATTGCCCGGCATACCCGCCCAGTAGAGCGTGGCGGCATCCACGGTGTTGTGGCGCGGGCGGCACTCCATCAGAGCGAGCTGGCTGCCCACATCATTGCGGATATGCCGGAGCTCCTGCACGTCGTCCGACCAGGCCAGCACGTTGAAATGGGCCCGGACGGATTGAAGACCGAACGAGTGCGCCTCGTTGAGATACTGGTCGATCCACTCCTTGTTTATCTGGTTCCCGCGGGAGTAGCGGGAAAGGGACTGCATGTTACGCGCACGTTTCTCGAACATACGCAGGTTTTCGTCGCTGTCTTCCAGGAACACGTACTGGTTGTAAAGGTGGTCGCAGGAAAGCAGAAGCCCCACGGGGGCCGCGAACGAGAGCAGGCAGTCCGAACGGTCGGTGGAAAGACGCTCGTAACGGGTGTCCGTACCCACGCGCCCCGGCAGGTCTTCCGTGTCCGAGAGCGTGTGCAGGCACACCCGTTTGTTGCCCACGCGCAGAACCTCGGCCCCCAGCTCGATGTCCTGAAGAGAAGTCGTCTCCGAGAGCGAGAGGGAAAAGTACCGCTCCAGCAGGCCCGGACAATCCGCCGTACCCGTGATCTCGTCCCCCGTGAGGCGGACAAGGGCCAAGAAACCCGAATCGTTCAGAATACGCTCGAACTGTTCCGCCGCCTCCAGGAATTTTGTCGCCGATTCCCGGTTTACCTCTTTGGGAATGATGTTGCCCCGGCAGAGGGTCGAGAAGTCTGAACGCATGTGCATACGCTCCCTCGTCGTTTTCGTCAGGTAGAGGAAGCAGGCGTGGGTCAGGAACGGACGCTCGTTGAAATGCCGCTCGTAACTGCGGGAGAGGAAACTCATGTCCCCCTCGCCCGTGGCCGGGCGGTAACGCTCGCGGATGAACCAGTCCTGCTTGTGTACCACGCTGTATTCGGGCAAGACCTTCAGGGCCTTGCACCAGGCGGCGTGGATCGCCTCGTACTCGGCGGACGTGACGGTGAACAGCTCCGGGAGTTCGACCCGATAGACGACCGTTATGTCCGCGTCCTTGCTGATGATACAACCGCCTTCCACGGCCAGGAGCGGGAACTTGCTTTCCAGCGTGGTGGCTTTCAAGAGGTTTCTCATACGCGGCCCCCCTTTCTTTTCAGCAACCGGCGCAGGGACTTGCGGTTGAGCAGGTAGCGGGGATGCCGGCGCGCGGCGAGCAGCTTCATCAGCCCGTGTTCCCCGTAACGGGTGTTCAGGCGGAAGGTAAGCCAGACCAGCACCGAAGCCGCCGCAACGCCGAAAGCGATACATACCCACTGATCGACCCCTGCCATGTAGAGGATGACGAACACCACGAAGACGGCCAGCAGGCCGCCCGCGAAGATGAAGAGGTACTGCGCCTTCAGGCCCCGGAACTCCACGCTCTTGCCGATTCCCTTGTTGATTCCATATTCCATAATTATTTGCATGACAGGTTGGACTACAAGAAGAAAGAGCGTAGGATCGTCGCGGCGACAATCAGGAAAATACACGCGCCGAACCAGCTCGCGGCGGTCTTCGACGTGTCGGGGTCGCCGCTCGAAAACTTGTTATAGACCTTGATGCCCCCGATAAGGCCGACCACAGCCCCCACAGCGTACACGAGTTTCGTGCCGGGGTCGAAGTAGCTGGTTACCATGTTGGTAGCCTCCGTAATGCCGGCGATGCCGTTGCCCTGCGCGAAAGCGGAGGAGATGGCGGCAAAGAGAAATGCCGCCGGAAGAAGAATCTTGTTCTTTCTCATAACTCGATAATGTTTGAATTGTGGCGCGGGGATGGATAGGCCCCGCACCGGGTTAAACTTCTTGATTCGTTTTTTTTCAGTGGTTCGAGGATAGCCTCACGCGCTACCCGTAGTCTTTTTCTTTCATCGTGATGTCATTATGGGGTTAAACAAACTCACGGACGTCGAAACCCGTGGGAACCGAACCCTGCGGAGATGGGCTTTCCGCAGACCTCTCGGACATACGCCGGTGAAAAGCCGAGAGGTAGGTGTCGATCAGGGATTTTACCCTGTCGTTCCCGTCGGGGCAGCCCGAAACGATGACCTCGAACATGTCGGTCTGTTTCAGGCCCAGGAGGACACGTCCCGTTTCCTCCCTTTGCTCGTCTGTTGAAGGTGGATCGTGTACCACGTGGCGGTAGGCTTCGCCCATCTGTTCAAAACTAACCCCCTGGGCAAGCGAGCGGCCCAAAAGGGGCAGCTCTTCGGTGTCGTCTTCATCCTCGTCATAATCCGGCTCCTCCGCGTCCGCATCCGGGAAAGATTCATCGTACAGCGGAAAGTCGATTTCCAGAGGTTCGTTAGGCTCCCCCTCGGGAGCGACACCGAACACTTCATCCAGGTCTTCCGGCGGAATCTGCCGGGGGTGTTCGGGTACATTCGTGGGCACAAATATATCGGCTTTTTCCGTAACTTTTTCAGTTTCAGATTCTACGGCAGCTTGTGGCCGGGAGTGGCGCAAGTCGAGGACAAAGCGGCTCCTGCCGATGATCTCCTGCCGGCAGGGCGTGTCTTCGGCAACGATCCCGTCTGCCGGTTCGTTACGTTCCATCCGCCGCAGGCGGAAAAACGCCCACAAGGCATACCCCACGGCAAAGAGGGGCAGCAGCCACAACGCCCCGTTCATCGCTCCTCCGCTTTGGGTTGCCGGGAGGCCACGGCCTCACGCTCCTCGAAAAGCCGCTCGATGGTTTCCCGGTTATCGTCCAGGTGCGCCTTGAGAACCTTGTCCACGTAGGCCGTGATCGTCACGTCGCCACGACCGATGACACGGGTGATCTCGCGGATACGCTCGTGATACGACGGACGTATCTTCACGTGCTTGTTACCGGCGAAAGGCAGCCGCAGCAGGCAGATGTAACGGGCCAGGTACTCGGCCTCGGGGGTGGGGACAGTCCCCACGGCGACCTCCCCCGAAGGGCCGTCGGGGACGATAAGGGTTTTCATCCTGCGCCGGTAGCGGCACACGCGGAAGATGAAGGGCACGGCGACGCAAAGGACGGCCGCCAGGATAACAGATAAAATAATTGCTTTGTCTGACATGATGGATTGTTTTTAATGGGTTGTAAATATTGGGTTCATAACTAAAAAATATCGGAGTTCCGTTTCTTGTAGAGTTCCGAAATTTCCTCCTGATAGGTCGCGAAATGCTGCTCCAGCACATTGTCCAGGTAGCTATACAGCGAGAGTTCGTTCTTACCGATAACCTGCACTATCCGGGTTATACGCTCGTGAAACTCCTTGCGGATATACACCGTTTTGCCGCTTCGGGTATTGGAGGGGGCGTTCCGGATAAAAAGACGCTCGTAATCCTGGCCTTTCCCTCTTCGGCGGCGTCCCTCCTCTTTCGTAGCCGACGAGGAGGCGGCCTCGCCGGACGGTTCCGATAGAGCCGATGCCTCCTCCTCTTTTTCCGGCGTGTAAGGATGTAATGGCCGGTTTCGGCTTTTGGCCTGGCTGATGATGAAGGAAGCGTCCAAACCGTCGTCATGTTCTTTTCCGCTCATGAGATCCTACTTTAACAGTTCGATCAATTCATCCACGAGTTTATCCAGGTTGCTGCCCCGGATCAAAGAACGGTCTGCCGGGAAGAGCGTGGAGCGGAAGACAGAGCGACGGCTGGCGTTCTGCTCACGACGAAAACGCTTGGTGTCAGGCAAGAAGGTCTTCAGGACAGGAAGATCCAGCTCTTTCATTACCGCCTCGTAAACCTGATATAATTCTGTCTTTTCACGTCCGTCCACCATGTTCCATAGCATATACAGCCCTTTCATCCGGGACTTCTCGCGGCCCATGATATGCTCCTTTACCACAACCGCGTAATTCAGGGTGCTTTCCATGACAACCCGGTCGGCACTGATCGGGGCGACGAGATAATCCATTCCGGCCAGGGAATGAATCAGATCCTCGTTATTGATCGTACCGGGAAGGTCGAAGAACACATAATCGAAATCACCTTGCGGCAGGAGGTAGTCGGCATCGGCCAACGCCTCTTTCGTGTTGCTTTCCACGACAGGATAGGCTTTCTTTTGAAGCCGGGTGAATTGTTCGTAAGCTAACCTCTTGTAATGTTCGTCTTCGAGGGCAAGCTTCAGGTCACGTTCCCGCATCTCCACGATGGAGTGTTGGGGATAATCGCAGTCGATGACCGCGACATTGAAACCCTTTACATAGTGCAGGTAAGAGGCTGCCAGCACCGTGAGGGTGGTTTTGCCCGCTCCGCCTTTCTGGGTGGAGAAGGCCACGAATTTCGTTTTCTCTTTCATTGTTCCATGCGTTTTTAGTTATACAATCGGGTAATCGTTCATCTCTTCACGTATCCGGGCAAGTGAGGGCATGAGATTTTATGCAGGTATGCCGGCACGCATATATGCTGGTGCGCTG
Organism: Phocaeicola coprocola DSM 17136; assembly: GCF_000154845.1. Classification (GTDB taxonomy): domain Bacteria; phylum Bacteroidota; class Bacteroidia; order Bacteroidales; family Bacteroidaceae; genus Phocaeicola; species Phocaeicola coprocola. The sequence continues at coordinate 18,612 of NZ_DS981478.1, read as the reverse complement.
GCAGGCTGTTACGCCGGTATGCCGGTGCATGGGCGCGTGTCCGATTTTATACTCATGCGCAACCGCATTTGCTTATCCGGACAAAGACCCGCTTTTTCCTCTGCACACGGTGTTTTCTGCATCCGTCCGCACGTGTGCGGACAGGGGGATGTGTCATTGCCCGTATCCGTTCTCACGTGCAAAGTAAACCCTTAAAAACACGGGTTGTATGCTCTTTTTCCGCTATGGCCGCGTGTGGCGTCAAAGTGGACGCAAGTGGCGTAATCGCTTATGACACAAGTGATTGAATAGGTAGGTATCTTTGCCTCGTGAACGATCCCGACGCTAATGAAGCCGTCCTTGCCCCGTTTTACGGCGGCTCTTTCAATGTTCTGTCCGCGAGCGGGCAGAAGGTATTTGCAAAGGGCAAATAGCAAGCTGTGTTTTCTGCTGCACGATTCTCGTTTTGCAGCAGAAAACAGCTTGCCCGCAAGGGGGAGAAAGCACCTCCGGAGTCGGTGCTTTTCAGAAAGGCGGCAAGCCGCGAAGGGATCGGAATTTTCAGGAACCGGTGGGGCCCTGGCCTCTCCTTAAAATTTCGATGCGATGGAAAAGAACAGAAAGCCCCGAGGGGGCAAAGGGGGACGACCCGCGAAAAACGACCCGGCCGTTTACCGCTTTTCGGTAAACTTTTCAGCCGTGGAACATGCCCGTTTCCTCGACCTTTACGAGCAGTCCGGGCTATTGTCCAAAGCCGCTTTTATCAAAGCGAGAGTGTTCAACGAGGCGTTCCGGGTGGTAAAGACCGACCGGGGAACGCTCGAATACGTGGCGAAGCTGACCGCTTTCCACGCCCAATTCCGTGCCGTGGGAACGAATTACAACCAGGTGGTGAAGGAGCTGCACGCGCATTTTTCCGAGAAGAAAACACTCGCGCTGCTCTATAAACTGGAGAGAGCGACACGTGAACTGGCGGCCGTCGGGCAGCAGGTCGTGTCGCTCTCCGAAGAGTTCAAACAACGATGGTAGCCAATATCACCACCGGAAAAGACGTGTACGGCGCGCTGGCGTACAACCAGGAGAAAGTCGATCGGGGCGACGGGAAGGTACTGCTGACCCACATCGTGAGGGAGCCGGCGGATGGGCGCTTCAACGTGGCCGCGACGGCAGAAGACCTCCTGCGCTGGATGCCCTCGCACTACCGGACGGAAAAACCCGTCGTGCACGTGTCGCTCAACCCGGCTCCCGAAGACCGCCTCGACGACGGGCAACTCGCGGAGATAGCCGGGGCCTACATGGAGCGCATGGGTTGGGGAGGACAACCTTATATCGTATTCAAGCATACCGACATCGGACGGGAGCATATCCATATCGTGTCGGTGCAGGTGGCCCAGGACGGGCGCAAGATAAACGACAGCAGGCGCAACGAACACAGCGTGGCCGTTACCGAGGAACTGGAACGGGAGTACGGACTGCATCCCGCCAAAGGGAGAAGGCGGGAGAAAGGGCAAGGGATCGTCCCCGCCGATTACACGCGGGGCGACCTGAAACGCCAGGTGGCAGCGGTAATAAAACCGGCCGTGGCGACATACCGCTTCCAAACCCTCGGCGAGTTCCGGGCATTGCTGTCCTTATATAATATAGGTATAGAGGAAGTCCGGGGAGAGCGGAACGGAACCCCCTACCGGGGATTGCTCTACACGCTGCTGGACGAGAACGGGGACAAGGCAGTGGCCGCGCCGCTCAAATCCTCACTGTTCGGTAAAGAGGTCGGGTATGACGGGCTGGAACGGCACATGGAGCGCAGCGCCGAACGGTTCGGGAAGGACGACACGAGGAGGCAAATCCGTGGCCGGGTCGATAAAGCGCTTCGGGGAGAACCCACGGAGGAAGAACTGCGCGAACGCCTGCGGGAAGCCCGAGTGGATCTCTACATACGACGCAACGAAAACGGCCGCATCGTGGGTGTGACCTTCATTGACCACGAAACACGGACGGTCGTGAACGGATCACGGCTGGGAAAGGCATACTCGGCCAACGCCTTCGAGCTGCGCTTCGGCGGGAAACGGAATCCCGGGGAAAACACGAGGGACTTGTCCCCGAAACAAGCGCCTGCCGGACGGGACGGGCAACGGAAGCGGAATACCTCACGACGGAGGAAAGTATAACATCTCAATTATCATTCATTTATTAAATTTTACGGTTATGCAACAGGAAGACGACCTTCGGGGTCTTGCAAAAACAATGGATTTCATGCGGGCATTGAGTATCTTGTTCGTGGTTATCAACATCTACTGGTTCTGTTACGGGCAGATACGGGAATGGGGAATCAATATCGGCGTGGTCGATAGGATTCTGCTGAACTTCGACCGCACCGCGGGGCTGTTCCGGAATATACTATGGACGAAACTTTTCGCCGTCGTGTTCCTCGCCCTTTCATGCCTCGGGACAAAAGGAGTAAAAGAGGAGAAAATTACCTGGCGGAAAATCACGGCATCGCTGGCCACGGGAGGCGTGCTGTTCTTCTTCAACTGGTGGCTGCTGGACTTGCCGCTGACGGCGATGGCGAACGCGGCTTTCTACATACTGACCCTATCGGCCGGGTATATCTGCCTCTTGATGGGCGGCGTGTGGATGTCCCGCCTGCTGAAGAACAATCTCATGGATGACCCTTTCAACAACGAGAACGAATCATTCCAGCAGGAAACACGCCTGATCGAGAACGAGTACTCCATAAATCTGCCGACGAAATTTTACTATAACAAACAGTGGAACAACGGGTTCGCCAATGTCGTAAACCCGCAAAGGGCTTGCATCTGCATGGGAAGCCCGGGCAGCGGAAAGAGTTATTGTGTTGTAAACCAGTTCATTAAACAGCAAATCGAAAAGGGCTATACCCAATACATCTATGACTACAAGTTTCCCGATCTTTCGGAAATCGCTTACAACCACCTGCTGAATCACCAGAAAGGTTACAAGAAAATCCCGACTTTCTACGTCATAAATTTCGACGACCCGCGCCGCTCGCACCGCTGTAACCCCATTCACCCGGACTTCATGACCGATATTTCGGACGCCTACGAGAGCGCCTATACCATCATGCTCAACCTGAACCGAAGCTGGGTGCAGAAGCAGGGCGATTTTTTTGTGGAAAGCCCCATTATCCTTTTCGCGGCCGTGATCTGGTTCCTGCGCATCTACGACAACGGGCGGTATTGTACCTTCCCGCACGCCATCGAGTTCCTGAACAAGCGGTACGAGGATATTTTCCCGATTCTGACATCCTACCCGGAACTCGAAAACTACCTCAGCCCCTTTATGGATGCCTGGCTCGGAGGCGCTCAAGACCAGCTCCAGGTGCGCCCGTAAGGGCATATAATAAATATAGCTTTGGCAAGCTATTAGGTTCGTGTTCTTTGAAATAATAACCTATCACCAGCCGACTTATCCATTCAACGAAAGACGATGGGGAGTGTAGCATGTCGGTAAAGCCACGAGTGAACTAACTGTCAAGTTCTGACCGTGTGGCGAGGTGAAACGATAGATATGAGGATAAAGCCTATACTGGTTGAACGATAGTCTAAGCGGCTCGATGGTTAAGCCTTGACGGAAGACAGTTACAAACGTCAAGCCGTGATACCCAGCTTCGCCTTGTAGGATGCATGGGCAAAAAGAACTTATCACGGAGCAACTACATACATAGTAAAGGACGAAAGTCGTATCCGACAATCTATCATGCCAATAGTTATTATATGTCTAAACGGGGATTGCCTAAGTGGGGCAACCCATATGGCAACAGAGCTTCCGTAGTAGTCCGAGCAAGGGAAAGCCTTGTACATGGCGAAGGGAAGCAGCCAATATCGTTTAATGTCAAATTTTGGAAAATGTGAGAGACATGAAAAGAAATCCAGAAAAGATATTAAACAGTCTAACACAACATAGTTCCGACTTGGCTTACAAGTTTGAACGTTTGTATCGGTTACTGTTTAATGAGGAGATGTACTACATTGCCTACCAACGTATTTATACGAAACAGGGCAATATGACGAAAGGTGTCGATGGAAAAACCATTGACGGTTTCTGTATATCCCATATTGAACGGTTGATAGGTACACTCAAAGATGAGACGTACCAGCCAAATCCCTCTCAGCGGGTGTACATTCCCAAGAAAAACGGGAAAATGCGACCGCTGGGTATTCCGTCATTCATTGACAAACTTCTGCAAGAAGTTATCCGAATGATTTTGGAAGCAATCTACGAGGGCAGTTTTGAAAATTCTTCTCACGGTTTCAGACCACAGAGAAGTCCGCAGACTGCACTTTGGAGCATACAAAAGACATTCAACAATACAAAATGGTTCATCGAGGGAGACATTAAAGGTTTTTTTGACAATATAGACCACGAAGTATTGATAGCTATTCTTTCAGAACGTATTTCAGATATGCGTTTTCTACGCCTTATCCGAAAGTTTCTGAATGCCGGATATGTGGAAGATTGGGTATTTCACAAATCGTATAGCGGAACACCACAAGGTGGGATAATAAGTCCTATACTGGCAAATATCTATCTTGACAAGTTCGACAAATACATCAAAGAATACACTCAAAAATTCAATAAGGGAAAAAGGCGCAAAGAAAATCCGATAGCAAAACAACTTGGGCAGAAAAAATACTACTTGACAACAAAGCTGAAACAAGCAAAGAATGAAACGGAACGGCGACTACTGTTGAAACAAATTGGAGAAGTTGTCAAAGAACGTCTGAAATATCCGGCAAGTGATGAAATGGATGCGGACATGAAACGTCTAAAATATGTGAGATATGCGGATGATTTTCTCATTGGTGTTATTGGCAGCAAAGAGGATTGTATCAAAATCAAAGAGGACATAAAGCAATTTATGGCAGACAAATTGAAATTGGAACTATCTGATGAAAAAACGCTGATAACCAATGCAAGAAAACATGCTAAATTTCTCGGCTATGACGTATTTGTACGCAAATCCAATGACACCCATAGGGATAAAAACGGACATTTGACAAGAAGCTTAGACCATAAGATAGTCCTGTATATGACTACCGAAGTGATGCGGAAGAAGCTCCTTGAATATGATGCGGTAAAGATTACTGTTCAAAAAGGTAAGGAGGTTTGGAAGCCCAAAGGACGTACATATATGCGCTGTCTTGATGATTTGGAAATTATAAGCCAATATAACTCTGAAATCATGGGGTTCTATAACTTCTATTCGATTGCAAATAATAGTCCCGTCATTGACTCTTTTTATAACATCATGGAATACAGTATGTATAAGACATACGCCGCAAAGTACAGCACTTCTAAAAAGAAAATCATTGCGAAGTACAAGAAGAACGGAGTATTTGCCATACCGTACACCAATAAAAGGGGATATGAGTTCAAACGTGAGTTCTACGACAAAGGCTTTAAGCGAAAGGAACTGCCCAATCGGTATTTGGATGACAAACTGCCAAACACGGTTGCCATAACAGGCGGCAGAAATGGACTAATCAAGAGACTTCAGGCACGTGTATGTGAAAATTGCGGTGCTACGGACAATCTTGAAATGCACCATGTACGCAAATTGAAAGACCTAAAAGGCAAAAGTGATTGGGAAATTAAAATGATTTCACGTAACCGCAAAACATTAGCAGTATGTTCAGTATGCCATCACAAAATACACGCAGGAAAGTTAGACTGAATGAGAAGGTGGAGAGCCGTGTACGGGGAGACCTGTATGCACGGTTCGGAGGCGAGTGCTTGGAAACCTACCACTGTAAAAAGTGGCAAGGCGCTGGGTGCTTAGCCTATGGCCAGATAGCATCGGCCAAAATTCCGCTTTCCCGCATGATTTCGCCCCAGCTATATTGGGTCATGTCGGGCGACGATTTCACGCTCGACATCAATAACCCGGACGATCCCAAGATACTCTGCGTGGGGAACAATCCCGACAGGCAAAACATTTACGGAGCGGCTTTGGGATTGTATAATTCCCGGATTGTCAAGCTCATAAATAAGAAAGGCCAGCTCAAATCGGGCATCATCATCGACGAGCTGCCGACAATCTACTTCAAGGGACTCGACAACCTGATCGCCACGGCCAGAAGCAACAAGGTCGCCGTGCTGCTGTGCTTCCAGGATTTTTCACAGTTGAAGAGGGACTACGGGGACAAGGAGGCCGCCGTCGTGATGAACACGGTGGGCAACATCTTCTCCGGGCAGGTCGTAGGTGAAACGGCCAAGACACTCTCGGAACGGTTCGGTAAGGTATTGCAGAAGCGGCAGAGCATGACGTTGAGCCGCAGCGACAAATCGACATCCATATCCACGCAGCTGGACAGCCTGATCCCGGCCTCGAAGATCTCGACGCTCACGCAGGGAATGTTCGTCGGGGCCGTGGCGGACAATTTCGACGAACGTATCGAGCAGAAGATTTTCCACTGCGAGATTGTCGTGGACAACGAAAAAGTGAAAGCGGAAACGGCCCGGTACAAGAAGATACCACAAATTACCGACTTCACGGACGAGAACGGGACGGATCACATGAAACAGGTCGTGCAGGAAAACTACGAACGTATCAAGGCAGAGGCCGGCCGCATCGTCGCCGAGGAACTGGAACGTATCAAGAACGACCCGGTGCTTTGCAAGCTCCTGCCGGAACAGAACTAAATGAACACAAACACCCCCGCAAACAACCTCCGTGACCTTAACGGGGGCTGTTTCCTGATTTTATAACCGCACAGCCGGTGTTTTGGAGCATAAAGTAGTGATTATGTGAACGGAAAACATTATTTTTGTGTTCGGAATCCTTTTAATTATAAGTATGACAGTTACCGATATATACGAAGCAATGAACAGCAAGGCGGAAGCGTTTTTCGAGTGGTTGCAGGCTCACCCGAAATACGGGTTGCTGTTTGGTGTCGGGTTGCTTGCCCTATGGCTTGCAGGGTTGCTGTTCCGTTGGAAATGGGCATGTCATTGGCAGTTTAACAGCAAACTGTGGTTATTTGACGATTGCAAGCCTGAAACACGCCGCAGGGTTCAGATTGTGTTGGTCAGCGTTCTGATTATACTTATATTGGTCGATTTCTTTGTATGGAGATAACGGTATGGAAAAGGACAATCGCAAATACCGGATCTGCTTCATCGACTATATGTGGTATGTAGCCGAGATATGGCACGAAAGGGAGCGTACCAATCTCAACGGACGTATGCTACTGTTTTGGTGCTGGCTCTTCGTCCTACTCATACCGCTTGGGTTTCCACCGATATTGCGCCTTTTCGGCTGGATGATTGGTTTGGCCATAGTGATTCCTCTATGCTTTCTTCCCGATTTATTCTGCAAGCTACGCTATACAGCCGGACGGCGTGAAGCGCTCCGTGAACATTACGGGAAGATGAAACATCCCGGCAGGAAGCTCGCCAAAATAGTTCTTATCGCTATCGCCCTGATCGTGGCAAATGTAGCGCTGATGTTCCACCTCGGATTTATACATAAGCCATGATGAAACCACAGGAACATAAACGGCGCTTTTATCTCTGGGACTACCTTTGGTGGATGGGGGAGAAATGGAAGCAGGCAAGACGAACAGGCAGGGTCGATGGCGAAATGATGCTCTCGATTTATATCTTCGCTCTTTTGATATTCCCTATGATGACTGTTACTATCCGGCTTTTTCCAGGTGTGTCGGCATTGTTGCCATGTGTCGTTTTTAGCATTGTCACATTTGCCGTTATGTCGCTCGTCAGCAGGATTTACAAATGGCGAGGCAAAGCAGTGATGTCTCACTATGCCAAGTGCAGGTTTAACGAACTCCTTGCGGTTCTGTTATTTTTCCTTGCGATAGCCATTATCTGCTTTATGATGTATCTTCTTGACAAAAAGTGATACATACTTTGATACGAACTCCGGGCCATTATCTTTCGTGGTCTAACTCTCAATGCAATTTCAATTTCTGTAATTGCCTTTCCATTGTATCGTTTAATATATCCATATTCATTAACTCTCTAACCTGTTTTTCCCAACCTTTAGCACTTCCATAGTCGATTGTGACCCTTTCAGGCCAATCTAATATGATTTTCTTCCCTTTTTCAATTTCAATTTCCGCCTGCTCATCATTGCCACAATAATAATTTAATAAAACAATATCGGTTAATGTTGTTTTGTCGTAAAAAGCATTTTTTGTTCCCTTCATATATGCAATTAAATCATTACTTGTCAATTGTTGTTTTGTCAAAATGGGAACTTGGTTATATAATTCATTTACAATGGATTCTAAATCATTATCATGCTCTTGCATAGAAAAACTATTTATAGCTCCCTTTTTGTTTAGTAAATAAGTAGCAGAAATTAAGGGAATGGTTGGAATATCTAAATCAACCATTAAGTTATATAGATGAAAACAAACACGATAGCGTTGGCTTGATAAACTTTCAAATTGTAAGCCAGACAAAAAGCAGCCATTCCGCTTTATAATGTGCATTATTTTATACTTGGAAAAATCAGAAAATAAATTTAGCCAATCCGCTGTTATTTTATTTTTATTTAATTTCTCAATCATAATTTTCAGTTTGTTTTTGGATATGCTGGAATTTGATTTGTTACACCATTTATTTGTCTTTTCAGGCTATCGTGAATGGTCTAACTCGATGTACCAGTTTCCCTTGATGGGCTTGTACAGCGTGGTGTCGTTGTACGTCCTGCGGTAGATCTCGTTCAGGTCGCCATGTTCGGTGATACGGATATTACGACGGCTTCTCAATCCGGGATCGTAAACGAAACTCTTGGACGTTCCGGCATCCACGATGCCGTGGGAGTAGTACGGCATAACGAGGCTCACATATACCGAATCTGCCGTTCCCCATTCCCTGCGATCAACAAGGATAAAACCGCATCCAATCTCTGATAATAGGGAGTCGAGTAGGATTCGCTCCGGCTTCAACAGTCCATATACCGGGATGTCTTGTTCATCATTCGTTTCATGGGATGTATCGCTTTGTTCTGTTGAATCAAGTATAATGACCTCTTCCGGAGAAAGCGGCGGGTAGTGAAAACTACCTTCTGAACTCTCTGCCATGATTTCGTACACCTTACGGAACGCCGCCTCGTGCGTGGTGAAGTGGCGTATCATTTCCTCGTCCGACGGCGGCATGGGAGGCTCTCCGCAGCTTACGGCAAGCAGGATTACAAATAACAGGATTATGACTGGTGTTCTCATTTTCTAATGTTTAATGTTCTGTGGCTAACCAATCTTATTTAGGGAGTTGAGCCATTTGTTAATAGCATCCAATCTGTTATTCTGTTTAATGGTATCTTCATTTCTACATAATTTGATTTGCCGAATAACAGAGTTCTGCATAATTGAATCGGATTTGAAAAGCAGTTCTAAAACGGCTTCATAACATTTGGAATATCTGGACAATTCGTCCAATATATTTGCGTCTTTTAGAATATACAGGTTGAAATTGTACACAAATGACTTGTAACTGAAAATCTCCGACTGTAATGCTGCTGCATCAAGACAAGTATAAAACAATTCCTTATCGTGCTGATATAGCCACATATAATCAGATGGGTTCAGGTTGTAGTGCAATAAAGTTTCCGAACGGACAAATGGAAGCCCCGTATTTGAGCCTACCAGATAACGGTATGTCTCATTGACTATTGACTCAACTATTTCAATGGATTCTGATTGTTTGTCCGATTCCCGTATTTCTGTAAATGTATCGGCAATAAGGACTTCCACATCCTGCGATTTGTAATATATACCGTTTTTTTGCCAGCGGAATCTACGGATATATTCTTCAGAAGTCGGACAACAGAACAGTAAAGTATTTAACAATCGGTTCAGATATATTCGCTTATCTGGAATATGACAACGGTGTAACCCTATTATGGAGCCATAAGCGTATAGCTTTCCAAACTCGTTTTCCTCCGAATTTGAATTTTTAGGCATGTAATACAACCGCACAATATTGTCAATGAAATAATATATATCAAGATATTTCAATGTATCAGCCGATTCTCCATATTTGTTAAGTAAATGCCGCTCCAGTTTCTCGCCATACCATAAGTAGCCATCGGGATTTATTTGAAACAACCGATGAAACTTAGGTTTTGATAATGAAAAGTTCTTGTTTCTACTTTTCATTCGTTCCAGTAAGGCGACAATAATTCTATTCGTTATATCCATAGCTGTAATGTTCGGTGGATAATCAATCTTTCAGAGAGATTTATCTGCTTGTTATAAACCTATTTGAAATTTGTCAGTATATCATTCTTTTTATTGGAAGACAACATTTCTAATAAATGATTAAAGCTATCGCAAACAAATTCTGCCGAATCTTCAAATTCAGGTTCAACTCCATAATAGATTTTACCGTAATTTTCCGGAGATAAATCTATGCACAAATATTGGTATCCATCTTTTACTGACATAAGAATAGGAATATGGCTATCCCAAAACAGGCGTATCATATCACAGGATTCCTTATCATCTGCCAACGCCTCAAGTCCCATCAGCTCAAATTCATTCCAACGGAATCCGCTATCGCTTTCTCCGTTAAAGTCCTCTATGGAATTAAACCAAACATTATCACTTTCATTCGTGATTGTCTGAAACCGTTGTAAAAACTCCTGATAGTCCGCAGGAAGTTCGAAGTACCGATTTTGTAAATCAGAGCTTAATTCTTTTCTTTCCAATCGTTCTGTAACGATGAATCCTATATTTTTCAGTGCTTCAATCATATTTTTATTTTACGAGTTTATAATGTCCGGCAGATAAACCGCCTTCAATGTTTCATCTGTTTGTTAGCAACCTATTTTCTATCAATCTTTTGTAAAAGTTGATTGTAATACTTCTCTAACATTTTGATGTTATTTTTTCTGTCAATTTTTCCACTTTCATTATCTGTGTATGCAAACCACTTAAATAGCAATTCAACAAAAATATGTTTACCAATTTCTGTTAAAGAACTTTCCTTAATAATTGAAGGCATGATTAGGTTTCCTTCATTATCACATGGATTATCACACAAAAGCCCCTTTCCGTATGCGTAGTTTAATAAGTTCTGACAACAGACTTTCGCATAGTCTTTATCTCTCTGACGGATTTGAGCTTCTATAAGTCCGTCAACATCAAAAATTATTTGGTTACTCATATTCTTTTTAGTTTGTAAAGTTGCTAATGTTCGGCAGCGTTCCGCTTATTCAGTCGGTCTGCTGTTTGTTATCAACTTATATTTTGTCTGACAACACCATGTTCATAAGCCAAACTATCACATTCTTTTTGCATATTGGTCAGAACATCTTCGACCACTTTTAAGGAAACTTCTTGTGGTACATTTATGGATACGAATGAAGGGAGATTAGAAATCTCTACCTTGCATCCCATATCAAGTAGTTTGTCTCTGACCATCTGCATACGTTTATCGTTAAAATATACCCTCAATGTGCTATTTCCAGAGGGATTCACTATGGATTGAAAATGATATTCGCCATCTTCTTCTGTAACACATATCTCATCCCCCAAACTGATTCCATAGGTATAGAATGGCACATTATCGACAATATAGGTATCATTACTTGCCTTTTTGCACCACAAACCTTCAATAGAAAATGGTGGATAGCCATCTTCATCTTGTTCCAAGTGGAATAGCACTTTTATATGTTTGTCTTTTTTCATTTTATTCATTAATAAGTTGATAATGTTCGGCAGCGTTCCGCTTATTCAGTCGGTTTGCTGTTTGTTATCAAATTCTCATTTATCCATTTCTTTACTTTTTTCGTTACAAATGACATTGGAGAAACACCTGAATTATTATTCACTGTTATATCTGCACCATTTTCCAATAATGTAATCGCAGATTTGTCATTTCTATCAAAAATGGCAATGAATAGCGGGGTACGACCATTTTCTTCTTGGATATTTAAGTTTGCCTTTGACCCTGCAAGAAGTTCTATAATTTCCGGGATATTCTCTTGAGCAGCGAAATGCAACGCCGTCCACCCAGAGTCATCTTGCAAATCCAAATTCAAACCATTCATTTTGTATTGCTTTATTAGTTCAATGGCAAACGTACTCTTTCCTTCGACGATGAAATTCATTAATAGATTTCTTCCATCTCTATCCACAAAATCACATCCATACTTATCCACAAATGATATGACTTTTGTAAAATCATCTTCGTCGAATAATTCAAACATCAGATCTTCTGCTTCTTCGTTATATTTTGTACTCATAACTGCTTTATTTTAGAATTTGATAATGGTTTGCAGCGTTCCGCTTATTCGGTCGGTTTGCTGTTTGTTACTAACGCTTTATTTTTTATTCCAATACTCTTGCATCCAACTTTCATATTCCAAAGGATATATTTCATTGGCAGAATTTAGTTTATCATTGATATTCAATTTTCGTTTGGATTTAGCGGATTCTGTTTTCAGCAGGGAAAGTCCTTCTATTAACTTTCTCGCATCATCTTTCAAACGAAACCACCTTTGCCAATCGTTTTTTGTCATTTCCGCTTCTCGTTGCTTCTGATATTCTTTACGTTTAGCCGTCTGTTCTAATTGAAGCAAGAGATTTTCATCTGCAACAAATATTGGGACTTCTTGGAAAATAAGCAGATCAGAATAATATTTAGATAAAACGTCTTTAGCCTTTTCACTGACATAAATTTCAGAGCAAAAGTCGCAAAAAATCCTATCAATGAAAATATCCAATCCTGAAAGGCTTTGTTCTACTAACTTGGCAGAACCACGTTCTTGCTCGCAATAAAGCAGTCCGTCCTTTTGAGGTATCAACGCAAATAAATTCCCTATTTGCTCCGCTACCGTTTCGTTATGTTTGCGCCGTGTAATATATTCTTCCGCATCCATACTTCCAGACGGATATATCAAAGGCTCCGGTGATTGTAAATCCCAGTTCTCCCAATCCAATTTTACAATCTTTTCCTTGTTTACCGGTTGAAGGACAAAGCCTGTAAGATTTGATTCTATAATATACTGTAAAACATCCTCCTTGACAATTAACACAGGACTTTCTCTGTTATATTGAGAGCGGTAGATAGAAGGGCAAAACGCTCCGGTTCTAAAAATCATGTGGGAGTTTGTATCTTTATCATAACAGTAAATACCTTGCCACAGCATTTCTCCATAACTTCCCCAAGGCATTATTCTATTTTTTACAGTATAATATTTCATCTTTCTTTATTTATGCGTTAGTAATGTCCAGTGGATAATCGATCTTTAAGGGAAATTTATCCGTTTGTTAGTAGCTTTATTCTGCAATATAAGTTTCCAAATATTGAATACCGTTGTAACTGTCTAATTCATCCACAAATTTTTTAGGTGTTTCATATGAATCATAATTTTTCTTCTTAATAAAGATTTTCTGATTCCTTTTGTTGTCCTTGAAACCATTGGGTATATAGCACACAATACAATTTGATGGCTTTATGTGGTATTCATCAATATCGGACTCAATATACCAGTCAAGGACAAGTTTGTTATCAATCATCATTCTAACAAGATTAAAAGGATTTTCGGGTTCATCCTTAATTTCCACAGTTAGAAATTCTGGATAGTAATACTTTATATTAACGTCTTTACAAAACTGACAGCGATGTTCCGGATTGGGACGTTTCTTTGTACGACCTTCTTCGTAATCTCGTATTTCTTTCATGTATTCATCTTGATTGAAATACTCCATAAACTCTTCCCGGCTTTTATCGGTCGTGCCAATCCAAATCATATATTCTAATCCGGCATTAGACCCTTGCACTCCTTCAGGCGACAGTTCAAACTCAAACGTACCAAGATAAGTCATGGTTGTGGCATTCTCTGCCTTCTTAGGAGATATACCCTCACGACAATTATAGCAGATAACAGCATTTGCCATTGTAATATTTTTATCAGCCATCGACAGACTTATCTTTTGGGTATCAGCAGGAATAAGGTTAAGTAATCCTGCCAAGCCGTCAGATGTGAATTTCATAATAAGAAAATCCTCATCATAGCTCATTACACCAAGCTCCTTACAGAATTGGCAACGAAGTTCCTTATTGTCTTCATCGTAATCTTTCCACCATTGACGGAAAGCCGATTGATCCATATATTTCTCAAAGTCAGCTTCGGAATTGAATTGACCGACCCATATCATTATCTTACTCATTTTCTTTTTTTATTTTTCAAGCGACTAATGGTTTGCAGCGTTCCGCCTTATTCAGTCGGTAGTGCTGTTTGTTATAAACTCTTTTTTCTTTATTCTTTTGCCGTTACATGTAAAGCCATAAGCAAAAGCTGCATCTATGGCTTGTTTTGCACTCTCAAGAATATAATGATACAAATTATCATATTTACTAAAGCATGGAGAAAGAATGTAGAAGTTTTTAATATTTAAAGGAATATAAATCCCCGTCATATCGGATATTCCATAGCGTGCTTCCTCCAAATTTGGTACTGGTATGGAAATAGATATTTCAAACTCTTTATTAGATGGGAAACGTTTTGCCCGTTTGAAAATCCCAATCCCCCCATTAGTATTTCGAAGATTTATCTGTATGAGAAGTTTCCAATCTCCCAAATCATCTAAGTTGATTTGGTTATTGTAATCTTCCATATAACCATTCAACTCTCGGTAAATTGAGCGCAGTAAGTCCAATTCTCCAAGTTCGGGGATTTCACTACTTATTAAAACTGCATATTGATTATTCATACATTCATCCTTATATCCAGAGTTTATAATGTTTGGTGGCTAACCGACCTTTAAGGGGAGGTTGAGCCGCTTGTTAATCGTTTTCATTCTTCTTGCCATATTTCTTTACCCCAGTTAATCCATCGCCAAATCTTAGTTGTCAGGAAACTCCCAAGAGTATATGTGATACGAAAATCGTTATTGGTATTTACTATATCCCATTCTCCTGCTACATTTGTTTGTAAAATATTAAAGCCTATTTTTTCTATATGATTAATAGTTGCAAAGTACAAATATTTGTCTTTTATCAACCTGAATTGTTCTATTGGCAACAACTCAAATTGGCGTGGATATATGATTTGTAGAGAGTTCAATTTGCAATATAAATCACTTATACCTTGGGGTATATTATTGGCAAAAGGTATATTTTTATATTCAAATTTTGAATTGATTTTGATTATAGCACTTATTTGGTCAGTACTTATCATTTTTTCAATTCTGCGTATAAAGTCATCTACATAAATCATATATTTAATTATTTCAAGCGATTAATGTTCGACAGCGTTCCGCTTTAAGCAGTAGTGCTGTTTGTTACTAACGAATTCATTCATTAATTGATGCTTTCATTTTTTCTACAATTACATCAATATATTGTTGTGGAATGTTTTTATTTTTATAGTTCTCAATAGCATCAAGAATACTTTGTTTCAATATCTCAACACATTGAGAATCATTTGCTGTTTCAAATTTATCAAATGGGAGTAGAATTTCCAATTCTATCCGATTACGTTTTTTCGAATATCTACTTAATGGATTTGTAGTAAATCCTTTTAAGCAGAATACATAGAAACTTAGTTCATTAATATATGAAATATCACATAGACAATCCATATATTCTATTACAGAGTTTCTTGCTTTACGAAACTTATCAGAAATACTATGTTCCAATTCACCTCCAATAAAAACTTTCATACAAATTTGTTATCGTTAGTAATTTTCTGTGGATAATCGACCATTTCGAGGACAATTAATCCGCTTGTTATCTGCCCATTCTATTTTTCTCATTGTTCAAAATGGATATTACCCTCTGCGACATATTTCTTAATTGGCTCAACTATATCGGTAACATAGTTTGTGCACTTAAAAAATTCTCTAAATATCCAACCTCCTTCACTTGCTTTGGCTAATGGAACCAAAGTTTCTTCAATGAACTCTTCATGGTTGCACAAGAGAGAACAGATTACTCCCAAGCTAAACTGTTTATCTGCATATATATGTTGAATATGACCTGTATTTGAGTAAAAATCTATAATTTTTGTATATTGTTTGACAAAAGGTATGATATACGGAAAAAAATCCTTTTTCAAATCGTTTAAGAATTTCTCAATATCAGGAGTCTTGTCTCTTTTATTGCTGAAAAAATAATTCATATCCATTTGATGTTGATTATACCAATCAATATTACTATCAAAGTAAGCTATGATGTTACCACCAGCGTCTTTTTTATTTAATGGTTCTAATACAAGACTACATAAATATGGATTCTTTATTTTAGCTGATACACCCATACAAAAAGTGTTTTTACCGGCATATCCACCTTGGGTTGTTTGAAAGTAAAACTCAATGCTACAATCGTTTTCCACTATGTAAGTAAAGTAGTCTTTATTCTTTTTTGCTTTGACCACATTTACAGGAAGCATCTCTTGTATTCTTGTAAACATGTATTTTAGGACTTCCGCTTTAGTTTCCATATCACTTTTTTTAGTTCATATTATTGGGCAGATAATGTCCGGCAGCGTGCCGCTTGTTCAGTCGGTTTGCTGTTTGTTATCGTTGTTAAAGAATCTTCTTACATCATAATTTGCGATAGTTCTTGCCAATGATTTAGGAGATACTCCATTGTTGTTCTCTATATCGGGATTAGCTCCATTTTTCAAAAGGTGTTCGATAAAAAAGCCATCTCCCTTGTATTGCATAACAGCTTCCCATAAAGGAGTATTACCATTTGCATTTTGCATATCTATATCTGCATTATGATTCAGGAGTAATTCAAAAATACCTTTCAACTGATATTGAACAGAAAGATATAATGCAGTGCGTCCATCTTTCCTTTTTTCATTTATATCCAACCCTTTTTTTACAAATTCGGGTATAATTACACCTGCGGGATGTACGATACTCTTGTAATTCATTATATAGTAATGAAGTAGATTACTCCCATATTTATCTTTACTATTTATGTCATAATCTATTAGAGCTTGTATAAACCTGTTTGAGTCATCACTCAATAATTCAAGTTTCATATCTTCTATGTTCTCATTTCTTTGATTCTAATGTAAACAACGATAATGTTTAGCAGATAAACTGCCTTAAATGTTTCATCTGTTTGTTAGCAATCTTTTAAGAAAGCAACATGAAGTGCCATTCTTTAGGATAGTCCTTCTTTATCATATTGAACAGCAACTTTACATTATTGGAATGCTGTTTTGTCAATATGGAGTATATATATTCATGACAGGCGCAGCAGGCTCGTTCTTTATTAGAAGCAACACAATGAAAAGAATCATCTGTATTTTCCTCTACACAAAACCAGTTCCATCCATAGTGCTTTTGGATGGTGTTTCCTAACAGGGAACCTAACTCATAAGCCCTATCCGTAATTTCCTCGTCATCTGAACTTTCAAAATTATTGAGATAGTTCTTTATGCCATCAAGGATGGCAGAGGATTCAGCACTTTCCTGCAAACCTATAAGGACTAAACCTTTAGCCGCAAGCTGATCTATTTCTATTCGTTCGTCCTCATTAATTGGACGGTATTCTATAATTTCACTCATTGCTTTCTTTTTTTCGTCAATTGCTAATGTTCGGTGGATAATCATCATTAAAGGAGATTGATCCGCTTGTTATCTGCCCGCTTTATTCCTCTTCTTCGATAAAATGATTTATAAAGTAATTGAATGACTGGGCGATGTAACGAGTATTTGTTTCAAAGTTGTATTCTCTTGAAGCGTTTTCGTCCCACTCGTCAGTCAAGTAATAGTAAATCTTTTTATTCTTCAAGTTCAACGCATAATAGTTTCCACCCGAATCCATAGCAAAAGGCAACAGATTGCATGGCATTAAATTCCTACTCCATATATCTTTGGCTATGACTTCAATTGTTTCAAAAGCATTGGTGCGTTCCTTTATCGGAAAGAACGCATTTATCTCCACCCGATCCAAATCCTCGTCCTGCGGTTGATAACAATATGGTGATGGCATACCACCGTTGAACTTGAGGTAAAAGTTCTTCATGCCTGCCGGAATCTTTACATTCAACTCAACCTCAAAATTCTTTATATCTTCTTTTGTTAGCGAAGCCGAACAGTCCGAAAGTTCAGGCATTACACCTGCTGTCTCCGTTTGTCCCTCTTCGATTTCTTCTATTGCTGGAATTGCTTTGTGCCCGTCCAAAACAACGAGATTGTCAAAGAAATCATCTATTGAATTTGCAACAAGTCGTGGCTCTCCAAAATTGAAGATTACATCTTGCATCCCCACAATAGGGTAAAGATAGATCTTTCCATTAACCAAGTCTATGGTAATCCGACCTTCATCGGTAGATTCCATAGCAAAAATAAGAATGCTATCAGATATAGCTCCAGCTTTTCTTAACTCTAATGTTTCGCCTTCTGCCGTATATCTGGGGTCATTCTTAAAATCCTTGTTATATTTGAATGGGAAGAAATCTTCAATTTCCACCTCTTGATATTTATTTATGCTTGCGGTCTGTTTCGTAGAACCTCCATTATATTGTAAATAGAACTCTTTCAGTCTTTCCGGCAAGGCATAACCCAATTTACTCTCTATTTCTTCAAAATCTTTGAGAGTAAGACTTTTTTGGCAATTTTCTAATTCTATTTTCATATTCATTCTTTTTATGGGCAG
>NZ_DS981479.1 GCF_000154845.1 Phocaeicola coprocola DSM 17136 | reverse complement strand
TGAGGGTATATGCAAAAGCTCTCAAAAGGTAAGCCTTCCTTAGCCGTCTGGTATCCGATGGACGGGAGGACAGACAAGTGGCAGCTTTACTTCTCTACAGACGATTCCATGGATGGACGTGAGGTGCTGGATTATTACAGAACCAGGTTCCAACTGGAATTTTGCTTTAGAGATGGCAAGCAGCATGCAGGAATCACCAACTGCCAGTCAACCGACTTCAGGAAGTTGGATTTTCACTTCAATGCATCGCTCGCAGCTGTCAACTTGGCCAAAGCGGCATGTAAGAGGCTCGGAATAGCCTATTCCATATCCTCTTGCAAGTCTTTCATACACAATGCTTATATGCTTGAACGATTTATTTGCGTGTTCGGGATTAACCCAGACCCGCAAGTTATTGACAAACTTTTCAAAGAACTCATTTTATTTACTGCCAGAGCCGCTTAGGCTTGGCGAATTTTTAACGAACTATTGTGTAACATAAAAGTGAATAAATATATCTTTTAGAAAACAGAAACTTTTGTATGAAAGAACATATCTACATATTGGACGATCACCCTATGATAGCAGAAGGTACTGCTCAACTACTGATGACGGATGAAAGATATCAGGTCACAACAGGAAAGCATTACTCTGAACTGTATAATTTTATAGAAAGTAATCCCATTAGTCTTTTAATCATCGATTACGAGCTACAAGATAAAACAGCATTAGATCTGCTGCCATACTTACAAAAGAAAATACCTCAGACACCTGTGCTTGTATATACTATGCATACGGAGTTTTGGATAATAAAACTGCTAATAAAAAAAGAAGTAGCAGGTATAGTTTCCAAAAATGATAATACCAGCGAAATAAAAAAAGCAATCGAATCTATCCTATTGACAAAAAATAAATACTACTCTCCCACAGCACTCAATATTGTATTGTCGCTTGTAGGAGATCATTCTGCAACAGATTCGATAGCATATACACCAAGCCCTCGTGAAAAAGAAATCATCAATATGTTATCATGTGGGTACACATCTGAGGAAATAGCCCAAAAACTTAACCTCAGCAAAAGCACTATAGATACAATGAGAAAAAACATATTATTAAAAAGTGGCGCTATCAATGTCTCACATCTTATGCGCCTGGCTTTTATAAAAGGATGGATAACTACATGAAAAAATTAATCTTAAGTTTCGTTCTAAGTATTTTTACTGGATATATCACAGCCAACAATTTTGTCCAACAGATTCAACAATACGGCGATAACGGTGACTTTCACCGGATGGATTCTATATATTCTCTAGCAAAACAACAAGTGAATTACCAAAACGACCCAGTTGCCGCAGTAGAGATACACACAACTTATGCTACTTACCTCAATTCGAAACGAGAGTATGATAAAGCATATTCAATACTTAAGGATGTCAAAAAAGAAATCAGTCTTTTAAAAGACAGAAGATTTTCATCCGACGCTCAAAAAAAATTATTACAATCGGAAAGTATCGCTACCTATGAAATAGCGTATGGACTATGGTCAAACAATAAACTTGATGAAGCAAAGAAATTTGCTCACGAAGCTATAAAACTGTTTGAGCAAGCTAATGACAC
Organism: Phocaeicola coprocola DSM 17136; assembly: GCF_000154845.1. GTDB lineage: Bacteria > Bacteroidota > Bacteroidia > Bacteroidales > Bacteroidaceae > Phocaeicola > Phocaeicola coprocola. The sequence continues at coordinate 66,307 of NZ_DS981479.1, read as the reverse complement.
TTCCCGACTGGCTGAATCATATAACTTATCAGGAGTTATATACAAGAATTCATTCATGCTCGACAAAGCTATTTTAATGTACAAAAAAGCTTTGAAAATAACCGAACAACAAAAAGATTATACACTTTCAGCCATCATCAGCAGCAATATAGCCACTCTGTACAATGAACTGGAGGAAAATCAAAAAGCAATAGTATTTTCACGGAGATTTTTTTCATACCCACAAACAGATACACTTGCATTCGATTATCAGATCAATAAGATAAGTTATTTATGTAACCATGCCATCCTTCTCACAAACGGGAAATATTATAAGAATGCCATCGATAGTCTTCAATTAGCTACCAGGTTATTACAAGACAATATGCCCGCAGGACTAAAATTATATATCTATACCAATTACGCAAAAGCACTATATGATACAGGAGAAACCAAATCAGCAATCAAATATTACCAGAAAGCCATAAGCTATAAAAAGCAATCAAGCAACGAGTACAATAAGGCAAATTTGGATTACCTGTACGGATATATGCTTTTTCAGGCTACAGACTCTCTGACTCAAGCCCGACAATATCTATCAAACGCTTTAGATTTTTACAGAAAAAATCCAAGTGTGCTACTCACCAAGTCCCTTCTTGCATTGGCAGAGGTAGAAGCCAAAAGAAACAACGTGAAAGAGTCATACAAATTGGCTCTTGAAGCATACGAAACAGAGCAAAAAATCCAACACAAGAATTTCCATAATCGTCTGGCCGGATTCGAAGCTGAACTTAAAACTAAAGAAAAGAATCTGGAAATCATTAGCCTCAACGCAGAAAAAGCCAAAAACAAAATCGCATATCAAACACGTATATACATTATTTCCAGCATATTAATACTAATCATACTACTATCTTGTATCATTATAATCAGTCTTCAGAAAAGAAAAGTAGCACTTAAACTGAGTCAATCGGAACTGGAAAAAGAACTAAGGAATAAAGAAATACAAAGCCAGCAGCTAATTGATGAAATGAATAAGAAAATGACAGAAAGATATCTTAAAGGACTGGAAGACAGCAATAACTATATTTCTAAAGAACTCCATAACAATGTCTGCAATGAGTTGCTGGCAACTGAAATGCAGTTACAGCAAGCAAATGCCAGTCAACTTGCAGCACAGCTTGGCGTGATACGAGAAACCGTACGTAACATATCACACCAATTATCGACACCAAATTTCAGCAACATCAGTTTATATCAAATGCTGAATCTATACGTCGAAAAACTAAGTGCTTTAAAATCTCCAGCCCTGCATCCATATATAGCCGACGAAATAAACGATTTATCAATTCCATCAGAAAATATTTTGGAAATATACAGAATCTTGCAGGAAATCATATCCAATATAATCAAACATGCACATGCCCAAAACATGTATCTTACTGTCAGTTGTACACCCAGCGACATAGAAGTTATAGTAGAGGATGACGGCCAAGGATTTGATACGTCCTCATCTCATAATATCTTGACAGCAGGATTAGGATTACAAACGATAAAAGAAAGATGCAATAAATTGCAGGGAGAATGTGAAATCGAATCTACTTTAAATAAGGGAACAATCATTCACATGCGATTTTCTGTTTGAAAGCTATTAATAGTCAGATAATACAAAAATCAGGATACATCTTCACGATGTATCCTGACTAAATTAACACAATTTATTTGTGCCCCATCTCTAAATAAAAAAACAAAGTTTGAATTATAGTATCACATTTTCTAATCGATCATTGTACTCTTTATCTTATTTTCTCACATAAATCTTTCTCTTTTTACAAAAGTACATTATCAATATAAAAAAAATACCCCCATAAATAATGATTCTATTATCACTATTTATAGGGGATAATGCAAAAACAGCTCTCTCGTTAATCGAATCAAAAAAATGACTCACAAATCCTTGAACAGCTGTTTTTAGTTATTCATTTTGTATTTCTTATTTCACCAGATAACGTTCTCCGGTAGCTTTTACAACCTCATTCAAGAATTCCTGCGGATAACCCGGACGATCGAGAGGAGCAGTATTTCCTGTTTCAGGACGTACAATCTTACCATTCTTTACACGTTTTACTACTCCATCATTATAACGGACAATCAGGAACTCACCCAGTTTTTTCCAGCTATCAACAGCAGTCTGAGCAGCCATTCCTGTGTAATTGGTAAGAAAATCCTTTGCTTTCTGAGGATCTTGAGTATACAGTTTCATAGCGGTACTCTCGATACCTTCCTGAGCGTCAGCATACATATCTTCCAATGAATTCTGAACTGTACGCATATCGTCTATCATCAGACTATAGCGGGGACGAATCATATCTGCTACCCAGTTGTAAATCCAGAAAGCAGAATTCCATGAGAATGTCACACAGTCGCCCTCTCCTTCTGCATAAGAAGCAGGAACTTTATCGGTATTACAATAAACCGGAGTAAATACAGTCATATTGGCATCATCAACTCCAAACCAAAGTACTCCACCGATGGCATCAGGCATAGTAGAACGCATTTGAGAAACAAAGACAAAACCACTCTGCTGAGTTGAAATAGGACGTTCGTTGAAGTAAGTCTTGCCATCCACTTCAAATGTCAATGGAGATAAACGATAAGGCATTTTAAATGCTCCTGCTCCCATATCGTTAGTGATATCAAGCGGAGTACCTTCATAATGATCGCGCATAGCATGCTGAATATCACGAACAGAAACCTTACGGTCCGGCTTAATATAAAGCGGCATCGGTTCTTTGCTTTCACCTTGTATGTAAGAAAGATAAGCCTGTCCGGTTACTTTGCTGAACATGTTATAGAAACTCCACACACGAGCCTCGCAAGCACGCAACCCACTGAAATCAAGCGGACAATAAGCATCAGCAAAGCTGAAATCCTTGTTTACTCCATCGAAATAACCTTTTTCACGTGCAAACGAAATCACATCCGGAGAATAAAGACAATTATCTTTATCGTTCATATCAAACTGATGAATACGGCTTTGGTTTGCATGAGCTGCTATACAGTCGTCCGGAATACGGACTGCTACCCATACAGCTCCCTTCACTCCTGGTCCTTTTCCAATCATTTCCATAATCCAAGCCTCATTCGGATCGGCAATAGTAAATGATTCACCACTGCTGTAATAACCATATTCCTTCACCAGATCAGTCATAACCTTGATTGCCTCTTTGGCTGTACGCGAACGCTGCAAAGCAACATAAATCAAGCTTCCGTAGTCCATCACACCGGTAGTGTCAACCAGCTCCGGACGACCTCCGAATGTAGTTTCTCCGATAGTAACCTGAAACTCGTTCATGTTTCCTATCACATTGTAGGTCTGTTTAGCTTCCTTTATCTGTCCCAGATACTTACCAGTATCCCACTCGTAGATATTACGCATTGTACCCGCTGCATGTACGGCAGCCGGATAATGGCAAAGGAACCCAAACATGCCATACGAATCGGCAGAATAGGATACGATTACAGAACCATCGGCAGAAGCCTTCTTGCCGACAATAAAGTTGGTACATGCCCAACCGTTTACACACGCTGCTACCACAAGGCAGGCAGTCAACATTAGTTTTTTTATCATACGTATTTAGAATTTATATTGTTTTCGTGTTTCGTTACCACAATTATCAGTCACTATCACTTCCAGTTTATGAGACACACCTTTTTTTATCCGTTCCGGGTCCTGAATGATCAGAATACCTTTCTTCAATCCGAAAAGTACGAAGTTGCCGTCTACATATACTTTATAATCCCGAATACCAGTCTGTGCGTCACTGATCTTAAAGCGAATATTTCTGTTCACACGCCAACTACCCTGTCCCAAAGGAGTAACCTGAGGAGGTATCGTATCTACCCCTACAGCAAATGTTCCCAATGTGCGGACTTTGGTCTTTATCCAGCCATTCTGATACGTTCCTCCCATAGAAGAGCGCCATTTTCCAGCTTTCTGCACAATATAATATTTTGTCGTATCGGCAACAGGCAAATGGCGTACCCCAATAGACAGATCACAGAAGCTATGTAAAGGAGTACGTCCGATATCGAGCACATAATCGAAAGAAATACTGTTGGAATCACCGATTACTCTCGTCCGCAATTCAGCATCATCGTAAAGCATGCCCTTAGGCACAACCAGTTCCATACCAGGCTCCTGAATAACATTTGTCTTATTCCAGTACAACATCTTATTGGCTTCGGGTACATAAGGAGGAATCTCCTGTTTTTTGCCTCGCACCATAAAACGATATTTACGCTTATTACCGAAATTATCCTCCAGTACGTAGCAGAAATGATAATCACGTTCCTCATCAATAGTCACCAGTCCGCGGTCTGAACCGGTTTCTATCAGGCGAAGCCTATTGCCCGGCAACTTATACGAACGCATGATAAGCCTGCGCGTACGCATCAGTTCATCATAATCAGTAAAACCGTTTATCATACGATTCTCATCGGCAGAAACCTCATCAGTTGTACTATTGAAAACCTTTACAGAATCTACATACAAAGTAACCGAATGCACTCCATAAAAATTTGACGTTCCGTCCATATAGTCCTTGGCACTGATACCCGTATAAATCTGCCCCCAAGCTGTAAACTGCTGCTTCAAAGCTCCTACATTTACCAGTTTCTTTCTGGAAGAACCATTTATTACACCTTTGCCAGCCACCGGATAAAGCCCGACAATACTAGCTACCGGTGACCTGGTATCCTTCAGATAATGACTGAAAAATGGCATAGGATCTACATAATCTCCATTGTCGTTTCTCCGTAATTCCAGATGAAGATGCGGTCCTGCCGATGCTCCTTCATTCCCGCTTAAAGCGATGATATCTCCAGCCTTTACAGGAAACTTATCAGGTTCGGGATACAGATTACATACAAACGTTTCATGTTCATACTGGTATGCACGTACATATTTCTGTATTTCCGGAGCAAAAGATACAACATGTCCGTAGACTGAAGTATATCCATTGGGATGAGTAACAAAAATCGCCTGACCATATCCACCATGCAATACCATGATTCGTGATACGTATCCATCGGCAACAGCATGAATCGGTTTACCTGTAACCCCTTGTGTCTTTATATCTAGTCCGTTATGAAAGTGATTTGGCCTCAACTCACCGAAATTTGCACTTAGCAGCAACGGAAAGTCGAAGGGAGAACAAAATTCAGCTTTCATACTTTCCTGAGCCTGTCCGCAGAGTGCCGTTCCTAAGGCAAGTGCCAACAATGTATTTCGTATCATGTTAATGTCTGCTTTTTCTCCACAAATATACATCATTTATTTTTGATATATCCTGATTTTACTTACCTTTGTATAGATGGGTATGGCTATCGGGCATCTTTTCGTACATGTTTTTCTTTTATAAGGGCTGAAAAAACCGTTACATTTACCACTTTGCTTTTACTCTTTATATTTAGGATTTTCAATAGGATCAAAATAAATCGACTATTAGCAACCTGGCATTATGGATGGCAGGCTGCACACTTTGCGATAATGTAATGACTAACATCGACAGCATCGTAACTTGAATGGTTCTGGATTTTCTCTCTTTATGACTGAATTACCAGCAACGAAAAAGTATCCGGGAGCATCAGTTCTTCTTCATAACGGTATTCTCCGTTTATGTATGTCGTGTTACGAAGATACGCTGCAAGCAGGAGTCAGTCGAATAATAAAATACTCTATTTCAACCTGCTTGTGGCGAATCTCGACTGTTTGTACTGCTTTTATGCATAATGATTTGGAAAATATGCAAAAACATCATACCTTTGCGCCATCAAAAACCAAACTGACCAATGAATATAAAAGCGATACATACCGACATAAAGTTGCTGTTGCATGAACCTATATGCAACGGTTATCGCATCGTACACATACATTGGTTCAGTGGATTTCTATGAGGTACAGCCGCTTCTGACGGCACAACAAAGACTATATAACAAAAGTTTCTAACCTCATAATCAAGTATATATGTTTACTGTTATCGGATTTATGTTGACAGGGATCATTGTGGGATACCTGTTCAGAAATATTGCCTTTTTGCAAAAGACAGAAAAGACCATTTCGATTACTATTTTTCTTCTGTTGTTCCTGCTTGGAATCTCAGTCGGTTCAAATGAACTAATTATCAATAATCTGGCTGCATTTGGATGGCAGGCTGCCATACTGGCTTTTTCTGCTACCTGCGGCAGTATTCTGGCATCGTGGATGGTGCTGAAATTTTTCTTCAAGAAAGGAGGTGAACAATGAAAGGAAGTATTATCGTTTTATTGTTTTTTGTAGCTGGCTGCATATTGGGAGTTATGGGATGGCTTCCTTTTGATCTTAAGCAAAGTAACCTGACGATGTATATCTTATATGCACTGATGCTACAAGTAGGATTAAGTATCGGATCGAGCAAGGATTTGAAGTATATCATATCCGATATTCGTCTGAAATATTTGCTCATACCCCTTGCCACTATATGTGGTACGCTGCTCTTTTCGGCACTTGCCAGCCTGCTGATTTCCCGCTGGAGCATATTCGACTGTATGGCTGTAGGAAGCGGATTTGCCTATTATTCGCTCTCGTCCATCCTGATTACTCAGTTCAAAGAAGCTTCTATCGGACTTCAACTTGCTACCGAATTAGGAACAATCGCATTGCTGTCTAACATATTCCGTGAAATGATGGCATTGCTTGGAACACCATTGTTATGCAAATACTTCGGAAAGCTTGCTCCGATCTCAGCTGCCGGAGTAAACTCCATGGACGTGGTCTTACCCATGATCACTCGATATTCGGGTAAAGATATGATGCCTGTTGCTATTTTTCACGGCATACTGATAGATATGAGTGTTCCATTTTTTGTCTCTCTATTTTGCAAATTATAAGCAGAAGATTATCAACTATTTAAGCAACAGCTGTCATGCACTCAAAAAAACATCATCATCTTTTTTAGAAAATTGATGTAAAGTTTCCCAAAAGATCATGATAAAATCAATAAAACTTGCTGAAGTTTTATTTCGACAACTATGGCAGTACTTCTGCATTTAGAATCCTTTCTTCTTTTTCATACTTCTGGTAAGCCAAACAGCATACCGACAGAAAAGAAGAAAGGACTAATTGTTTACTTCAAGGTTATTACCTTTGGTTATAACGGATAAATATTTTTCAATAGGTTTCCACTGAATAATGACCTACCTTTGCAGTCGAAAAAAAAAGAATTAACCATTAAAAAATTATACGATGTTCGAAAAAGGAAACAGAGGTAATACCATTCATGGTATTTTGCTTATTGCATTATTTTCATTTGCAGCATTCTACATTGCTGAAATTCCATTTGTAAAAAGTCTTTCATTCAGTCCGCTGATTGTAGGTATCATATTGGGTATGCTTTATGCTAACAGTTTGAGAAACCATTTACCCGAAACTTGGGTACCGGGAATCAAATTCTGTACTAAACAAATCCTGCGCGCAGGTATCGTGTTATATGGTTTCCGACTGACACTTACTGAAGTTGCTGCAGTAGGATTACCTGCGGTTATAATCGATACAATCATAGTTGCAGGAACTATCTTCCTGGGCATCTGGTTGGGACGTGCCATGAAAATGGACAAAGATACTTCACTGATGACTGCAACGGGTAGTGCTATCTGTGGTGCGGCTGCGGTACTGGGTGCAGAACCGGTAGTGAAATGTGAAGGTCACAAGACAGCTATTGCCGTATCTACAGTGGTAATCTTCGGAACAATTTCAATGTTTCTTTACCCCATCATGTACCGTGCCGGTATGCTAGACGGATTGGGAGATATGGGAGTTGCCATTTACACCGGAAGTACCCTTCACGAAGTAGCGCATGTAGCCGGAGCCGGTAATGCCATGGACCCTACCGACGCACTGGGTATTGCAGGTACAGCTACTATCACAAAAATGATTCGTGTGATGATGCTTGCTCCGGTATTGGTCATCATGAGCTTTGCTTTGGCAAAACGTAAAAGCAGCACTAACGGAGGAAAAGCAGAAAAGAGTAAAATCACTATTCCATGGTTTGCTTTCGGATTCATCGGAATCATCTGTCTGAACTCACTTTTACAATATATATTAGGTGTAGACAGCGTAAAGGAAATACCTTTGAACGGTGCAATCGAATACATTGATACATTTATGCTGACAATGGCAATGACTGCCCTTGGTACAGATACCAGTATCGAGAAATTCAAACAAGCAGGTGCAAAACCATTCTTGCTGGCAGGATTGCTGTATATCTGGCTGGTAGGCGGTGGCTATCTGCTGACTAAATACCTGGTTCCTGCTTTCATGTAAAAATTAAATATTACAAGTAGTCCCGGCATATTTCGAATGATCTGACGGATAATCAGAAATACAGCCGGGACATTTTTATTGTCCAGCATCCAACGAAAACGGATGCTATACCATCATCTTACCTATTATATCTCCCGCAGCTTTACGCGACTTCAAATAGCTTTGTACAAAACGAATAAAATTGGCAGCCGGAGCTTCCTCCTGTCCCTGAGCACGCACAAAACAGAAATGTCTTTTTATCTGTAGTCCGTTTATATCAATTATCTTAAACTCGCCTTCACGAAGTTCTTTCAACATTGCCTGAAGGGATATAATGCCCATTGTGGAGCTGTTTCTCAAAAACTGCTTAATGCTTTCCGTACTACCCAAATACAACCTGACATTCATCGACGAAAGCTTTATTCCCTGTTCGGATAGTGCCATTTCAATTGCATCGAGTGTACCCGATCCTCGTTCACGAAGTACCAGTGGTATATCCTTAAGTTCATCGAGTGTCAGCGAATCTTTTTTAGCCAAGGCAGAAGAAGTACAAACTACCGGCACCAGCTCATCGTGCAGAAAAGGCTCATATTTCAGGTTAGGCAAGCGGAATACTCCTTCTACCATACCTAAATCTATATTGTGTTCCTGCAATGCCTGTTCAACATTGCGTGAATTTGTATCTATCAGCGAAACGGAAACTTTCGGATATTTCTCTGTAAAAGCTGCTAAAATAGGCGGAAGCACATACTGGGCTATCGTCGTACTGGCACCCAGACGAAGCTGGCCGTTGTATTCATTATGCAACAAATGCATATCGTACTCCAGCTTACGATATTCGGCCAAAATACGCTCGCAATGTTCCAGCAAAACATTTCCCGATTCGGTCAGCGAAATCGTATTCCCTAAACGATTGAACAACCGGGTTTGATACAAGCTTTCCAGCTCGCGTATATGTTTGGTTATAGCGGGCTGGCTGACGAACAATTCCTGCGAAGCCTTTGTAAAGCTCAGGTTTTTCGCCACACTGTAAAAAACTTTCAGTCGGAAGTCTGACATTTAGAGTTCCTCCGCACGTATTCCTAATGACTGAAGAATGGGGAATCCCAACATCTCAAACGAATAATCACCTTCGTATGCAGGAGGGTTCATTCCAAAAACGGTAATGCTTTCCTTACCTTTCACCTTATTTATATAGTTACCCATGCGCTCACCATATCCGTCTTCATCGGGCACAATGATAATGCGATGAACATCTTTCGATTCACCGGCCAACTGGAACGACTCGATAAACAGGTCTTCGCGGGTTGCCATATCGGAAGGCTGGAAGGCATAAAGTGAAAATTCGCCCAGCTGACTCTTGAACGCTACATCATGGAGTTCTTTTCCCAGATTTGAAGGAGTGCAAAAATTCATTTTTTCTTCTCCGGCATCGTAGATAAAAATCACCTGTACCTCATTTTCTCCCAGCTGTATTCCTGCATCCAGAGCAAGGCACTCCAGCAGGTTAGCGAGATCAGCTTTGGGTAACTCACGGTTCACGATTGGGGCAAAATGAGCACTCATGTCACTGCCTACCCTGTCCAGATAAGAAGCATCTATCAGCATCACAACAGGGGCAAAAGGTATCTTCTTTTCCATATATCAAAGTTTATGGCGATAAAGATAATAAAAACTTTCCTGACATTTTGATATATATCCGGACAATATTGCAGTTTTCAAAGCTAACACACTGACATTTAGGCATATAATTATATTCTTAAAGCTGTGGCAAGAAGTTTGTCTGATAAAAGGTGTATTACAAAAACATAGATAAATAAGAAAGGAGAACAATATATGAACTTTAACAACTTTACAATCAAATCGCAAGAAGCTGTGCAACAAGCGGTGAATCTCGTACAAAGCCGCGGACAGCAAGCTATCGAGCCGGAACATTTGTTGGCAGGGGTGCTGAAGGTTGGCGAAAATGTCACAAACTTCATTTTCCAGAAACTTGGCATCAACGGTCAGCAGATAGAAACCGTACTCGACAAGCAAATAGCTTCTTTGCCAAAGGTTTCAGGAGGTGAACCTTACCTGAGCCGTGACGCTAATGAAGTATTGCAGAAAGCTGTCGAGCTTTCCAAATCACTGGGTGATGAATATGTTTCGCTGGAAGCTATCATCTTGGCTTTGCTCAATGTAAAAAGTACCGTATCTACCATCTTGAAAGATGCAGGTGTTACCGACAAAGAGCTGCGAGCTGCTATCAGTGAACTTCGTCAGGGACAAAATGTTACTTCACAGTCTAGTGAAGATACATACCAGTCACTCAGCAAATATGCCATCAACCTGATAGAAGCTGCACGTAACGGCAAGCTGGACCCGGTAATCGGTCGTGATGAAGAAATCCGTCGTGTACTGCAAATCTTGAGCCGTCGTACCAAAAACAATCCGGTCCTGATTGGTGAACCGGGTACAGGTAAGACAGCGATCGTAGAAGGACTGGCTCAGCGAATCCTGCGTGGAGATGTTCCGGAGAACTTGAAAAACAAGCAATTGTTTTCGCTCGACATGGGTGCGCTGGTTGCAGGTGCAAAATACAAAGGCGAATTCGAAGAACGACTGAAGTCGGTTATCAACGAAGTAACCAAATCGGATGGAAATATCATCTTGTTCATCGATGAAATCCATACACTGGTAGGTGCCGGAAAAGGTGAAGGTGCCATGGATGCTGCAAACATCCTGAAACCGGCCTTGGCACGTGGCGAACTGAGAAGTATCGGTGCTACTACCCTTGATGAATATCAGAAATATTTTGAAAAGGATAAAGCACTCGAAAGACGATTCCAGACCGTCATGGTAGACGAACCGGATACGGCAAGCTCTATTTCTATCTTGCGTGGATTGAAGGAACGTTATGAGAATCACCATCAGGTGAGAATCAAAGACGAAGCCATCATTGCCGCTGTAGAACTGAGTAACCGTTACATCACCGACCGTTTCTTGCCGGATAAAGCTATCGACTTGATGGATGAAGCCGCAGCCAAACTTCGTATGGAACGTGACTCGCTTCCGGAAGAGCTGGATGAAATTGAACGCCGGTTGAAGCAGCTTGAAATTGAACGTGAAGCTATCAAACGTGAAAAAGATGAAGCTAAGCTTGCTCAATTGAACAAAGAAATAGCTGAGTTGAAGGAACAGGAAACTTCATACAAGGCTAAATGGCAGAGCGAAAAAGAACTGGTGAACAAGATTCAGCAGAACAAGAAGGAAATAGAACAGCTGAAATTTGAAGCTGACAAGGCTGAACGCGAAGGCGACTACGGTAAAGTTGCTGAAATCCGTTATGGTAAGTTGCAGAGCTTGGAAAATGAAATAAAGAGTATTCAGGAAGACTTAAAGAAAAAGCAAGGCGACAATGCCATGATCAAGGAGGAAGTTACTGCCGAAGATATCGCAGATGTAGTATCACGCTGGACGGGAATACCGGTAAGCAAGATGTTGCAAAGCGAACGTGATAAATTGCTCCACTTGGAAGATGAATTACATAAACGTGTTATCGGTCAGGATGAAGCAATTGAAGCAGTAGCCGACGCTGTACGCCGTAGCCGTGCGGGACTGCAAGACCCGAAACGTCCGATTGGTTCATTCATCTTCTTGGGTACTACGGGTGTAGGTAAAACCGAGCTGGCAAAGGCTCTTGCCGAGTACCTGTTCGATGATGAATCGCTGATGACGCGTATCGATATGAGTGAATACCAAGAGAAACATACCGTTTCTCGTCTGATCGGTGCGCCTCCGGGATACGTTGGCTACGATGAAGGTGGTCAGTTGACTGAAGCTGTACGCCGTAAACCATACTCAGTTGTTCTTTTCGATGAAATCGAAAAAGCACATCCGGATGTATTCAATATCTTGTTGCAAGTATTGGACGATGGACGTCTGACTGATAATAAGGGACGTACGGTAAACTTCAAGAACACCATTATCATCATGACATCCAACTTGGGAAGTTCTTACATACAAAGTCAGTTCGAAAAGATCAATGATCAGAACCACGACCAGGTTGTAGAAGAAACCAAGGCAGAAGTGATGAATATGCTGAAAAAGACCATCCGTCCGGAATTCTTGAACCGTATAGATGAAACAATCATGTTCCAGCCGTTGAACAAGAACGAGATTGAACAGATTGTACGCTTGCAGATAAACGGCATCAAGAAAATGCTGGAAGAAAATGGTGTTACACTCCAGATGAGCGATCAGGCTGTAGATTTTATTGCTACTGCCGGATACGATCCAGAGTTTGGTGCTCGTCCGGTAAAACGTGCTATCCAGCGCTACTTACTGAACGATTTGTCAAAGAAGCTTCTGTCACAGGAAGTAGACCGTACTAAACCGATCATCGTAGAACGTAGCAGTGAAGGTTTGATATTCCGAAACTAAACTACTTATACAGGTTTCCAGAAACTACCTAAAAGGGAGAGTATTGAAATACGATACTCTCCCTTTTTCTTTTTGTCCAAATGGAAGAAATAAGCTATCTTTGCCGCACTGAAATAAAGCAAGAATGAAAAATAAAAAAGTTATTTATATCGTCGGATCGATTGTCTTATTGATTTTAATCGGTGTCGTTGCCTGCAAAACATTAATACTGAATACCCCTCTCAAAATAGAGAAAGCTGCTTATCTCTACATTGACAGCGACGATAACATAGACTCCGTATATACAAAATTGAAGAAAGATTTCCACACCTCTGATATCACCGGATTACGTATGCTCATTTCATGCAGTAATTATGCTGAAAACATTCACGAGGGAGCCTATAAACTTAAACCGACTGATAACACTTGGCATATATTTCACCAACTGAAAAGCGGACATCAGACTCCCATACGTCTGACAGTACCCAGTGTACGTACGCTCGGAGCATTGGCTAAATCCGTTTCCCGACGTCTGATGACGGACTCAGCTTCTATCGCCAGTTTGCTGAATGACAGTACGTATTGTTCTACGCTAGGATATAATCAATACACGATTCCTGCTCTTTTCATTCCCAATACATACGAAGTGTATTGGACCATGAGTGCTGAGGATTTTATCAAGCGTATGAAAAAAGAACACGACCGGTTCTGGAACAAGGAACGGATGGAAAAAGCAAAAAGTATCGGCTTTACTCCCGAAGAAGTGGCAACTCTGGCTTCTATCGTCGAAGAAGAAACAGCTAATAAGGCAGAAAAGCCAATGGTAGCCGGTCTTTATATCAACCGCCTGCACACAGGTATGCCCTTGCAGGCCGACCCCACTGTAAAATTTGGCTTGCAAGAATTTGGACTTAAGCGTATTCTGCATAAACATCTGGAAACAGATAGTCCATATAATACATATAAACATGCAGGATTACCTCCCGGACCGATTCGCATACCATCTATCGACGGGCTGGAAAGTGTATTGAATTACGCCAAGCATGATTATCTATATATGTGTGCGAAGGAAGATTTCTCTGGCACACACAACTTTGCCAAAAGCTGGAACGAACATCTTGCCAATGCCCGCCGTTACCAACGGGCATTGAACCAGAGAAATATCCACTAAGGGCATTACCTCTTGAATATAATTTTCAATCAACGGATAGATTTCCAGAACTTCATGAAATTAGCATACAGTCCGTAACATACCAATGCATCTTCGGGCTGTATTATATAGTCTTCAGGAAATTCATTGGCTACTTCTCTTTCCAAAATAGAAATACCAATGCAATTCTGTGCCTTCTTTCCACGTATCAATGAAATAATCTTCAAATCGAATTCCTTTTCCAACTGCAATTCATTGATGCCATATCCTGCTAATTTGGCAGGTACATTAAACTTGAAAATATAATGTTCCTCGTCTATCTGAAATGGTTCTACTGATGCATTCAGTTCCAACAACTGGACCAACATACGTGCTGCCTCTTTCTCCGGAGTCAGAATACGGTCTAGCGAAAAAGCTTCAAGCACAGTTTTATGGACATCATCTATCGCACGGGCATAAATATGCTTTACCTTGTTTTTCTTCAACAACGATACAACGCGTACAGAAGCTCCCAGGTCTTCACCTATTGCTACAATAACAACATCTACACTCTTTAATGGAAGAACAGAAAGTGCGATTTCATCGGTTGCATCAAGAACAAAAGCTGTAGCAATCTTATCTTTCAAATGATCCACATAATGTTCCCTCACATCCACTCCTATGACTTCATGCCCCAAAACAGTCAGTTCTTCGGCGAGCTTTCCGCCATAATTTCCCAGTCCTATTACAATATATTTCATATATCAGTTTATTATAATGTTATCACTTGGATATTTATAATTACGCTTCTTTACTTGTTTAATCAGTCCCAGCAACAAGGTAAAAGCTCCTACACGGCCTATGAACATCAGTAAAATAATAACCGATTTACCAGCCGTACTCAAAACAGGAGTAAGATCCAGACTGGAACCCACAGTACTCAAAGCCGATACACATTCAAAAGTAAGTGCCATTAGAGATGCTTTGGGTTCTAACATGCTCATGACAAAAATTGCAGCAGACAGAATGATAAGATACAACATAAGCACTGCATTTGAGCGGCGGATCGAATCATCCGACAATTCTCTCTGGAAAATAGTTACCCGATTTGCTCCTCTAATGACCGCCCACAAATTCAGAAGTATAACAGCAAACACATTTATCTTTACTCCACCTGCGGTAGACTGCGTACCCCCTCCTATGATCATCAGTATAATCATCAGCAACAAAGTCTGTGTAGACAGCGTAGTCAGCCCGACACTGACAAATCCAGCCGTACGCGGACATGTCGCATTGAAGAAAGCATGTACCCATTTATCTGTAACTTCCATGCCAGAAAATGCATTGTTCCACTCGTAAAGAGCAATAGCCAACGTACCCAGCACAAGCAAAATAGCTGTCATTATCAAAACAATACGTGTATTCAAATTATATAAATGGACCTGTTTTGGAAAATGAGACGAACGCCCGAAACACTTCCATTTCAGATAACGTAAATAATAAAAAAGCGTTTCTTTCAGATTCACCAAAATAGGGAAACCAATACCTCCCAAAATAATCAGAAATGAAACGGTTATAAAAAGCAAGTTATGGTTTTGCATAACCGCCGCATTTCCTAAGTTACCCGGCAAAGTAGAAAATCCGGCATTACAAAATGCTGAAACCGAATGGAAGGCTGCAAAATATATTTCCTGTTGCAACGTCATTCCCAGAGTATTGTGTATAGAATACCAGATAATCACCATACCAATACCTTCGATAGCTAATGTGAATCCTAGAATATATAATAAGGTGGATAAAAGAGAATTCAATGAATTAGAACTTATCATATCGCCAACTACCAGCTGATTATATAAAGAAGTATTTCCCATAAAAAACATGGCAAAAAAACTTGTCAGTGTCATAACTCCCAATCCTCCTATCTGGATAAGCAAAATGATAATAATTTGTCCTTCCAGTGTAAAGGTAGACGGAACATCAACCGAAACCAGTCCGGTAACACACGTAGCACTAGTTGCAGTAAACAATGCATCTATCCACGAAATTCCATGATAAGTTGCTCTGGGAAGCATCAGCAATCCAGCCCCAATAAATATTATAACCAAAAAGCTGGAAGCTAAAATAAGAGAAGGATTAGTACGCCTGCCCAACAATCGTACCAAGCTACTGGACAACTGCAATAAAGAATATAATAATAAAATAGCTATCCGATAATAATGACTATGAAAGAACATCCATGTCCAATAAACACCTTCATCTCCAGCATCCGGTTTCTTGAACAGCACAGGAAGTAAAGTCAGATACAGCAAGACATTAATTACCCATGACCAAAATGTATTTTTCTGTCCGTCCTCATCTGATTGAAAAACAATCTGCACTGTAGCCGACAGCAAAAAAACAATCCATACACTCTTATATATAATACGAATAGCCTTTGCCTCATCCGATGAAATCATAAATCCATGTTCATAAACCAAAGTAGCCAAAAACAGGATTGCGCAAAAATACGTAATCCACATGAACCAATTTATGACTTGATAAATACGAGGTAATATCAGTTTCTTACGATAAAGCAAGAGCCTTTCTAAAGAATCCATACTAAAACTGTTTTTATATTAACACTTGCACGCAAATGTATTTATAATTATCGGTTTTCCGATTAAAAGCATGACTTTATTACATATTTGTTTTTCCCCATCTACTCTATTAGTAAAGTCAACATCATCTTATACTCTGAATAGATCTTTCTGAAGAAAAACTTTCATTAAAACAAGCTATCATCTACTTATGTTCAAGAAACGCCGTGCACGGTTTTAAGGCATAAAAACATCAAAATAACAAATAAAAACCAAAAACGGTTGTAATATTACATTGTTTTACTTATTTTTGAAAAATCAATCAAAAAGCAAACATTTATGAGCAATAAACAGAAAAGATTCATTTTACCGGAAGATGAAATTCCTAAATATTGGTATAATATTCAGGCTGACATGAAAAACAAACCCATGCCTCCTCTGAATCCAGCTACACGCGAACCGCTTAAACCGGAAGATTTGTATCCTATTTTTGCAAAAGAATTATGTCATCAGGAGCTTAACCAGACCGATACATGGATAGAAATTCCCGAAGAAGTACGTGAGATGTACAAGTATTATCGAAGTACTCCGTTGGTTCGTGCATATGGTTTGGAAAAAGCTTTAGGAACACCGGCACATATCTATTTCAAGAACGAAAGTGTCAGCCCTATTGGCTCGCATAAACTGAACTCTGCACTGGCACAGGCTTATTACTGTAAAAAAGAAGGTGTCAGCAATATTACAACCGAAACCGGAGCCGGACAATGGGGAGCAGCCCTTTCGTATGCCGCAAAAGTATTCGGACTGGAGGCTGCCGTTTATCAGGTAAAAATCAGTTATGAACAGAAGCCATACCGACGCAGCATCATGCAGACTTTCGGAGCACAGGTTACTCCTTCACCTTCTATGTCAACACGCGCCGGAAAAAATATATTGACCAAGTATCCTAATCACCAGGGATCACTGGGTACAGCCATTTCCGAAGCCATCGAACTGGCACGTACAACTCCGAACTGTAAGTATACATTAGGATCTGTACTGAGCCATGTAACGCTTCATCAAACCATCATTGGTCTGGAAGCAGAAAAACAGATGGAAATGGCCGGCGAATATCCAGATATCATCATCGGATGTTTTGGTGGAGGTTCAAACTTTGGAGGCATCTGCTTCCCCTTCATGCGTCATACTATTCTGGAAGGAAAACAAACCCGTTACGTAGCTGCCGAACCGGCTTCCTGTCCGAAACTGACAAGAGGAAAGTTTGAATACGACTTTGGTGATGAAGCCGGATATACTCCTCTTCTGCCGATGTTTACACTGGGACATAACTTTACACCTGCCAACATTCATGCAGGTGGATTGCGTTACCATGGAGCAGGAGTTATCGTATCACAACTTTTGAAAGATCATTTGATGGAAGCCGTAGACATACAGCAACTGGAAACATTCGAAGCCGGATGTCTGTTTGCCCGTGCCGAAGGCATCATCCCTGCCCCCGAATCGTGTCACGCCATTGCTGCTGCCATACAAGAGGCCAACAAATGTAAGGAAACGGGTGAAGAAAAGGTTATTCTGTTTAACCTATCCGGACACGGTCTGATAGATATGAGTGCATACGACCAATATTTATCTGGAAACTTAACCAACTATACATTGACAGATAAAGACATCGAAAAAAGCTTGGGTGAAGTAGAAACAATGCAACCTTAACGATTTTAATATTTGCATGGAATTATTCGAACAAATAACAGCATCGGTCAGCTCCTTTCTCTGGGGATGGCCGATGATTATATTACTACTGGGAACTCACATTTTTCTGACCATACGGTTAAAGTTTCCACAACGCAAAATATTTACAGCGATACGACTTTCTTTTAAAAAAGATCCTGATTCTGAAGGCGATGTCAGTCAATTTGGCGCGCTTGCCACTTCACTGGCAGCAACTATTGGAACAGGAAACATCATCGGTGTGGCGACTGCCGTTGCATTCGGAGGTCCCGGTGCCGTATTCTGGTGCTGGCTGACCGGAGTTTTCGGAATTGCCACAAAATATGCCGAAGGGCTTCTTGCCATTAAATACCGCGTAAAAACATCCAGCGGAGAAATGCTTGGTGGTCCGATGTACGCACTGGAACGAGGACTGAAGCAAAAATGGCTGGGCATTTTATTCTGCATCTTTACAGCCATGGCAGCATTCGGTATCGGAAGTACGGTACAAGCTAACTCTATTGCCTTACTGATGCAAGAGACATACGGAGTAAGCGAACATATCACCGGTATAGTAGTGGCACTAGGCATCGCACTGGTTATCTTCTTCGGAGTAAAAGGTATTGCCCGTGTATGTATGACGCTGGTCCCTCTGATGGCTATCCTCTATATAGGAGGATGTATTTATATCCTCATTCTGAACCACGCCTATTTGGGAGAAGCCTTCAAACTCATCATCAGTTCTGCGTTTACTCCACATGCCGCAGGAGGAGGATTTCTAGGAACGAGTGTCATGCTCGCAGCACGTTACGGTATTGCCCGCGGACTTTTCTCCAACGAATCCGGACTTGGTTCGGCACCTATTGTGGCAGCAGCGGCACAAACTCGCAACCCGGTACGTCAGGCACTGGTTTCTTCTACCGGAACATTCTGGGACACCGTCATTATCTGTGCGCTGACGGGATTGGTGCTGGTTACCAGTGTACTCGCATTTCCTGACATCGATTATACACAAGGTGGAGCATTGACCAAAGCAGCCTTTGGTAAAATTCCTTATGTAGGTACCAGCATCCTGGCAATCGGTATTCTGACCTTTGCCTTTTCTACCATTTTAGGCTGGGGATATTACTCGGGAAAAGCCATCGAATATTTAGGAGGGAAAAAACTCCTGCGAATATATCGTGTTATATGGATTTCATCCATTTACTTTGGTTCCACCATGAATTTACAAGCAGTATGGAATATTGCCGACAGCGTAAACGCACTGATGGCAGTTCCTAATCTGATTTCCCTCATCTTCTTATCGGGAGTTGCCGTCAAAGAAACACAAAAATACCTTTGGGAAAACAGACTGGAAGACACTGCCGATCCGGAAGATCTATAATTCATAAAACGCTACCTGCACAAAGCAGTTTTCCCCTTTTTTACCCCTTTCAGAGGGGGAAAAAGAAAAAAATATGCATTTTTCTGCATTTTTTGTGCAAAACACTTGCAGATTCAAAAATAATGCGTACCTTTGCACCCGTGATTGAGAAACACCTCAACACAAACAAAGGATGGCCCGTTCGTCTATCGGTTAGGACGCAAGATTTTCATTCTTGAAAGGGGGGTTCGATTCCCCCACGGGCTACCAAAACAAAACATACGGTTAATCCGATGTATAAGGATGGCCCGTTCGTCTATCGGTTAGGACGCAAGATTTTCATTCTTGAAAGGGGGGTTCGATTCCCCCACGGGCTACCAAGGTCTGAGCAGTTTCTGTTCAGACCTTTTTCTTTTTATCCCTTTCTTTCTTTCAGCTTTTTATATCTATCTTTGTCCTTGTATTATAAGTTTATGTAATAAAAGATAGTATGAATACCGAATTACTCGCACAACTTTATCAATCATATACTGGAGAAGCTCCAACAAGTATCGAACCTTTGCCGGGAGCAGGCTCCAATCGCAAATACTTTCGCTTGAAAGGCAAGGAAAGCCTCATCGGTGTATATGGAACCTCCACCGAAGAAAATCGTGCATTTATCTACATGGCCAGACATTTCTCACAAAAAGGTTTGCCCGTACCCCGTATACTTGCCGAAGCAACCGACCAGTCGGCCTACCTGCAAGATGACTTGGGAGATATCTCACTGTTCCAACTTATCAAACAAGGAAGAGAAAGCGGTAACTTCAGTGATGAAGAAACAAATATATTGAAACGAACTATCCGCCTGCTTCCACAGATACAGTTTGAGGGAAGCAAGGACATGGACTTCAGTTATTGCTATCCACTGGCGGCATTCAACCGTCGCAGCATTCTGTGGGACCTGAACTATTTCAAGTATTGTTTTCTTAAAGCTACCGGACTGGAGTTTCAGGAAAATCTACTGGAAGATGATTTCGAACGTATGGCAGATACCCTTCTTCAGATAGAACCACAGGTATTCATGTACCGTGATTTTCAGAGCCGCAATATCATGATACGGGAAGAAAAACCGTACTTTATCGATTTTCAGGGAGGACGCAAGGGACCTTTCTATTACGATGTGGCATCTTTCCTCTGGCAGGCAAAGGCAAACTATCCCGATTCGCTCCGTCAGGAGCTTCTGGATGAGTACCTCGATGCTCTTCGCCCCTATCACGCGATTGATAAGGAGCAGTTCCTCACCACCCTCCGTCACTTTGTACTGTTCCGTACTCTGCAAGTTCTAGGCGCATACGGTTTCCGTGGATATTTTGAGAAAAAGGCACATTTCATACAAAGTGTACCGTATGCCATCGAAAATCTCCGTCAACTGCTGGAAACAGATTTTCCTGAATATCCCTACTTATGCCTCATGCTACGCAAACTGACAGAACTTCCCCAGTTTGCCAGCATACGAAACAGAAGGAAACTCACCGTACGCGTAATGAGTTTTTCGTATAAGAAAGGTATTCCCGAAGACCCGTCAGGAAACGGAGGCGGATATGTATTCGACTGCCGTGCCGTGCACAATCCGGGAAAGTACGAACAATACAAGCAACTGACCGGACGCGACAAACCGGTTATCGACTTTCTGGAACAGGACGGTGAAATACTCCAATTTCTGGAACACGTAGACGCACTGGCTGATGCTCATGTACAGCGCTTTCTGGAAAGAGGGTTTACCAACCTCTCTATCTGCTTCGGCTGTACCGGAGGACAGCACCGTTCCGTATATTCGGCAGAACACGTAGCGCACCACTTGAACGAAAAATTCGGTATACGCATCCGCCTGATACACCGCGAACAACATATTGAACAAATTTTAGAACCCCGATAACAATATGAAAGCCATGATATTTGCAGCGGGACTGGGAACTCGCCTGAAACCGCTGACCGACCATATGCCCAAAGCACTCGTACCCGTAAACGGACGTCCGATGCTGGAACACGTCATCCTGAAACTAAAACAATCCGGATTCAACGAACTGGTTATCAACATACATCATTTCGGAGAACAGATCATCGACTTTCTTGAAGCCAACCAGAATTTCGGACTGACAATTCATATCAGCGACGAACGTGAACAGTTGCTCGATACGGGAGGAGGTATCAAAAAAGCCGCACCATTTTTTCAGGGAAACGAACCATTCCTGATACATAACGTCGATATCCTCTCCGATACCGACCTGAAAGCCTTATACGAATCCCACCTGCACAGTGGCAATGATGCTACCCTGTTGGCAAGCAAACGAACCACAGCCCGCTATCTGCTGTTCGACAAACAGGCATATCTGAGAGGATGGGTTAATAAAGATACCGGACAGACCAAACCCGAAGGCTTCGAATATGACGCAACAAAATATCAGGAATATGCCTTCAGTGGCATTCACGTCATCTCCCCTTCCCTTTTCCGATACATGGACGAACGGTGGAAAGGCAAATTCCCCATCATGGATTTCTATTTGCAAACATGTGGGGAAGCCCGAATTGGTGGATGTCTGACCGAAGAGCTTCATCTGATTGATATAGGAAAACCGGAAACCCTTGAGAAAGCTGCCAGCTTTCTGGCAGAACTGAATCAAGAATAAAAATATCAGTCACTTACAAGCCAACAGGCAACTTGCCCGTACCTTAATGCAGAAGGCAATCCAACCGACTGCATAATATCTAAAAAACACGGGCAATTTGCCTTATTTTTTTGTACAAAAGCTAACAGACTTTGTACGATTTTTCAGAAAAATTCATGATGTTTTTCCTAACTTTTGCTGAAGTTTTTCGACATACTTCCTGAAGTGTTCCAAAACACGTGTTTCAAACCAAACTGAACGGTTGAAAACAGCAGTATATTAAAACTTGAAACTCATAAATAATAAACTTACAATCCGAAATCAAGCAATCAACATCAGCCAAAAGAGTTCTATCATGCCCATCACAAAGTCCGCATATCACTTTGATATTCAAACTTTTAAACACAACCATTTCTGAATATTTTATTTTAGCTTTAAAAAGCCCTATTAAATACCGAAACAATTTTACTCCTCAGCAGAAATCCGGTAATACGAAGGAGCAAGTCCCGTCTGCTTCTTAAAAAATGTCCCGAAAAAAGAAGCATTCGGAAAATTCAAGTCATCCGATATCTCTTGTACACTCTTGTTGGTATTCTTCAGCCAGAAAATGCTCTTCCGGATAATAGCTCTGAAAACCAGTTCCTGCACCGTATATCCGCAAACCGATTTCGATAATACTGAAAGATATTTGGGAGAAAGACACAACTTATCGGCATAAAAAGCTACTCCCCTCTCTTGCATATAATACTTTTCAATCAACCGAATGAGCTTGATAAAAGTATCAATCTTATGTCCCGCTACATTTTTTTCTTCGATAATCCGCCGGCTGTAAATAGAACACAAACGGTAAGTCAATGCCAGTAACAACAACTTACACTCATGATTATCAAACGGATTCTGCGCACTCTTCCTATGTCTTCCCAGCAATGCAATATAACGTGCCAAATCGCTTTCTTCTCCGGAAGTCCATACATAGCATGGTTCGGGAGTCAGTGTCGTATACAAATACATTGCCACAATCGAACTGCCTAAAATCTCACGTATCGGATCTATATGATAAAACAGTATGCTCACACGTAAATCATCAGACAGTTCTCCTATTGAAAAATTATTCCCTTCGGAAAGAAAAACCGTTTCCCCTGCCCGGGCTGTAAACTTCTTTTTATCTACATCGAAACAGAAATATCCTTTTTCACACACAATCAGTCCCACATAATTCATCAGGAAGGGCTTACACAATATCTTCGGAAAAGCTTTAACTTCCCCTTCCAGGCAGCAAATATCTTTTCCCGCCATCAAATCGCGCTCAAAACGTGTTAAACGCATTTCTTGTTCCTTAGCATCCATCCCCATAAAACTAAAATTAAAGTCTGCCACTAAGGTAAGATTTTTCTATATTCCCATCATGAAACAAGAAAATAAAAATACATCACGGGGAGCTTTCATAGGTACTTTTCCACCGAAAAGTCAGATTAAGAAATGAAATACGCTCCACCGTGATGTATAAAGCAAATAAATGAACGAGTGTAAAGTATTTTATGTCTGTAAATCCAGCTTTCTTTTTCTCCACGGAATTACCAGCATAAGAACGGCACATGCCATACAGCCGTAGAATGTCCATCCCGACATTTCTTTTACAGCAGCCAAAGTAGCCTGTACCTGCACACGCCCTTTTGTTGAAAGAGCTGCCATATTATGTGCTTCCTTTTCACTTTTTCCCTGATACATCATCCCTTGAACCGTCTGATTATATGAGGCTGCTACCTCTGTATTCAACTGATCCATATCGTGAGCAAAGCGAGTTACATAGTGTTGCTGACGATGCTGCATCACATTGGTATAGATAGCAGTTCCAGCCCCCGGTCCCAGTACCATACGCACTGTCAACATGATACAAATCCAGGTAGACAGATATTTATAAGGCATCCGCTGATTGGCATGTACAGCTGTCAGCGAATAAAGTAGCATCATTCCGGCAGAACGGATAATAACCGGATATTTCATGCGCTCGTACAAGCCGTCGGTCTGTACCTCAAAATACATAAACAGGCTGGAAAGTCCTATCAGAACAAAGCCCATCGAGAAAAGGTATTTCAGATGTACTCCTTTTGATCCCATGGCAATAGCAATAATGCAACCGATAAAATAACCGGCTATACTCCAGTTATTAAGCGACGCATTCTGCCAGTTGTCTATCTTCATACCAACTCCTGCAAACACACTGACAAACATGGCACTGGAGTTGAAAATCATCAGCAACAGAAAGAGCAGGATACCCATACGGATAGAGCGCAACTTAAACACATCCATCAGAAAATAAGGCGAATTATGGTTACGTTCCATATAGACAAACAGTATGGCAAACACAACAGCCGTCGCGGTAGCCCAGCAAATAGATGGAGAATCGTACCAGTCGAGCACCTTTCCATACGCCAGCACATAAATAGCAGCCGAACACATCACGCAAAATATTACCACACTGCCAAACTTACGCAAGTTGATAGGAAAACGTTTGCCCACATATTTATGATAAGGCATGGTGATAAACACAACCAGAATAGATAATAGCAACGCCCCCATCATGAAATAATATACATACTGCCATTCGTACTCATAAGCCAGTCATGCAGTGAGCGAAGTTCCTATCTGCCCCAGAATCATGAAAAACAGATAAATGGTAGGCATACTGGTACTCTTTTCACGGTCCAGCTTATCCCATCCTTCACCATCCACAGGTTCATTGCCCGGAGTTATATTTCGGGTAGCCTCCATCTTGAACGCATATTTGATAAGCGTGAACAGATTGACCATCATCAGCACCATGCGCAGAAATCCCATCACCACACTACAGACAGCCAGCAGGTAAATACTATCGGTCTTGGCACATACGTAACTCAATATATAAAGCAGCGAAAAGCCTACGATGCACATCATTTTCTCACGGCGGATACAGACCAGTTCATAAAAGAACGGAGAGAAAGCCGCCATTCCTACAGAAGTAAGAAAACCAACAAACTGAATATGTTCAGACTGAATACACAGCCCGCTCAGCATCTCGCCACTGTTTACCGTATACACTCCGCTTGCCGTAAGAATCGGAATAAATAACAGCAACAGAATAAGAATACCCAAAGGTTTGGGAACCCAATTATAAAACGGATAATTTTTCGGACACGAAGGCATAATTCTAATTTATTAGAAACTGAAAAACATGTTTGTCTTATTTTTACTGTCTGGCTTTTACCACTACCATCATTCCGGCAGCCAGACGTTCATTGTCTTCCGATGAAAGGTTCGTAAAATCAATACGTACCGGAATACGCTGCTGAATCTTGACAAAGTTTCCGGCAGAGTTATCAGTCGGAACAAGTGAATATTTCGAGCCGGTTGCTCCAGAAATAGCTGTAATCTTTCCGGTAAACTCCTTATCGCTGATTGCATCTACTGTAATACGGACTTCCTGTCCCACGTGAAGATTCTCTACCTGAGTTTCCTTATAATTAGCTATCACCCACTTCTGCGTATCAGGAAGAATATACGTAATGCTTTGTCCGGCACCAATATATTGTCCCTCTTCCAATGCACGACGTCCCAGCTTCCCGTCACAAGGAGCCAACACAACAGTATACGAAAGGTTAAGTCGTGCCATTTCGAGTGCGGCCGTAGCACGTTGTATGGCAGCTTCCGTACTTTCTCTGCGATTGGAAACTTCCTTAATGCCCGACATGGCAGCTTTTTGCTGACGCTTTGTAGCCTCCAGTTTCTTTCGTGTAGCCTCATATTCCGTTTCAATCTGTTCCAGCTGTATCGGTGTTGCCGCATTCCGCTTCAGCAAGTTTTCATAACGCTGACGGTCTTTTTCGAGTTTAGCCAGACGAATTTCAATTTCGGCAATAGAAGCCTCATAAACAGAAGCCGAATTCTGTGTAGTCTGTAAGGTAGCATCTATTACCGTAGCTCCAGCCATTGCATCTTTCAAGGCAGCTTCAGCCTCCATCACTCGGATACGGTATTCACGGTCATCGAGCACCAGCAAGGTATCTCCCTTCTTGACCGACTGATGTTCGGTGAAATAAATTTTCTTAATATATCCCGACGCACGCAAGTTCACCGGAGAAATGTATTGTTCTATCTGTGCGTCGTTACTGGTTTCCGTCTGTTTATAATCGAGAAAAAGAAAGGCAACCTCTATTACTCCCCATATATCGTGAAGGGCTGTTCATATTTTCCTTTTCTGCATTCTAATCACTTATCATTTGCTAGCCGAAACGCCCATCCATTCTATTTTCAGGTGATGCAGCATGGTAGTACTCTCTCCACAACTTCCCGTATGCTGAATCCCCATACCTCCCCAAGCATTAGGAACGATATCAGCCTCCAAACTTACAGACGGTTTCAGATTCTCGTCCGTTACAGGAGATGAAAGCGGAGTGGAAGTTTCGGCATGGGCCGTCAACTTACTTCCTTTAACCTCAAGTACAATGGTGCAGTCGGTACGGTAACAGGTGGAAGATACCGGAAGAGAAATCGCAGTAGTCCTGCCATTTTCGTATTTCATCAGCATGAAATCGACCGCATTGCTGTATTTTGTCGTACGGATAATACGCAAAGCATATCCAGTCAGAGTACGGGTATCGAACTTGATACAGATATCCATATATTGCCCCGTAGCACTTCCAAATCCTTGTCCTGCGGTTTTGCTCGGATCTACATTCAAGGTTATTTTCATGTCTCCATATCTACCTTCCAATGGAGTATATAACAGCCGTGCTCCACGCTGCGCCTGCAGCAAACCCGTTCCGCGTGATCCGTTCATTCCCTCTCCATACACCCAATAGTCCTTATCGGAGAAAAGTTCCCAATCGTAACCTTCCGTATCAAGAGGCTTGTATCCTCCTATTGTCCATCCGCCGGAATACAATACAGGCTGATTGGAACAAGGAAAATTTCGAAAATCAGTTTCGAATACATCTACCGGATTTACCTGTTTCCTATCAACAGGTGATGAAGAAATCACCGTATATTCTTTACCGGGATGACAACGCAAATGTTTGGGTGCTACCGTTGCCATAAGATAATATCCAACGTCTTCTTTTGTTAATCTATAGGTTGTTTCGGGCTTAGCCAACCGTGACACTGCTACCGGATATTTCGTTTTACCCTCCTTGTCAACAGCCCGATACCAGGTAATCAGCGACTCATCTTTCCGTCCCTGCAAATCCAGTTCGTAACTTACCATTGCTTTTCCATCTGCTATTTCCAGCTTCGGCACTTCCACAAAAGCAGGAGCTTCCACAAAATCGGGAGCAACTGTCAGTTCTACTGCACATTCCAATCCATCTTCCGTATAGGCTACAACAGTGAAATGTTTGGTTTCGTCCTCATGATTCATTGCCTTGACCACACACGTCCCGTCTTCTCCGGCAGACAGGCTGACATACTTTTCATATCCCGGCTGAATCTTCCAGCGAACAGAGCTTCCCTGCTGCACATAATTGCAGTGTCTTTTTACGTTGGCAGCCAACTTCACCGGATTGCCTCCGGTCTGTACAGAGGCAACCAGCGGAGTAACCGACAAACAAACCGGCAGATTCGCATAATCCCTGCCATCATGTTCTCCGATTGCCCGTACACAATCCTTCACTTGAAGCGGATCCCAGTCATCATCTCCCCGAAGTAAATTATAAGTGTTGTAAATTACCTTACCATTTTCATCTGTCAGGCGGTATGCGTGAAGTACATTTTCCTGCTCCATACATACTGTATTATAAGGCTTGTCCGCACCTATTACGTAAGGCTGTCCATTCATCGTTACACCATACTGGTAACACCGTAACCAGTCGGACGGCTCGTGTGTCCAGCCTGCATATACAGGCTTTCGGACATGAAACCGGCAATCGACAACAGTCAAAGGTCCCACTCCTTTACAAAAATACTGACGGTCTTCGTCATGACATACATAAAAATCACTGTTCAAGAAAACAGCCCCTCCCATATCCGTCCGCCAGAATGGTTTCTGACCATAAAACTTCAACGTACAGTTCAGGTAGACTCCTGTACCAGTCAACGCATCGTCGGTACTTTCCATATAACATTTATAGAACAAAATACGTTTTGCCCCATTCAAAGGATTCATATTCAAGCGGCTGATGAAACGGACATTTTCTGCCACAATTTTATCTCCATGACAATAGGCTACATGCGCCTGGGTAATGGCAGACATTCTTTTTTTACGTCCTAATTCTTTCTTTAAAGGAAATTCCAGATCGACATTACAATAGTTTCCCATCGTAAGATTCTTCACCGACAGACCATCTCCCCAGAAATCAAACATCGTGAAGTTTCCTACAGCTCCCTGTGTCTGACCGCGACTGGAAGCAAGCACTACATTTTCAGGATTTTTGGTTAACCCGACAAGATGCAGATAAGGACATTTTACTACCAGTCCGAAAGGTTCTTTACCGTCTTTTCCTACCCTTACCTGAGGATCATCAGGATTATCAATCCAATATACATAAGGAGCTATATATACTTTCATAGGCCCTGCTTCTGTTCCGGCAACAAAAGCCTTGGCTGCTTCATTAAAGCTATTGAAAACAAAAGGATATCTGACCGTCACTTCATCGGACAGCTGCCCATCGATAAAAAAGGTTTTCTCTCCCAACTCTATTTCCTTTCCTTCATAGAGAATCTTATTTCCTAAAAACTCTATAGGATTTGTAACATCCAACGAACGATATCCGCATACAGACTGAGCCGGCAAAAACTCACAAAAGATTATCCAGCAAAGTAAAAAAGAACAAAATTGTGTTTTCATTATCACGTCGTGTTTTTCAATATGGTGATAAAAATACAAAGAATACGGAAAAAGGCATGACATATCACTAAAAATTTGATATGCCATGCCTTATAACAGAATATAAATCAGTTTGTCTACAAAGACTATTCCCAGAGATTCAATTTATTTTTCTGTGCTTCCTCGAGTGAAACCGTCTTTACCTGTTTGGTCTTATTCTTTTCACGAAGCTCACGGTATTCACTTTCCAGTTCTTCTGCAAATGTACTTCGAAAATCAAGATTCATCAGGCGTGCTGCCACCGGAGCATTCAGTGAAGCATCTTTCATATATACTACCGGAGCATGATAAACCGGAGCAATCTTCAAAGCTGTATGAAGTTTGGAAGTTGTAGCACCGCCAATCATTACAGGAATATCAAGTCCGGCACGTTCCAGTTCTGAAACGACATGCACCATTTCTTCCAGCGACGGTGTAATAAGTCCGCTCAAGCCGATAATATCTACCTTCTCACGAATAGCCGTTTCAACAATCTTTTCTGCAGGAACCATTACGCCCAAGTCGATAATTTCGTAATTATTGCATGCCATAACCACAGAAACAATATTCTTACCGATATCGTGTACATCTCCCTTTACTGTAGCCAACAGCACTTTTCCTGCACTGCGTGCCCCTTCCTTTTTTTCCGTCTCAATATAGGGCTGAAGGATAGCTACCGCTTTTTTCATAGTACGTGCTGTCTTTACAACCTGAGGCAAGAACATCTTACCGGAACCGAATAAATCACCGACATGATTCATTCCCGACATAAGCGGACCCTCGATAATGCTGACAGCATCCGGATATTTGGCAAGTGCTTCATGCAAGTCTTCATCCAGATAATCGCCAAGACCCTTTACCAGTGCGTATTGTAAACGTTCTTCTACAGTCGTCCCTTCACGCCAGGCAAGATGTGAACTGGCTGTTTGCTGCTCACCCGAGTTCTCCTTTTCCGCTTTCAGTTTTTCAGCTGTTTCAATCAAGCGTTCAGCTGCATCCGGACGACGGTTCAGCACCACATCCTCAATCCGTTCCAGGATATCCGAAGGTATATCTGTATAAAGTACAGAAGTTCCCGGATTGACAATACCCATATCCATACCCTGCTGAATAGCATGATAAAGGAATACTGCATGCATTGCCTCACGTATATAATTGTTGCCACGGAAAGAGAAAGAAAGATTACTTACTCCTCCGCTGACGTGTGCGCCCGGAAGGTGACGGCGAATCCAACCTGTAGCTTTAATAAAATCGACAGCATAATTATTATGTTCCTCGATACCAGTAGCCACTGCCAGCACGTTCGGATCGAAGATTATATCCTGAGGACGGAAACCGACCTTCTCTGTAAGAATACGATAAGCCCGTTCGCAAACTTCTATCTTCCGTTCAAATGTATCGGCCTGTCCTTTCTCGTCGAAAGCCATCACGATGACTGCCGCTCCGTACTGCTTGACGGTACGGGCATGCTCAACAAAAGCTTCTTCGCCTTCTTTCAGTGAAATAGAGTTGACGATACATTTTCCCTGCACACATTTCAGTCCTGCCAAAATAACTTCCCACTTGGAAGAGTCTATCATAACAGGCACACGGGCAATATCCGGTTCTGATGCAACCAGATTGAGGAAGGTTGTCATCTCCTCAGCAGCATCAAGCAATCCGTCGTCCATGTTAACATCGATAACCAACGCGCCGTCTTCTACCTGCTTGCGGGCTATCGACAAAGCTTCATCGTATTTCTTTTCGTTTATCAAACGAAGAAACTTACGTGAACCGGCCACATTACAGCGCTCACCCACGTTGACAAAATTAATTTCAGGAGTCACTTCCAACAGTTCCAGCCCAGAAAGCCAGAGATAATCCGGTTTCGGAGCAGGCGCATGAGGTTTGGCATCTTTAATAAGTTCCTGATACTTGGCAATATATGCTTCGGTAGTACCACAGCATCCACCGATTATATTCACCAGTCCTTCATCGATATACTCCTTGACTTCGGCAGCCATTTCTTCGGGTGTCTGGTCGTATTGCCCCAGACTATTAGGAAGTCCGGCATTAGGGTAAGCACTTATATAATAAGGAGCACGACGGGCCAACTGCTCCAGGAAAGGTTTCAACTGTCTGGCACCAAAAGAGCAGTTCAGTCCGATGGAAAAGATATCAGCATGCTGTACCGAAGCCAAAAACGCATCAAGCGTCTGTCCCGACAACGTGCGTCCAGCAACATCCGAGACCGTAACAGAAAGCATTAAAGGAACTTTTCTTCCCAAATTCTGCATAGCTGTTTCTGCGGCCAGAACAGCAGCTTTCGCATTCAGCGTATCGAAAATTGTTTCTATCAGAATAGCATCTACTCCCCCTTCAAGCAAAGCCTCCATTTGTTCACGGTAAGCTTCAGAAAGTTCATCGAATGTCAATGCACGAAAAGCGGGATTATTTACATCCGGACTCATCGAGCAAGTTTTGTTGGTCGGTCCTACCGAACCGGCAACAAAGCGTGGTTTTTCGGGAGTTCTCGCTGTATATTCATCAGCAATTTTACGGGCCAGACGAGCTGCCGCAAGATTTATCTCACGGCAATAAGCCTGCATATGATAATCTGCCATCGAAACAGCAGTTGCATTAAATGTATTTGTTTCGATGATATCAGCTCCTGCCTCTAAATACTTACGGTGTATTTCCTCTATAACATCCGGCCGAGTCAGGCACAACATATCATTGTTCCCTTTCAGCAATCCTGGAAGATCCTTGAAACGCTCTCCCCGAAAATCAGCTTCCGAAAGGTTGTATTGCTGTATCATCGTTCCCATGGCTCCGTCGAGCACGAGAATACGTTCGTTTATTAGTTGTTGCATTTTGAAAAAGCTCTATTTAAATTTAAAACACAGGGAATCGTTTTCCTCATATGCCAAAAACACGATGCAGACAACTTATATAAACTGTAATTGTCTGCACCATCTTTCCCGATCATCGCTTGAACATGCGATCCATCATACGCTTATCTTCTTTTTCTTTCAACGTCTGGCGTTTATCGTATTGTTTCTTACCTTTTGCCAAAGCAATCACAACCTTCGCCAACCCTTTTTCATTAATATACAGACGAGTCGGAACAATGGTAAATCCAGGCTCGGCAGAAGTACGTTCAAGTTTACGAAGTTCTTTTTTCGTCAGCAACAACTTACGGTCCCGACGAGCTGAATGATTGTTGTACGAACCGTAAAAATATTCAGCTATATGCATATTCTTTACCCACAACTCTCCACGGGAAAAGAAACAAAACGTATCAACCAAACTTGCTTTTCCCTGACGAATAGACTTTATCTCAGTTCCGGTCAACACAATTCCGGCTGTGTACGTATCGACAAACTCATAGTCGAACGAAGCACGTTTATTCTTAATATTTATATTACCGGCGTTTGTTTTCATTAATTCAATATTACTGATAACTTATTAAATATAAATTCGATAATAGCAGGACACACCAAAATGATGATAGTAGCCACAAGAGTAAAGGCAGTCTGTTTGTTCTCCTCAACCTTAAGCCATCTGCGTACCCCCTCGAATACAATTACAATGGTATATATTTGCAATATCCAGTGCAGTACAACTATAGAAAACAGTCCACTGACGATATTCAATACAAAAGTAACTACCATAGAATAGCCCACAAACACAAGTATCCGGTCGTAAGAATCTTTCCCTCCCAGCCAGTTATGATTCAACTTATCCAATAAATAAGCTGAAAGAAAAAAACCACCGAACAAAGCTACAGCTACAGCACAACAACGAGTCAAGGCTACCTGGAACATAACGGATGAAAAATCTTTTCCGATAAATGTTCCGATAAACTCTGACAAGCCACACAACCCAATAAGAGGATAAACAAAAGCAGGCATTACTGACCTTCCTACCCCCCGCTCTGCAATTTCACTCCACGCTTTGCCTGGAGTAGACAACAAAGCTATTATCTGCTGAAATAATGATTTATAATCCAATGTTATTCTACTTTTTTGTAATAAATCCGAACTTCGGAACTGCAAATGTACAAAAAAGAAATAAAATAAGGCACGAATTATACAGAAACGCTGACATACATTAACATACACAGCCTTATCTGCATAATCCGCACCTTTAATAAATAATAGTACTACTATTTAGAAGTTCAAAGCAATAATCATATCATCAGCCCTCATCAAAACTCAATAGGTCGTATATCTGCTTCTACAAGATTATTCTTTTCATCAAAAGCTTCTTGATAAGTATCAATAGCTTGAACTCCAGACCACGTACCTTTTACTCTAAAAGTAACATTATCTGCTCCTTTTAATGTTGCTATATACCTCACATTCATCCTATATTCTTTTACTAATGTTTTAATTGAATAATAAGTATATGGAGGAACTGTTACTTCATAGGAACATGTAATCGTTTGTTTTTCACCTTTATCCTCCCCCTGCACATAAGAAGCATGTTTAGTTGTTGAAGTAGAGATTGATATTTCAGAGTTCGAATTTACAGTTACCTTAGGTAATCCCACTTGAATCCCCGACGAAGAAGAGGTAGATATGGAATATTCTGTAGAAATTCCTTCCGTTTTAGAAAAAGTAGAAGATTCTGAGATTTCATGAGACATAGTTTGAGTTCTTTTCACTGATACAGAAGATTTTCTATTATCTACTGTATAATTATCAATTATAACGCTAGAAGAGTCTAAACTTCCACCATCGTAAAAAGAATATTCTATATCCTCAATAGTATATTCTCCAACCGGAGATATTTCCCATTTAGCCCAATCTGCAACATTCGAATTTCCAAAAATTAAATTATCCTTAAATCCGCAACTCCATTCCCGAAGTGCTACCTACATAAAGAGAAATGGACTTTTGATTCGTAAGATAACCATTAAGTCCTCGCGTCCGTTTCAATGCGCATACCATCCCCTTACCCCATAAAGCGACTTGAGGCAATACGCAATCAGTGGCCATCAAGTGATGTAAATCATCCGGAAGAAGTTTTGAAGGCTTCTGCATATGCATGGTTGTCGGTGTAGATATTCAGCACACATTGCCTTGCGGTCTTAATCCACTTGGCAGGTACTGAAATGAATTTGAAGACAAACGTCTTGATACGGCTGGTTTCCTTGAGCCCGAACTTCTTCACTTCAATCCTTTGCATGATGGCCTTGTAGAAATTGCGTATCAGTGCCGTCAGGAGCAGGAACACGGTATTTTCCGCCATGAAGGATTTAGGCAGTCTGTCCCATCCAAACCCATTGTTCATGTCATCAAAGACGCGTTCCTTGCCACCGCGCATGTTATAGAACTCCACGATGTCCCTCATGGATGATTCGTAATCGTTGGTCAGGATGCAGCGGTATGTATATTCCCCCTCCCACAGGTCCGGTCCACTGCCCATGCGTCTCTGTCTCTGGATTACCAGGCGATACGGTTTGCCCTTCCACTTCTCAACGAGAATGGAGTTCAACTCAAACACGATGCCGTTTATCTCTTCCTTCTTCCACCCTCTGAGCGCGAAGATGTCATCATAGAGCGAGCAGCAGCGGTTGGCGCGTATGTAGAATGTCCTGCAATGCTTCCTGACCTCATCCACAATGTCTTCAGAGCATGAGCCGCAGTCGGCCCTGAAGCGTTTGACTGTCAGCTTCTTCTCTTCAAGTCTCTCCAAAATCCTCTTTAGCGTGTCCTTCTGGTGAAAGCGTACATTGGTGTTGCCGTCGCTGTTCTCTATGCCGACAATCATGTCGCCGATAACGGCCACACCGGACCTGTAACCAAGAAATTTCTTGTACGTGGGCTTTGCATCGTACTTCTCCGCCTCAATGAACTGGTGGTCAAAGTCAACGTCATACTCCCCGCCCTCTTTCAACTGCCCTGTGGACAACAGGCAATTCAGGAGCAATGTGTTGAGTGTGTCTGCCGTATTGAAATCATAGGACTTTCCGGCATCAGACGTGTATGAGATGTTTTCCCGGGTCAGTTCGTTTATTGCCCTAAGGATGGTGTCGGCGCTACAGGTGCGGAGTGTGGGGTGAAGGGAAAGATGACTCATTAAGTGGGCGGTGACATCCTCAACGCAAGAACCGCCGCAGAAGTAAACGCATAGGAGGGAGCGGATGATTTCGCTGTATTGATAACCATAGAGTTTGCATCTCAACCCAAGTGTTGAGTCAATTGTAGAGGAGAGAAGGGAGGTAAATTGCTCCATGATTGGAAATATGCCTCCAAAAGGAGTGAGTCTTTCGGATTTTATTGCTACCTTTGCCATGCCTGTTGCGGTTTTCTTTGTCTTTGGATTCGCAACACTAAGGTAAGTGAAAACGCTGACATGGCAAAAACCTGGGCAACAAAATGTTGCTCAGGAACTTATAAAAATAATTATCAATTATGTTGCGGAATTAAGGATTATTACTCTCCTTTGACTCTCGCTGCAAATACGTTATTGGAAAACCAGGCTGAACTGAAGACCCACTACAAATGTAATAAAAAACAGAGTTAGAAATAGATATCATAGAAATACCAGTTGTCCCCGGTAAAGGAAAAATATCACTTAAATAAGGTCTACAAATACTTTCACCGCCAATTCTTACTACGTGAATTGATTTATCAGGTTGAGTTATAGGACTTATATCCAACCCTAAACCGAATTTATTGATTATCCATCTTTGTCGAGCAGACCCATCATCAGAAGCCTCCAACAATACAGAAGTCCCAACCTCAGACATATAAGTATTTCCTTTACCAACATTTCTAATATAAACAGGAACATTGTTATTAGAGATTTCATTCAAAGGATCAAAATCATTTTCATTTCTTGTCAACAACTCTCCTTGACTTACAATAAAATCAGAATTAGTAAAATCCTCTTTATTACAAGAAGTAGCCCAACATAATACTACAGCAAAAGCTATAAACAAAAAATTCTTTTTCATAGTTTTAAGCTTTAAAAGGTTAAACATTTATTTACATCACAAATATCTATAAAGCGTATTAATTAAAAGATATTTTGAAAATTCCATAAAAGAAGGCACGAATTATACTCAGGATAAATTTATAATAAATCCTTCATATATCGTGCCACCTAAATGCATTTTAAATGCACTTACTCTACCTTTCTCTCTCTTAAATTATTTTTATTTTTTCTGATACAACTGATAAGATCTTACTTCTCTAGTTTTCTCATTAGGAGCTATTGTTGCACCATTATAGTTATTTGATTTTTCAAACTCCAGTCTAATCCATTTTGGATTTCCAGAACCTGGTATATTAAGTTGCAAATAACGATAATCAGCATATTTACTAGTATATTCTTCAGAATACTTCTTTGCTGCATCTTCTTCTGATAAATCTACCCCCTGTATTGTATAACGAAGATAAAGTTTTAAAGAATCCCCATTCTCAGAAAATTCCTTTCCCGGAATTGTATAAATTATAAAATTATGTTTTCGTAATTCTTCATTCATCTCATCTTCATCATTTCTATCTACATCTTTATGGAGAGTATAAGATAAAGGTAAAAGCAAATACTCATTATTTGCTCCCCAAACTAAACCAGCATTATAACCATCATCTACAACATCTAAAGTAGCAGTAGTCTGCTCTTGGGGAATTTCTGTATAATTTGCAGTGACAGTTCTCAGGTAAGATAAATCCCCTAATAAAGTTATATCATAAGAGTTTTCTTGCTGATTATACAAACTATAATCATATTGCATAGGAACATAAGCAAATTTACCTTCAGCTGACAAAATCTCCTTATTAGGTATATATTTAACACCTGATATATCTGTAAAATAAGTTCCTCCCATAAAACTAGACTCTACTTTCAAAATAGGAGCTCCTTGAATAGTTGTATTAGTTTCACCATTCAAGCAAGAGCTAAATCCAATCATCGATGCAAAAGCTGATGCCAACATAAAAAACTTCATTGTCTTCATATTCTTCCTTTATTTATCTTTTATTATTTATTTTTTTTCACTTAAAATGAAAATGAGTAAAAAAGACTGCTTTCTCTATCTTTATTTTTAACTTTTATTCACTATAAACCAAAAACAAGCAATAAATTCCAAAGATTACTCTATCCCTGCAAATTGTTCCAAATGCTCATCTACATACTCAGCAATCTGTGCTGTAACTCTCTCCTCCATATCCATATAGGCCTCTTCCAAATCATCAAACGCTTCGTATTGCTCATACATTGCCATAAACTCATCATCAGAACATTCTTTTTCCAAATCTTCACGATGAGCATCATAAATCTTTTTAGCATCATAAATAAGCTTTGAAAAATCTTTCGCTCCAAACATACGCATCGCCTTGGCAAAAGGATTATCAAAGATATATGGTCCGTAACCATTTTGAATCAACTGTATAAAACCTCCTTCAAGCACTTCTTCACGAAAGAAATGATAACCTAGTAATGTATGCTGATACCCATTCAGTAAAGGCATCGTTTCAGCATTAATTACTCCTCCTGTAACCTCAAGATACTTATGGATAAACACATTCAGAAATTCATCCATTCCAGCTTCGGCTCCACGACGTAGGTCTTCGTCTTTTACTTTAATTTCGACTTCATTCATATACCTAATTATTATTACTTACAGATAGGTATTACCATCCTGCTGATATTACCACCGGCAAAGATACAGGTTTCTTTCGGAAGATAAAAAACATTTTGACAAGCAGAGATTACAAAACAAGAGTTTCAGCAAAAAATATCATTAAAAACCAACAAAAAGTTAGGTTTCAGTGATTGCATAACTAAATAAAACGACTAACTTTGCGTACGAATTAAAGAAGAAATTCCGTAATAAGAAGTTTACGAAATACTTATTTTTTATTACTCATAAAACGTAAAGAATATGACTTATTCACACGAAGTTGAACACATGTGTGTTGTAAAAAAAGGACCTAATCATGGTCCAGCTCCAATTCCTGAAGAAGGAAAATGGGTTAAATCAAAAGAAATCAAAGACATTTCAGGTTTGACTCACGGTATCGGTTGGTGTGCTCCTCAGCAGGGTGCTTGTAAACTGACTTTGAACGTTAAAGAAGGTGTTATCCAGGAAGCATTGGTTGAAACAATCGGTTGCTCAGGTATGACTCACTCAGCTGCTATGGCATCTGAAATCCTTCCGGGAAAAACAGTTTTGGAAGCATTGAATACCGACTTGGTTTGCGACGCTATCAACACAGCTATGCGTGAATTGTTCTTGCAAATCGTTTACGGACGTACTCAGTCTGCTTTCTCTGAAGGTGGTTTGATGATCGGAGCCGGCTTGGAAGACTTGGGTAAAGGTCTGCGTAGCCAGGTAGGTACTTTGTATGGAACTTTAGCTAAAGGTCCTCGTTACCTTGAAATGGCTGAAGGCTATATCAAGACTATCGCTTTGGACGAAAACGATGAAATCTGCGGATACGAGTTCGTTCATCTGGGCAAATTCATGGATGAAATCAAAAAAGGTACAGACGCTAACGAAGCTCTGAAGAAAGTAACAGGTACTTACGGACGCTTCACAGCAGAACAAGGCGCAGTTAAACATATTGACCCACGTCAGGAATAATATAAGGAGGAAAAGACATATGATTAGAGAAGTAAAATTTGAAAGCCAGGACCGTCGTATCAAACAGATTCTTGCTGCTTTGAACGAAAACGGTATCAAAGACATCGAAGAAGCTAACGCTATCTGCGAACAATATGGTCTTGATCCTTATAAGACTTGTGAAGAAACTCAGCCTATCTGTTTCGAAAATGCAAAGTGGGCTTATGTAGTAGGTACTGCTATCGCATTGAAGAAAGGTTGTACAAACGCTGCTGAAGCTGCTGAAGCTATCGGTATCGGTTTGCAGTCATTCTGTATCCCAGGTTCTGTAGCTGATGACCGTAAAGTAGGTCTTGGTCACGGTAACTTGGCTGCTATGCTGTTGCGCGAAGAAACTAAATGTTTCGCATTCTTGGCTGGTCACGAATCATTCGCTGCTGCTGAAGGTGCTATCAAAATCGCTGCAAAAGCAGACAAAGTACGTAAAGAACCTTTGCGTTGTATCTTGAACGGTTTGGGTAAAGACGCTGCTCAGATCATCTCTCGTATCAACGGATTTACTTACGTTCAGACTGAATTCGACTACTATACAGGTGAATTGAAAGTTGTACGTGAAATCGCTTACTCAAACGGTCCTCGTGCTAAAGTAAAATGCTACGGTGCAGACGACGTTCGTGAAGGTGTAAAAATTATGTGGCATGAAGGTGTAGATGTATCAATCACTGGTAACTCTACTAACCCGACTCGCTTCCAGCATCCGGTTGCAGGTACTTACAAGAAAGAACGTGTACTTGCAGGTAAACCATACTTCTCAGTAGCTTCTGGTGGTGGTACAGGTCGTACACTTCACCCAGATAATATGGCTGCTGGTCCTGCTTCTTACGGTATGACAGATACTATGGGTCGTATGCACTCAGATGCTCAGTTCGCTGGTTCTTCATCAGTTCCTGCTCACGTAGAAATGATGGGATTCCTGGGTATCGGTAACAACCCGATGGTAGGATGTACAGTGGCTTGTGCGGTTGACGTAGCTACTGCTTTGAATAAGTAATCTATACTTAATCAAATCGAGTAGGAGGAAAACGAAGTAGTTTTCTTCCTACTTTCGTTTTCCGACCTCTCACACCACCGTACGTGCCGTTCGGCATACGGCGGTTCTTTACTATGGATGCCTTTCGTATTCTTCGAAAGACACTTCCACGACATCTTCTTCAACCATCCATTTGTAGGTCTGCGCTCCTTTATACCCTTCGGATTCCGTCCTATCTCTTTAAAGGTAGCCCAATACTTCTGTTTTGGTTTTATGCATTCGTTCCAACAAACGGTAGTTTTCAGTTATGCCGTTTAAATAAAGTTTGGTCCTTCCCTATAGGCATACATGCCTTGGGTACTACGACCTCTGCTGACTTCTCACGGCAAGCTTTACTCCATCATGGTACTTCGAATCATTCATCCTCACCATATGTCCGTGAGACCTCCTCGGATAAGGGTATTAACTTTCAATCTTATGTCTGCTCCATTTACACTAACCGTCCCGAATAGCTATAGGGCTTTAGTTTGTTTCGCAACCTTACCCACGGTCATATGCCTTATATGAAGTTTCTGTTCGTCAGACCAGATGTTTGCCGCCAGCTTCTTTCAGATTCCAACTCGCGATGGACACCCTTGCTTTTGGCTGTATGATTCCCGCTATTAGGGCTCATTGGGGACTTGCACCCGTTAGCTAATACTCATGCCGAGCATACGATAATAAATCCCTGTAACTCCATGAGTTATGGGGATTTTTATTTTATATATACCCCATAAATAAAAGATAATTTCCTATTACTTTTTGCTTGCTTTTTCTTCTTGTAAATAGTTGTAGGTAGATACTGAATTAAAGCTGAATATCACTTTATTTGAGTTTATTTTTCTAAGATTAAGAAGTGCTGATTATCCTTGAAAATGGGCTAAAAAGAGGATATTTTGTGACTAATTTGCGACCATTTTCCCATTTTTTCAAAAGTGGTCGCAAAATTCGATTCATCTATCTAATACACAGAAAGATATATCATATTTAAAAGGACTTCCCAATGTCTAATTTAAAATGATTAAACAATGATAAGAAGTTCATTTGCCATTCTCTTTTTCATAAGAAAAAGTAAAGCAAACCCAAAAAGGTTTCTCACCTATTGAGATTTCTATCTCTATAAAATCACAAATGTAGCAATCGGTTATGATAAAAAATCCTTAAAAATTTGCTATCTTTGTACTATAACTGCCGAGGTGACATTAAGCAGAAGCAAATTTGTATTAATCAAACTAATGTATTTACTATGTACACAGTAATCAAAAGGATGGAAATTTCAGCCTCACACTCGCTAAAACTATCTTATCCGAGCAAATGCGAGAAGCTTCACGGTCACAACTGGATTATAACCGTATATTGCCGCTCGAAAGAACTTGATGAAAACGGTATGGTTGTAGATTTTACTCACATCAAACAGGCAGTAGAAAAACAATTAGATCATAACAATCTGAATGATATATTGCCTTTCAATCCTACAGCAGAAAATATTGCCTGCTGGATATGCAACCAAGTTCCCCATTGTTTCAAAGTAGAGGTAAAAGAATCGGAAGGTAATACAGCTATTTATGAGAAAGATTAACGAAATTTTCTACAGCTTGCAAGGAGAAGGATTTCATACAGGAACTCCTGCTGTTTTTGTTCGATTCTCGGGATGTAACCTGAAATGCAGCTTCTGCGATACACAACATGAAGAATTCCGAATGATGACAGACGATGAAATCATAGCGGAAGTATGTACCTACCCATGCCAGATGGTAATTCTTACAGGCGGAGAACCTGGGCTATCAATTGACAGTCAACTGACAAAAGCATTACATGCAGCGGGGAAATATATCGCAATAGAAACTAATGGTACTTGTGTTTTACCGGAAGATATCGATTGGGTTACTTGTTCACCCAAGGAAGGAACAACACTAAAATTACATCACATAGACGAAGTGAAAGTGGTATATGTAGGCCAAGATGTATCTCCCTACCTTAAGCTACCCGCAAAGCATCACTTTCTGCAACCATGTTCCGGACAAAATACCAATGATGTAATAGCCTACATCAAGGAACATCCACAGTGGAGGCTTAGCCTTCAGACACACAAGTTAATTGATATACCATAATATAGGACTTTTGTATTTTACTGCATTTGAATTTAGATATTTTCCCTGTTTAAACAAGCAAACTTCATTATCTGAAGAAATAAAAAGCCAACTAATTCATAGCACTTTACATATGAATTAGTTGACTAATTTTATCTTATTTACAGAATATACCTATCTATTTTATCACTGTTTTTTCAATACCCTCATTAGTAGCACGTTCTTCCATTCGTTTAATTCTTAAATCCAAATCAGGATGAGTAGAAAACAACTGATTCAATTTACTAGACAACTGATCACCGCTTTGCCCTTGCAGTTCTTTTAATTTTTGAAATGAAAGTGCCATGGACCAAGGATTTTTACCAGCCTTTTTCAAAAACTCATATCCATAATCATCGGCTTCACATTCTTGTTTCTGAGAATATCTAGCATTTACTAAAGCTTCCGTTAAACTTCCTAACTGAGAATCAGTCAACTCAGCTAGCTTACCCCCTTGAGAAGCAACACCGTCCTTTAAAGCAGAAGTAAGCAAAGCTGTACGAAAGCCTTTTTTGGAATCACGATGTGCAACATGGCCTATTTCATGACCAATCACGCCCAGCAGCTCTTCATCACTCATTATATCCATCAAAGATGAAAAAAACACGTACACTTCCATCTGCACAAGCAAAAGCATTTACATCCTTCACATAATATACTTTAAAATTCAATGGAATACCATCTGCATCACCTAACCCTTCTGTCAACTTTTTCAAACGAAGCGTATATGCATTATCATCTGCGCAAACTTGATTATGAGCATCCATCCATGTAATATATTCCTTTACATACTCACTCATCTGTTCATCTGTCAGAGTTACTGCCTGAGCCATCTTTACAGCCCCACTAATCGCTTTTTTAAGGTCAAACTGAGCCATTGCATGAGATGAGAAGGCAATACATACCAGCAAAACAACTAATTTTAAAAACTTCTTGTTCTTCATATATAAATTATAAAAATGGTTATCCTTCGCTTTTATCAGCTGTTTTAGATGTTTTCCAGAAAACAACGCTTCCACACATACATATGAAGCCCGACGCCACTAAAAGTCCCCAAAGCATACATTCTGATTCCGGTAAACGAATTTCATGCGGACGATGAGGATGATACCAAACAGATACCTTGTCTCCTACACTCCTCAATGGCCAATAGCTGATTCTGGTAGCAAATAAATCACCATATTTATCAGTAGAATATGCTATTTGCATCTCTTTCTTATACCTTATTTTTCGATACCGATAAATCTTTTTGGTTTGCAATGTTCGAATAATTCCAGTAGTATGTTCATACCGATGAGATATAGCATACAAAGAATAGAATCCCAAAACACCACCACCCAAT
This sequence comes from Phocaeicola coprocola DSM 17136, assembly GCF_000154845.1. GTDB lineage: Bacteria > Bacteroidota > Bacteroidia > Bacteroidales > Bacteroidaceae > Phocaeicola > Phocaeicola coprocola. The sequence continues at coordinate 23,226 of NZ_DS981479.1, read as the reverse complement.
AAGACAACTCCTGATATAAGCAACAACAATGCAATGATCTGGCTACGTATTATATTCATGGATAAAGTCTGATTTATACAAAGATATAAAATTATTAACATAACTTCACTCCAAAGGGAAGGTTTGTTTAATTTTCCTTATCCAGAATAGACAACAGACTTTACCATATTCAGTATTTCCAGTGATATATAACCTTAATTTACTTCACATCTAACTTTTGTATATGTTTATCCACCTTAGTACAAGGTTTCCATTCAGGCAAGCCTACTCCATTGGGATTACCTGTTTTAGCAAAATTAGTCCAATAAGAAACCATACGTTCACTCAGTTCATAATCAGCTTTTTCCATTGGGCGCCAACATTTATCAAGTGTCCCAAACATATACCATAGCTCACTAGAATGAAATGCACCTTTCATATCACCAAAACCACCTTTGGGAGCAGACATATCTTCGCCAGGTAAATCGCGGCTAAAGCAATATACATAGACCGGACACCGCCCCTGACGCTCAAGCAACAAACTCCAGTTTACAGCAGCCTGCTTCATTTGATCTGGTGCAATGTCTTCCGACGTATATCCAATCATATAAGGAATATCCAGTTCCTTATTCTGCAATGCCACATCATATACAGACGATTCTAAGAGCTCCCCATCCACACAAGGAGAATAAGGCATACCATTAAAAGTTTTCTGCACTTTCATGTAGTTCATCATCACTTCCTGAAAATGCTCTACCGGACAAGTACGCATTTGCTCCAATGTATCATATCCCGACGCATCCCACATGGCTTTCCCCATCGTTTCAGCTTCCTGCAACGACTTCGTAGAAATAATACCTTCCAATCCTCCACCACTCTGTATAATGGCACGCTGTACATAGCCTTTCGCAAGCGGTGAAGATATCAAAGCTTGTACACTACCCGCTCCTGCACTCTGTCCGAAAACCGTAACATTATTCGGATCCCCTCCAAAAACTTCGATATTACGTTTTATCCATTTCAATGCAGCAAGCTGATCGAACAATCCATAATTTCCAGAACCCTTTCCTGAGTTTTCTGCTGTCAGCAACGGATGAGACAGGAAACCACACATCCCCAAGCGATAGTTTAAAGTAACCAATATAATGCCTTTCTTTGCATATGCATCACCATCAAATTCGATTTCATGTCCGAAACCATTCTGAAAGGCACCTCCATGAATCCAGACCATAACCGGCAAATGAGCATTTTTCTTTCCCGATGCCGGTGTCCATATGTTTAAATACAGACAGTCTTCACTCATTTCAGGATTACCATCCTGATAAAACTCTTTCCAATAAAAAGAACCCTCAATTTGTCCACCTTGAAAAGATGCATCTCCAAACTGTTTACACGCCTTCACTCCCTGCCACGGCCGTACCGGTTGCGGATGCTTCCAACGTAACTCTCCCACAGGAGGAGCTGCATAAGGAATGCCCTTGTAGACAACTATACCCTCTTGATCTATTACGCCTTCGATCTGTCCACCTTCTACGTCAACAACAAGATTTTGGGCACATGAAGCCATCGACGCTCCCCAAAGGGAAACGCAGATGACTATATGTAACAAACCTCTTTTCATCGTTTTACCATATCATGTTGAGCTATCTTGTATGGAGGTATCATGGCATTATGAACTTTTACTTTCTGAGCCTTTGACACTTTCTGAGTTACCGTACAGCGTACATCAGCCGATGAAGCTCCTACCATCCATTGATATGTTCCTTTAGGTAATTCCCATGAACTGCTCTTTTCATTAAGCGAAGCCATATCCATCAACTTCCACGACAAGGTTACAACCTCCGATTCACCCGGCTGTAACAGTTTTGTTTTGGCAAAAGCCTTCAATTCTTTAGCTGGCTTCTCAAGTCCACCCGCCGGAGCTTTAACATATACCTGTACAGATTCCTTTCCAGCACAATTACCCGTATTCTTCACTGCAACCTTCATTTCACAATTATCACCATTAATATCAGATGACACAATTTCAAAACTAAACGTTGTATATGACAAACCGTGACCAAAAGGATAAGATACTTCCTTATCAAAAGTTTCAAAATAACGATAGCCTACATAAATACCTTCCTCATAATCCGTAAAGTCAACATTACGAACAGCTTCTTTGGGCTTTTCTTCCTTTTCTTTTGATTCGAAGTTCATACCACTTCCCATTGCAAACGAAGGCATTTTAAATTCATAATCATAAGGGAAATTAGAATCAGACGGTGCATCCCCATATTTTATAGCAAAAGTCATCGGCAAATGTCCTGAAGGATTTACTTTACCTGTCAATACATCTGCAACACAGTTACCAACCTCCTGACCTGGCTGGAAAGCACAAATTACAGCATCAACCATATTCTTCCAGGAAGCTGTTTCTACCGGACTACAAATATTCAGAATAACAATAACTTTCTTTCCGGCTGCACGATAAGCTTCTGCAACCTGTTTAATAAGAGCTGATTCATTTTCTTTTAGATAGAACTCTTCCACACGTCTGTCGGAAGCTTCACCGCTAGTCCGTCCTAAAGTAATAATAGCGACATCGTTATTCTTAACTTGTGCTGATAATTCGTCACTCGTCGGAACAAACTCTTCTGCACGTTTGAGAGGAGTCAGTGAGAAAGGAGGTTTTCCATTAGGATAAAGACGTTTTTGCTCATCAAACAAATGTTTTTTGTATTTCTTTATTAGATCAGCATCTACAGTGTATCCTGCATTACGCATTCCCTCAACCAAAGAAACACAATAGTAGCCAACACCTGTACTACCGAATCCCATACCAGCAGGAACCATATCATAAGATGTTGTTCCATAAAGAGCAATAGTCTTTACATTGGCTGTCAAAGGCAGTGCACTCCGGTTATCCAACAAGACAATACCTTCAGCACCTATCGTGCGGTCAATGATTGCATGGGCTTTCAAATCTGTTTCGTTAGCATATTTATAGTTTTCAAAAGTATGACACTTTACTACTAATTCTAATATGCGCTTTACATTACGGTTTAAAATAGCTTCATCCAGGGTACCGTTTTGCACAGCTTCCAAAATAGCCTTATATTGGCGTTCTTGTCCAGGCTGTAACATATCATTTCCAGCCTTCATGGAAGTAACGGCATCCGTCCCTGCATTCCAGTCGGACATTACCACTCCCTTGAATCCCCATTCATCACGCAGAATATTCTCAGTCAGATCAATATCTTCACACGTATATTTGCCATTGACTTTATTATAAGATGTCATTACTGTCCCGTAAAAGTGGATAAATAGTTCTTTGAAATAACTGAAATATAGCTTATTATACTCTATTTGTAAAGCGCGACGATTTGAAATTGTACCTTTGAAACCAAATCAAATGGCTTCAAATGAATCAAGACAAATATGTTTTCGCTCAATTGGTAGAGTTTTTGAACAACAATAAATTCAGAAGAATCGTGGACAAATACGATGGAAATCGTTACGTCAAACATTTCACTTGCTGGAACCAGCTTCTTGCTATGATGTTCGGACAGCTAAGCAATCGTGAGAGCCTACGCGACCTGATTGTTGCATTGGAAGCACATCAAGCCAAGTGTTATCATTTGGGATTGGGTCGTGAACCCTTGGCCAAAACCACACTTGCATCAGCTAACCAAAATAGGGATTACAGAATCTTTGAAGATTTTGCATTCTTCATGATGAAAGAAGCCAGTGATAAACGAGCTACTCATATTCTGGATATCGAAGGAAAGAAGTACGCTTTTGATTCAACCACCATTCCGTTATGTTTGGCAACATTTCCTTGGGCTAAATTTCGAAGTAAAAAAGGTGGAGTCAAGGCACATGTCCTTTATGACATTGAGGCTCAGGTTCCGGCTTTTTTTACAGTAACCACAGCTTCAAAACATGACTCAACAGCAATGTCTGCAATTCATTATGAACCAAATGCATACTATATTTTTGATAGAGCGTATGATTCGTTTAAGGAACTATATCGGATTCATCTTACTGGCTCTTTCTTTGTCGTAAGAGCCAAGTCGAATCTTAAATTTAAGTTCTGCAAATGGAAACGCAGACTACCAAAGAATATACTATCTGATGCTGAAGTGAAATTATCAGGATATACCTCTGAAAAGAAGTATCCGGAATCATTCAGGATTATCAGGTTCTATGATGAAGAAGATGATCGTGAATTTACCTTCCTGACAAATGCCAAACATATATCTGCACTTGATGTAGCTAATCTCTATAAAAAGAGATGGCTTGTAGAACTGTTCTTCAAATGGTTGAAGCAGCACCTTAAAATCAAAAGGTTCTGGGGCACCACAGAAAACGCAGTCCGTATTCAGATAAGTGTGGCTATTATCACTTATTGTTTGGTAGCTATTATCCAACATGATTTGCACTTAAGCCGTTCGACCTATGAGGTCCTACAGATTTTGAGCATTTCATTAACGGATAAAACACCTTTACAAGAGTTGTTCAATAAGACTAATTTCAATGATGTCAAAGAGCAATTAAATCCCCTTTTCCCGGGGTTGTTTGATTAATATTTAATTCGTCCCGATTTTAACGGGACACTAATGATATTAACTACAAAAATGAAAAGCCTATTGGCAGAGTTAAATATGCGCTATTTTAATTCCGCCAACAGATAAAATAGTATCTTTGTACCTAATAAAGATGTATAAAAATCAATCAACACCTTAGATTTGCATCCGAGGATTACAGATAAAATAGAAAGGATAAATTTGTAAAGCAAAGAAAGAATGCAGGAAGTGAACCGGCAATCAATACGGAAAGAACAAGTTCCATTTTCATAAGCGGACTTCCTGCTTGTTTGAACCCAGACCCGGATAGTAGGTTAACATCCATTGTTAAGGTAGTTAGGTTAAGTTCAAGCCCTTTCTTTCCTAAATCATTAAAAGACAAAAGTATGGAAAATTTTTATTTTATCGGTGTGAACGTGTCGAAAAAGAAGTTAGACTTCTGCGTGATGTTTGAAGGAAAGGTTGTGCATGAAGAAGAAACTGCCAACCATCAAAGTGCAATAATGTCGTTGCTGCATCATTTTGAAGAAGATTACGGAATAGACAACACCCGAATGCCTGTCTGTGCAGAGCACACCGGTCAATATACGTTCCCTTTGGCTTGTGCCTGTAAAACTGTAGAATGCAAGCTTTGGCTTGAAAATGCAGCGGAAATCAAATACTCCTCCGGTGTACAGGGGGGGGAAGAATGACAAGGTGGATGCCAAGCGTATTGCTATCTATGCCAGCCGATTTCAGGATAAGGTGCGCTATTACGAGCATCCCACAGAGGATATTGAAAGGTTAAAACAACTTGAATCCGAACGTACTCTGTATGTGACGGATTTGACCAAATATAAAGGACAGATGAAAGACCAGAAAGACTATATGCCCAAAGCTCTGTATGAACGCAAGATGAAGCGTTTGCAGGCATTGATGGATGACTTGAAGGAAGCCATACAAGCCATTACGGACGAGATGGATGAAGTGATAGCTTCCTGTCCTGTATTGTTCAGACAGCAAGAATTGCTGATGTCCATAGATGGCGTAGGGCGTGTGGTAGCAACCAACATGATAATCGCCACGGAAGCATTTACCCGTTTTTATGATCCGAGGAAGTTCAATTGTTATGCCGGAGTTGCTCCATTCTCTTATTCTTCCGGAAGTTCCCAACACTCAAAAGCAAGAGTGTCGCATCGGGCAGATAAGGTGATGAAAAGACTTCTCCACTTAGCTGCCGTAGCGGTAACACACCGGGTCGGAGGCGAGCTGAAGAAGTATTACGAAAGAAAAGTCGCCGAAGGCAAGAACAAGATGTCTGTAATCAATGCGTTAAGAGCCAAAATTGTAGCCAGAATGTTTGCGGTCATCAAAAGAAACGAGAAATATAAACCTATTTTATCATAAAAAACTTGCAAAAATCATAGTAGTATGGTACAAATTCTAGTAATAGATGATGAAGAACCTATTCGTAAATTATTAGCGAGGATTATAGAATTAGAAGGTTATAAAATATCCACAGCGAGTTGTTGTAGCAATGCATTGCAACAATTACGCAAGCAACAGTATGACGTGATTCTTTGCGACGTATTCTTACCTGATGGAAATGGAGTCGATTTCATTTTTGAAATCAAAAAATATTCCAGCGATGCCGCCATAATATTATTAACCGCGCATGGAAATATTGAAGATGGTGTACAAGCTATCAAGAATGGAGCGTTTGACTACATCACCAAGGGGGATGATAACCGTAAAATTATCCCTACGATAAATCGTGCAGTCGATGAAACTGAAAAAAAGAAAGGTAAAAAAACGACCTCTATAGCATACTCTTTTGACTCTATTGTTGGAAAATCAAAAGAACTTAAACAGGCTATAACATTGGCACAGAAAGTTTCCAAAACAGATGCAGCTGTATTGCTGACCGGAGAAACAGGAACAGGAAAAGAGGTCTTTGCGCATGCCATTCATCAGACCAGCGAAAGAGCTGCACTGCCAATTGTAGATATAAACTGTTCGGCTTTTAGTAAAGACTTGCTGGAAAGCGAACTATTTGGCTATAAAGCCGGCGCTTTTACAGGTGCCTTAAAGGATAAAAAGGGACTATTTGAAGTAGCTAATCATGGGACCATTTTTTTAGATGAAATAGGAGAAATGGCTTTTGACCTCCAGGCAAGGCTTCTACGTGTTCTGGAAACTGGAGAGTATATAAAAATAGGTGACACTAAACCAACAAAAGTAGATGTCAGAATTATATCAGCCACAAACAGGGACTTAAAGAAAGAAATAGAAAATGGTAATTTCCGTGAAGATTTATATTTCCGATTATCCGTTTTTCAAATAAACTTACCTCCGCTGCGAGAGAGAAAAGACGACATTGAAAGTCTGTCATATATGTTCTTGGAGAAATTTGCCAATAAACTTAAAAAGAGAATTACAGGAATAACCCCAGAAGTGCTTAATATATTAAAAAAAGCAGAGTGGAAAGGAAATGTCAGGGAACTTAGAAATGTTATAGAAAGATGTTCAATCGTATGCGAAGAGCAAATAACATTCGAAGATTTGCCTCTCGACTTACAGAAACGTAAGTCAGATGTTTCACCGATGAAAGATAGTTTTGAACTGGCGGAAATCGAACGAATGCATATTATCAAAGTATTGCAATATACCAATGGGAACAAAACAGAAACCGCGCGTCTTTTAAAAATAGGACTGGCGACTCTTTATCGTAAAATTGAAGCATATAAAATAAGTGTATAAAATAAAATTAACCGTTTATAAGCATTCGTCTGATATGCTTATAAACGGTTTTATAAGAAATCATTGTTGTCCGATAAAACTTTTTAAGTCATCAATAACTTGTTGATATACATAAAATTAGACATCAACTTTAACAAGAAAGCTTATTCATAAAGATAATACTGATAATCAACCTATTTAATATGTTTATCGGACACTGATAATAAGAAATAAGAATTGACAAATCTAATGATTATGCTTTCAATCGTAATGTAAAGCAACTTCCTTTTCCAACTTCACTCTCTACGGTTAAAGTACCACCATGTGCTTCTACAAAATCCTTCGAAATTGATAATCCCAGTCCACTACCTTGAACCTTTGTACCAGGTACTCGGAAATAATGATCAAAAATACTCTGATGATAACGTGGATCTATGCCCTTACCAAAATCACGAACATACATTTCAATATAATTATCATCAGTTTGACGGACACCGATAATTATACGGCCATTTTCAGGAGAATAGCGAATCGCATTCGAAAGCAGATTGGTTAATACCCAAGCTATTTTTTCACTGTCTACAAATAATTTACCGATCTTATTTTCCGGATATTGTACTTCTATTTGTATGTTGAACTTTTCAGCTTGCACCCGATTGGCTTTTATGGCATATTCTATCAATTCTATTGGTTTTGTTATACGGGGCTTGAGCTGTAACTTTCCAGACTCAACTTGCGTCATATTAAGCAGTTCACCAGTAATATTAAGCAAACGTTCACTGTTGTCCTGAATGCTTTGCGCCAATTCTTTTTGCTCATCATTCAAATCACCTACCCTACTGTCTTCGAGCAATTGCAAACTCATCATAATTGCCGAAATAGGTGTCTTCAGCTCGTGTGATATTGTCGAAATGAAAGTGGTCTTGGCAGAATCCAGCTCCTTAAACTCTGTGATATTTTTAAGCATAATAACGTATCCCTCGTTTATAGAGCCGGAATTATTGTTTCCTGGTTTATTAATTTGCATATATTTCATCTGAAAATAGCTTTCCTTGTTGTCGGCATATATTTTTAAAGGCTCCGTTTTGCCAACTTTGTTTTCTTTTTGTGAATCCATAAGCTCACGTATGAGTCTTCTCAACAAATCATTTCTCAAGGAAATATCCTGAGCCGATTTTTGTAAAACTTCTTCACGCTTTAGATTCAGGACATTCAAGGCCTCATCATTTATAAACAAAATAGTCAGTTCATTATTCAAGCCTATAATAGGTTCTTTTACACTATTAATAATGGCTTCCATATAATTTTTTGCAGCCTTTATTTGCACCAGGGTACTCGAATGGTAATCGGACAATCGCTTTGCCATTCGATTGAAATTCTCAGAAACTTCCTTAAATTCATGACTTTCCAGATTTAGTCTGCAATCATAATTATGATTGGCTATATCTTTTATTCCGTCGATAATCTTTTTGATCGGTTTATTGAAATAAGAAGGAAGAACTGCCAGCATGAAAATACCGATTACAATACAAAAACCTCCAATAGTCGAAATCCAAAGTAATGCACGTTGCAACCCGGGACCTGCAGCAGGACTATTGGGCTCTGTAGCCGTTAAGATTTGCAAGTTTACAATAGAAAGTGAAACCAGAAGCACAATCATAGCAACCAGTGCTCCTATTACCAGTGTCAATTTTGTCTTAATATTCATAACACATTTTTTATTGCGGAAAGATAATCAATTTTATATCCATTTCTGAAAGATTTCTAAGAAAATATCCATAACGATGCATCTTAAAGATCTTACTCCAAGTTAAAGTCGGCTGTCCCATGCAAACTGTTGTAATATGGCGTTCATGACATACATCAATAATAGCCTGTATAATATCGGGTGATGCAACTTGTACCAATTCACCCCCCAGTTCGGTTACTAGTTTAAAATGGTTTAGTAAATGCCTCTGAACAGACAAATTTATCCTGTCCGGACTTTCAGAAGGCGTTTGAACATATAAAGCTATAAAATCGGTATTGTACCGGGATGCGAGCCTTGCGGTACGACGTATGATATGTCTCGGCGTTTTCTCGTTACTGCTTATACATGCAAGGTACAATTCCCTATGAATCGCTTTTTCTTCCGGAATTACTTCTGTTTCAACTTTCTTCTCAACCCTGAATGCAACCTCCTTAAGAGCTAATTCTCGTAATTGAAGAATATTTTCTGTCTTGAAAAAATTACTAAGAGCGGTTTGTATTTTCTCCGTCTTATATATTTTCCCGGCTTTTAAGCGATTGATAAGTTCCTCAGCTGTCAAGTCAATATTGACAACCTCATCCGCTTCCTCTAAAACCTTATCAGGAATACGTTCCTTTACTTCAATTCCGGCTATACCTTTAATATCCTCATTCAGGCTCTCAATATGTTGAATATTAACAGCAGATATAACATTAATGCCAGCCTCTAAAAGATCCATTACGTCTTGCCAGCGCTTCTCATTTCGGCAACCACCTACGTTGGTATGTGCAAGTTCATCAACTATTACCAACTCTGGATGCAACTGAAGAATAGCATCCAAATCCATTTCTTCAAGCTCTTTTCCCTTGTAAAATATCTTCTTACGAGGAATAACAGGCAATCCCTTTAACTGTGCTTCTGTACCGGCACGTCCATGTGTTTCAACATAACCTATTTGTACATCAATTCCATTATCCAACATTTCATGAGCTTCCTGCAACATTTTATATGTTTTACCAACACCGGCAATCATCCCGATATAGATTTTAAAAGCACCTCTTTGTGAGCGTTTTATAAGACTTAAGAAATGACGTACATTTTCTTCTTTAGTTGCCATTTTATTTGTGTAAGATTTAGTATTCAGCACCAAGTTTACAAATTTAAAATGATTTTATTGCTTTGTATTAATAGTCAGTCCAGAAACGCTTATCAAACAAAAGCAACACACCAAAAATTTCCAGTCGCCCAACAAGCATGAGAGCCGAAAGAATCCATTTTGCCGCATCTGGCAGAGCAGCCCATGAAAAGACCGGTCCAAAAGCTCCCAGTCCTGGTCCGACATTACCTATTGCAGATATAACAGTACTAAATGATTCCGTCAAACCAACTCCAAAGCACATCAGCAATGTCCAGCCTATAAATATGCATATTAAGTATGTAACAAAAAATGTATATACTAATGCCGATGTTTGTACTGGAACTTGACCGTTATTAATATGAACTGGCAGAACAGCTCTCGAATGCAACATTTGCCTGAACTGGTTCCTTATATTCTGAAACATGATTAATAAACGTAAATTTTTAACACCACCACTGGTTGAACCGGTACAGCCACCGGATATCATAGCCCAGATAAGAAGCATCCATGTAAATGGTGGCCATAAATTATAATCATCTGTTGCAAACCCACACGATGTATGAGTAGTAGCTACCTGAAATAAAGCCTTACGAAATGCAGTTTCGATATCATAATAATCTGTTATAACTAAAGCAAATGCTATTATTACAGAAAGAATTGCTATAGACGCCAGAAACCAGTGTAATTCTCCATCCTTTAATAATTTCTTATATTTCCCATTCAAGGCAAAATAATATAAAGAAAAATTTATACCTGATAAAATCATAAATATAGATATAACATACTCTATATACGGTGAGTTCCAATAAGATATGCTATCTTGTTTGGTAGAGAAACCACCTGTTGCCGTAGTAGCAAACGCCTGGCACAATGCGTCAAACAAATTCATTCCACCCAACATCAATAATACAACCTCCAATAAAGTTAGTCCGATATAAATAAGCCACAGGCAGCGTGCCATGACCTTAATTTTAGGATGGATTTTATCATGTGTCACTCCTGTTGCCTCAGACAAGAAAAGCTGCTGGCTACTACCACTAAATAATGGAAGCAATGCTATGGTAAAAAGAACTATACCAAGACCTCCAATCCATTGTGTAAAACTACGCCAAAAGAGCAGTCCATGAGGTAATGATTCTATATTATTTAATATTGTAGCTCCAGTTGTTGTGAAACCTGACATGGTTTCGAAAAAAGCATCAGTAATAGATGGTATGTATCCACTTAAATAGAATGGTAACATACCCAAAAGCGTAAATAATATCCAGGAAATACTGACGATACAATATCCATCACGTCTTGAAATATTATTACATCTACGATTACCGGCTAGTACCATTATTCCGCCAATGCCAATATTCATTAACATTGTCCAGATAAAGTAGATATAGCTATTTTCATGATAAAAAGCTGATATACCAGCGCAGATTGCAAATAGCCCAGCTTCAACCAAAACCAGTATACCTAAAATATAGGAAACTGTTCTAAAATTAATTAGTCCTTCTTTCTTGTTTTTGAATAAAAAAGAATTTGTTCGATAAGTTTCTTCCATATATAACATCTTTTGTAAACTTATAGGCAAATCGTATGCCACATGAATTAAGTGAATTGTAATTCGTTAATTAATAAGATGTTATAAGTATGTACTATGTATAAAGAAACGTCACCCTTCTCATTATGAGATATATAAATTCCCATAATGAGAAGGGTGACATTGATTATTATAATTAGCTATAAAGGGATGTAAACGTCTATATTAATTTAAAACCCCAAGCTAAATCCTGCTACAAGATATGTTCTATCATAGACTGGAGCCACTATCGCTTGTACAAATACAGGAATAGAGAAATTGTCTGTTACTTTTATGTCCTTATTAGCCTTTAACGATATGTCTGTAAAAGCAGCTTTATTATGATAATATCCTTTCCAAGGTGTAAAACCTATTGCAGGAGTAAGAGTGATATCCGCTGGTAATGAGATTGGATACGAAGCATTGATATAGGTAGAACCTTGAAGTTTTCCTTCTTCGTTTTTATCAGCTCCGGCAAACATTGTACTCCATGAAAGAGTTAAAGGAAAAGACTCTCCAAAGCAATAAGCCAAGGTTCCTTCAAAAAAATGAGAATCTTTATAATGACCATAGGGCTGATTCACTCCGGACCACCAATAATCCGATACTGTCACAGAGAAATTATTTAATGAATAACTCAAATTTATATCAAACTCTTTGGCTGGTGTTTCAACATTCCATCTACTTAATGTTTGACTACCCCATACATTTATACTAAAGCCTGCATATCCCAAGGTTAAAGATGGCTGTACTGAAAAGCCTGAGTTCTGATCTGCTCCACGCCATATATAATCAGAAACAAAATCAGCCTTACCGTTAACTGTAAATTTGTCCTGAGCATAAGTCTTAGTTGGGAATAATAATATAGCTGTGCCCATAGCGACTGCTAATGTTTTTATAATCTTTCTCATAATCTATTGAAATAAAATTTTGCTTAAATATATTCTTGTTTTATTTTTGAATTACAACGTATAAGTTGTTTTTACAACTAATCTTTCTCCCGCATTTCTGCATCTACAATCTCTTGCAGACACAGAAACACATGTCAGGAGAAAAGACAGTTATAGATTTATAGATATTTACTGATTATCTGTTAACTGTTGGATTTATCTCTTCCAAAGCTACGTTCAGTTTCAACACATTAATTTTTGCAGGACCGAACAATCCAAGCAGTGGCTTTTCTATCATTTTATCAACGATAGCTTTAACATCTGATTCATTCATTCCCCTTGCATCAGCAACGCGTTTAACCTGTACATATGCACATTCAGGAGTAATATTAGGATCAAGACCAGAAGCACTTGCTGTTACCATTTCAGCAGGAACATCTTCGCGTTTTAAATAGGGATGATGAATAAGGAATGTATCAACTCTTGCTTCTACCTCTGCAAGATATTCTTCATTGGTCACCCCTTTGTTACTGCCCGCTGAACTTGTACCATCGTATCCATCGCCGGCACATGAAGGTCTGCCCCAAAAGAATACATCTTTAGTAAAGACTTGTCCTACGTTTGCCACTCCTACAACTTTACCATTAAGATTTACAGTTTCAGCATTACCTCCCTCGCCGGGTGCTGCAAACTGTGCAAAAATCCATAATACTAATATATAACATACCGAAAAAAACGCACAAAACACCAATGTGACTCGGATAGATTTCATTAAATTTTTCATAACTGTTTTTTTTGATTTTATTAGAAGAATAATCCAACAAATAAGTCTATTAATTTAATACCAACAAATGGAGCAATAATACCACCTACACCATATATAAGCAGGTTACGACGGAGTAAGGCGCTTGCCCCTATAGGTTTGTATTCAACACCTTTAAGAGCCAAAGGTATTAGGATTGGTATTATGATTGCATTAAATATGATAGCAGAAAGAATAGCACTTTCAGGACTATGTAATCCCATTATATTAAGTGCTCCCAGTTGTGGAACAGAAATCATAAACAATGCAGGAATGATAGCAAAGTATTTGGCTACATCATTTGCAATAGAGAATGTAGTAAGAGTACCACGAGTCATAAGTAACTGTTTACCTATCTCAACAATTTCAATAAGTTTTGTCGGATCATTATCCAGGTCAACCATATTGCCGGCCTCTTTTGCCGCCTGAGTTCCACTGTTCATTGCTACACCTACATTCGCCTGTGCAAGAGCCGGAGCATCGTTTGTTCCGTCACCCATCATAGCAACTAATTTACCGGCAGCCTGTTCCTTTTTTATATAATTCATCTTATCTTCCGGTTTGGCTTCCGCTATAAAATCATCGACACCGGCTTTCTCAGCAATATACTTTGCGGTCAGAGGATTATCACCTGTAACCATTACCGTTTTCACACCCATCTTACGCAGACGTTCAAAACGTTCCTCTATGCCTGGTTTGATAATATCTTGCAGCTCAATTACACCAGCTATTTCCTTATTGACACAAACAACTAACGGAGTACCACCATTACTTGTAATTATCTTAATTATATCTTCAGTTTCTTTAGGGAATTTGTTGCCCGCTTCGTTTACGATTCTGCGTATTGCATCAAATGCTCCTTTTCTGATTTGAGTTCCATCCTTTAAGTTTATACCTGAGCATTTTGTCTCAGCCGTAAACTTGATCATATGAGCTCCTTCTGTGTTCAAATTACGCATACGTAACCCTTGTTCACGTCCTAACTCTATAATAGATTTTCCTTCCGGTGTATCATCAGAGGCAGAAGACAACATACATGCTTCTATAAAACTACGTTTGTCAAGACCTGCTACCGGATAAAAATCAGTAGCTTTACGGTTACCGATTGTTATGGTTCCAGTTTTGTCAAGAAGAAGTGTATCTATATCACCGGCCGTTTCAACAGCTTTACCTGATTTAGTGATTACATTTGCGCGTAGTGCACGGTCCATTCCGGCAATACCAATTGCAGAAAGCAAACCACCGATTGTAGTAGGTATCAAACAAACAAAAAGTGAAAGGAATGCTGCAATGGTAATTACGGTATTAGAGTAGTCTGCCATTGGCTTAAGAGTGATACATACTACAAGGAACACCAAAGTAAATACAGCAAGAAGAATTGTAAGAGCGATTTCATTAGGTGTCTTCTGACGGCTTGCCCCTTCTACCAATGCAATCATCTTATCCAGGAAACTTTCACCCGGTTGAGTTGTTACAACTACCTTAATATGATCTGAAAGGACTTTTGTACCGCCTGTTACAGAACTCTTGTCTCCACCCGCTTCACGAATAACAGGAGCAGACTCACCTGTAATGGCACTTTCATCTATTGATGCAAGCCCCTCAATAATTTCACCATCAGCCGGAATGACATCACCTGCCTCACATTCAAATATATCCCCCTTCTTAAGCTGTGAACTGCTTACAGTCTTCACATTACCATTTATAATAAGTTTAGCAGGTGTTTCTTCACGAGTCTTACGCAAGCTGTCAGCCTGAGCCTTACCACGAGCTTCAGCTATAGCTTCAGCAAAGTTGGCGAACAACAATGTCAGAAAAAGTATTATAAATACCCATAGGTTATAAACAAATGAACCTTGTGATGTGCTGAATGCAGAATATATAGTTACGAACAACATAATCAATGTTGAAACTTCTACAGTGAACATGATCGGGTTCTTAATCATTATTTTCGGATTCAGCTTTACAAATGACTGTTTCAGACTTTCTATAACCTGATCCTTTTGAAACAGTGATGTATTTTGATTCTTTGAATTCATATCTTAATTTTTTTGTTTATAAGTTGACAAGGGTATCAGTTATCTTTAATATAAAACTGTACTGCTTGTCAACTTCAACTTAATTATCTTAAATCACAATGAAAAATGTTCAGCAATTGTACTTAATGCCTGTGCAGGGAAGAATGACAACGCTGCAACTATGAAAATAACAGCAAATGTCATCACTCCGAAAGTTACTGTATCTGTTTTAAGAGTTCCGGCGCTTTCCGGTATATACTTCTTTTGTGCCAAAAGACCTGCTATAGCTACCTGACCGATAATAGGTATAAACCTACTCAATATTAATACAATACCACATGATACATTCCAGAACCAGGTATTGTCACCAAGCCCCTCAAAGCCTGAACCATTATTTGCGGCACAAGAAGTAAACTCATATAACATTTCTCCAAGTCCGTGAAAGCCAGGATTATTCAACCATCCTCCTTCACTTTCCACAAATGCAGGAGCATGAACATAAAGATATGCAGCAAGAGCAGTTCCTACAAGTATCACAAAAGGATGAAGAAGTGCTACTATCGAAGCTATTTTCATTTCTTTTGCTTCAACTTTATGACACATAAACTCCGGAGTACGTCCTACCATCAATCCACTTATGAATACTGCTATGATAATGAATGTAAAATAGTTCATCCAACCTACTCCTACCCCACCAAACCATGTATTAATTTGCATATTAAGCATTTCAATCATACCAGACAGCGGCATTGTAGAATCGTGCATACCGTTTACAGAGCCATTAGATGTAACAGTCGTAACGACACTCCAAAGACCTGTTGCACCGGCACCAAGACGAATCTCTTTACCTTCCATAGCTCCACCGTCCTGCGCTATACCCATTGCATCAATTCTTGGATTACCCCCCATTTCCTGAGATACATTGATGCATACACCTATTAGGAATGCAACAAGCATTACACCATAAATACTGTAACCTAATCTTTTACGGTTTACATAGAAGCCAAAAGCAAATACCATGGCCATTGGAATAATAAGAATGGAGCAACATTCTATCATGTTAGACAAATAGGTAGGGTTTTCCAATGGATGTGAAGAGTTCACACCATAGTAACCTCCGCCATTAGTACCCAACTGTTTGATAGGAACAATTGCCGCTGCCGGGCCTTGTGATATACTTTGGGTATTTCCCTCAAGTGTTGTTATCTCCATCTTTCCATCAAATCCCATTGGAGTCCCTTGTATAATTAGTATAAAACCAACTACAAGTGATAACGGAAGAAGGATACGGGTACAACTTAATACAAGATATTTCCAGAAATTACCAATAGTTTTTGTGGTCTTTTCACCAAGAGCTTTCATGATACCCGCCATAGCAGCCATACCTGTAGCTGCAGTTATAAACTGGAATAACATAATTACAAACAGCTGTGTGAAATATGTAAGGTTGGTTTCACCACTATAATGCTGTTCATTACAGTTTACCATAAAAGAGATACAAGTATTGAAAGCCTGATGTGCCGTCTGACCAATATTTCCATCCGGATTTAGTGGTAAATAGCCTTGCACAACAAGCAAAATCATTCCCCATACAAACCAGAAAGCATTTACTACAAGCAAAGCTCTTAAAAACTGTTTCCAGTTCATCTCTTCTTCCGGATTGATTCCTGAAAGCCGGAAAATTAAATTTTCTACAGGCTTCATGAAATCACTCCAAACCTTGCTACCTTTATAAACTTTTGCAATATATTTTCCTAATGGATAACTTAATACTACCATTAGAATAATTTGCGCTATTACACCTAATATTTCTGTATTCATATTTTTACTATTTTTTATTCGACAGCCTTATTATAATATTCTTCCTGCTCTATTTAAAATTTTTCCGGTTTAACTAAAACATACATTAAATAGCCAAACATAATAAGGCTTACAATAAATAATACCGTATACATAAATCTTTCCTCCTTTTTACTTTAAATGTTTTCAAACCAATCAATACATTTCCCAAATAACCAAAAGCAGCCAATACCAATTAGCATACAGACTGCAAAACCAATTGTAAATAGTTCCATCATTTTTTATGTTTAAAATTCATTCTTAGCAATACAACTGGTATGCCAAAGGAAAAACAGCTTACATAACAATCTGTATATTAACACATTAAATAAATACAACCAGATACAAAATACTATTCCAACTTTCTCAATTTGATAAATTGATCTTATTATTGTGATATGATACCTAATACTCAGACTGATAGAAATGACAAAGAAGAGCACATCAAACGGATGCTATCAATGGGAAAAAATAAAGCCGCCAGAAAGTATGAACTGCACTTCTGTGTAGCAAGAACTTTCTAACGGCTTTATTTATATATAAGATATATCTGCCTTTAATATATACCAACTTGACTATATATTGAAAGTGATAGATTCGCTGGTATGTTCATTATATTTATTACATTGTACTTTTCAAACCAAATATTATTGATAATCAATATTTTTTATGCAAAAGGAATTAGAAGACATACTAAAATTCTACGACCTTATCTATTTACAATATTCTACCGCTTTCTCCATCTACCAGTTTATACTGTATCTGTCGAGTTCCGCCAGTCGGATTAGCATTACTGTCGCCTTCTTTGTAGACTGGAAAACGTTGGCAAAATGTATTTTCCACGATAGCCATCTCATCATGTCCCATATAGCCCTTGTTTACTTCGTTGTTTTCAGAGATCTCGGGCAAATATACCTGACTTACCGATTTTCCATTGTTTACAGAGTATCCAATTAATTTACCGTAGCTTCCACTACCATCCGATGTCAGATAGATAAATACCTCCGGATAGCTGTCAACATTCAAATCACCTATCTCAGCATTTACAATCGTATATCCGGTTATATCATGATACAATGTTTCGTTGGATACGCTTAATCCGGAAGGCTGAATTATAAGGCTGTCACCTTTGGTACTTACCATAAAAGAAATCTTGCTTCCAGGATACGTCAGTTCTTTATTGAAGCTTTCTTCACTAACCTCCTGTTTCGTAATATTCATATCTTCTTTCGCTGTAGTATCAGAAGCACTGCCTTTCTCATTCTTGCTGAATGAACAGGACATCAGCAAAGCACATAACACAAATGAACTTATTTTCTTCATAATTCTCTTAATTTTATAATAGTAAAATATATTTATCAACAACCTATCTTATATCATTAATATTTGCTGGATTTCATTAATAAGTCTTGAAACATGAAACCCGTCATACGCAGCATGGTAAACCTGGGCAGAAAGAGGAATAAGGTATTTATCATCTTGCTGAAAGTACTTTCCATAAGTAAAGATTGGCAACAAATAAGTTCCATCCGCAAATATATTCAGATTGAAACCTGTAAACGTAGCCTAGGGCAATGAAGATATAGGAAAAGTATTAGCTGGCGTATCAGGTTTGGCATCTATACCGTAATTACCACCAAACATTTCAATATCCCGTTCATAGTTTGAAAGAAAAACTATAAGATCATCATTCCACTCCGTCCACAGATTGGAAAAGGTTTCATTCTCCTCATGAAAAACAGTATAACACGGCAGTAAGGTATCCCACACTCCCAACTCCCCTTTGTCATTGATTGCTGTTCGAAACTCTTCATGATTATTTACCGCCTTTGTCAATACATAAATCAGAAGAGGATAAAGTTTCGAACGACTTTTGTTTTTAAACGCTATAATCCCGGAGATATCTATGTTTACAGTAATGCTATATGTACACCGTATCTGACTGAAATAATGATCAAAATACGGCTTTCTTTTCCAATTATCTTTATCTATAAGTTTAAACATAAGATTGTTTCATTATATCAATGCGGCAACTATTATTTTTCCGAACACATTACTTTATCAGTCAGATAAACAAAACTCGTAATCATCGCAGAGGAACGACTAATGATATCTTTATTTATCAGCGACATATTGTCTACTTCCGAATGATGGATAGAAAAATAATTTTTTCTATCAGCCATGTAAAAATAGACCGGGACTTTCTTTTCTGAATTTAAAGGCCAGAAAGATGCATCTTCCAATGACATCCTTTGCAATTCAGGTGTGAATCGAAGGCTATCAGAAAATAATTTTATTTTGTAGGGTGTCCAGTTCTACGTTCCTAAAAACGTAGTACAAAACGCCCTCGTTATTGTTAATTCAGTGCTCTTAAATTCAATGCTTTAATAAGCAAAATTGCTCTTTGAAAGTTTGTGTATTTCATTGATTTTTAATATCTTGGTTAAATAATTTAGAACTAAAAGCAATGAAAAAAGTAGATTCAAACCCCATAAAGAAACCCTGGAAGAAGAGGTTAAACGTCTTCGTAAAGAAAATGCCAAACTCAAATCTCAGAAAGCAGCCAAAGAGGCTAAGCTTAAGGAGACAAGGAAGGAACTTAAAAAAAAGACGTAAAGACCGTGACTGTGACCGAAGAACAAATGAAATTGTTATCGACCCTATTCCCGGACATAGATACTCTCTTCTGATTGTTCAGCTTTGTATATTGATTTACATTCGTACCAACTGCGGCCTTCGCACTGTCGTGAAGATACTTGAAATCTTCAATGATGTGCTTGAAGGAAAATGTGGAAAAGTACCATGCTATAACACCGTAGAAAACTGGATGAAGAAACTTGGATTATCCGCTTATGAGAATGACAGCAAACCTACAGACAAAAAGTTTGCATATATCATTGACGAAAGCATCATGGTTAATCGAGAGAAACTGGCACAGTTGCATAAGTCCGTGGCAATATAATCATGTTATCCAAAGATTATGGATGCTCTGAACATAAAGAAAGGTAAATCCTGCACACCGCGTAGTTGTGCTCTAAAGCCTTTCAACTTAGAGTTAAGAGATTCAGCATGAGCATTGGTTGATCTGTTTATGAAGTAATTTAGTACTTCTTCTTCCTTGTACTTGATGGCATCCCTTGCAGCCTTTACTTCACGCAACGTACAAACTGAAACCTTCTGATACCACTCATGCAGTTTAACCTTAGCAGTACCCCGGTCGATAGACTTGTTGCTAAACACGCTTCTTAGGCTACAAATCAAAGTATATGCATCCTTTATCTTTGGGAACATCCTGAAAAGTATCTTTGCACGTGTTTTCTGCCTGTCAGTCCATTTTTCACCACTCACACTCAGCAGATACTTGCTTCTTGTCAGTAGTTCTATGACAGTTTCGCCATTGGCAAGCATGGTTGGTCTGAAGCGTTTGTTCAACCTCTGTGGCTTGCGTCCCCGCTTCTTGCCTTTGTATTTCTTTGGATGTTTCTTGCGGTAGTATTTACGGCTCTTTACCAGCTGTTCAAGTTTCTTTTTGAACATGGCCTTCTCCTTGTTTTGTGCTTTCTGTGCTTCTCGTTTAGCTTTGAGGCGGAGTTCCTCCACTGCTTCGATACAACGTTTGACGATATGGAAGCAGTCAATGACTATGGCTGCATTGGGAAAGGCTTCTGTGACGACAGCAAACATGCTGTCAGAGAAGTCCATGGTGACTTCCTCGACCTGCTCTCGCTGTTCCTGCGGTATCTGCATAAGAACATTGATAATGTCTGATGCCTTAGTGCCTTTTACTGCTGCTATTAAGGTGTGACGTTTGCCATGCCCTTCTTTGTTGGTCAAGAATGTCATCAGGTCCTTGTGGAGCATGGTCTCGTCAATGCCCAGCCGTTTGCCTATGTTCTTAGGATGCAGCACCCAGTCCTCTGCATGACTGGCTTGTTCCCAATTACGGAAACCGCTCAGATGATCCTTGTAAGCACGCTCCAGGTTATTGCCATCTACCTTAAAGTATAGCCCCGGCGAGCGGGCCGTTATCGGGTAGGTATCCAAATATTTTTTTAAGACATCAGCAAACTCCTTAGAGTAGCTGGTGTTGTCAGCAAGCAACGAGTACCTGTCAAGGATTATGTTTCTGCCTTCTGCCGTTAACCGTCTGCGACGTCTGACATGAAGAACGACCTTGTGATCACGGATAGGAAAGTCGTTAACCTGACGGCTTTCCGTGAAACCATTGGGCTTAAGGTCGTGCCACTCTTCTTCCCGTGCATCTTTTTCGTCAAGATAGATGTGAAGAAGGACGCGCTCATTACCAGTCTCTTCAATAATGCCAGTGTGGTCTTCGTTAACGGCTGTAACGTCGAAGAACTTAAGTATGCCTTTGGGAAGAAGGTAACTTGCCAGAATCTTATAGTCAAATGCTGATTGCTTACTCATGAGTGCAAAGGTAATGCTTCTTATAAACATTTAAGCATTAAACAAGAAAATAGAGACCTATACTACAAAAATAAGCCACGGATATTTGCAACTGTGCCCAAAATCCGCTTATTATGGGAGCACTCGCCATTGCAGCTGTCATGATATTATTTATCCTGATAGCTCATTTCCACCGTCTAAGTATTGCATTACTTATTTTCGGCAGCATGACATTCTGTGTTTTCGGTACAGCAATAGGTGTTTTGATTCAGGGAGTTGACTTCAGTATGACATGTACACTGGGTATTATCAGTTTGATGGGAATCATTGTCCGTAACGGAATCATTATGATCGACTATGCCGAAGAGTTGCGAAATACCGAAAAATTATGTGTACGTGATGCTATTTATCATTCTGCACGCCGACGCATGCGACCGATTTTCCTGACTTCCGCAGCAGCTTCTATGGGAGTCATTCCGATGATTTTGGGCAAAAGTGGATTGTGGATGCCTATGGGAACCGTTATTTGCTACGGAACTCTTATCACCATGATCTTCCTGCTGACCGTTCTTCCGGTTCTGTACATGCTATTGTTTAGAGGTTCCACCCGTAAACGCGCTATCAATGAGCAGCTTGAGCTTCAATAACATAATAAACAAAAGATAGCTATCAAAAATTAGTTACGATTATGAAAAGAAAAAACATCATATCTTTATTCCTGCTGTCGGCAGGCTGTATGTTGCCGCTATGTGCTTCTGCCCAACATGTCTATTCGCTGGACGAATGTATAGAAGCTGCTCTCGACAACAATGTACGCATGAAAAATGCTCAAAACAACCTCCGCATGGTGGAACACAGCAAACAAGAGGCTTTCAGTAAATACTTTCCCACGGTAAGTGCCATGGGAAGCGGGTTCCTCGCCGACAAAAGTCTGGTACGTATGGGACTATCACCCGAAATGCAGATGGCCTTTATGAAAAACGGACTTGTGGGTGATGTTTCTGCTACCCTGCCACTGTTCACCGGCGGACAGATAGTCAACGGAAACAAACTGGCTAAGGTAAATGTAGAAGTAAACCGACTCCAGCAGCGCCAGTCGCAAAACGAGGTGACTCTGACAGTCGAAAATTATTTCTGGCAGGTAGTAATGCTGAAAGAAAAATTGCAGACTATCAGTACACTCGACAAGCAACTGACACAATTACTTCAGGATGTGGAAACCAGCGTTCAAGCCGGTGTTACAACCCGCAATGATTTATTACAAGTACAACTCCGACAGAACGAAATACAAAGTAAACGCATTCAGGCAGAAAACATGCTTTCACTGTCACGAAGCATGCTTGCACAATATATAGGACATCCGGCAGACAGCATAGAAGTTGCGGCAACGTTGAAAGATACGTTACCGCAGGGACCGGAAGGACTTTACACTCCACCCGAAGCAGCGCTAGCTACAACAAACGAATACAATCTTCTTCAACAAAATGTAAAGGCAAGCAGCCTGCAACATAAAATGGCTATAGGAAAAAACTTGCCGACCATAGCTATCGGAGGAGGCTATGCCTACG
>NZ_DS981480.1 GCF_000154845.1 Phocaeicola coprocola DSM 17136 | reverse complement strand
TCGTATTCTGATAATCATTTGATTGCATAATCAATGTAGTATATATCTTTCGAACTGACGTACATCTGTCACTACTATACTTTCGTAAGATAGCCATGTCCGACCATGTATCCGTAGCATTTGGAGACTTCATCAAAACACAGGTTCTGAATCTCCCCATGACAGGACGTTTCTCGTAAAGCACATAAAATCCGCGTTCATAATGAAGTATTTTCACAACTTTTCGGTTCCTGGACATGAACATATATACATTGGATGCATCGCTCGGGTCAAGTGACATCTCTTCCCTTATACTCTCACACAGGCGGAAGATTCCTTTCCGCAAATCCACATTACCGTTGAACAGGTAATAGTTCAGGTTAGCGCTAAGTCCAAGCATATCATCCTATCATTTTATTAAGCAACAGACTCAAATCAAGAACTGTGGTATTTCTTAGGAACAATGTGGCACCTGATGTCAATTGCAGTTTTACCCACTTAATCGGAGATTCACCTTCAGGTTGTTTCACCTCCAACTTTACGGTTGGACTGTTGCAAGGCTTGCCGGTTATCCGGACTTTGGCAACCTTGGGCTGCTCAACCTGGACTGTCTTGCCTAACTTTTCGCTCCATAGCTGATGACGCTGCCAGTTCATGAACTTGTCGTAATTTACTCCATAATCCGCACAGAACTCACGAAGATCCTTGGTCTCACTGCATAACTGATAGAGGTCATATACCTCCTGGTAGTTTACTTTTTCTTTTGCCATAATCATTGTTGTTTAAGGGTTACGGCGCAAAGGTAGGTTTAGGGAACATGCGTGTCAAGGCGGAAAATAGAATGGTTACTATAGTTTTCTTTTTATTGTTTTTCTAAACAAGTATTGTAGAAGAATTGCTATTATGAAAATTGTCAGATACCATTATAGTTTCTTTTATCCTTATACTTAGGTTTGATGTTGAATGAGCAAATGTTTGATTGTCAGTTGTAAAAAAGCCTTGCTTTATTTTGTTGTGTAAAGCAAGGCTTTCGTATAGAATGACTATGTAAATACGTTTTGTAAAGAGTAAATAACTGGGCTTAGAATTTAGTTGAAAAATTTTTCCAGCTTCTTGATCATCATTCCCAGACAGAACACTACTACGTGGTCGTTTTCCATGATGGTGGTGTTACCTGTAACCAGGATACCTTCTCCGTTTCTGATGAGTCCTCCGATAGTAGCTCCTTTAGGAAGGCCCACATCTTTTACCTGAGAGCGAGTGATGCGTGAGCCTGCTTTTACTGTAAATTCTGCTACATCGGCGTTGGCAAATGTCAGACACTTGACATTTGATACATCGGCATCCAGCATCATTTGGTAGATATGGCTGGCGGCAATGAATTTTTTATTGATAACAGTACCTATATCCAGACTCTCTGCCATACTGATATAGTCTATGTTTTCGACTTCGGCTACGGTTTTGCTTATACCTAAACGTTTAGCTGCCAGGCAGGCAAGAATATTTGTTTCTGAATTTCCGGTCAAAGCAACAAATGCTTCTGTATTTTTGATTCCTTCTTCCAGAAGCAGTTCCATATCTCGTCCGTCTCCGTTGATAATCATTACCTTATCATCTACCAGTTCGGTAAGTCGGTTGCATCGGTTGAAGTCACTCTCAATGATTTTAGTACGCATGTATTCGGGCATATATTGTACGGTACGTACGGCTATACGACTTCCACCCATAATCATCACGTTGCGGATATCAGCTTCATTCTCTTTTCCAGCAATTTTCCGGATATAAGGAATATATTTTTTTGTTGTTGTAAAATATACGATGTCATTCAAAATAATAGTATCATCACCTCGGGGAATGATTGTTTCGCTGCCACGTTTGATTGCAACAATATGGAAAGGGATATTTCTTCCTCCCAACTCATGCAGAGGTACATTCAGAATTTCTGCTGTTTCTTTCATCTTGGTTCCGAGTAAAACTAATGCTCCTCCAGCAAACTCCCACCATTGACGAATCCAGCTCATCTTTACGGCATCTACAATTTCTTTCGCTGCCAGCATTTCCGGATAAATTAGGGAGTCGACTCCTAGTTTGGCAAAAAACTCTTTATGCTTAGGAAGCAGATACTCGTAGTTATTGATTCGTGCAACTGTCTTTTTGGCTCCCAGGCTAGTAGCCAGCATACATGCGGTCATATTCCTGCTTTCATCCGGAGTTACGGCGATAAACAAGTCTGCACCTGCTACTCCCGCTTCTTTCAATCCTGAAATCGAAGTAGGGGATATGTTGACGGCGAGCAGATCGAAGTTACTGCCTAGTCTTCCCAGTCTTTCTTCGTCGTCGTCCATAAGGATAATATCTTGTTTCTCATCTGATAAGAGTTTGGCCAGGTGTGTTCCTACAGCTCCTGCGCCGGCAATGATAATCTTCATGAGTTCAGAATATGAATTAATGTATTATATATACCTGTTTGATCGATACCACAAATGGAGTAAAGAGCATTTACAGGACCATGTTGTATAAAATGGTCAGGAATACCCATACGCTTTACCATAGGGGTGTAGTTATTGTCTGACATAAATTCCAGAACAGCACTTCCCATTCCACCTTTGAGCACTCCATCTTCTATTGTAATGATACGTGAGAATTTTTTTCCTATCTCGTGTAATAATGCTTCATCCAGTGGTTTTAAAAAACGGAGATCGTAGTGGGCAATGCTGCAATTATGAGTATTCTCGGCTTCTGTAATAGCTTTGGCTGCTGTATTTCCGATAGGACCGATTGTGATTACAGCCAGGTCGGAACCGTCTTTCAGTTTTCTGCCCTTTCCCACTTCAACAGCTTTAAGTGGACATTCCCAGTTGGTCAGCACACCTCGTCCGCGAGGATAGCGGATAACAAAAGGACCTTGGTCGGGAAGCTGTGCTGTATACATCAGCCGGCGCAGTTCCTGTTCGTCGTAAGGTGAAGCTATTGTTAGGTTAGGGATAGGACGTAAATACGCCAGATCGAATACGCCATGATGCGTTGGACCGTCTTCTCCTACTAAGCCAGCACGGTCTAGGCATAACACTACATTCAGTTTCTGTATGGCTATGTCGTGGATAATATTGTCGTATGCCCGTTGCATGAACGAGGAGTAAATGTTACAGAAAGGCAGTAATCCCTCTTTGGCCATACCTCCCGAAAAAGTTACGGCATGTCCTTCGGCAATGCCTACATCGAATGCACGGTCGGGCATAGCTTTCATTAAGATATTCATAGAACAGCCAGTAGGCATGGCTGGAGTCACTCCAATAATTTTGTCGTTCTTTTTTGCCAGTTCCAGTAAGGTTTTGCCAAACACATCCTGGAATAAAGGTGGCATACCACTTGTATCATTTACGATTCTTTCTCCAGTTTCTTTATCGAATATGCCTGGAGCATGCCAGATGGTGGCTGCTTCTTCCGCAGGTTTGAATCCTTTGCCTTTGATTGTATGGATATGAAGTAGTTTCGGTCCCTTCATGTCCTTAATTTCTTTCAGTACTTTTGCCAGAGCAAAAACATCGTGTCCGTCTACTGGACCGAAGTAGCGGATATTCATTCCCTCAAAAATGTTCTGTTGTTGGGTAAGAACAGATTTCAGGCTATTGTTGAAACGGATTAAGCTTTTCCGGCGTTCTTCATTCAGAACTCCCCACTGATGTAGCTTCTTTGAGATGTTATATCTCAGTCGGTTGTATCCTTCTGATGTTTGGAGATTTAGCAGATATTGTTTCATTCCTCCTACGCTCCGATCGATCGCCATGTTGTTATCGTTCAAGATAATCAGCAAATTGTTGGGAGTAGAAGACGCATTATTCAATCCTTCAAAAGCCAGCCCGCCACTCATCGAACCATCCCCGATTACGGCTACTACATGGCGGTTTTTTTCACCTTTGCGGGCCGCAGCAACAGCCATGCCTAGAGCTACGGAGATAGAGTTGGATGCATGTCCACAGGTAAACGTATCATATTCGCTTTCTGACGGTGAGGGAAAAGGGCATAAACCGTTTAGTTTTCTGTTTGTACAGAAACGGTCACGACGTTCAGTCAGTATCTTATGTCCGTACGCCTGATGTCCTACGTCCCATACAATGCGGTCATAGGGGGTATTGAATATATAATGAAGTGCAACAGTTAATTCTATTACTCCTAAACTTGAACCAAAATGCCCGGGATTGCGAGAAAGTTCATCAATGATTTTATCCCTGAGCTCCCGACAGACCTCAGGTAAAGACTCGATAGGAAGATGACGCAAATCTTCCGGGCTATCTATTTTATTCAACAATTCGTAAGAAATGGGTTGTTCCATCCGGTTTTTATTCAATATTAATTTCACAAAAATACGATAAATATGTGTATTGTGTTTACATTTGCACAAAAAATAATGAACAATGTTTGCTTATGGAGTTTAGAACAAAAGTAGAATTGCCGGTCGGACAATCTAAAATTTGTCATTCGGATTTACTTATGTCATGGGGGTCTTGTTTCTCGGAAAATATAGGAAAACTATTGGTAGATAATAAGTTTAATTGTGACATAAATCCTTTTGGCATTTTATATAATCCTTTTTCAATAGCAAAGTCCATATCTCTATTATTGGATGAAAAGGTATATGGTGAGGACGACTTACGCTTTGACAAAGGAATTTGGTATAGTCTGATGCATCATAGTTCTTTTTCTTCATCAGACAAGTTAGAGTGTCTGAATAAAATCAACTTCCGCATGATAAAGGGAAGTGCTACGTTAGGTAAGGCTAACTGGCTGATTCTTACTTGGGGAACTGCACGGGTTTATGAATGGAAAGAAACTGGAGAAGTTGTTGGAAACTGCCATAAACTGCCAGATAAATTGTTTGTACGGCGTCTGTTGGATGTAGACGAAATCGTATCAGTTTATATTTCTTTACTTGAAAAGATTCGCTTGGTGAATCCGGAGGTACAGATCTTGTTTACGGTTAGCCCGATACGTCATGCGAAAGACGGCTTACATGGCAATCAGTTAAGTAAGGCAGTACTTTTGCTGGCAATCGAAAAAATATGTCAGAAGTTTTCATATTGTCATTATTTTCCGTCATATGAGATTCTGTTGGACGAATTGCGTGATTATCGTTTTTATGCCGATGATATGCTTCATCCGAGCCAGCTTGCCATAAACTATATCTGGGAATGTTTTTGTGAGTGCTTTTTCACAACAGAAACGTTGCATATAATGAAGGAATGGCAAGAAATAAAAAAGGGGCTTGACCACCGTCCTTTCAATGCAAAATCGGAAGCTTATTATACTTTTCTAAGTCAAATAATGTTAAAGATAGAAAGGCTAAAAGAAAAATTACCGTACTTAGACGTACAAAATGAAATAACATTATGTCAAACTCGATTGAAGAAATAACCTCCGTCATTGGAGCTGAGAGAATAGGAAAACACCAGGCAACTATTGACTGGATTCTTACGGATAGCCGTTCATTGTGTTTTCCGGAAGAAACTTTATTTTTCGCTTTAAAAACAAAGCGTAATGACGGACATAAATACATACCGGAACTTTACGCCAGAGGGGTGAGAAATTTTGTGGTAACTGATGTGCCAGAGCAGTTGTCTCATTATGCTGACGCCAATTTTTTGCAAGTTGGAAATACACTGAAAGCTTTGCAGCGTCTGGCTGCCAAACATCGTGAACAGTTCCAGGTTCCTGTTGTAGGTATTACCGGAAGTAATGGAAAAACAGTGGTGAAGGAATGGATTTATCAACTGTTAAGTCCTGAAAAAGTAATTACCCGTTCACCTCGTAGTTATAACTCACAGATAGGAGTACCCTTGTCTGTATGGATGATGAACGAACATACTGAGTTGGGTATATTTGAGGCTGGAATTTCAGAAATGGGTGAAATGGAAGCATTACAGCCTATCATTCAGCCTACTATCGGAGTGTTGACAAATATCGGTTGGGCACATCAGGAGAATTTTTCTTCTTTGCAGGGTAAATGTATGGAAAAGCTGCAGCTTTTCAAAGACTGTGATGTCATTATTTATAATGGTGATAATGAGTTGATAAGCAGTTGTGTTTCGAAGTCACTGTTTACATCTCGTGAGATAGCCTGGTCGATGAAGGATAATGAACGTCCATTGTTCATTGAAAAAATAGAAAAGGATGATACCGGAACTACCGTAAAATATCGCTATCTGGGCTTTTTGAAGGAGTACCGCATTCCTTTTATAGATGATGCGTCCATTGAAAATTCATTAAATGCTCTTGCTGTGGCATTGTATCTGATGGTTTCTCCTGAGGATATTGCCGAACGGATGGCTCATTTGGAACCAGTTGCCATGCGTCTGGAAGTGAAGGAAGGCAAGAATGGTTGTGTTTTAATAAACGATAGTTATAATTCTGATTTTGCTTCACTGGACATTGCTCTTGATTTCATGGCCCGCCGTACAGAAGATAAAGGTCGTCGGCGTACGCTTATTTTATCAGATATTTTGGAGAGTGGACAACCTAGTAAATTGCTTTATCGTCAGGTAGCCGATTTGGTACATAGCCGTAAGGTAGACCGTATAATAGGAGTAGGTGAAGAAATATCTGCTGCGGCTTCACGATTTGAAATCGATAAACGCTTTTTCCGTACAACTGCTGAATTGATAGAATCGGGTATCTTATCTTCGTTGCGCAATGAAGTGGTGTTAATAAAAGGGGCTCGTGTGTTCCATTTCGATGATATTACAGATTTGTTGGAGTTGAAAGTGCACGAAACGATTCTTGAGATTAATCTTGAGGCTTTGGTCGACAATCTGAATTATTATCGTAATAAGCTTAAGCCAGATACAAAAATGGTATGTATGGTTAAAGCTTCTGCTTATGGAGCAGGTTCGTTTGAGATAGCGAAGACGCTGGAGGATCACCGTGTAGATTATCTGGCTGTGGCAGTAGCCGATGAAGGAGCAGACTTGCGTAAGGCTGGAATTAATAGTTCTATAATCATTATGAATCCGGAACTTACGGCATTTAAAACCATGTTCGACTACAAACTGGAGCCGGAAGTGTACAGTTTTCACTTGCTTGAAGAATTGATTAAGGCTGCCGGACGTGAAGGCGTTTCCAATTTCCCGATACATATCAAGATTGATACGGGTATGCATCGGTTAGGATTTGCTCCTGAAGAAATCCCAGCCTTGGTAGATCGTTTACATCGTCAGTCGGCTGTAATTCCTCGTTCTGTATTCTCTCATCTGGTAGGTAGTGATGCCGAACGCTTTGATTCGTTTACTCGCCGGCAAATTGAAACTTTCGAGAATGCTTCTGCTGAGCTGCAAGCAGGATTTAGTCATAAAATTTTGCGTCATATTTGTAATACAGCTGGTATCGAACGTTATCCGGGTGCACAGTTTGATATGGTTCGTTTAGGCATAGGATTATATGGTATAGATCCTTTTACTAATAAAATTCTGCATAATGTTGGTACCTTGAAAACAACTATCTTGCAAATACACGATGTTCCGGCAGATGAAACTGTAGGATATAGCCGGAAGGGAATTCTGACACGTAATTCACGTATTGCTGCAATCCCTATTGGATATGCTGATGGTTTGAACAGACATTTAGGAAATGGTAATGCTTATTGTCTGGTAAACGGTCAGAAGACTCCTTATGTCGGAAATATCTGTATGGATGTCTGCATGATCGATGTGACAGATATTGATTGTAAGGAAGGGGATAAAGCTATTATTTTTGGTGATGAATTACCTGTAACAATATTAGCAGATAAGCTCAATACGATTCCTTATGAAATTTTGACAAGTGTATCGAATCGTGTAAAACGTATTTATTATCAGAATTAAGTATTGTGAAATAAAATACTGACTGTTCCAACAGTAAAAAGGACCGTA
The DNA here is from genome assembly GCF_000154845.1 of Phocaeicola coprocola DSM 17136. Lineage (GTDB taxonomy): Bacteria > Bacteroidota > Bacteroidia > Bacteroidales > Bacteroidaceae > Phocaeicola > Phocaeicola coprocola. Next base: position 10,963 of record NZ_DS981480.1, on the reverse strand, counting down.
TCATTGCTCTATACGCACTATGATACGGTCCTTTTTTGTATCTATCCTTTTTGATTTTGACGGTAAATAGTATACAATAGTAGAAGATCTTGGTGAGTTATTACACTTCAATGTCTAAAAAGTAAACATCAGTACAAGTGTTTTGATGTATTTTTGCTATTGGTAAAATATTGTTCAACCGAATCAATTGGTATAGATATGAAAAACGTAAAGTCTTTATTCTTGAAGGGAGGTTTTATTTGTGCATTTATGTTTTCAGCTCTCTCTTCTACCGCCGAGAATTATCCTTATCGAAGTGATGTATTATGGGTAACAGTACCCGATCATGCTGACTGGTTGTATAAAATGGGAGAAAAGGCTCAAGTAGAAGTTCAGTTTTATAAATATGGTATTCCTCAGGATGGGGTGGAAGTGAAATATGAACTCGGGGGCGATATGATGCCAGCAGATAAAACTGGCTCCGTGAAGCTGAAAAACGGACGTGCTGTCATTAATGTCGGAACGATGAAAAATCCAGGATTCCGTGACTGTCGTCTGGTTGCTGTTGTGAATGGTAAAACGTATAAATATCACGTTAAGGTTGGTTTCTCTCCCGAGAAGCTGCAACCATATACGGAGCTTCCTGACGATTTTAATCAGTTCTGGCAAAAAAATATGGAAGATGCGGCACGGTGTCCGTTGAAATATACCATAAAACCAGCTCCTGAATATTCTACAGAAAAGGCTGACTGTTATTTGGTTAAGCTGCAATGCTTCCGCCCCGGTTCGTATATTTACGGTTATCTTACCCGTCCAAAAGCTCCAGGGAAATATCCTGTGGTATTGTGCCCTCCGGGAGCTGGAGTAAAGACTATCAAGGAGCCCAAGCGTCATATTTATTATGCTGAAGAGGGATGCATCCGTCTGGAAATGGAAATTCATGGCTTGAATCCGGAAATGTCTACCGAAGAGTTTAAGGAAATTTCGTCTGCTTTTGGAAACTATCTGGTTAATGGTATAGACAACCGGGATAATTATTATATGAAAAAAGTCTATATGAGTTGTGTACGTGCTATTGACTTCCTTACTTCTCAACCTGATTGGGATGGAAAAAATGTAATAGTTCAGGGCGGTAGTCAAGGGGGAGCGCTTGCTATTGTTACGGCAGGACTGGATAAGCGTGTTACAGCGTGTGTAGCTAATCATCCGGCATTGAGTGATATGGCTGGTTATAAGGCAGGACGTGCGGGAGGATATCCGCATTTGTTCAAAAACTATAAAGGCATGGATACTCCCGAAAAAATAAGTACATTAGCTTATTATGACGTTGTAAATTTTGCAAAGCAGATAAAAGTTCCGGTATATATTACCTGGGGGTATAATGATGATACTTGTCCTCCTACTACCAGCTATATTGTTTACAATGTGCTCGATTGTCCGAAAGATGCTCTTATTACTCCTATAAACGAGCATTGGACCTCAGATGATACGGAATATGGACAGTTGAAATGGATTCAGAAACATCTTAAATGAGTGAGGGGGATAGAACTTGTCTAAACTAGGAATATGTTCATTTCCTAGGAAATTAGCTTTAAAATAAGATGGATACTTCTTTTTTATAGAGGAGGGGAACTGATAATTTAATAGTCCTATCATTACTTCTAAATGTGAAGCATGATAGGACTATTTTATATTCTCATTTTACTAATGATAGCTTTGGATATAATTAAAAATTTTCTTTTGAAAAAGATATTTTTAGTATCCAGGCAATTGTGTTAAATTAGGATTGTCAACTAATGGATGTCCAGGACTTTTTGCTGCAAATGGGCATAATTCTGATTTATTTTCTTGAAAACCATAATATAGTCCGTCACTTCCATCTGCAGATTCAATCCATGTTGGATATTTTCCACCATTTTCAGCAGATCCGGTAGGTAGGGTATAAATGATTTTTCCTATTTGTAATGTGTTGAATCCTGCTCTGAATCCGACCATTTTACGGGAATTGCCATTAAAAGTGCTAGTATATGCTTCAAACATATTTACAGGATACCATTTGTCACCATTGCTGACCTCAATATTATGTGCTTTTACTATATTTAATATTTTCTCTTGGAAAGCATCATATTCTTCTTTGGCTGTAGGTACATTCTTTACAACCTCAATTTCTGATGGATCTGTTAAATCTATGTAATCAACAGCAAGAAATTTATCTCCGTATTCTTGAGCATCTATATGAAATTTGTATAAACGATATGTAGGTATATTTGCATATTCATTTTTACGATCTGATAAATCTTTCATTGCTTGTTTAGTTTTAGCTAACTCTTTTGTTAGTCGATTCATACGTATCAAGTCGGTGCGTAATGTAAATTCTGTAGCAAATTCCCATTTACGCTCTTGTACAATAGCATCATCAAAAGCCTCCTGTTCATTAGGGATTGTAAGCTCTTCACCGACACCTGCACGGTTACGTACTTCTTGTAGTGCGTTTTTGGCAGCCTGAGTAGGACCGTTGTTTAAATAGTTTTGAGTTTCAGCATACATTAGTAATACATCTGCGTAACGGAAAATAGGAATATCTAGGTTACGTTGTTTATTTGATTGAGGGGCAACGCACCATGAAAGACGGAATTTGCCCGGCATTATGCAAGAGTAAGTTGTTCCTACATCAACCCAAGTGTCATTAGCACTTCCTTTTTCTAGGAAATAAATGCTATATGAGGTACATGAAACATCGCGGCGTGTATCTTTGGGATTGAATGATAGGTAATATGTGGGTAACATGAATTGCATAGCTTTCAATGAGCCATATTTACCACCTCGTGAACCAGGCTGAGCATAAGTTGTAAATTGAGAATTTGTTACGTCACCATATTGTGCTGTTTCCCATAATATTTCTGTATTGGTGGCTGCGAAATTTCTTTGGCAGTGATTGTACCATAGATATTGGAAACCACTCATGTCTTCATGAGCTTGTACTAACGAGTTACTTCCGTGGTTTATAATTTGGAAGCAAGCATTATCTGCTATTTGGTAAAGTTCTTTTACTCGGGTTGCATCATCACGACGAGCCATCTTGAGTGTAGCTGGATCATTAGTTTCTAGATTCCAACGGAGTGAGTACCCTCCTGCATAAAGAGCTAAACGAGCTAATAATGCATAAGCTCCTTGCTTAGTTATACGTTCAGGAGTCTGATAGTCGCTTTCTTCAAACCAAGGTAGCCAGTCAATAACACTTTGCACTTCTGAAATAACTTTGTCATAAATTTCATCACGTGATGAACGCTTAGGATAAAATGTATTTTCATCGTTAGGATCCATTTCTTCTAAAGGAGTGTAAACAGCAGGTACATCTCCATATATGCGGATTAAGTTTAAGTAACAAAATGCTCTGATACAGATGGCTTCACCTAATAATTGATTGCGTTTTTCAGTTTCTGGCATTTTGCTTAAATTTGAGATGGCAATATTGGTCGCTTCAATAATACGATATTGTTCTTTGTAAATAGTAGTTACTGTTGCGGGAATTAAAGCATCAAATTTGTAATTACACATCATATATTTGCTATTATTTGTAGAGCCATCTTCGCATGAGTGCATAACTGTTTCTCCCATACCTAATTGGTAAAACATTTCGTTATGTATCAATCCACGGTAACAACCTTGTACAAATTTATCAGCTCTAACCTCATCACTGAAAGTGGTTTCTATATCATCGCTAGTATAAGCTTCCATTTCTAACCAGTCAGAACAAGATGTCATACTTGTTCCTAAGCTTAATGAGACTGTTACTAATGCTGATAAAATTAGTTTTCTTCTTAATGTTGATGTTATATTTTTCATGATTGTATCAGTTTTTTAGAATGTTAAATTAAGACCTATAACATAGCTTCTGGAACGTGGATACATGGAGCTGTCATATCCAGGAGTACAAACCACATTGTCATTTGCTGATTTTACTTCAGGGTCGTAGCCAGAATATCCGCAAATTGTGGCTAAGTTGTTAGCCGTGAAATAGATTCGGGCATTTGAAATCATTACTTTTGTTGTCCATGCTTTAGGGAATGTGTAGCCTAATGTCACTTGTGCGATACGCAGGTATGAACCGTCTTCTACGTAATATGAAGATGGATAAAATCCGCTGGTAGCATTGTTGAGGCTCAAACTCCACAAACGGTTGCTTTCACTAGGATTCAGTTCTTTTAATCTGGCTAATGTTGTAGCTTTTTTTCCTGTAGCCGGATCAATTACACGGTAATAGTTATTAAACTCGGTTGGAATGTTTTGGAATTGTGCATATGGTGACATACTTTGTTTTGTAGCATTGTAGATGTCTTGTCCAAGGGCAAATTTCATGAAGACGCTTAAGTCGAACCCCTTGTAGCTGAAGCTATTGTTGAAACCACCTATGCAAGTCGGTGTACCGTTACCGATTTTTACATTTTTTCTTGTGAAGATAGGGTTTCCGTTTTCATCTACATCGTCGGCTGCATATTTTATATCGCCTGGTTGAACACTTCCTTCCGATGGTCTTACTACTCCGTCGTGCAAGGTGAAGACTGTATTTCCATCGGCATCTTTACTTTCTATAAAGTCTTCCGTTGTATAAACACCTTCATAGACATATCCATACATATCTCCTAGCCCTTGTCCTACAGTAGCATAGTAAGTAACCATTCCAGAGCGGCTGTTTCCTACTGCAAATGTTTTTTCATTCAGCCCTTCTTCAAGTGATTCAACATGTGATGAGTTAAATGACAAGTTTAAATCACTAGTCCAGCTAAAATCTTTTGTGCGTACGTTTACAGTGTTTAAAGTGAATTCCCATCCACGGTTTCGCATTTTTCCCACATTTTGGTATTGGTTTTTATAGCCGGTAGAACTAGGAATAACGCATTGCATTAGTAAATCTTTAGATTGATTGTTATACCATTCTGCTGTAAAGTTGATGCGGCTGTTGAAAAATGATAAATCAAGTCCGACGTTGGTCGAGATTAATGTTTCCCATTTCAAGTCTTTGTTACCTAAAGTTTCTCCAGGCAAATAGGCAGAATTTCCTGCATCACTATTAATCGGGTAGCTGGTTTGCTGAATGCTCGTAACGTATAGACGGTCTCCGATACCATTGTTACCGGTTGTACCGTAACCAATACGTAATTTCATGTTGTTTATGATATTTTCTATTTGATGACCTTTCCAGAAAGCTTCTTCTGATATACGCCATGCTGCTGAAACTGAAGGGAATATGCCCCATTTGTTTGCCGGTGCAAATTTACTAGATCCGTCGCCTCGTAAAGTTGCTGTAAACAAGTATCGTTCGTCAAACGTATAATTGGCACGGATGAAAGCAGAAACCATACCGCTATGCGAATGACCTGCATCTTTTTCATAGACTTCTGCTTGGTCAATCTGGTCCAATCCATGGTTAGGATACGGGAATTTTCTGAGTTTCATTGAATTTTTCTCTGACTCAGAGTAGGTGACTTCATGTCCTAGCAATACATTAACTTTATGCTTTTGGGCAAATGTCTGATTATAATTTAATGTATTTGTAATTTGATATTTGTAAGATTCTTTGTTCCCAATACTTCCATTTATACCTGTATTCTCGGGATCCATGATATAAGATGTAGAATTTTCATCGGCAAAGGATGTCGATTTTGAGTTTGACCAGGTATAACTTCCTGCCACTCTATATGTAAAGTATTTAAGAAAATCGAATTCAATTCCGGCATTTACGCTGAATAGACGAGACCGACTGTTAGAGGTTGAAGCATTATTCTGTACTAAAGGATTAGGCGTATTGAATGCAGAATCCATGCTAGTATAGTCTGGATATGTTTGAGTGTACAACAATTCGTCTTGTGTAAAAAGCGTTCCTCCGTGAATGGGTTGCAACAGTACATTTCGCATACCGTCGTATTTACCACCTCCATCGGTACTTTTATTAGAAAACATTGTATTTACGTCTAGTCGGATTCCTTTATATAATTCTGAATTGATTTTTGCACGGAATGAACTTTTGTTAGAGGAGTGATTTGCTAAAAGACCATCTTGTCCATTATAATTATAACTTAACATGACTTGAGTCTTTTCTGTTCCTGTTGAGATATTTACATTATGACTTTGTGTCATAGCTGATCCTCCAAAAACTTCTTCTTGCCAGTTAATACCTTCTGTTCCTGAATAACGATTTGCGATGCGTTCATAGGCTCCTGTATAAAAGTCATCTTGATCAATTCCTATGGCATTATCGTATACATTAGAGTATGCTGTTAACGCATTTTCTCGCATAGCAGCAAATTCATATTGATATTTTACATACTCTTCTACGTTATTTAGCATATCTAGTTTTTTTGCTAATTTGTCAAACGAAAAATATGTATTGTATGAAATTTGTGTTTTACCTTTTTTACCTGATTTTGTTGTTATTACAATGATACCATTGGAGCCACGTGCACCATAAATGGCTGTTGATGAAGCATCTTTTAAGACATCTATACTTTCAATATCGTTAATATCAATATTATCGAGTGCATCTCCCATTTCAAATCCATCGACAATATAAAGTGGTTCTGTCCCTTGAGTAAGAGACATACCACCTCGAATAGTAATATTGGCACTTGCCCCTGGAGCACCACTAGCTGTTACAATATTGACACCTGCTGCTTTTCCTTGTAAGGCTTGCATAGCTGTGGTTACAGGAACATTCGCAAGTTCTTTTCCTCCAACTGAAGAAATAGCTCCAGTTAGGTCTTTGCGTTGTACCTTTGCATATCCAATAGCAACAACTTCATCCAGCATTTGGCTGCTTTCTGATAAAGTAATGTTAATTGTTGTACGCCCTTTTATAGGAACAATTTGGGTTTCATATCCCACATAAGAAAAGATTAATTCCTGAGCTGATTCTGGAACGGAAATACTATATGTACCTTCTATGTCAGTGATGGTACCAAGTGATTTGTTGCCTTTGATTGTGACGGAGGCTCCGATAACTACGTCATTAGCATCTCTTACCGTACCGGTAATCGTTTTGTTCTGTGCTAGAACATTTAGTGAAGAGCTTATTAATAAGATTAATAATAAGCTGATTTGTTTTTGTACGCTTCTCATAGATTATCTGTAACAATACTTCGGTAAATTTTTACCGAAAGATTAAAAGTTAAACAACAGAACCGGCAAAAGCTGGTTCGGAAACACTAAAGAGGTCATTGAAATGTTGTCAAAAACGAATGGTTAAGCATGAAGAAATGTGCTGAAAAAAAGAGAGCTAACCTGCTGATAATAAAGGAGGAAAGTATTGCATAATTCGTTATTTCTTAGTAAATTAGAAGTCTCTGAACTCTTCTGATTATGACTAAAGAAACACTCCTTATGCAATACCAATCCGAGTGCCTGTCGGCTCTCAAATCAGTAGCGAATATACACAAACCTTTTGAAAAAGCATTCATGGACACCATGAAATTATTCATGGCCATCCCGGATCGTATAAATTTCCTTCAATTGGGCAGATATGGCTGTTTCTCAGAACAGACTTATCGTAACCTTTTTGAGCATGAAACTTTCGACTGGTTTGCGTTCAACGGATCTATCATCAGCAAGCATCTCACAGGCAAAAGAAAAGCCATTGCCATCGACCCTTCCTATATTCCCAAATCAGGCAAGAAGACACCTTGGATAGGTTACTTCTGGTCCGGTTGTGCAGGAGAGTACAAGCGAGGATTGGAAATCATGGGCATCGGTATCATTGACATCGACAACCATGAATGCATGACTTTAGGTTCCATTCAGACACCGGATTGTAAGACCTTGGATAATATGGACAAGAACCTTGTTGACTGGTACAGCTGCTATCTTATCAGCAGAAAAGACAAGCTGCAAAGCATATCCAAAACGGTGGTTGCAGACGCATTCTTTTCCAAGGAAACTTTCGTAACGCCTATGTGTGAGAACGGTTTCCATGTCATCAGCCGCTTTAGGAATGATGTTGTCCTGTACTATCCGACATTGGAAAAGAAAACAGGAAAACGTGGTCATCCCAAGTGGTTTGACGGCAGGATTGACTTTGCCAATCTGGATTTGACCCGGTGCAAGGAATACGAGGTGAACAAAGGAAAGCTATACGGATTGAGGGTTTATGCTAAAGCTTTCAAAAGGTATGTTTCCTTAGCCATCTGGTATCCGATGGACGGAAGAACAGACAAGTGGCAACTTTATTTCTCTACAGACGATTCCATGGATGGACGCGAGGTGCTGGATTATTACAGAACCATGTTTCAGTTGGAATTCTTTAGAGTGGCAAGCAGCATGCAGGAATCACCAACTGCCAGTCACCCGACTTCAGGAAATTGGATTTTCACTTCAATGCATCGCTCGCAGCTGTCAACTTGGCCAAAGCGGCATGTAAGAGGCTCGGAATAACCTGTTCCATATCCTCCTGCAAGTCTTTCATACACAATGCTTATATGCTTGAACGATTTATTTGCGTGTTTGGGATTAGCCCAGACCCGCAAGTTATTGACAAACTTTTCAAAGAACTCATTTTATTTACTGCCAGAGCCGCTTAGGCTTGGCGAATTTTTAACGAACTATTGCTGTAATATATGTATTATAAAAATTTTATTATTCTGGTATTACAAAATTGATATTATTTGGTCGCAGAGACCTATAAAATCGTACGATTTATCGGGAAAATTGTATATGTGTACATTTTTACGTGGTGATTTTTCTCGTGATAGAAGAGTTGGACATTTGCTATCCGATAAAATATATTATGCACGAAAAGAATAATATTTAACTATAATTTATTCAGTGTCTGAATTAATTTTATAGATAATGCTTCATTCAAAAAAGAACAAAGACAGGGTACTCTTTTATGTAACCCTTTCCTTTAAAGCTTTCTACTTCTTTTTAGTAAACCACAATAACTATAAATGTCAAATAATACATATATTATCATGTTGTTTTTAAAAAACATGCAGTTATTTGCCTGATCTTTTGTACAAAAGATATCAAGGTTTGTACTAAAAATAATTTTTTCTGAACAAATGTTGGAGGTAATTTCACGTTGTTTAAAGCGAAAGAACAACAAAACTCCCCTTTACATTCTTCACGTTTTTCCTTTTGTTCTTTAAACGTCTGAATGTAAAGGGGAGTTGAACTATCTTAATTCCTGAATTAATTAAACCTTAACCAGTTTATATTTCGGAACCAATATTTTCATGATTATCCATCCAATCAGATAAGCTACTGCGCATATACTGAAGATGATGAAGTAGCCGGCTGCTTTACCTTCAAAGCCCATAAACACCATATTGGTTTCGGCTGCATAGTCGAACAGTCGTCCTGAGCCCATGTTGATAAAGAATGAACCGATACCTCCTGCCATACCACCGATTCCGATGATGGTAGCAATAGTGCTCTTTGGGAACATATCACCTACTACAGAATAGATATTAGCCGACCATGACTGATGGGCTGCACCTGCAATACCTATAATAATAATCGGATACCAATATGAATAATTTCCTAATGGTTGAGCAAATAGAGCTAACAACGGGAATAAAGCAAAGATAAACATCGCTTGCATACGTGCTACATATGGGTTCTTGCCTGTTTTATTGATGATAATGGTTGGCAATTTTCCTCCGTATATAGAAAGCATTGTGATGGCATATAGTACAAAGATAAGCATCTGAGCGGTAGCAGTATCAGAAGAGAAACCGTACACGTCTGAGATATAAGCAGGTGTCCAGAATAAGTAGAACCACCATACACCATCTGTCATGAACTTACCGAAGAATACAGCCCATGTCTGAGGGAATTTAAAACACTGGAGGAAAGAAATTTTCTGATTGTCAAAATCACTGTTTGTAGTCTGTGAGTCTGAGCTTTTTGCTTCTTGCTCATTGTTGTCTTGCTCAATATATGCTAATTCAGCTGCGTTTACATGTGGATTAGCATTTGGTTTCTTATATAGGAACATCCATAATCCCATCCAAACAAAACCTAAAGCACCGATTACAACAAATGCCATTTCCCAACCGTTTCCTACACCTATACTTTGGAAATAACGTGCCAAAGGAGGAATACTTACGGGAGCTATCAATGCTCCAATGGTAGAACCGGCATTGAATATCGAAGTAGAGAAAGCACGGTCTTTTTTAGGGAAATATTCTGCTGTTACTTTTATGGCTGCGGGGAAGTTACCTGCTTCACCTGCTCCTAAAACAATACGTGCTGCAATAAAATAGTATACACTGGTGATTGCGATAGTTGATGCTACGGCTCCTGTGGCAGAAAGCATTTCTGTTGCATTGTGAATACCTAAGGTTACCTCAGTTGCCCAGCCGCATAATGCGTGGAGGCAGGCTCCTGCTGACCAAATGAAAATAGACCAGAGATATCCTTTTTTGGTACCCATCCAGTCAATAAAACGTCCGGCAAAAAGATTTGCTATGGCATATACAATTGAAAATATAGCTGTGATATCTCCATAGTTGGAGTCTGTCCAGTGAAATTCTGGTGCGATAAAATCTTTCCAAGTTAGAGAAAGAACCTGTCGGTCAAGATAGTTTACTGTAGTTGCAAAAAATAACATTCCACAAATAACCCATCTGAAGTTTGTCATTTTTTCATCTACTTTTCGAAATGTATTCATGATATAAAGTTTAATAATGTTTTTCTATGGGTTTTGGCTCTACTGAAAGTGTTTCTTTGTGTTCCTAAAAATTTGCCTGCCCAATTTAAATTTGTTTGTCAAAAAACTATCATTCTAAATGTGTGGTATGTAATTTGAGTTATGTAAATGGTTAAGAACCACAACATTTAGAATGATAAATAGATGATTATATGAAAACTGGATTATTTCATTTCTGTGTATGAGATTTTATCCATATCTCCATAGTCGAGATTTTCTCCGGCCATTCCCCAGATAAACATATAGTTGCTTGTTCCGGCAGCTGCATGAATAGACCATTCC
>NZ_DS981481.1 GCF_000154845.1 Phocaeicola coprocola DSM 17136 | reverse complement strand
TTGTTCAGCAGCCTTCTTTGCTCTGAGGTACGGCCGAAACGGTGTTTCCTGCTGTCCTCAAGTTGAAGCCTGAGATTGGATATCTCATTTGCAAGCATCATGTTCACCTCGTCTTTTGTCTCAAGCTGCTTTCTCATAAGTTCCATTTCCTTTCGATTATTCTCGACTGTTGTGGACAACTCATTGATTGTATCAACCAGAGCCTTGGAGTTCTCTTTGTTTGATTCTTCAATAGCCTTAAGCCTCGCAATCAGTTCGTTTACCTGTTTGCGAAGCCCCGCCTTTTCCTCATTCGCCAGACCCAGTTGGCAGCAAAGTAACTCGTATGCCCTTTCATCAATCATGATATAAAGGTACGAAAAATCAGGCAGTTACGCAAACTTTTTATCGTTTATTCTTATATTATTTTTATTGATAATCAATGTATTAATATTAATCTTTCGGACTGACGTACATCTTGTCAACTACTATACTTTCCGTAAGATAGGCCATGTCCGACCATTGTATCCGGTAGCATTTGGAGACTTCATCAAACACAGGTTTCTTGAATCTCCCCATGACAGGACGTTTCTCGTAAAGCACATAAAATCCGCGTTCATAATGAAGTATTTTCACAACTTTTCGGTTCCTGGACATGAACATATATACATTGGATGCATCGCTCGGGTCAAGTGACATCTCTTCCCTTATACTCTCACACAGGCGGAAGATTCCTTTCCGCAAATCCACATTACCGTTGAACAGGTAATAGTTCAGGTTAGCGCTAAGTCCAAGCATATCATCCTATCATTTTATTAAGCAACAGACTCAAATCAAGAACTGTGGTATTTCTTAGGAACAATGTGGCACCTGATGTCAATTGCAGTTTTACCCACTTAATCGGAGATTCACCTTCAGGTTGTTTCACCTCCAACTTTACGGTTGGACTGTTGCAAGGCTTGCCGGTTATCCGGACTTTGGCAACCTTGGGCTGCTCAACCTGGACTGTCTTGCCTAACTTTTCGCTCCATAGCTGATGACGCTGCCAGTTCATGAACTTGTCGTAATTTACTCCATAATCCGCACAGAACTCACGAAGATCCTTGGTCTCACTGCATAACTGATAGAGGTCATATACCTCCTGGTAGTTTACTTTTTCTTTTGCCATAATCATTGTTGTTTAAGGGTTACGGCGCAAAGGTAGGTTTAGGGAACATGCGTGTCAAGGCGGAAAATAGAATGGTTACCGCCACTTTCAGTCCCGGGTAGATGCCGATAAGAATGGTTTGGTGAGGAACAGCGTTCTGCTGTTATCTCGACCTTGTTACAGACGATTTTATTAACTTACTTCCATTTCCAATATCGTATATACCTGACATTTGGCATTGCGAATAAGTATGTATATCCATATTGTATAATCTTCGAAACAGATGTCTAAGATAATTTTTTTATCAATTCTTGATATTTTTCTATATTGCTGATATGTAATGTGTATTTAGATATTACTTTTTTAAAATAAGCTACAATAACTGGTTTATATTTTGATGGTAAGTTGTCTATATTTTTATTAATGATATAGTAAAATGTAGATATTGATTTTTCTCTTGGTGCAATAGTTGGGATAGACATTATATATTCCCATTTATCTTTATAAAATTCAAATTGAGGCAGTTCGGTAATGAAAATAGAAATATAAAAATTAACCTTCTTATTTTTTGTATGAGTTAAAAGAAATTCAAAGGCCTTATCCGATATTTTCATTCCATATCTATCATGCATATTATGTATTGATGAGATGATTTCAATAAGGATGTGGGTGTTATCTTTATACTTGTTTCCTATTTCTAATAGAGAATCTAATAGTTTCTCCTCTGATAAAATCTTTTTTCTAAACACAGAAGTTTCATCTCTACATATATTCCCGAATTTTTTCAACATTCTTTGCATGTCATCTTCATTAATAATGCTCCAATCGTTCATTATAGGAATTATTGTTTCATTTATTTCTCGATTAACTTTTTCTATATGTTTTTCTTTCATATTTGAAAATATTTAATGGTTAGAAAAAAGCCTCGTCAGATGCTATCTTTCGTCGTTAGATACTGATTTTATAGTTTCAATAATATTGCCTGATACTATATTTTGAATGCCTCTGAATATATCACTGCCGTAATAATAAATATGATTGTCATAATCAACCCACACTCGCTCTTGTTCATCTAACCATACGGTTAAATAACCGGGATGAATGTCTGCCAAATAAATAACCTTATTGACCTTTAACTTCAAGGCTTGTTTCTGCATAGCTTCCGGACCGTATTTCTTTATTTTCTTGAAATCGAAATAAAGAATATCAGACTTGTTCAACTTTAATTTCATGTTATAAAATAGAGCAATTTTACTTATAATCCTTTCATTCAAAGGATAATCAAACTTTGAATAGGATTGTCTTAGCTTGTCTATATAACAATCCTGCATCATTTGAAAATTAAACTCGTCCCAATGATTATGAACAAGTATTTCCTTTATTGCAGTTGGTATATTCATTTCTAATTGTATCTAATGGAACGCAGATAGCAGCTTGATAAAGTTGCTTATCTGCGTGTTATCTGCATTTACATTTCTTCGAAAATTGAATCTAAAAGACTATTCAATTCATCATCTATAAGATTGAAATTTTCTTGTTCAATTTTCATACTCTCGTATATTTCAGCCATTGCCTCGCTTTCGGTAGAGAAAAACTGGTCGGCTGATTTTATACCGTATTCGTCAACAAGCATTTTCCTAAATACTTGTTTAGCTGTTTCGATTTTCTTTTCTTTTTCCATATTTCTTTTCTTTGTTTATAGCGGGTAATGGTTCAGCAGGGAACGGTTTGTCGTTATCCTGCGTCGTTAGTGATATTTTTACCATAATTCTTCTGCGGAGAAATCACCTAAGAAGAAATATAGCAGCATAATGATACTGAACAAAATATACATGCCTATCGAAAAGCATACTATCAACATTATTTTCTTTCCGATACTGTACTTTTTTTTCCTAAACAAGAATAGCGAGAGTAAAATCGCTATGAGTATAATAGTTATTGCACATACAATCATATACCTAGTATATATTGAATTTGTAAATTATGCTGTTATCACTAATGAGATGCGAACAGCTGACCGTTAGGGCTGCTTATTCACTTGTTAGCAACTACTTCTTGTTATTTTTCTTTGTAATGTTGCTTGTAGAATACTTCAACATTTGGAATATCAATTAAAACAGTTTCTATTCCATTGCTTAATCGTGTCAATCGAAAATAACTATCGTCTCCTTGATACTTCTGTTCAGAAAAAGGAGCAGGAAAAGGGAATCCACAAACAATATTATTATCTATCTTTGCTTTAAGCGTATCTAAATCGGTTTTTTTTACTTTTTTAAAGTTATATAGCAAGAAAGCTCCAAAAGCATCAAAGAGAAGATCCGCATATTCTAATGGGGTTATTTTCTCTGTAACATTGTCAGCGCAAGCACTAATCAATGCTGTTTTATCTCCACTGTTTATCCAAAACTTTTCAGGGGAGAACCATCTTTGCCTTTTTATTCCATCAACGAAATCTTCACGACTATAATGTGAAGTGGAAAAATCCTTTGTTGATAGTAAAATTGTTTCTTTCAAAAAACCATTGTATGGAGAGAATTTAAAATATTGGTCTTTTTCTGGATTATATTTACTTAACGACACTACCAGTGTATAATCATAACTTTTACTTTGCATGATTTTTTTAGGTAATACAATATTTTGTTCTATGATATTCCAAATATACCGATCTATTTCGATTGACACACGAGGACGATTAAGTAAAACAAGATTATCTTCATCATCAAGATTGTCCCATAATCTTTTTAATTTTATTGCCATATCTTCTTATTTGATTATGTTAGTTGCTAATGGTTCAGCAGGGAACGGCTTGCCGTTACCCTGCTTCGTTATCAACCTATTCGATATTCACCATTTATCTGCAATTTCAAATTCGCCGATTGTTTGGGTACAAATGTCAATGTACGGAATAGTCTTGACTATCTTGATGTTTTCAATATCCTCACTTCCTCCCAAAGCCAAAAGTAGAGAATATCCGAAACACTCGTCATAGTCTGGAGTTCCGAGTTTTTCTTGTATTACAGGATAATTTTCTAAATCAAACCAACCTTTTAAGAAACTTTCGTTTACCATGACCTTATTAAAAATCGCACGAAGATTGGCGGGAAGTATTAAATATGTTCCGTATCTGACATTCAGATAAACAACGTAATTATTCAGTCTCGGATTCTTTACATAGGCAAAGAGATCGCCGAAAGCCGTACACATGAATGGTAGAAATGATTGGTCATCCTCCTTTTCAAAACAGGAGTTTATCACATCCTGATAATCGGACGGATTGATGAGCTTAAACAGTCCATTACAAAAACTTCCCAACCCGACCTCCTGCCATAAAGTATTCAGTTCGGGATAAGACAAATCAGCATATTTAGCAATAAAAGTATCATCTACTGCTTGCCTCTTACTATTGAGGCTTTTTTCTAAAAATTCTTCGTACATATTTCTACGTTTTATGGTTGATAATGTTTGGTGGCTAATCGACCTTTTCGGGAGGTTAAGCCGCATGTTATACACATTTTATACATAGTAATAATACCAATTACTATTAAAATTATTATCAAAATTTTCCTTACTATCCAATTTTATATGAAAGTTTTCTTTTGTGAAAAATCCAAATTCATCATAGCGATTCAACAAATCTAAATACATTTCCGACCATATATCTATAAATCCTCTTTCTTTATATTGCCTTACTTGCTTATCCTCATACAAGAAAAAAACAACATTAGCCAAACAGCGAGAAATTTCCCATAAATCATTACAATGCAGTTTTTCTTTCAATTCTAATATTTCAAGTTGAGTAATGCTGTTATTTGCTTCCTCTTTTGCTAATGTTTCAAATGCTTGATAAGATAGACAAATGCTATCGGATTTATTTTCTACATTCGCAATTTGTTTGAATTGCTTTAATATTGCATTTCTTTTTCGAGAATCGACAACAAACCGTTCTTTATAAAAAGAATTTGCCTCATTTTCATATTTGAACCAAAGAGTTAGATTAATTGAATCTTCTCTTTTTGTACAAGTCACATTGATTACTTGTACAGAAAGTCGTTCCTGTATATAATTGGCAAGTTGTGTATATTCTTTATTCATTCTTTCTTGTTCGAGTAATATTCTCTTGGTTTGTTGAAATTCGCTATCTGTCATTTCTTTTATGTGTATAATGGTTTGGTGAGGAACAGCATTAAGCTGTTATCTCGACCTTGTTAACGATTTTATTTCACAATCATAAACTCATTCCCATATGGATAAAAGCCTTTATTTATCCATAGTTTGGAGTAGTCTGATAATTTGTAAATTTCAGGTTTATACAGATTCAACACCTTATCCAAAGCACTCTCTCGGAATATTATTCCATCACCATATTCTATGCTATTCAAAACAAAGAAATTCTGTTTGATGGAATTGTCTTTCAGTTTCATATCAGGATATACTGTAAAACTAATTCCTAATTTTTTCTCTACATCATTTTGATGAAATGTTATACCTTTCCCGAAATGGAAAGAATCATTGTCAAAATGGTTTATACGTAAAGCGTAGTATTTTTTATCCGTTAGAGATTCGTTTTTCTTGTTTACTACCTTGACAGTTGCAATATCATATTTATCAATGAATCCATTTTCTTGAAGTAAAGACAAAAACTCTTCCGATACGATTTTTAGTTTTATGCTCCACTGGTCACAAAAATCAAATTGCAAAATTCCCGGTTTCTTGTTGCATACGAGGTATAAGACGGGAGGCAAGTTTTCTTCCCAACCATTCTTGTCTTTCCACATCCATCTCCATTTAGTTTGAAATCGTTGTCTTTTACTTTCATCATAAGTATCACATACATCAAATTTACCATATTCCAATAATCCTTTAGGAAGTTTATCTATCCCATATCGCCAAATATAAAGTTCCTCTGTATTCATAATTATTATCGTTAATGGTTTAGCGGGGAACGCTGTAAGCGTTATCCCGGTTTGTTAGCAAAATATTATACCCATTCTAATATTGGGTTAGGTCTATGAATAAAATACCGTTTATTATCCGAAATTGAAAATATCATTCCCGAATGCAATTTCGTTCAAGTTCCTCTTTTTACAATCCACAACGCCTCCACCCGTCTGTCCGCATCTGTACTGCATCGATTTTCCATGCTTCCCCCACACGTTTCATACAGAAACGATAGTCGAGATTGATTCTTTCATCCTGCGCATAGATGTAAAGTTTGTTGCGGGAAACCTGTTCGGCATCAACCAGGCGGAAGGTGGCATACGTCCCCTCTGGAGAAAGCGACAAAGCGAGCGGCCGATACCCCATCCGTGGCTTCTCGGATACATACTGCTGCCAGATCTGCTGCAACTTCGGTCGCACATCCGGCGCATCAAAATCTGTCTGGTCGGTATATTTCTCCCATTGAGTCATGGCGGCAAAGAAAGCATACAGCACCTGTTCCGCCTGATGAACCGCATCAGCGTCCACCTCCAACTTCTTCTTCGCCTGGCTTCGTTGCAACGAGGCGAACAGCTCCATCTGCTCCTGGGTAAAGAGGTCGCCAGGACGCAAGGAAAGGCGTTTATTGAAAGCAATGCCAAGCACCCCTTCATAAGTGATCTGAGTTTGTCGAACATGCAAATGATTCAGCTTAGGAAGCTGAGCAGCCCGATGCAACCCCTCATCGTCCAGCGACGTGGCACTCAAGTCCAACAGAGCCACCTTACTTGCCTGCATCATGGACAACCCCTTTCCCGTAATTGCAGAATTTCCTGCCAAGAGCAGATACTCCAAAGTGGGCATGGTGGCAAATACCGCAAAGCATGCGTCGGTAAGCTCCGCATATTCGATCCCTACATTGACCATTTTCTTGGCACCTGCCAGCGGTTGAATCTGTTCGTCCGTCAAAGGGTAATGCTTGACATGAAATCCCACCAAAGCAGGATAAGCGCCAATCTGTTGCATCACCTCCACAGATAGCTCGGGCATGAGCATCACCTTATCGCCATCAAAAATCAGTTTGCCGTCTTCCCAGTTGATGGTACGTGCCCGCTTGGGAAAAGAAGTAAGTTCTTTTATCATCGTTCTATCATTTTTTAAGGTAATCTTTGTTCATAGACTTTCTGTTTTTGCTAATTTTTCGATAAACGCACCTTATGGTGTAGTTCCTATTCACTATTAAATCATTGTCTAATCATCATCCAAACAATCCAGCGGATTGGGGATTTTTGCTTTATAGGCGTTCGATACGTGCAGATAAATTGCCGTTGTTTTTATATCGGTATGTCCCATAAGTTCCTGTATGGTTCTTAGGTCTGTCCCTTGTTCCAGCAGGTGGGTGGCGAACGTGTGCCGGAGCATGTGCAGGTGTACCCGATGCTTTATTCCGGCTTTCCTTGCCGCTTCTTTCAATATCTTAACCAATGCGCTGGGCGAGTATTGTTCGCCTGCCTGTTCGCCCTCAAAAAGCCATTTTTGCGGTCTGTATTCCCGGTAGTAAGCCCTTAGTTCGTTGAGCAGCTTTTCCGACAGTAGGGAATACCTGCACTTCTTGCCTTTTCCGGCAATCCTGATTAGCATCCGTTCGCTGATGATGTCTTGGGGTGTCAGGTTCAGAAGTTCGCTTCGGCGTAGTCCGGCAGAGTAAATAAGAGAAATCATGCACCTGTGTTTCCGATTGGATAACTGTGCAAAGATGCTTTTCATTTCTTCCCGGCTTAATACTTCGGGCAATGCCTTGTACTCTTTTGCACGGGCTATCCCGCCATAATATTGCCGCTTGCCTTTCCGGACTTTCTCGTAATAGAACTTGATAGCGTTGATGCGCATGTTCTGCTGGGTGGCGGATATGTGCTTTTCCTTTACCATGTGGAGCATATAGCTGTTTATGTCCTCGACCGTCAGCAGGTCAAGGTCTTGCCCCTTGTGGTATTCCATGAAGTCGCTGAAATAGATTTTATAGGCTTTTATGGTGGAAAGGCTGTACCGCTTCTGTTCCAGCAGTTCGAGGTAGCCTCTCGGCAGTATGTATTCCCTTTTAGGTTTGGGATGCCGCACGTAAACCCGGCTGTAATCAATATAGGCGTGGGGCGAATAGCGGTCATAGAAATCCGGCAGTTTAAAAGCGGTGGCAGGTATGTAGGCAGAACTATTGCCTGTCTTTTCCACGTCCGTATCTTGGGCGAGCAGCAGGGCGACAGCCTGACTGTTTACATACTCTATCCGTATGTAGTCCGCACCGTTTCTTTCTTCCTTGTACAGAACGATGCTTCCTCTCTGTTTCTGAACCTTATCCATGTCGCTGAATTTTGCTTCGCTCCAAAGATAAGATAAAAATATCACTTTTTGAACATCTGTTCAAAAATAATAGAGGTTAAAAAAACAAAAGAGTATCAGGCTTTAAGCAGCGAATAGATATGGCGAAAATTTTCTGCCAGTTCGTCCACGTTCAGACCGTTCAGAAATGCTTGTTCGTATGACAGTCCTAAAAACATTTGCCGGAACAAGATAGCCGTTTTCTTCACGTCCGTGTTGCTCCTGATTTCCCCGCTTTCTTTTGCCTTCTGTATGACTTTCTCCCATAGGTCATAGTCTTGTCGGTAGATTTTCTCAATTTTCTGCCTGATACCCGGATAGTACATGCGCACTTGTGACAGGAAATGAAAGTAGTAGAAGTTAGGACTACAATCATGCGGGCTGCAATTATCGCCAATCAGTTCAACAATCCTTTTCATGGAAGCGGCTACTCCCGCCACGTATTGCCCGATGAACTCCGTCAACGTATCGGCAGGAGCGGCAAACTTGTTTTCCGGTTCGTGCATTTGCAACACGTATTTGTCCGCCACAGCCATGAATAAATCCAACTTGTGCGGAAAATAATAAACGATACCCGTTTTTGTCACCCCGCAGGCTTTGGCAAGCGTGATGATGCTTGCTTTCTCGTAGTTCATCCTGACAAATACGCCGAACGCTTTATCTATTACTTCTTCACGGTTAGTTATTATCATACACGTTTGTTTTTAATCGGTTACGAAGATACGGATTTTGTTTTAACCATTTGTACCCCAGTGCTTTTTTTTAGTGCAAGGTGCAAGTATATATTTATATATATAGCTTGCACCTTGCACTAACCCAAAAATATTTATTATCAGATATTTGCGAGTTTCAAAAGAAAGCCGTATCTTTGAACCCGAAAGTTAGGCAGACAAACAGCGGTCAAAGTTGGACAAGCCCAACATCTGAAAATCGTTACTGTTTCGTTACCTATTTGAAATTTTGAAAGCGAAGTAGCTGAAATATAAGCGGTTAGAGTTGTAGGTTCAAAACCCTGTCTCTCCGCTAGGTTGATTAAATATAGTCCCGTAGAATTTATTCTATGGGACTTTTTTATGATAATCAATCTAAATTTTTAGAAAAAGTCGTAATTTCCTTTGGGGATAAATCGTGTATTTAGTTTTCTATATGATCGGTTGCTCGTGTAATTGAATCTGAAAAAATCAGAAATGTTTTTTTTTGAATAGCTGAATTAATCTTCTAGGGGTATAGCGCGTTTTTATTGCTTGTGATTCTTTGTTGTATTTTGTTGAGTTTGAAAACGCAGTACGGTTTGACATCATGAAAATGGGTTGTCCGATATTTGTTCGGCCTGTAAACGGATAAAAGCTGCAACTTTTTGAGTTACAGCTTTTTATCTCGGCACGGGAAGAGAGGCTCGAACTCCCGACACTCGGTTTTGGAGACCGATGCTCTACCAACTGAGCTATTCCCGTGTTTGCGGTTGCAAAGGTACGATAAATTTCTATATTTGCAAATCCTTTCCTATAAAAAATAGTACCCTTTTTCTTATATTAATCCTAAGTCTTTGAATATGAGTTGATATGTTTCTGCTTTTTTTTCTATTTTTAGTGGATAAGCTCGACTGGATGAAGGCATTCTGTATAGATAAAGTGTACGGTCGTTGTATTCAAAGGAGGATTTTCCTCCAATAGGAGGTTCTGATACATGTATTTGTTGGCGTAATGTATCTGTTGCCTTCTGACCTGTGGTAACGATTGCCCGACATTTAGGGAGTTGTTTTAGCAACAAATCGATGTCTGTAGGTTCAATTATCTCTAGAAACTTGTCTGATGCATTATCCTGTAACCGTCGTACGGCAGAAGCTGTATCGTATAGGGCTATCCCTTTTTCGTTGAGGAATTCTATGATTCGTTCTTTGTCGAATGATTTTTTGTCCGGATGCAGAAAATGATCTTTATCAGAAAAAAAGATTATTCCGATGATTCTCCACATATCGTTTTGCAGGTTGGGGTAGAAGAAATCTATACTCCATCGTTTCTTCTGGGGAGGAAAGCTTCCCAGCATCAATAACACCGCGTTACCGGGAAGGAAAGGTTCCAATGGATGAGTTTCTATTGGCGGAATAATCTTTTCTGCGTTCATATCTGAATCTGTCAATCAGGCTTTAGGTTTAGGTTCTTTTTTAGCCAGCAATACAATGTTGTATACATATTCGGTCATCCAGCTTTCTGAATAGCCTAAGGTGTGCTGGTAAATACGGATATTATGACAAGTTTTACGTACTCCATCATCTTTCCAGTCTGTCTTAGTCATAATGTCATGGATAGCTTTTTCTGTCATGCCACGCAACATTTTCTTAAACACTCCCGGCATACGGAATTTCCATTGCATCAGGTTGCCTATTACCATCATCAGATCCTGGCTGAAACCTTGGAACATGAAGAGGTAATTCTTGATATCATTTGCATTTTTACAGTTCTTCTTGATAGAATTGTCAATTTCTTTAAAGAATACGTCATTCAATCCATAGATATCACTTAGCATCTTTTTACATTTTGAACGTTCAGCGATTCCCAGTTTATTGTTTTGGGTAGGAATTTTAAGAGTACGCTTGAATACAGCCATGTCAGGCAGGAAATTGATGTTGCTGATACCTAGCTGCGCAGCCATTACCGACTGATAATATACACGTATAAGTGTCATAAAATCTTCCATTCCTCCTACGCGTACAGTTTCGTCGGTTTCTGAAGTTTGTTTTTTTCCGAATATTTTAGAAAATATGCTCATAATGATATAATTTGTTTATTTAGGTGCAAAGATAGAAAATCTTTTTGTTCATTCTTTTCATTCACCGTCTTTAAGGCGAAAATAAAATGTATGTTCCTCGAAATATTGTTCTATCAGTCCGAAGCGGATGAAGTCGGCCAGCAAGCGGCTTATTTGTTTGCGGTTCATACGTGTAAGTTTACTGCATTGTCCCAGCGTCAGAGCCCCCTGCTGTTTTAAGATAGTCAGGATTTGCTGTTCCCGCTGAGTATAGGTTATGATTACTCTCTTTTCTTCGCGGTCGTGTTTCCATATATTCAGATGTATAGGGTTGGCCAATATATTTTCGTCTTTGATGCGTACGTAGGCCCATGGATGATTATTTTCGTCTAATGCATATATGGGTTTTTGTGTACTTTCGTTTATTTGTACCTCCAATACATCTTTCCCTTCTATGTGATAGATATGTGTTTCCAGTTCTATTTCCGGCCGGCAGTATAATGTGGCTGCGGCCTCTACCATATAGATTTCCTCTTCCGAGCGGACACCGGCTATTTCCCCATTATCTTTTACTCCAACCAGCAGTCTTCCTCCTTCTGTATTGGCGAATGCAGACAGGCTTTTGGCAATTTTTCTTGCGTCGGATATGGCAAATTTAAAATCCTGATGTATATGTTCTCCTTCAGATATGAGTTTTTGTATGTATAATGTATTTGAATTTGTTTTCATAACGGCGCAGATAAATAAAAACGGCTGTTCTCCCGCATGAAAGTACGCTATCTTTTGCGAAAAACAGCCGTTGTCTTTAGGCTTCTGTACTTATTTAGTCACAGTGCTTATGGGTCATAATATCTAATACAAGCTTGTCGGTTTCGTTCATTCCTTCCGAACCTATCTTGGTAAGATTGCGTATACTCTGATTTACGTTTTCTTCGATGATACCTTCTACGGCAGTTACACATTTCTGTTCCATCGCCATGATGGCAGACATAACAGCAGTCGAAACTCCACTTGTCAACTTCAGTGCGCAACTTGGTTTGGCTCCATCGCAGATCATGCCGGTAAGTGTGGCAATCATGTTTTGTACTGCATACATTACCTGCTGATATCCTCCACCCATAAGGTAGGTGATACCGCAGCTACTTCCTGTTGCGGCAACAACACAACCACACAAGGCTGATAAACGTCCCAGGCTTTGTTTGATGTAGATAGCTGTCAAGTGGCTGAGTATAAGGGCACGTGTCAATTCCTCTTCCGAGTTATGATTGTCTTCAGCATAAACAACGACAGGCAATGTGGCGGCAATACCTTGGTTACCGCTACCAGAATTACTCATTACCGGTATCATGGCTCCTGCCATACGGGCATCACAGGCAGCAGAAGTATACGATAATATGTGGGTAAATGTATTATTTCCCATGATATTTCTTTCTGTCTGACTGTTTCTTAACATTCTGCCCAGTTCATGTCCATATTTCCCTTGGAAGGAACGTTCGGCTGCATTTTTGTTCAGACGCCTGGCCTCTAGAATAAATTCAATTTCTTCAAGAGGAGCTGTTGTTGCAAAATCGAAGACCTTACGTAAGGTCAGTTCAACGTGAGCAGCCTGAGCTTCGGCTGAGGCTGGTGTTCTATTGTCGAGAAGAACATCCTGATTGCGGCTTATGTAAACAAAATTAGTATGTCCGCCGCTAATGATAGCCGTTGCCGAATCATTGCCATGAGTACAAACTGCCTCTATATAAAGTTTTTCTTCAATATTTTCCTTTAAGGCAATGTCGATGCATTGTGATTCTATCATTTTTTTTCCTGCTTCAACAGCTTCGGGGTTACTGTCTTTCAATACTTCCAGTTGGTATTCAGATTTTCCAATCAAAGCCCCTAAAGCTACAGCTATGGGAAGACCGATCATATCCGTTCCCGGAATACCTACTCCCATGGCATTTTTCAGGATATTGGCACTTAAAAATACTTTTATGTTTTCAGGATGACAGCCTAAAGTTTCTGTAGCTTTTGCAACACATAAGGCTACGGCAATAGGTTCTGTACAACCAATCGCCGGGACTACTTCTCTTTTTATAAGAGCTATAATTTGCTCTCTTTCAGGTTTTGCGATAATACTTTCCATTCGGTTACGTATTTAAACTGATGAAAATTCCTATTGTTTCAAATCAATGAATGTACAAAAGTACATTTTTTAGAGGAATAAATAAGTATAGTAAAGAGATAAAAATATATTGTTGAAAATTTGTAAATTAAAAAATAATATGTATCTTTGCATCGCTTTTGAAAGGAAGCACTCTTACAAAAGAGTTTTGGAGAGGTGGCAGAGTGGTCGATTGCGGCGGTCTTGAAAACCGTTGTACTGCGAGGTACCCGGGGTTCGAATCCCTGTCTCTCCGCTAGGCTGATAAAGTTAAGTCCTGTAAAACTAAGGTTTTACGGGACTTTTTTTATGTCAATTTAAAAACCGATTCGATAGATCTGAAGTCTAAATATATTGTGGTATTTATTTGTTTAAGATTTATTCTTGCAGAAACAGATACTTTCTTTTTTCTATGTGTAATAAACTGTAATGATATCGTTACAGGTTTTGTTTGAAGCAGACTGTAGATTTAGGATTATTCTATCTTTGAGTTTTGTGTTTTTTATATTCCGTTTAAAAAAGTTTCTACTTTTGTGTAGTTTTTGTGATACTCCAGGCGTCTAATGGTCAAAAAATAAATTCATACGATATGGAAATATTGGATACTGCATTTGCGCAAATGGTGAAAGAGCATAAAAGTACCATTTATACAGTGTGTTTTATGTTCTCGAAAGATTCCGATGAAGTGAGTGATCTCTTTCAGGAAGTACTTATCAATCTTTGGAAAGGATATGATTCTTTTAAGAATCTCAGTAACATCAATACCTGGATTTGGAAAGTGAGTTTTAATACATGTATTTCATGTGAGCGGAAAAAGAAAAGGCGGGCCGCTGTTCCTCTGACCATGGATATCAACCTTTTTGAAGATAAGGATGAAAATTCCCGACAGATTCGTTTGCTCTACGACCGTATCCACCGGTTGAGTCCCTTCGATCGTGCTATCGTTTTATTATGGCTGGAAAATATGAGTTACGAAGAAATTGGAGCTATTGTCGGAATTTCCACCAAGAACGTATCTGTACGTTTGTATCGTATTAAGGAAGAATTGAAAAAAATGTCGAACCATTAAAATGTACTGTCATGGAAAATTATGCAGATAGATGTGAGTTAGACGAGATGAAGCAACAGATTCAGTTGCTGAAGGATAAGCTGGCTAAAGAAATCATTGTTAGTGAAAAGTTAATTAGACATTCTACCCAAGATAAGGTGTCCTATATCAACCGGAAGAAGAAGTTCATGTATTTTTTTATAGTCTTTGCACTTGTTTATTGTAATGTATTTTTCTTGCTGATGGGATATTCATGGATTTTTTGTGCTGTTACTTCTGTCTTTTTAATTATTGCCGGATGTTACCAGCGATATAGTCATAAGGGAGTAGGTATAGATTGCATATCAGAAGGTAATTTGCTGGATATCAGTAAGGCATTGCTTCGCATGAACCAACTGAATTTAAGATGGCTTTATTTCGGCATTCCGTTTGCTTTATGCTGGATTGTTTGGTTTATGTTTGAAAGTTATCCGAAAGTAGGAGGTGAAATGATATGTTACGGAGGAAGTGTTGGTTTTGTTTTGGGAGCTGCCGGAGGTATTTTACACTGTATTCGTGTTCGTCATAAAGCCAAAGAAGCTATTCATGATATTGAAGAATATACTAAGGATAATTGAGTAACTGCTTATCTTGATTATTTTTCGGATTACTGAATGTTGTTTTCCCCAGTTGGATTGTGTTCCGGCTGGGGAAAATTTTTACTTTCACCTTTTCTTGCCTAGTCCCATATGTAATTGAATGCCCACAGAAACGCTGAGATCGTTTGACCATGAACGGGATTTTACGGTTTCTGTTACAGATGGCAGATCGGGTTCTGTTACGGTATAGGTTGTATTACAGGACTGTAACGGACAGCGATAGCTGACGTCTAGAATTATACTGCACAGATTGGAAGTACGGTATCCTGCTGATATTCCGGGATTGAGGTATGTGGATGAACGGCTTATTTCAAGTTTATATGTTGTATCTTCAATGGTTTGAGTTTTTTCAGAGCCTCCGGCACTCATGCGTCCTATACCGACTCTTGGCATCAACTGCCATCTTCCTATTTCTTCCATGTAGCCGATACCTATACTTGCAGAAGGTTTTATTCTGCTTAATCCGGGAAGTAATTTATCGCCTATGGTTTGAGCGATGTTGCTCCATACATCATCTGTTTGAATTTTGAAGAAGCTTAATCCTATATCCAGATAGGCGTTCCAGTGGCGTGCGAATCCTACAGCTATCCGCCAGTCGAACTGGGTAGCAACATCTGCGCGTGATCCAAAATATTCAATATGTTCACTTCCTCCGGTATTGAAATTAGGACCTATTGAAAACGACATGATAAATGGGGAGCGGGAGGATAGGGAGGAAGCTTTGTCTTGTGCAGCTACCGGTAATGTGCCGATGATGAAAAGAATAATCACTGCAAGCTTGTGTTTCTTCATAAGCTTAGGTAAAGGTTATTATAAATAAAAAAACTTTGGTTTTTTCTGATTTCCTGAATTCTATAATTACAAATATAATTATATATTGGGTCTTTTTATTTATTCCCTTGCAGATATTTTATGCAGGTACAAGAAACAGAAGTAAAATAGTTTGATATGATTAATTCAATGTCTAAATTAAAGTATATGATGGGATAAGAAGGAATGAGCAGAGATTCTAAAAATAAAAAGATGCAGATCTTTTATTAAAAAGAACAGCATCTTTTGTCTGATTTATCTTGATGTTTTTTTAAAATTGTACAAAAAATCCCTCGCCTTTTCCGTTAAGTTTTTTTTACTAATACGAATAGGCGAGGGGAACTTTAAAACTTATTGATTTTCAAATGAATACTTTCTGGAAAATTATTTATTTGGTGTGTCCCAGATTTTGGTTTCGCTGCATTGAATATCTGTCCATTGGTTGCCACATTTCAGTTTGAAATCACCTTTTTCCAGACGCCATTTACCGTCGTAACCAACAAATGCCAGATCACTGCCTTTCAGTTGCATGGTTACGGTTTTGGTTTCACCCGGATTGAGTTCGATTTTTTCGAAATTACGCAAACGGATGTTGTCGGGAGTGCTGCTTGCTACCAAATCTTTTGAATAAAGCAGTACGCTTTCTTTTCCGGCAACTTTTCCTGTATTGGTAACATCAACGCTGACTGTCAGCACGTCATCGGCTGTAAAAGAAGTCTTGTCGACTTTCAGATTTGAGTAGCTGTAAGTTGTGTAACTCAGACCGAATCCGAATTCCCATTGTACATCCATTACCGAGTCGTAGTTGTAATTTCCGCCCATCTGTCCCATGTTTTCGCAAGGCTTATAGTCGTAGTTTGCCAGTGCATTGATATGTTTAGGATAGGTGAAAGGCATCTTTCCGCTGAAGTTGGCATCACCGGCTAGCAGGTTGGCAAGGGCATCGCCACCATAGTTGCTAGGCAGCATGACGTTGACTATGGCTTTTGCCAGTGGAACAATATCGTTGATGATACGCGGACGACCTTGATTCAATATCAGAATGACAGGCTTTCCGGTTGCAGCAAGGGCTTTTACCAGATTACGTTGGTTTTCCGACATGGTCAGGTTGGTCAGATTACCCGGAGTTTCGCAGTAAGAGTTTTCTCCGATGCAGGCAATAATCACATCGGCACGACTGGCTGCGGCAACTGATTTTTCGATTTCCGGCTGGTTTTCTTCCCACCAGTTATCGTTTTTATAAGGAGCGTAAGTCACGCCCGGTTCGTAGATGATGTTCTCCTTACCATACTTGTTGCATAGAGATTCGTAGATTGTGTTGTAAGCACCGGCACATTGGTCAGCTAGATGTCCTTGCCAGCTGTACGACCATCCTCCGTTCAGGCAGCGCATGGAGTTGGCATTTGGACCGGCAAGCAGGATTTTTGTTCCTTTGGCAAGTGGCAGGATATTGCCTTCATTCTTCAACAGTACTTCTGATTCTTCGGCGGCCTGTAAAGCAACACGGGCAAACTCTTCAGAACCGAATTTGTTGTATTTCTTGATATCCCAATATGGATTTTCGAACAGTCCCAGACGGTACTTCAGACGTAATACGCGGGCTACGGCATCGTCGATGCGGCTCATGGGAACTTCACCTTCCTGTACCAGTTCTTTCAAGTAGTCGCAGAAGCTTACTTCGTAGGGAACCATCGACATGTCGATTCCGGCATTGATGGCAATCTTGACAGCTTCTTTCTTGGTTGCTGCAATATGGTCGCGTGTACACAGATTGTTGATATCTGCCCAGTCGGTTACAATCATACCGTCCCAGTTCAAATCTTCCTTCAGCCATTCGGTCAGCAATTCACGGTTAGCATGGAAAGGTATGCCATTGTCTACACCTGAGTTAACCATTACACTCAGTGCTCCCTGACGGATAGCTGCAAGGAACGGGGCGAAGTGCTTTTCGCGCATATCACTGCGTGAGATAGAAGAAGGTGTACGGTCCTTACCCGAAACAGGAACACCATATCCCATGTAATGTTTCATGCAGGCTGCCACATTATATTCGCCGATATGATTCGGATCACTTCCCTGAAAACCTCTGACAGAAGCCTTACCCATTTCAGCGTTTACGTAACAGTCTTCTCCGTAGTTCTCCCACATACGCGACCAGCGTGGATCACGTCCCAAATCGACTACCGGAGCATAAGTCCAGGGGATACAGCCGGCTTTAGTTTCGTATGCCGAAATGGCTGCTGCCTTTTCTGTCAGTTCACGATTGAAAGCTGCTCCCATATTGATGCCTTGCGGGAACATGGTTCCATCGAGTGTATAGGTAGTTCCGTGAATCTGGTCGACACCATAGATACAAGGTATGCCGATTTCTTTCATGGACAAATCCTGAATCTGTTTGATTGCTTCAGCCCATTTTTCCTTTTTCTGTGCGACACTCAGTGGAACATTCAACAATGAACCTACCTTATATTTACCAATTACAGTGTCGAGCATGGCAGGATTCAGTGTAAATCCGTTTTTCTTGCTAGCTTCGAAGTCACTCACTACGTCGATGGTGATTTCACACATCTGGCCGATTTTTTCTTCGAGTGTCATTTTCTTCAGCCATTTCTGAATATGTGCCTCGATAACCGGATCGGAAGGAATAGCCGGAGCTGGTTTTTGTCCTCCTGCTGTCAGGCAGACACCAGTACATAACACAGATGCCAGTGCCAGTTTCTTGAAGTTTTTCATGGTCAATTATTTTTTAGTTGTTATAGTTTGTTTATCAGTTATTCGAATATGAACGTAATACATTCTCCTTGTTTTACAGTGAACGGGATGAAAGAGTCTGTGCGACAGGCTGTATCGTTGAGGAGTACTTTTTTGACTCCTTTGGGCCATTTCATCTTCAGATTGTTCTGCCATCCTCCGGTGATGGTTGCCTGTACTGGCTTTCCATCTTTCCATACAAGATCGACTGTGGCACCTCCTCTTACTTTTAGTCCGTAAAAACTTCCGTCTTTCCAGGATTCAGGCAGGGCGGGAAGCAGGTGGATGAAGCCATCCTGACTTTGCAACAGCATTTCGCTGATACCTGAAGTTCCCCCCCAGTTGCCATCCATTTGAAAGGGTGGGTGTGAGCAAAAGAGATTAGGAAATGTTCCACTTCCGTGTTGTGTGGGGTTCTGAGCCGTATATGCCGGGTAAAGCAGGCTGCGGAACAGCTTATATGCGCGGTTGCCGTCTCCCAGTCGTGCCCAGAAGTTGATTTTCCATGCACGGCTCCATCCTGTACCTTCGTCCCCTCGTCGGTTTAAGGTTTTCCGGCAAGCTTCTGCCAGCTCGGGAGTTTTAAGAACCGAAATCTGATTTCCCGGATGCAGACCATACAGGTGAGATACATGACGGTGATGAATATCCGTTTCTTCGTAATCTTCCAGCCATTCCATCAGGTATCCTTTCTTGCTTATCTGGTGAGGTGGCAATAACCCGATGGCCTCTTGCAAAGCTTCGGCATAAGCAGTATCTGTATGCAGAATATGTGAAGCTTCTATCACGTTGGTGTAAAGTTCACGTACCAGTTGGATATCCATTGTCGGACCCATACATACACTGATAGGCGTACGGTCTTTTCCCGGTAGATAAAAAGCATTTTCGGGTGAAGAAGTGGGAGCTGTAACGAGCCATCCGTGTTTGGGCTCGCGTACCATGGTAGAGTAGAAAAACTCTGAAGCTCCTTTCATAATCGGGTAAATATCTGCCAGATAGTTCCGGTCGCCACTGAAAAGATAATGTTCCCACAAGTGTGCGCAAAGCCATGCTCCTCCGGTATTCGTTGCTCCCCATGACGGGTGTTCTCCGGGAGCGGTATAGTTCCATACATTGGTCATCATGTGGAGTACCCAGCCTTTTGCTTGCGGACCGTAAAAGGCTTTTGCACTTTCTTCTCCACTGGGAACCAGGCGTTTCACTAAGTCAACCAGTGGTAGATATAGTTCCGATAGATTAGCTTGTTCTACCGGCCAGTGGTTCATTTGTACATTGATGTTCGTATGATAGTCGCCATTCCAGGGAGTTCCCGGCTCGTTAGCCCAAAGTCCTTGCAAGTTGGGAGGCAGGCTTCCCGGACGTGTACTGCTTATCAGCAAATAACGTCCGTAATTATAGTAAAGAGCTGCCAGCGAAGGATCGTCCTGCTGCTGGAATCTTTCAATTCTCTGATCGGTAGTCAGATGTGAAACGGCTTCATTTTCGGGCAGACGGATTCCTGCACGGTTGAACAGAGCCTGGTAACTTAGGATTGCTTCCGATACAGTTTCGCAGAGATTGCTTTTCAATGCATCGTTGAGTATTCGGTCTGCTTCCGTTTCATAAATTTCTCCTGCCAGAAAGGAGGTCTTTGCCGATACTACAATCCATGCTTCGTCCGCATTTTGTACAGTGATAGACTGTTCGTCAGTCGACTGGTTTGTCTGCCTGCCCTTGCATGTTATTCCGGCAATGGCAGCATAACGGACACCCGTTTGCGAAGAACCACTGTCCAGACTGCCGTACAGTTCCAGTTTTCCTTCAGCCAGTTTGCGTACGCTTCCTCTTTCCGGACGGCTCAAATTCATTTTGAAATTGATGGAACCAGGAACGTTTGCTTTCAGGTGTATCAGCATGACATCTTTATCACGTGAAACGACGTATTCGCGCACATAATTTACATTCCCGCGGGAGAAAGTTGTGTATGCGATTCCCTTACTTAAATCCAGCCAGCGGTGGTAATCAGCAGGAACATCCTTTTCATGTACTCCGTACTGATGCTCCAAAAATAAATTGCCCAACATCTGAAAGGTTCCATACGTTCCTCCTTTTTCCGGTTTCTTAGGAACAAAGCTGGTATACATCAGTTCTTGTGCTTCTTTGTTCTTTCCTTCGAACAACAGCCGACGTATTTCGGGCAGGCTTTTGGAAGCGTCGGGATTCAGATAATTGGCTTCCGACCCACTCCACATGCTGATTTCATTCAGAACAATATGTTCTTTGACGATTCCTCCGTCGGGCATCATACCCAGTCTGCCGTTGCCTAACGGAAGAGTTTCTTCCCACTGTGCAGCAGGTTCGTCGTACCACAATGTTTGGTCACTGCGTCCTGGAGTTGGATGAGGTTCTTCTCCGGTAATACATTTATACAATGTTTCAGCAATAATAGCAGCTCCGTACTTGTCTGGATGCACTCCGTCGACGTAGAGTTGTGGGTAATAAGGAAGCATTGCTGTATGGAGGTCGATCACGGGTAAGCTTCTTTCGGCTGCAACTTCCCGGATGTATGGAATGATTCCGTTTACAATGATACTGTCGTTGATGCCCCATTCTTTACGGTTAGAAGGAATAGGCAGACAAAGGTAGATGTGAGGATGTGATGCAAGTGCCTGGAATTTATCGATCAACAGGTTCAGATCGTCCTTGAATGTAGCACGATGCTGCCAGTTCTGCGGCTTGGAATCATTGGTTCCAAGTTTGATGGTTACGATATTGGGCAGAAAATCCAGCGCTTCCTGAAAACGTGTAGTTTTCATATAAGGCAGATCTCCTTTCTGGCTCAATGTATGGGCGGTCACGCCAAAGTTGCCTACTTCGTAATTGTTTCCCAGTAATTTCTGAAGGGCAGCCGGATAACTTTCTTCTGAAGGATTCTTCAACAGAAATCCTTCGGTAATGCTGTTACCTACACAAGCTATCTTGATTCTCTTTTCCGTTTGTGCCTGTATGGCAAGAGGAAGAATCAGGAATATTCCTAATATATACAGGTATAGTTTTCTCATGTTTATTCTCCTTTATATTTTATGTATCGGAAGTCGGCATACGCTTTCGATTGTGTGGAAGCAGATACACTATATAGTCCGAGTACGACTCCGGTAAATCCTCCAGCTGTTTCACTGCTGAGGTAACGGGTATTCATTTTTCCCAGCTCATGATAAATACCGTTTTCTGTATAGCCGAAGTAATAGAAGTTTATGTCCGATTTAATATTCAGTTCTATGTTTCCTTTACTGTTTAGTGGCATCTCCTTTTCGATATGTTCCAATTCTCCCAGTTTGTAGCGAAGGACAACCGAACGGCTTTTATCCTTGTTCTGACGGACGAACAAATCGTAGTGTGAGTGGTATTCCATATATACACTGATACCAGCTTCATCATTCGCTTGTGCATTTTTCAACTCCAAAGAAGTAGCGACTTCCATATTGAAGTGCTCTTGTCGGATAGCAACAAAAGTCGGGCTCTTTTGCTCATTCAAAGAAACCGGAGTTGCTTTCAGACGGAGATTTCCGTTCTTGAATTCATAGTTCTGCATATTGGGATTTTGCAGGTACATCCATTCGGGGGATAATTGTTTGTTCTCGAAAGTGATGGTTTCGGGTTTTTGTTTTACTGTCTGAAGTGGAAGAGTAGGTACATTCATGTCCAGCTGGATTGTACCATTTCCGTTTACGACGGGCCATGCATCTTTGTCCCAGCGTACGGGAGCCAGATAAGTTTCACGTCCCAAGGTATGATGGAATCCCGGCATGATACGGTAAGCAAGACAAACCATCCACCATGAACCGTCTGTACCTTCTACCAGATCGGCATGGCCTGTACCCTGAATAGGGTTAGTTTCTCCAGCCTGACAAGCATGAGTCAGAATCGGATTTGCCGGATTTCTTACGTACGGTCCGTCAATGTAACGGCTGCGTGCGATGGTGATGCTATGTGCTACTTCTGTTCCTCCTTCTGAAATGAGCAGGTAATACCAGCCGTCTTTCTTATAAATATGTGGTCCTTCCGGATAACGTCCTCCGGTTCCGTTCCATATCTTTTTGGAAGGTGTGAGCTGTTTTCCGGTCATCGGATCTATTTCGCACAGATTGATGTAACCGTCCGGATTGCTTACCATGTAGCATTTACCGTTTTCGAAATACAAAGAAGGGTCGATTCCTCCTTGTTCCAGCCATACGGGTTCCGACCATTCTCCTTTGGGATCGGTTGTGTGAACCAGAAAATTACCTTTGCCTGATACATTGGTCGTAATCATGTAGAATACTCCTTCGTGATAACGTATGGTAGGAGCAAAGATACCGCTTCCTCCATTGGCTCCTTTCAGGTTAAGTTGTGATTCCCGTGTCAGGCAATTGCCTATCTGCTCCCAGTTTACCAAATCTTTACTATGGAAGAGAGGTACTCCTGGAAAATATTGAAAACTGCTGTTTACCAGATAATAGTCATCGCCAGCTTTACATACGCTAGGGTCGGGATGAAATCCAGGAATTACCGGGTTTTTATAACCCTGAGCAAATGTTTCGCATAGAGAACAAGCTAAGGCGCAAAGTAAGATACCAATGTTTCGCATAATTCATTAAAGTTAAAAAGTTACTAAGTCTTTACTTGACTTCGATTACAAAGATACATGATTTTGATTTTCTGCATCCGTTCTTTTGTTTCCTGTCACGAGCTAAAATGTTTCCAATAGGGTATTCAAATGTTTCAAACCTGTTTATTTCCCTGTTCTTTTATGATTTAACGTACATAGAAAACATTATTTTTGTTGAATAAAGTACAATACTTCGGTAAATTTTTACCGATAAATTAAAATTAAACATAGAATCGGCATAATCCGGTTCAAAAATATATTCAAGAGATCATTGAAATACTGTCAAGAATGAATCGTCAAGGAGTAAGAAAAGGGATGAAAAAGATATGCTAAACAGCTGAAAATCAACAGAAAAAGTATTGCATAATTTGTTGATTATTAGTAAATTAGAAGTATTCCACCACTTTTAATTATGACTAAAGAATCACTCCTTATGCAATACCAATCCGAGTGCAGAAACGCTCTCGAATCAGTTGTAAATATAAGCAAATCTTTTCAGAAAGTATTCATGGATGCAATGAAATTGTTCATGGCTATACCTAACCGCGTCAATTTCCTTCAAATGGGACGATATGGATGTTTCTCGGAACAGACATACCGGAACAATTTTGAGAATGATGACTTTGACTGGTTTTCCTTCAATGAAGCCATCATCAGGGAACACCTTAAAGGTGGTCGCAAGGCGATAGCCGTTGATCCGTCTTTCATTCCAAAATCAGGCAGCAAAACGCCGTGGATTGGCTATTTCTGGTCCGGTTGTGCCGGTGAATACAAACGTGGACTGGAAATAACCGGTATTGGAGTTATAGACGTTGACAACCATGAATGTATGACTTTGGGCTCTGTACAGACACCTGATAACGCAACGTTGGAAAGCTACGGGAAGAATCTTGTAGACTGGTACAGTTCTTACCTTATCAGCATACAGGAACATCTGAAACGTATTTCTGGCACTGTCGTATGTGATGCGTTCTTTTCAAAGGCAACTTTCATCAAACATTGTGTGAGACGGATTCCACGTTATAGCCGCTCAGATCA
>NZ_DS981482.1 GCF_000154845.1 Phocaeicola coprocola DSM 17136 | reverse complement strand
GATGAGGTACGAAAATCAGGCAGTACGCAACTTTTATCGTATCTTATTATTTTATGATAATCAGTATCATATATCTTCGACTGACGTACATCTGTCAACTACTATACTTTCCGTAAGATAGGCCATGTCCGACCATTGTATCCGGTAGCATTTGGAGACTTCATCAAACACAGGTTTCTGAATCTCCCCATGACAGGACGTTTCTCGTAAAGCACATAAAATCCGCGTTCATAATGAAGTATTTTCACAACTTTTCGGTTCCTGGACATGAACATATATACATTGGATGCATCGCTCGGGTCAAGTGACATCTCTTCCCTTATACTCTCACACAGGCGGAAGATTCCTTTCCGCAAATCCACATTACCGTTGAACAGGTAATAGTTCAGGTTAGCGCTAAGTCCAAGCATATCATCCTATCATTTTATTAAGCAACAGACTCAAATCAAGAACTGTGGTATTTCTTAGGAACAATGTGGCACCTGATGTCAATTGCAGTTTTACCCACTTAATCGGAGATTCACCTTCAGGTTGTTTCACCTCCAACTTTACGGTTGGACTGTTGCAAGGCTTGCCGGTTATCCGGACTTTGGCAACCTTGGGCTGCTCAACCTGGACTGTCTTGCCTAACTTTTCGCTCCATAGCTGATGACGCTGCCAGTTCATGAACTTGTCGTAATTTACTCCATAATCCGCACAGAACTCACGAAGATCCTTGGTCTCACTGCATAACTGATAGAGGTCATATACCTCCTGGTAGTTTACTTTTTCTTTTGCCATAATCATTGTTGTTTAAGGGTTACGGCGCAAAGGTAGGTTTAGGGAACATGCGTGTCAAGGCGGAAAATAGAATGGTTACGGTAATTTTTTTAGAGATATAGTAATTTAAAATAATACGATTCCAGCTTCGAAGGTTGCTTTGTGGTCGAACATGCTACTGTGACCATACTGGCGGGTCCAGCTGTATCCTCCTGAAGCAAAGATTCCCAATTTACTTCCTATGCGATATTCTACGTTTATTCGTGGTTGTAAAGCATATAGTCTTGCTGGTATTCCTTGGTTCTTATTATCAAGTGTTTCAATATGGTAAAATCCTGCATCTGCACTCAGCTCTAGTCGCGGGAGGAGAGAACAATATAAACCTCCCCGATAGAATGCCGAAACGGATGCTTTATAATCGGAATTTAAGTAAAATGCTCCGCCTCCAAGTTCTGTATATGTATGTCGATTTTTAAAACGTATAGCCAGATTTACCTTGTTGAGATTGCCTCCTGAGATAATCATCTGGTAGTTTGTATGGGGAGTAATGTTGATACAGCCTATTTGATGTGCTGTACTATCTTGACTGATATTTACAATACCCAGTTGCAAACCTTTTGCAGTTTTGACAGATACATTTGCCAGACCTGCCTGCAAACCGTTGTTCTGTTCTCCATAGTTTGTGATACCCAATTGCATTCCTCGATTATCCACAGCTATATTTCCTAATGCGGCAAGTTGCAGACCTTTGTTCTGAGTTCCGGCAACGTTCAGTAAACTGGTAAGCTGTACTCCTTTCAGGGTTTCTCCGCTTACATTCATTAAACCACCTATAAAGACACCTTTTTGTGTTTTCTTTGTAACATTGGCGAGTCCTGCAAAATGTACTCCTGAGCTATTTCTGCCTGCAATGGTTACCAGTCCACCTATAAAAATACCTTTTGCATCTAGTCCGGCAACGTTTCCAATAGCAGATACTGCGATTCCTGATGAGGAATTTCCTGTTACATTCATCAGTCCGGCAAGTGTAATTCCTTTTGTGTCTTTTCCGGTTACATTAGCTATACCTGATAACTGAAATCCTGACGCGTTTAATCCTGTAACATTGGTTATTCCTGCTACTTGAAATCCTATGGAATGATAATGAGTTATACTGGAAATTGCATTGATCCCTACACCATTCAGGCAACTATAATTGCTTATGAGGCCAAGATTCAGATAGGTTCGTGGAGGCTCTTTCTTCTTATTTGTGATATTAGCTGCTAGATTTACTCCTTTTTTCAATCCTTTGTTGGAGCGTGTTTGAGCATAAAAAGGCATTGTTCCTGCCAGCAGACAACCTGACAGGAACATGCTTATAAGTTTGGTGTTAAGTTTCATCAGTTTTTATTTTACATCCTGATAAAGGAATCGCTTGATACTCTTTTTCGGAGTCTTTTCGAATTCTTCTGGATAGATTTTTATTCGTGAAATTTGTGAATAAGCTGGAAGTTCTGCATTTAGCGTTGTGCGATTTTCTTCCATTGCTGCTTCTATGTCGCTGTCGCTCATACCCTGCGAATATGCATCTTCAAAATCAGGATAAATCAGGGCAACGAGTTTATTATCGTTTTGCTGGATAACGATACACTCTGCGACAAATGGTAAGTTATTCAACTTTTCTTCTATCTCTTCTGGATAGATATTTTGGCCGGAAGGACCGAGAAGCATGTTTTTGCTTCTTCCTTTGATGGTTACGTTACCTTCTTCATCCATTACACCCAGGTCTCCCGTGTGCAACCAGCCATCAGCATCGAGAATTTGTGCTGTCGCTTCAGGATTTTTGTAATATCCCAACATAACATTATCGCCACGTGTTAGAATTTCTCCTACTATATTTTGTGGGTCGGGACTGTCGATACGTACTTCCATACGAGGTGCTGCTTTTCCGCAAGAACCCGGTTTGAAACGTTTCCAGTCTTCATAGCAGATAATCGGACCACATTCAGTCATTCCGTAACCTACGGTATAAGGAAAATCAATGCTTTTAAGTAATTTTTCTACTTCCTGGTTGAAAGCAGCTCCACCGATAATAACTTCGTAAAAATTACCTCCAAACCCTTGAATCATCTGTTCACGGACAGTTGCTTTTATCTTGTCGTTGATAATGGGAACCTTCAGCAAGACTTTCATCTTGAGTGTTTCCAGTTTAGGCAGTACGTTCTTTTTAATAATTTTTTCTATTATCAGTGGTACGGCAATAACAATATGCGGCTTAACATCAGCAAATGCCTGGAAAATGATTTTGGGACTAGGCATACGAGTGAGAAAGAATACATGACATCCACAAGCAACCTCATATAAAAACTCGAATGCCAGACCGTACATATGTGCCATTGGCAGCATGGAAACAATTCTGTCGCCAGGCTTTAATGTCAGTACATCGAAAGCAAACTGAGTATTAGCCCACAGTGAACGATAGGGAAGCATAACTCCTTTTGAAAAACTTGTAGTTCCCGAAGTATAGTTTATTACAGCCAGTTCCTCCGGATTGTCGCGGCGGTATGATACATGTTCACGGCGGAAATTACGAGGAAATTTCTTGCCGAAAAGTTCATTCAGATGTTCGCGAGCATATTCCAGCTGTTTGCTGCGGCATACCAATAGCGTAAAGTCAGTCATGAGGATGATACCTTCCAGCAGAGGCATTTCTGCTTCGTTTAGTGACTCCCATACTACATCGCCCACAAAGAGCAAGCGTGATTCTGAGTGATTGACTATATTGTGGATATTGTCTGCTTTAAATTCATGCAAGATAGGTACGGCTACTGCTCCATAAGTCAGTATGGCAAGAAAGGCCACTCCCCAGTGTGAGCTGTTTCGTCCACAGACAGCTACTTTGTCACCCGGTTTGATTCCGCTTTCTGCAAGTAGGATATGTAACTTTTCTATTTTGCGGGCAACATCTTTATATTGTAAGGTTGCACCTTTATAATCAGTCAATGCATCCAGATTCCAGTGTTTCTTGATGCTTTCTTCTACAAAGGCAATAAAACTTTTTTCCATAAAATGTAAAAATTTAGTAGTGCACAAAATGTGCTTTATTGTGCAAAGATATTGTTTAATTCTTAGTATTCCAAATTAAACAGCTTCATACTGTTTCATTCTTTGCACTTTATGTGGTGAAATATTCTGATTATTTATTGGAGTTATGCTGTTTGCTATCTTTATCTGAAGAAGTATGCAGTGTCTGGCTGATGAAAGATTTGGGTAGGAGCATGATATGACTGAGTCTGAAAAGAAAAAAGATGCTGAAAATGATTCTTGATTTAGATAGAATACTTGATTTTCAGCATCTTTTCTTGTGGAAGATAGAGGAGGAGATTCTAACCGTTTACTTTTTTAAAGTTTGGATACATTATCCGACTTCCCTTCTATGCTTCTCGGATTTCCGGCATACCGGATGTCACCTCCACTGCTTGTATGAGTAGAAAGTCTGTCACTGGCATAACATTCAATATCTCCTCCAGAAGTGGCTGAGGCTGTTACATTCTTCGATTTCAGACTTTTGGCATAAATATTTCCTCCTGACTGTGCAGAATAATTAGCATCCTCACATTTTCCAGATAAGCTGATGTCACCGGAAGAGCTAGTTGTTGCTTTTACTGTACCTCTGCATGATAGTGATTCTATCTCGCAGTCACCTGATGAGCTCGACTTAATGTCAGTTTCGTTACACCGGGCTGTGTTAATTTTCATATCTCCACTGCTGCTGGTTGAAAGGCTAAGCATATGGCATGTGATATTATCTATTGTGATATCTCCACTGCTGGAAGTGCTCATTTTCAGATTGCTGCAAGTAATGTTTGTTGCATCGATATCTCCACTGCTCGATGTGTTGAGAGTGACATCTTTATGAGTCTTTAGTCCGTTGGCAAATTTGATATCGGAGGAACTGGAGGTCGAAAAGTCTGTTACTTCCGGTGCAAAAACTCTTACTTCACATACATATTTTCCTTGTATGGATAATGATTTCCCTTTTGGAAAATCATAGTTTACTTTTAGCTTATTTCCATTTTGCTGGACTTTTATGTATGGAATAATATTGTCGGGCGCATATACTTCTGCATAGGCTTTTCCTTGCGATTGTGTGTATACAACGTCTACTGAAGTTGAAGCGCTGATAGAATTAATATTCTTGATTTCTACCTTTTTGGTTACGTATTTTTTGCTTGGTTTAATAGGTGTATTTCCTATAGCAAAAGAACAACTTTCGGAAGTAATCAGTGTCAGTGCTATAGCCAATGAGGCTGCAAATGTAAATGTTTTCATAAAATTAAGTTTTGGTGTCTTTTATATATTTAGACGCAGATATATCACAAAAGTAACATGTTTTACTGAAAAAAACATTTGAGAGTATCTTTTTAATGTTCTAGATACTGTGGTAGCAATAAGTAGATCCTGTTTCTATCTGGAACTTTTATCTTTTGCGGAGGAAAGTTATACAGATAAGGATATAAAAAATCCGGTGAACTTAAATATCTAAGTCCGCCGGATTCGTTTTTAATTCGCAACGATATTCTTATTCTTCTCTGTTACTATAATATCTCATGAACTGAGTGCGTTCGAATGGATTGATTTCGCCAGCTGATTCTGCGTTCATCTTGCCTTTGAATTGTGACAGGCTTTCATAACCTTTTTCGTCCATCCATTCACTTAGTTCTTTTTTCATATTCTCTATTTCTTTTGCACCATATTGATAAATTACACTGCATACTTCAACAGCAGCTGCGCCAGCCAAAATAGATTTAATAACTCCTTTGCCGCAATGTACGCCACCCGAAACAGCGTAATCCAAACGTGGAACAGCTGCTGAAGCAATAGCTGTCCAGCGCAGACGGTCGGGCAGTTCATTAGGAGTACTCATTACATTGGCACTGGTGAAAGCCATGGTGTCGATGTTTATATCAGTCTGATAAAAACGGTTGAATAGAACTACAGCTGCAGCTCCGTTAGCATAAAGCTGATTAATCAACGCAACCGGATTTGTAAGGTTGCTTCCCAATTTCATGATTACAGGGATTTTTACTACTTTCTTGATGTGGCAGAGAATGTCTATATGACGTTGTTCGAAACTGCCTGGAGTGTAATCCTTATCTGTCTGTAGAGATAGGATATTAATTTCCAGAGCATCTGCTCCTGCTTTTTCCATCATTGTAGCAAAATCTACCCATTCGCTGTCACTGTAACAGTTGATGCTAGCTATAACAGGAATATGACATATTTTTTTTGTTTCTTCTATTAAATTGATATGTTCGTTAAGCGCATGAGAACGTACGTAAGCTCCCAGATAGTCGTCTGCTTCTGGTGAACCATAGCCCTGCATTGATCCTGCTTGCATGCTGATTTGTTCTTCAAAAACTGATTTCAGAACAACAGCTCCAGCGCCGGCTTCTTCTAGTTTTTTTATTTTTTCAGCACTGTTAGTAAGTCCCGAACTACTGATAATAATAGGGTTCTCAAGTGCTAATCCTGCGAAAGTTGTTTTTAGTTGTGCCATATTAGTTAGATTTTAATAGTTTCTGTCTCCAAAAATTTTGCTCCCTACGCGTACCATTGTACTTCCTTCTTTTACGGCTATCGGGTAGTCGTGTGACATTCCCATAGAGATTTCTTTAAATTCAGGGCGATCGGAAAAGAATTCTTGTTTCAGCTCATCAAAAAATACTTTTAGAGAATGAAATTCGTTGGCAATTTCTGTTTCGTCCTCAGTATTCGTCGCCATACCCATAACACCTGCGATACAGATATTGTTCAGATTTTTCCATTCTCCTGTACGAAGCATTTCCCGACAGCTGTCGAATGTAAAGCCATATTTGCTTTCTTCCTGTGCTATGTGAATTTCGAGTAAGCAGGGAATAGTGCGTTCGTGCTTGGCAGCCTGCTTATTTATCTCAACCAGTAATTTATAGGAATCGGCGGCATGTATCATTGCGATGTAGGGTGCAATGTATTTTACTTTGTTGGTTTGTAAGTGTCCGATAAAATGCCATTCAATATCTTTCGGTAATTGTTCATGCTTGCCGGATAGCTCTTGTTCTTTGCTTTCGCCAAAAATGCGTTGACCTGCCGAATATGCAGCTTCGATAGCTTCGGCAGGATGGAACTTTGATACAGCTACAAGGCGTACATTTGTCGGTAGTTCCGCTATTACTTCCTTTAAATTAGCTTGAATATCCATTTCTGATTGTTGTTTTTTTCAGTCTTATCTTTTATCGGCATCTGGAAATTCCGGCTTAACGTCTGGTTCGGCAGAATAGGGATATACATCCATAATTGCTGTTTCTGCAATCGAAGCAATGACGTAATCGGCCATTGTGCCTTTCATTCCTTCATCCAGCTTTTTTACAGCATCCCGTAAGTCGGAAGCTTGTACCAGTACGTTTGTTGCTGTTTTCTTTTCAGCGCCGCTTTTTTCATCGAGTGTAATGAAATACAGTTTGCATTTAAACCAGCGGTCGGCTGCATCTTCTTCACATGGGAATAGTTCACTATAGTTAGCTCGTTTAATGTCTGCTACCGTAAATTCTCCACTGATGAATGGGGTTATTTCTTCGATGATGCGTGATTCAGCTTCTGTAAAACTGAGTGCATCTACCAGATAAGGTTCTGTTACTTTTTTGTTCATGCCGTTCTCCGCAACTTTTTCGTAGCGGATTTTACATTCGAACCAATTATGCATCATAATGAATTTTTTTTCTGTGTTAGTTTGACAATGTTCATGCAAATGTACACTAAAATTTTAATAAAAACTCTTACACTGATAATTTATTTGTTCATTCGCGTGGCTTACACCGATTCTGTTGCATGAACTCTTGTATCTCATCGGCATGGCTTCCCTGAAGCAGAATATGGTGGTTGCCCAATGGATTGGTCAGGAAGTAGCTGACAGGCTTGTTTAGCTTGATTTTTAATTGTGTACGGCAGGATGTTGAAAGATTTGTATTTTCAGTCATATAACCTTCTGCTAGATAATATTCGTCCAGACATTCACTACCACACTTGAAAATTGTTACATCTCCTTCGTGCATCAGTCCTTGTATAGCAATTCCGCTTTGGGTCTCAAAATGGTCGCGTATGATAAATTCATTAACCATTTTAGTCGCAATAGAGCAGTGGGCTAACAGAAGCTCGTTGCGTTTGACGTCGATAAATGATGGATTTCCCATAAATGAGGGTTGTCCGGTTACGGCCTTAGCCATCAGCATGGTCATGATAGCTTGTAAATCACCTTCGCAACCGGCCGGTATTCCTTCATTATTTAATAAGGATAGTGCCAGACATCCTGTGGTATTCAATTGTTTTACAAGGGCAAAACAAGATAAGGCTATTGCATCTAGTTGCTCTGATACACATAGCTGTTTGATGGCTTTGTATAAACGCATGGCCTTTAAAAGATCTTCGGCTGTAGCATCCTGACATGCTTTTGCTTTGTTGGCAAAGATAGAAGCTTCAAGTCCGATTTCATCATCTGTGATTTCATAGAACCGTTTGTAGACTTCCTGAAGAGGTATGTCTATATAGTTTACTCCCCATCGTTGACTTGCCAATAAATAGTCCACATGGCTGGCTACCAGCCATGAAGCCGGAGTTCCAATGACTCCGATACGTTTGCCTTTTAACGAACGTTTGGCTGCAAAAGCTTTGTGGTGTAATAATACTTGTTTTGCCATATCGCTTGTATGGCCATGGATAATGCGTACTTTCATGTCCTTATTGCGTACACAGGCTGCTATTTCCAGAGCGGCAGCAAGCGAGTTGTTCAATCCGTCAGAGAGTAGTGTAATAGGGTAGGGAAGTATACTGAAATTTCTGATGACACAATCTTCTACACCTCCGCTTGCTATAAATGCCATTTTATATGCATTGGCTGGAATACTTTCTACTTCTTTATAGTTTACTAAATGGAGGGTAAAATGCTTTTCTAAAGCCATGAACAATTCTTTATGGCTTTGATAAATTTGCTCCATTTTATAACTTCCGGATGTGAATATAATAAGGTATAAATTCATAGCTCTATATGTAATGGTTTAACATTTACGAATATACATTTTTTTCTTTTTGGCTCTCTGAAGTTGTGTGAAGTTTTTATGTTTTTTGATAGAGTTTAGAGCCTGTTTAGTCTTTTCACTCAATACGTCTTTGGATTTATTTTATAAGAAATGTTGTGCATTTTGTTCTTTCGGGTTATATTTGTAGCCACATTAAAATCAAATTGTTTATTTATGCCACAAATATCCATTAGAGGAAACGAAATGCCAGAGTCACCTATTCGTAAGCTGGCTCCTTTGGCTGAAGCTGCAAAAGGAAGAGGAATTCATGTATATCATCTGAATATTGGTCAGCCAGACCTGCCTACACCTCGAGCGGCCCTCGATGCGATTCGTAATATAGACCGTACAGTTCTCGAATATAGTCCCAGTCAAGGTTATCGTAGCTATCGTGAAAAACTGGTGGGCTATTATAAAAAATACGATATAAACCTTGATGCTGATGATATTATTATTACTACCGGAGGATCTGAAGCTGTTTTGTTCGCTTTTATGAGTTGTCTGAATCCGGGTGATGAAATTATTGTGCCCGAACCTGCATATGCTAACTATATGGCATTTGCTATTTCGGCGGGAGCTATAATTCGTACAGTAACAACGACGATTGAAGAAGGGTTTTCTTTGCCTAAGGTAGAAAAGTTTGAAGAATTGATAAACGAACGGACCAAAGGTATTTTGATTTGTAATCCCAATAATCCGACTGGTTATTTGTATACTCGTCGGGAAATGAATCAG
The DNA here is from genome assembly GCF_000154845.1 of Phocaeicola coprocola DSM 17136. Lineage (GTDB taxonomy): Bacteria > Bacteroidota > Bacteroidia > Bacteroidales > Bacteroidaceae > Phocaeicola > Phocaeicola coprocola. Next base: position 9,422 of record NZ_DS981482.1, on the reverse strand, counting down.
ATTCGCGATTTGGTTAAGAAGTACGATTTATTCTTGTTCTCTGATGAAGTTTATCGCGAATTTATTTATACAGGTTCTCCATATATTTCAGCATGTCATTTAGAAGGAATCGAAAAGAATGTTGTCTTGATTGATTCTGTTTCTAAGCGTTATTCTGAATGTGGAATCCGTATCGGTGCTCTGATAACCAAGAATGAAGAAGTCCGTAAAGCTGTTATGAAATTCTGTCAGGCACGTTTAAGTCCTCCTTTGATTGGGCAGATTGCGGCAGAGGCTTCGCTTGATGAACCGGAAGAGTATTCTCGTGAAATGTATGATGAGTATGTAGAGCGTAGAAAATGTCTGATTGATGGCTTGAACCGTATTCCAGGAGTATATTCACCTATTCCTATGGGGGCTTTCTATACCGTGGCAAAACTTCCGGTTGACGATGCGGAAAAGTTCTGCGCATGGTGTTTAAGCGATTTTAATTATGAAGGAGAAACTGTAATGATGGCTCCTGCAGCAGGCTTTTACACGACTCCGGGTGCAGGTCGCAATGAGGTACGTGTTGCATATGTTCTGAAAAAAGAAGACCTGGCGCGTGCTTTGTTTGTGTTGCGTAAAGCCCTTGAAGCATATCCCGGACACGTAGACGAATGATATGAACTGGAAGCTTTTTATTGCACGCCGTATCTATAAAGATAATGAAGGCGGAAAGGAAGTTTCAAAGCCAGCCATACGTATTGCGATGGCTGGAATTGCTATTGGGCTGGCTGTAATGATCATCTCGGTGGCGGTTGTCATTGGTTTTAAGCATCAGGTACGCGATAAGGTTATCGGTCTTAGTTCGGACATTCTTGTTACTAGTATGGATGAGGCTCAGGCATACCAGACAACTCCGGTTGCCGGAGGAGACAGTGTGATGCAAGTGTTAAGAAGCTTACCTTCTGTGAGCCATGTACAGCGTTATGCCAGTAAGCCGGGGATGATTATGACTGCTGATAATTTTCAGGGAATGCTTCTGAAAGGTATAGCTCAGGAGTATGATATGACTTTTTTGCAAAACCATCTTCTTGAGGGAGAAATTCCAGCATTTACAGATTCGATAGCCAGCAATAAAGTTCTTGTATCGAGAACCATTGCCGACCGTTTGTCTTTAAAGGTTGGGGATAATCTGTATACTTATTATCTGGAGAACAATATTCGTGCTCGTCGACTTACTGTTTCTGGTATTTATCAAACAAATTTTTCTGCCTATGACGATTTGTTTTTGATAACGGATTTATATACAGTCGTTCGTCTGAATAATTGGGAAAAAGACCAGGTGGGAGGATTGGAGATTGAAGTCAGTGATTATGCATTACTCGAGCAGGTCAACGATAATATACGTGGTTTGTTTGATGAAAAGAGTGATCGATACGGCAATATGTATTATTCGCGTACAGTAGAAGAAGTATATCCTCAGATATTTGCATGGTTGGATTTGCTTGATGTTAATGTGTGGGTTATTCTGATTCTGATGGTTGGTGTTGCAGGATTTACTATGATTTCCGGACTGCTGATTATTATATTGGAACGTACAAATATGATAGGGGTGCTGAAAGCATTGGGAGCTGATAATACTGCTGTCCGAAAGATTTTTCTTTCGTTCTCCGTACTTCTTATCAGAAAAGGTATGCTGTGGGGAAATATTGTCGCTCTTTCTTTCTGTATTCTACAGTATTACTTCAAAATTGTAAAACTAGATCCGGCGACATATTATGTCGATTCTGTTCCTGTTGAGCTGAATATAGGAGTCTGGCTGTTGTTGAATATCTGTACATTGATAGTTTCTGTTTTAATGTTGGTAGGACCTTCCTATCTTGTCAGTCGTATTCATCCGGCTAAATCCGTAAGATTCGAATAAGGGTATTTTTACAGTAACCATATAAAAATGTCCTGATATTTTAAAGAAGGTTATCGACTTTCACTAAAATATCAGGACATTTTATATGTCTTGGTATGAGGCTATCCTATTTTGCTGATTTTCTTCAGACGTTCTTCATCAATTAGCTTTATCTTACGTCCGTCAATAATAATCAGTTTTTCTGTTGCGAAATTAGATAAGGTACGAATAGCATTCGAAGTAGTCATATTGGATAAGTTAGCCAAATCTTCTCTTGACAAATAAATGCTAAGTGTACATTGATCTTCTTCTACTCCATAAGTATCTTTAAGGAACAGAAGTGATTCGGCAAGACGTCCTCGAATGTGTTTTTGAGTCAGGTTTACCGTACGTTCATCCGAAATACCCAAATCTTTTGATAATTGGCGAATAAAGAACATTGCCAGATCTGCATTTTCCTGAATTAACTTGATAATGACAGGCATGGGTATCAGACACATTGTACATGGCTCGAATGCCGCTGCTGCTGTTACAAAGTTTTCCTCTGCAAAGTAAGCACGATAAGCAAAGTATTCTTTATTCTTTATGACACGAATAATCTGACTGCGTCCGCCTACACCATCCTTGTATATCTTTACTTTGCCACTGAGCAGGCACATCAGGTGCATGGGAGTTTCTCCTTCACAGTAGATTGTTTCGTTTTTTTTATATTTCTGTATTGTAAAATTTTGCGCAAGTAATTCACGTTGCGATTCGGTAAGAGGCTGCCACAAATCAGGGATACTTTCGGCAATCTCGGCTTCTGTTAATTCCTTCTTGACCATAACTGCTATAAAACCATGTTTTGTAGCACAAAGGTAGGAAGAAAAATTTAAAAACTTAATTTTATCCTTGAAAAATGTCGTGTGTACATATGGATTTGTTATATATTTGCTTCTGTTTATGGGAAAATTAAGAAATATATATCATATTATATTCCGATTGTTAATGTACCTTCTTGCTTTAAGTTTTGCCACTGAAGCAAGGGGAGGGGATAATATGCCGTCTTATCTTTCCAAACCACATGTTACCGATTCTGTACTTTCCCATATTTTTCATTCGGCATCAGTCTATGCTCAAGAGGTGGGAGAGTATAAAGCCGATTTGTACCTGAAAGGTCGGTTGCAGATTCATAAGCAAAATAGAATCATCAAGTATGTTCCTTCTATGTTTCGTTTTGAGAAGGGAGTAAATGACTATATACATGAGTCCATCAGCGAATTACATTATACGGCTCCTCATATATACGACCGGAAGATTCGTGCTGTTTCTACAACTTTTACGGGAGGTAACAGCCGTTTTTTTGATATAATGGATTTTGTTAAGTTTAATATTTATGCTCCTTCGTTGATGGAAGACAAAGTTCTTTCACCACTTAACGAACAGTCTAGTGTACATTATTATTATCTGCTTGATTCGATCGATTACTGGAAGGAGGGAGAAGTTTATAAAATACGTGTAATACCCCGTTATCGTAGTACCCAGTTGCTTGAGGGATTTTTTTGGATAACTACGAATGACTGGACGATACGTTATCTGAATTTTCATGGAACGTACGACCTGATTCGCTTTCATGTGGCAATGCGTATGGGGGAGACGGAAAAAACAAAGTATCTTCCTCAGCTGATAAATTTGGATATCGTATTTAAGTTTTTGCGTAATAACCTGGAAATGAATTATACGGGCTGGCTAAAGTATGATGAGGTTATTTTTAAGAAAAAAGAAGAAATGGATGTACTGCTGAAGAAACGGCATAAATATAATTTGTCTAATTCTTACACGTTAACTTGTGATACCACACGTTTGGTTCAGGATCGTGATTCGTTTGCCTGTATTCGTCCTTTGCCTCTTACCGATTGGGAAGACAGTTTATATTTGTCTTTCGATGAGCGTCGCCGCAAGGAACAGGGAGATACTTTGCAAAGAGTAGAAACTAAATTTAAGAAAAATCTGGTGTATATCGGACAGTTGGGAGATGCCTTGATTAGTAGTTATGATATTGATATATCTAAAGTTGGTAATATTACATGCTCTCCTTTAATAAACCCTTTGCTCGTAAGTTATAGCCATCGCAATGGAATTTCGTATCGTCAGGAGTTTAAATATAATAAACTTTTCCACGATGGGAGATTATTGCACATCGTACCTCAGATCGGTTATAATTTTACGAAGAAAGAGCTTTATGCTAAAATGGATGCAGAATATGTTTACAACCCTATGAAACATGGATCTGTTTCTGTGAATGTAGGAAACGGTAACCGTATCTATAGTAGTTTGGTGCTCGACCAACTGAAAGAAATGCCGGACAGTCTGTTTAGCTTTGATGGGCTTGAACTGGATTACTTTAAGGATGTATATCTGAATATTTCTCATAATATTGAGATTATAAACGGACTGACTTTATGGACAGGGGTGGCCATGCACTGGCGTTATGCAGCAGAAAGTACTCCGGAAGTGGCAAGCCGGGTACGTTTGAAGTATAACAGTTTTGCTCCTCGATTGCGTGTTGAATGGACACCGGGTATGCACTATTATATAAACGGAAATCGAAAGGTGAATGTTGGCTCGAGTTATCCTACTTTCCTTATAGATTATGAACGTGGAATAAAGATAATGAAGAATTCAGGGGAATATGAACGTTTTGAATTCTCAGCGGAGCAAAAGATACGTGTTCGTGACCTGCATACGATTGCTTATCATCTGGGTGGAGGTTTTTTTACAAATCAGAATGATATGTATTTTGTGGATTATGTGAATTTTGCCAATCGCAATTTGCCTCAAGGATGGAATGATGATATCGGAGGTACATTTCAGATGCTGGATGGGCGCTGGTATAATGCCTCACGTCATTATTTCCGTGGAAATATGACATATGAAACTCCTTTTTTATTATTATATCCTGTAAGTCGGTTGCTGTCGTTTATTCAAAAGGAAAGAGTTTATGCAGGTATCTTGTTCATGCCTCATTTGAATCCCTATCTGGAATTAGGTTATGGAATAGGTACACATCTGTTTGATTTTGGGGTATTCGTGGGAAATGAAAAAGGTAAATTCACATCTGTGGGATGTAAATTTACCTTCGAGCTGTTCAATAGATGATAATCTAATTCTTTATGTATTCTTTCTTTATTTTCTTAGGAAGTCTTTCTTTTTGCGTAGCAGATATTGCATTTGCCGTACCAGACTCCATAATGGACGAAGAATGTCAAACAATGGGAAAATACAACATAGGTTTTCATTCAGATCGCGGCTCGTATGGTGAAAGACAGTCATTGTCGAAATAAAACGGATTAGCCAAAACAAGACAATGAGGCCCATACCGATCCATTGTTGCTCTATAATACTGAATGCCAAAGCCGAAATTGTAGCTAGATGAAATAGTCCGCAGGTCCATGTGTCGATAGCATTGATAAACCTTGCCATGCCCTGATAATAGTGTCCGGTAACCATCGCATTCATTTTTTCTTCAAACCAGATACGCTTGTAAGGAGGAACCGGCATGCGGACAATGCTGTCTTCTCCTGAAGCTACACGAGTATTGTATTTGTTTGCAACTGCATTGATGAATAAGTCATCTTCTCCTCGTTGCAGTTGCAGATGATCTGCAAAACCCTTATGCTTTTCATACAAACTTTTTCGGTAAGCCAGATTACGTCCTATACCCATATACGGATTGCCTGCTAAAGCCATACCTAAATACCGGAGTGAATGGAAAAATGAGTCGGTTGTGATTCGTCGGGCAAACCATCCTTTTTGGGGTAGATAATTGCTGTATCCTAGTACGATATCTGTATTTGGAGTCATTTGTTCGGCCAGTCTTCTCAGCCAGTTCCGGCTGACAGGACAGCAATAAGGTTCTGTAACTACAAGCCATTCATAACGGCTGGCACGTATTCCCATTGCGATGCCCAGCTTTTTCCGACTGACGTAGCGGGCAGTTTCCGGAATGAAGGTGTGATACAGATTATTGTATTTGTCGGATAATAACTTCAGGATGTTTTCATCTTCTCCAGCCGACTTGTCATTGATGACAACTACCTCAAATTCCGGATAATCTTGTTCGAGAATGGCAGGAAGGTTTTTGGTTAATGCACTTCCGGAGTCTTTGGTCACGATAATAACTGATAGTGGTGGAAGTTCTGTGCCGGCAGCTTCATTCTTTTTTTTGAAATGCCGATGTATGCGGTTGTAGATTCCAAAAACGTAACATAACTGAATCGCACAAAGTATGCCACAGACTGCAACCAGCAAAAAAGTGGTAGATGCCAAATCGAGTGTAATCATATTGTGAGTCTTATAATAAAAATCGGTACAAAAATAGAGTAATTTTTCGAGATTGCGCTCAATCTGTCTTCTAATAAAGGATGATTTTTTGTGCCTTATTCAATTTTCGCTATCTTTGCATGGCGTAAAATAATGTTACGCTGCCGGAAGAATCAGAAAATAATAAAAGTAAGAAATGAAGAATATACGTAATTTTTGTATTATTGCCCATATCGACCACGGAAAGTCTACACTGGCAGACCGCCTTCTGGAGTATACTCAGACAGTGAAGGTCACAGAAGGACAGATGTTGGACGACATGGATTTGGAGCGCGAGCGTGGTATAACTATCAAAAGTCATGCTATTCAGATGGAGTATACCTATAAAGGTGAAAAATATATACTGAATCTGATTGATACTCCGGGGCACGTCGATTTTTCTTACGAGGTATCTCGTTCTATCGCTGCATGTGAAGGAGCTTTATTGGTAGTAGATGCTTCGCAAGGAGTGCAGGCACAGACCATTTCTAATCTTTATATGGCACTGGAACATGACCTGGAGATTATTCCGGTAATGAATAAGTGTGATATGGCGAGTGCTATGCCGGAAGAAGTGGAAGATGAAATTATCGACTTGTTGGGGTGTAAGCGTGAAGATATTATCCGTGCATCTGGAAAAACCGGCATGGGCGTAGAAGAGATTCTTCAGGCGGTAGTCGAACGGATTCCATGCCCGGTGGGAGATGAAGAAGCACCTTTGCAAGCTTTGATCTTCGACTCTGTATTCAATTCGTTTAGAGGTATCATTGCGTATTTCAAGGTAGTAAACGGAGTGATTCGTGCCGGTGATAAAGTTAAATTCTTCAATACTGGAAAAGAATACGATGCCGATGAGGTTGGAGTGTTGAAAATGGATATGGTTCCTCGTAAGGAGCTTCGTACCGGTGATGTTGGTTATATCATATCCGGTATCAAAACCTCGAAGGAAGTTAAGGTCGGCGATACGATTACTCATATTTCTCGTCCTTGTGATAAAGCTATCGATGGTTTTGAAGAGGTTAAGCCTATGGTCTTTGCCGGTGTCTATCCGATAGAGGCTGAGGATTATGAGAATCTGCGTGCATCGTTGGAGAAACTTCAGCTGAATGATGCTTCACTTACTTTCCAGCCGGAATCATCATTGGCATTGGGCTTCGGCTTCCGATGCGGATTCTTGGGATTGCTCCATATGGAAATCGTTCAGGAACGTCTGGACCGTGAGTTTGATATGAATGTCATCACGACTGTTCCCAACGTGTCATATATGGTGTATGATAAGCAGGGAAATGTGCAGGAGGTACATAATCCTGGTGGCATGCCTGATCCGACTCTTATCGATCATATCGAAGAGCCTTATATCGATGCGTCCATCATTACTGCTACCGATTATATTGGCTCGATTATGACATTGTGTTTGGGTAAGCGTGGTGAGCTGGTTCGTCAGGATTATATTTCGGGTAATCGTGTAGAGCTTCACTATAAAATGCCGTTGGGTGAAATTGTGATAGATTTTTACGATAAGTTGAAGAGTATATCGAAGGGATATGCTTCTTTTGATTATCATCAGTCGGGCTTCCGTCCTTCGAAACTTGTTAAACTGGATATCCTGTTGAACGGTGAATCTGTAGATGCACTTTCTACCCTAACTCATTTTGATAATGCATACGATTTGGGACGTCGCATGTGCGAGAAACTGAAGGAGCTGATTCCCCGTCAGCAGTTTGAAATAGCCATTCAGGCAGCTATCGGTGCTAAGATTATTGCTCGTGAAACGATTAAAGCAGTACGTAAGGATGTAACAGCCAAGTGTTACGGTGGTGATGTGAGCCGTAAGCGTAAGTTGCTTGAAAAACAAAAGAAAGGAAAGAAACGTATGAAGCAGATCGGTACGGTAGAAGTGCCTCAGAAAGCTTTCCTTGCTGTGTTGAAATTGGATTAAACAGGTAATTTAGTCAGTCTATAGACTGTGCTCTTTTTAAAGACGCCCTCTGTATTTTCATGATATGTAAATGACTTGGTATTGTACCAGTCTTTGAATAATGAAAAATACAGAGGGTGTAATGTCTTAGGGTCTATGTTCTCCTTTTGTCGACCAGCTGTTCTATATGAAAATTTATTGTAGAATCTTTGTCTTTTTGTATAAATAATTTGTCTTTTCCTATAAAAGGAGGCAAAACTTTATACTCTTCTTTTTAAAAGGTTTTTTCACTTTTTCATCAAAGTCTTTAATTAATATTTTGATATTACGGAAAAAAGAGTTTCCTTTGTAACAAATCATTAAACAAATCCGTGTTTAATAGGAATTCAAAGTAACCATTCTATTTTCCGCCTTGACACGCATGTTCCCTAAACCTACCTTTGCGCCGTAACCCTTAAACAACAATGATTATGGCAAAAGAAAAAGTAAACTACCAGGAGGTATATGACCTCTATCAGTTATGCAGTGAGACCAAGGATCTTCGTGAGTTCTGTGCGGATTATGGAGTAAATTACGACAAGTTCATGAACTGGCAGCGTCATCAGCTATGGAGCGAAAAGTTAGGCAAGACAGTCCAGGTTGAGCAGCCCAAGGTTGCCAAAGTCCGGATAACCGGCAAGCCTTGCAACAGTCCAACCGTAAAGTTGGAGGTGAAACAACCTGAAGGTGAATCTCCGATTAAGTGGGTAAAACTGCAATTGACATCAGGTGCCACATTGTTCCTAAGAAATACCACAGTTCTTGATTTGAGTCTGTTGCTTAATAAAATGATAGGATGATATGCTTGGACTTAGCGCTAACCTGAACTATTACCTGTTCAACGGTAATGTGGATTTGCGGAAAGGAATCTTCCGCCTGTGTGAGAGTATAAGGGAAGAGATGTCACTTGACCCGAGCGATGCATCCAATGTATATATGTTCATGTCCAGGAACCGAAAAGTTGTGAAAATACTTCATTATGAACGCGGATTTTATGTGCTTTACGAGAAACGTCCTGTCATGGGGAGATTCAAGAAACCTGTGTTTGATGAAGTCTCCAAATGCTACCGGATACAATGGTCGGACATGGCCTATCTTACGGAAAGTATAGTAGTTGACAGATGTACGTCAGTCCGAAAGATTATATTAATACATTGATATCATAAAATATATAGATAAACGATAAAAGTTTGCGTACTGCCTGATTTTCGTACTTTATATCATGATTGATGAAAGGCATACGAGTTACTTTGCTGG
>NZ_DS981483.1 GCF_000154845.1 Phocaeicola coprocola DSM 17136 | reverse complement strand
GCAAAAGAAAAGCCATCGCCATCGATCCTTCCTATATTCCCAAATCAGGCAAGAAGACACCTTGGATAGGTTACTTCTGGTCTGGTTGTGCAGGAGAATACAAGCGTGGACTGGAAATCATGGGCATCGGTGTCATTGACATCGACAATCATGAATGCATGACTTTAGGTTCCATTCAGACGCCGGATTGTAAGACCTTGGATAATATGGACAAGAGCCTCGTTGACTGGTACAGCAGCTATCTTATCAGTAGAAAAGACAAGCTACAGAGCCTGTCCAGAACGGTGGTTGCAGACGCATTCTTTTCCAAGGAAACATTCATAACACCTATGTGTGAGAACGATTTCCATGTCATCAGCCGCTTTCGGAATGACGTAATCCTGTACTATCCGACATTGGAGCAGAAAACAGGAAAACGTGGTCATCCCAAGTGGTTTGACGGCAGGATTGACTTTGCCAATCTGGATTTGACCCGGTGCAAGGAATACGAGGTGAACAAAGGAAAGCTATACGGATTGAGGGTATATGCAAAAGCTCTCAAAAGGTATGTTTCCTTAGCCGTCTGGTATCCGATGGACGGGAGGACAGACAAGTGGCAGCTTTACTTCTCTACAGACGATTCCATGGATGGACGTGAGGTGCTGGATTATTACAGAACCAGGTTCCAACTGGAATTTTGCTTTAGAGATGGCAAGCAGCATGCAGGAATCACCAACTGCCAGTCAACCGACTTCAGGAAGTTGGATTTTCACTTCAATGCATCGCTCGCAGCTGTCAACTTGGCCAAAGCGGCATGTAAGAGGCTCGGAATAGCCTATTCCATATCCTCTTGCAAGTCATTCATACACAATGCTTATATGCTTGAACGATTTATTTGCGTGTTCGGGATTAACCCAGACATGCAAGTTATTGACAAACTTTTCAAAGAACTCATTTTATTTACTGCCAGAGCCGCTTAGGCTTGGCGAATTTTTAACGAACTATTATATAGCATATATGATAAAATAAGTAGAAAAAATATTCTTCTCATTGCAAATTCAACTTTTGTTTTACTATAGAAAGTCCATTTTCTTCAGGAGATTGATAATAGAGTTTATATAGAATAAGGAACAGAACTTATGATTATCAGTACCCTAAAACCTTATTCTATATAATGTCTAATATATGTTTTTAATGTTACTTTTTTTCATTACTAAAAATCAAAATAAACAATTTCTGCATTCAAAGAAATTCCATAAATTCTTTTCTTGTTTATATCCACTACAAAATCACAAATTGGACAATCCAATATATACTTAGACAAACATTTCCCATCCATAGAAAACACATACAAGCAATCAGAATAGGAATAATGTACTTTATCATCTTTTGACTTGCCTGAATAAAGTGCATAAATCTTACCTTCCACAGCCTTTATATCCAAATAGGCTCTTCTCGATTCAGGAGATTTTACCAATACAGAATTACTAACAGAACGATTGAAATCAAATTTAAAACTAAAGCCCCTTTTGGGCCCTTTTAACATTAAAACAGATTTCCCCATAGTATCATATACCTCAATAAGATCTAAATATTTACCAGCTAATACAATATAAGAGCGAGAATCATCCACACATAGATGAGTGGAAAAAATATCAGACATAATGGAAGGGGAAAAACGATCTTTAAACTGAAAAGAAGAATTCAACACAGATTGTTTGTTCATGTTCAATGGGTCGCAAATAAAGAAACGTTCTTTATAGCAGAATAGACTATTCACAACAAAACGGCCATCATTCAACCAGTGAGGATTATTTATTCCCAATAATAGAGAGTCTCGTAAATTAATAATATTCCAATCATCAGTAGAAGTAGAAAGAGATAAATCAAAACAAGGGCGACCAACCCATAATTGACGGGTCACATCAAATGTCCAATAAGATAAAGAATCAGTTGACATATCAAAACTTGCAGCCGATAATAATTCCATTGGAGCATTTCCTTTTAAATAAACAGCTCCCAGATAAGTTTTTCCTGATATTGAATAACAACGTACTAGTGTGTCCGAAGAATACGCAGCATCAGCAACCCATAACAAGGAATCACCTAAACCTAGACAAATAGGATTACAAATTACAGAGTCATTAAAAATAGCTGAATGTAAAACATGTACATCTGAAAAAGATTCATCTTCAAAATAAGTTATATCAGTAATATTGACCAACTCACTTTCCAAAGTCCGATTAGAATCGGAGCATGCAGTCAAATAAAATAATAATACTATAAAACAAAACAAATCCTTCATTTTTAAACTAATATATCTGATTTATGATAAAGTAACAAATGAAATATCCCACTTTCGTAATATGAACAATAAAAATAACTTCTGCAAACTCCTACTAACAAACACTTGATCTTAAAAAGCGCTTGTATTAAAATCCGCTGAAGTTATTTATTACTGTTACATAGTCACAAAATCAATAATTCACAGAGCTAGTCTATCTGTCGAATAGACCAACTAAAACTTTGTTAAATCCGTGTTTTGAACTTATTAACAAAAGCATTGCGAATTAAAGACAGCGACAAACTAACATTCATCCTGTCCTTCAAGAATATCGCCTGATGACAATTTGCATTCATCACCTGGATCAGGACAACATTTTACAGTTCCGCTTTCTCCTCCTGCCAATGCTTCTACATTAGCCATAGCTAAATCTGACATTTCAACCTCCTGCTGTGAAGCATATACACTATAACCAGCAACCAAAGCAAATGCGGATGCAAAAACTACTTTCAATATTTTCTTATTCATTTTAGTTCAAATTTTTACTTTAATTAATTTATAATTCTAATAATTTCTAGGGAGGAACACCCTCCAATTTGTGGTATTAAAAATAATAATTATCTTTGTATAGGTAACACCTCCTTTCTTCGATTGGACGGGTTTAACATGGAGTGGAATATGATGTTCATTGTTTGCAGACATATATTCATGTTTCCACTCTTTTCCATATCTCATTTTTTGACTGTTCCCCAAAAGTCCAAAGTAAAGGACTTCTCGGGGATATTGCCATATATCGTTATGGTACGCCAGAAATCACCCGGCTCTTCCGCCTTGTATTCAACCGTCATTGCAGCTTTCCCTCCGGGTGGAATCTCATCCCAGTCGTATTCCGCAGTCATGCAGTCGCATGAAGTTGTTGTTCCCTTTATTCGGAACACTTCCTTTCCGGTATTCCTCAGGATAATCTTCCTGCTTGCAGTCATATTTTTACCTACCACACCATAGTGATATTCCGCAGAATCTGCCTGAATCGTGGTGACCGGCTGTGAAACAGCTTCAATTCCCGTTATTTCCTTCAGGTAAAGGTCCTTCACAGAAAGATTATGAATCGGATTACCTATCACTTTTACTCTATTAGCCGAATCCACAAGAAAGGTCTGGAAGATCATTTCCCCGGGAAAACGGTTCAGTCTGTAGAAACTGTCTTCCGTGTCCATACATACAGGATGCGAGAAATTGTCTCGTTTCAAAATGTATCTCAATTCACTGACATCTTTTGTCTGGAAGAAGAATACAAACGGGACATTACCATCACTAAGCGAATCAACCTCGTGCATAAATTTCTTCCAGTTGGGTAGCTGAAGCTTACAACTGATACATCCCACAGAGTCTACAAAGACTACTACCTTATAGTCCGACTTAGGAATCCTATAAGGAACCGTATCTGTAACAAAACGCGTGAACACAGGATTATCGGGGAAACGGATTTCCTTGTTGTTCCATTCCTTAACCAAAAATTCTATCTTTGCACGCTCATTCTTCTGGCAGGACATAGCAAAAAACAAGAGACAGATGAATGATATCTTTATGAAACCATAGACAATTGAATGCTTTATTTCCATAGGTTCAAGAGTGACTTATTCGTTAAAACTCCAACCGGACACGACATATTTTACTTTTATTGCATTAATTGGACAATCGACGCATCCCAGTCCCGCACAATGAACCGGGGTTAAATTTTCTCCACCAGCTAAGGCTTCTACATTCTGCATTAAAATATTGTATTCTGTCTTCTTGGGATAATGTAGAAACGCAACTGTACCCACAATACAAATAACGATAACCGTAAATAAAACCAATGTTCTCTTCATCTTAATTACATTTAAAATTTTGTCATGACGAAATTAAGTATAAAAATTGTCTTTATAAAAATTGTTCAGGACCTCAATCCATACAAGAAACACAATCCACTATAATACAGATACATGCAATCAATAAATGTCAGTTCATGTCAGTTGGATCCAAAGGGAGAATCAGACGATAAGCTCCGTTTCCGTCACTATGCAACGTAACGGATGAGAATTGTTTAAGCTTCTTCCTAAAGCGTTCAATCATTTTATAAAAGCTGTCCAATGAATATTCTTCAAGGTCTTTACCCATAATCTGATAAATCTCATATTTGGTCAATGTATGGTCGGATGCTTTGAGAAAGTGCTCCAACAGCACAGACATGGCAGGGGAAAGTTTCTCAATGACACCGTTACCATCACAAAACAAACGCCGTTCGGCATCAAAAAACACATCGTGCTCCAGTCTGTAGACACGGGCCTTTATATGTCTGGGCTTATTGCGTAATTTGACAGGAAGTGGCACTTTTTCGACTATCTTTTCCACCACCACAGTTCGTTTCGAAACCAACTGATTCAGTCTGTCGTAAAACAACCAGAAAAAAATATACATACACCAAAGAAGGACAACCGTTATAACCATTCCGCCCGGTAGAAGACTCCACCAGGAATAAGAAATATAACCGGATAATTCCATTTCCAGACGATAACCCAAATAGGTGGAGACCAGACTATCCGACGGAGCAAACTCTTCCATTGCTCCCGAAACAAAGCTCGAAACTTTTCCCGACAAATCGGTTATTCTGGAACATACCCCTGTCTTACCTTCTATATCGGATAATGCCAACTGCTTATCCCAGGCATAGTGCAAGGAATCAAAAGGAAACGGATATTTCTCAAGAATTAAGCTGAGATAAATATTCTTATCTCCATCTTTAAAATAAGCGTTATTCCGCCTGTGTAAAGGAAGATGATAAACATGAGTTCCATCCTGTGATGCAAATACCACAGAATCTGGAATATCGGTTTCTAAAGTCTTTTGCTGAAATAAAGAAGTGACAGTATGAAAACCATATATCTCCATTTTATCCAATTTATTCAGTTCGTTTCCCACTGCCTCAAGAAAAACAGCTTTAGCCTGCCGGCTCCATGCTTGCTCACGTTGCTTACACGCATTGAATATTAATATACCATATACTATAGTAAAAAGCATACAAGCAACTAGTACTCCTATCCTGATAATATTCTTTCTTTTAACTATATATGTCATATTCATTATTGGAGCTCATTATTTCTTTAAATCAAATCTCGTTATCAGATTGTCTGTAAACACGTCTGTTGCAAGAAATAATTTTTTTACTTCATCCACCCAAATTCCACAAACAGGCTTGTTAAGTTCATAACACTTTACAGGTAATCCAGTCAATGTAAAGGTATAAAGCTTACTGCCTCCGTCAGGCAAATGTATTCCTTGCTTCTCACTCCGGGCAATTTCCTTGAATGAAATCCCCTGAAAAACTGCATAAATCAAATGTTCTGTTACTTTCACATCGTGGAAGCCCATAATGCCGATAGGTAAGCCATATCCTTGTGATATATGAAATAGGGGTTCCCCATGTGGACCGTAATAAACATAGTGTTCTCCGGTCTTTAAATTAAATATCTCTATGACTTCGCCCAACTGGGTAACCATGGCCAGCACACCGTTTTTCGGATTATAATCCACGAAACTGCGCCATGCCTGCGCCAAAGCAGTCTTTCCGGAGTCCTCCATACTTCTTTCGCTGGGTATGGCGCCTATGCTCTCTTTAATCTGCCCGTGTGCATCCAATACATGGTAACGGTAATTACCGGTATAGTCTGTTACCAGAAATCCTTCATCTGTCTTGCAAAAGTCCAGGGTGCGTATAAGGCGCTCATCCAAAAGTATTTCTTCCGCACGTTCGACATTGCTTGACGAAGCGGATATACGCCAACGGGTTATCTGTCGGCGGTTGGAATCAAGCACCCACACAGAATCGGGAGAACAGATTCTGACGCGTTCGGCAGAAAGTACCTCTTCCGGTCCTTCTCCACGTCTGCCGAATGAAGTGATATACCTCCACTCCGGATAGGTGAATGCATGGAGAAAGCAACTGTCAGGATGCAGGTCAAGAATGACCGCAAGACTGTCCTTTATTTCCACCCGGTAAGGATAGCGCAGGTAAACGCTATCACAAGAGATGGCTTTCGCCAGCGACAGAGTTCTCACTTCTGGAAAATCCATATAACGTGGATATACTTCTTTGGACACGAAATGGCAATTATAAAACAATAACAACATTCCGATCACTATAATAATTTTCTTTTTCATAAAAATTAATCACTCATTTTTACAAATTTTAACTCATTTTCTAAACAAAATACAAAAACAAATTGAATTTCCTTTTGAAAATAAAGACATAAAATATTTTCTAAATTAATCTGGCTTCACAATATTTTTTATAACTTTAGACTCTCGAAAAACACAAAGCGGAATCGTTTGTCTATTTATCGGACCTATTAAATAAACATATTACTGTATTTTTAGCGACAATATAAAAACGTAATTAATTAACTTATATATAAAGTTCAATTTCAATTAAATAATTATGAATACAACAAAAACAACACTCACCCTCTTGTTTTCTATATTCTTTATTTCTTGTATACAACAAGATTCTGCTTATTTTCTAAAGCATGCTCTCAAACAGGCAGAAAATAACCGAAAAGAACTGGAAAAAGTTCTGAACAGATACAATAAAACTCCTGAAGATAGCCTTAAATATAAGGCTGCATGTTTTTTGATAGAAAACATGTCTTCACACTATTTTTTTGAAGGAAAGTTACTCGATCAGTACACAAGTTTCTATACTATTTTAAGAAATACAGAAGGCTCATCCAATCCGGCTCAAATTGCTGATTCTATCCGAAATTTATACCCGCCTTTTAATATAAGAAACCTACAAATAAAATATGATATAAAAACTATAGACTCAGCATTCATTTGCAAAAATATTGATCATGCATTTAAGGTATGGAAAGAACAACCCTGGGGTAAATCTGTATCTTTCAACACTTTCCTTCAATATATTTTACCATATCGCATTGACAATGAAAAGCTGACAGAATGGAGGGAGGTTTATTATAACAAATTCAACCATCTGTTAGATAGTTTACGCTCTTCAAATTCTCAAGATAAAGGAAATCCGGTAGCTGCAGCAAAAGTTTTAACAAAATATTTACAAGATAGCACACATACTTATTTTACAACTTATGCACCGGCTTCTCTTCCACATATCGGAGCCTTAGCGGCGCTACAGCAATGCGGAAGTTGTAGAGAAATTTCAGATTTCTTAGTTTACCTGTATCGCTCACTAGGAATTCCATGTGCTGTTGACAATATGCCTATACGTGCAAACGATAATGTCGGACATTCATGGGTAGTATTATGGGACAGTCAAGGCAAAGAATATTGTCAAGAATATATGGACGACATACAACCAATCGAAGAAAATGGGAACAGAATCGCTTCTACAAAAACAAAAGTATACAGAAAGACATTCAGTCTGAACAGGCAAATGGAAAAAAGCATGACTGAACTTGAAAAAGAAATTCATCCGTTCTTTAAGCATCCACATTTTATAGATGTGACATATCAATATGCCCCCAATTATAAACAATATTTCTTCATCCCGGATTCTTTGCTATATCCCAATCATCCAACTTCCGGTATTGCTTATCTATGCAATGCAGTACAATTATCATGGTCGCCTGTTGCCTGGGGACAAGTTGATGATCAGGGCATAGTCTTTCAATCTATTGAATGTGGAGGATTAGTGCGTGCTGCTACATGGATAAAAGGACAACAAATATTCCTGACTGATCCATTTATGATAAATTCCGACGGAACACTAGATATCTTCAATAAGCATGAAAAGAAATGTACAATAAATCTATATGCCAAATACAATACCCAGGATGAACCTTTTGGAGCATTGATGATAGGAGGAGTATTCCAAGGGAGCAATGATATTCATTTCAACAAGAGCGATACATTATACATCATTAAAGAAGCTCCTGTGCGATTGAACACAGTTGTAAAAGCCCAAACCAGCCGCAAGTATCAATACGTCCGCTACTATGGCCCCCAAAATAGTTACTGCAACATAGCAGAAGCCGTTTTTTTCGGAAAAAGCGCCTCTATACCTTTGAAAGGGAAAATAATAGGAACTCCAGGGTGTAAAGAAAATGATGGAAGTCATGAATATACAAACGTCTTTGATGGGAAAAGCTGGACTTCATTCAATTACAAAAACAGTTCCGGAGGATGGGCTGGTCTTGACCTCGAAGAGCCAAAGCAAATAACACACATCTCGTATACTCCACGCAATAGAGATAATTATATCCGTCCGGGAGATGTTTATGAATTGTTATATTGCGATAAAAATTGGATATCTGCCGGTTTACAAACAGCAACATCTGATTCATTAACATACAACAACATACCTCAAAATACATTACTTATCCTAAAAAATCATACTAGAGGACAACAAATAAGACCTTTTGTCTATAAAGAAGGAAAACAAATATGGCTATAAAAAGCAATGACACTGAAAAGCCTTTTTTCTTTGTACAAAAAATAAAAAAACATGCTGATATTTTATGACATTTTTCAGCATGTTTTATAAAACTCTTCAGCATGTTTTATTTATCACTCTTTCATCAACCAGTCGGGCGGCTCCGCCCCGTGATGTCCTGCCAGATTAGAACCGAAGACAAATACCTCACCCGGTTTCAGCGAGGAAATCCAGTCGGGGTATATTCTCTGTTTTTTGCCGGAGTGTATCCGGCTATATATTTTGCGTAACATGAGGCATAAGCTCCGTCTGCCAACTGCTTCAGCAGACTGAGAAATTCTTCAGGCAATAAAGAAAGTACTTTGTCCGCTATAAACGAGGGAATTTCCTGATAGTATGCTTCGGCCACTGCCCCCGTGATGCAGGCAAGTGTATCGCTGTCGCCGCCCATGGAAACTGCCATGCGGAGAGCACTCTCCATGTCCTTGCTTTCGAGAAAAGCAATCAGTGCCTGCGGAACCGTGCCTTGGCAACTCGAATCCCAACGGTAGGTTTGATGCAAATGTTCCCAGCTTTCATTCAGGTTGTAACCGAAGCGTTTTTCGATATATTGTTTGATTTCTGCTTTTCCGCTGCCGGTACGCGCCAGATAGATGACTGCCGCTACTGCCTGCGCACCTTTTATTCCCTCGGGATGATTGTGTGTGATAGAAGCCGAAATGCCGGCCACTCTCTCGGTTTCTTCTAACGTATCAAACAGCCAGCCTATGGATGAGACTCGCATGGCAGAGCCGTTTCCCCAGGAATTGTAAGGACACCGACGTACTGCCGGCTTTCCGGTTGTGTCGTCTGTCAGGCTTTGAGGATAAAAAAGCCACAGACGGAACTTACCTCCGTAACCACCCATCGGACAAGGATAAGCGTTAGCTACTTTTACCATACACTCTTCCAGTAGCTGATGCGGGTAAGCCGTTTCGCCTGCCGCCTTGCACTTCATCGCCCAATCGGCAACTGCCATGGTCATAACGGTATCATCTGTATAATTACTGGAAGAAGAAAACATCGGAAAACTGTAATCGCGGGTATTGTGAAACTCGTACACGGAACCCACTACATCACCTATAACTGCACCTAACATAGCATGATATTTTAAAGATTATACAAATGTAAAGAATTTTTCTTCCAGTCAGACAAATAATACGCACTATTTATCACGAGATATTGCCAAGAAAGGTTCTCACACTATTTATAATTCTTAAAATTTATGTTAATATCACATTTCAGGTATCTACTCAGACGCGATATTGCTTTACTTTGTACTTCAAACAAGAGTGCACTTAAACAAGATCCGAACGCCTGCCATATCCAGACAGACTCAGGATGTAATCACTAAATTGAAAAGAATGGACTTAACAAACAAACTCTATAAGGTATTTTTAATTGCAGGAAGTGAACCGCTGGGCACGGCGGGCATGCAGGCCGATATCAAATCCATATCGGCATGTGGAGGATATGCTGCCGGAGCAATTACCTGCATAGTCGATGAAGATACAATAAAGGTAAAAAGTATTCAGACCATCCCTGTTGAGATGGTTGTCAGCCAGACTTATTCGTTTCTGGAAGACGTAGGGGCCGACTGCATCAAGACGGGTATGCTATACTCTCAGGAGTTGGTAACGGCTATCGGGGATGTGGTGAAAAAACAGTCTATACCTATCGTGGTAGACCCCGTGATGGTTTCTTCTGCCGGCGACAAGCTGCTGCAGGACGATGCAATCCAGGCCTACAAGGATTGTCTTTTCCCCTATTCTACCATCATCACGCCCAACCGGAGAGAAGCCGACCTGCTACTGGGAAAGAGCCTGACCAAAGATAACATGAAGGAGTATATTCCCGAACTGAGCAAGTGGGGAAACTGTGTCATCGTCAAATCCATAGAAGACGGAGATTACCTGATTGATGTATTTTACAACCCGATCAGCAAGTGCTTCAAGCTGTACAAGAAGGCACGCATACAGACCAAGAACGTAAACGGCACGGGAGATACGTTTGCTTCTTCCATCGCAACTTATCTGGCAAGGGGATACGACATGAATACGGCTGTCGACAAGGCAGAGAATTTCATCTACAATGCGATTCTCTACGGATCGAATGTCAAGTTCGGCTCCGGATATGGTCCGGTCTATCCGTTTTACGAAAATTTAAGCAACTTCCTGAAAGAAGATATCCAGTATGCAGCAGCCCTACAGGTAGAACAATATATTCTCTGAAAGACAGCAAAGCAGACAAAAAATATTCGCATAAAAATTATAATACCCCTTACTTTTCAACTATTTTCAAAAGTAAGGGGTATTTTTTATCTAGCCTGATTTATTTCAGAAGGACTTCTTCGATTCCTTTCTCCAAGACTTCCTGTGGCAAAGCACCTTGTGAAACTTGTGGCGTATCTCTCAATGGGATGAATACGAGAGTAGGCAGACTTGTAATGCCGAAGGCTGCTGCAAGCTCACGCTCCTTATCGGTATTGACCTTATAAATTACAATCTTATCCTTATATTTTTCTGCCAGCTTCTCCAGTACGGGGGACAGCCTGCGGCAAGGTCCGCACCAGTCGGCGTAAAAATCAACAATGGCTGGTTTGCTTCCCTCATAAACCCATTTGTCCGGATTCTTCTTATAGTCGTATACCTTTTCTATAAACTCCGACTGGTTGATGTGAATAACTTTACCTGTCTGTCCATAAACCAGACTGCCTGTCATAAAAACAGATACAATCAGCAATAATATCTTTTTCA
Organism: Phocaeicola coprocola DSM 17136; assembly: GCF_000154845.1. GTDB lineage: Bacteria > Bacteroidota > Bacteroidia > Bacteroidales > Bacteroidaceae > Phocaeicola > Phocaeicola coprocola. Next base: position 37,192 of record NZ_DS981483.1, on the reverse strand, counting down.
TATCAATTTTCTTTTATGTAACATTTATTTACCACTCAACAGTACATTCTGAATAGCTTCTACCAGTGTTTTCTTAGGAAGTGCTCCCTGTGCCATCTGCGGTGCATCCGTCAACGGGACGAAAAGCAAGGTAGGTACGCTTCTGATTCTGAAAAGAGCTGCAAGTTCTTCTTCCTCGTCTACGTTTACCTTATATACGTCTACCCGACCGGCATATTCTTCGGCAATTTCATCCAATATGGGAGCCAGCATCTTGCATGGACCGCACCAGGTAGCGTAGAAATCGATTATTGCGGGACGTTCACCCAAAAACTTCCATTCGGGATTTACTTCATAGTTTGCTACTTTATTCAGGAAATCGGCTTTTGTAAGGTTTACTGCTTTCATATTCTTTTATCTTTATGGTTTATACTTTACTATCGGAACAAATTCTTCTCATTTTCAATGATCAGGTATTTGTTTCTGATGCAAAAATACAATCTGCCTGAAAGGTTTACAACAGCTTTTTTCTATCTTTGTATAGATAAAATCTATTGATGTATGACTTTACAGCAAATGGAATATATAGTAGCGCTGGACAAGTATCGTCACTTTGTGCTGGCTGCCGAGGCTTGTGGTGTGACTCAGCCTACTCTGAGTGCCATGATCCAGAAACTGGAAGAAGAGTTGGATGTGAAAATATTCAGCAGGGACCGGAAGAATATTTCTCCTACTGCCATCGGAGAAAAAATAATAAGGCAGGCAAGAATAGCCTTGAACGAAACCCAGAGAATCAGAGAGGTGGTAGCTGATGAAAGCAGCAGCATGAACGGCAGTCTGCGTATCGGCATCCTGCCAACCATCGCTCCCTATCTTGTTCCCGACTTTATCTATCATTTCAGAAATACATATCCCAATGTGAATCTTTCCATCGACGAAAAGGAGAACAAATCGCTGGTTCAGGATCTCAGATTCGGGAATCTGGACATTGCCATCACCACGCCTCCCGAAGCGCAGGCCAACATTCTGGAGATTCCGGTATATGTGGAAAAGTTTGTTGCCTACTTCTCGGAAAGATGCAGTAAAGCACGGCAGATAATCGCAAACGGCAATCTGCCACCGGAACACATGTGGATTCTGAAAGAGGGACACTGCCTTCCCAACAGTGGCATAAATTTCTGTAAAAACAAAGATATAGGTAACCATATCTATGAGGCGGGAAGTATTGATACGCTCATAAAAATAGTAGATAAAAACGGTGGATACACCATTATTCCGGAACTGCATATCAGTACATTGAGTGAAGAACAGAAAAAGAACATACAGACTCTCGATGTCAATCCGCCTGCACAAAGAAATGTCTCGATTCTTATAAAGGACGATTTTATAAGGGAGAGGATGGTAAATGCCGTACTCGACACCATAAAGGCAATCATACCTGCACACATGATGGATGAACGTTTCAACAGGCTTTCCATCAAACTGAGATAAACAGTCCGTTCCGCAGGGGTGTCGTACTATTATCCAATAATGTCTGTAGCCAGTCCATAATGAAATCAGTTTATCATTTCATTAATTTTATCCACTAATCCTTTCTTAAATTCTCCCGGAGATTTACGGGCATTCGAAAAAGCAAATTCAGTCATGTTTTCGGCTTTTTCCTGTCCGTTTTTATGACTGACAATATAAAGAGAAGACCATGTTACCTGATATTTCTCGGCTATTGCCTCATTTTCCGGTTTCGAGATGTCTATAATTCTGAAACTCAATGTACCGTCTGCCAGTCTGTCTGCAAAAGCACTGTCAATTGCTGCCCTTGCATTTTTTTCGATTGCAATACAGGTAGCACAGCGTTGCTTGCTGTGGAAACAAAGAACTTCTACACCATCCGAACGAACTGCCGTTTCTTTTTCTGCCGGCAAAACGGTTCCTTCAGTCTTGGATTTCATCCCGCAAGCAACAAAAACAAAGCATGCAGCTAATAAAAATAAAATCTTTTTCATATTTACATATACTTAAAGTTAGTCTTTCGTAGAATAACGAACAATAAATAGAAAAAAAGAGCCGGCTTAACCGCAACAGCTCTCTTTCTTGCACACCTGTTGTCCGAAGAAACCGGCAAACATTTTCTGCGCCAGTGCCCAGTTCTCCTTATTAATGCAATATTTCACTTTAGGAGCCTCTATTTCTCCTTGAATCAGACCTGCTTCTTTCAGCTCCTTAAGATGTTGTGAAACTGTAGCTTTTGCTATAGGCAGTTCTTCGTGAATATCACCAAAAAAACAGGTTTCCTGGCGGAGCAGAAACTGCAAGATGGCCATACGCGCAGGATGTCCCATCGCTTTGGCAAAACGGGCTATCTGTTCTTGTTCGTCTGTATATTTCTTATCAGCCATAGAATATTTATTATTTGTTGTTCGCAAAACCACGAATAAAATAATTATCCTGCAAATTCTTTCTGAATTTTAACTGTAGGGATATTGCACAACGAGTGCTTTACCATTATACTTCTTCCCTCGCATACATGCAGTAAAGAGCATAAAAGTAAACAATAAAATATAGTTTGAAATAAGATATGACTTCCAGAATGAGAAGCCAGAGAAAAGAAAATCAACGGAAGGTTATCCACCTGTTGCTCATAAAGTTGATTGCACCGTACACAAAAAGTCCAAGGAACTGAGCAAGATACTCATTACACCCGCAAATTTCGACAAGAAACAAAAGAAACAGGAATTGCGCTGCATACGCTACCGCAAAAGCACAGGCAAAAAACAAGATTTCATGCCAGATGGTATTCTTTTTCCGGTCAGCATCAAAAGGGAAAATCCAGAATTTACACCATATAAAGTTATGAATCTGCGCCACTACATAAGCCACTACATTGGCTATCATGTAATGTTCACCCTCTATATGCATGAGCAATCCTACAATCAGTGCAGTTATCAGGGCGTTCAATGTACCTACTATGGCAAAACGTAGAATACGGACAGACTCTCTCATCAAAAATAATCGGGAAAAGGCATAAAAAGATTTCGAGGCAAAGCAAGTACAGTCGTCGCGACTATCTTGCCTTGCTCGAAATTATAATATCTGAAAATAACTTTATTTTATTCTTTTATTTCAACTTTCAAGTTAAGCTCGTCGAGCTGTTTCTGATCGAGATAACCCGGTGCATCCAACATGACATCGCGTCCGGAATTGTTTTTCGGGAAAGCAATACAGTCGCGGATAGAATCGAGTCCGGCAAACAGCGAAACCCAACGATCGAGTCCGTATGCCAAACCACCGTGAGGAGGCGCACCAAACTTAAAGGCGTTCATCAGGAAGCCAAACTGTTCCTGAGCCTTTTCGGGAGTGAATCCCAAAATCTCAAACATCTTGGCCTGAAGCTGTGAATCGTGAATACGGATAGAACCACCACCTACTTCTACTCCATTTACTACCATATCGTAAGCGTCTGCACGGACAGCAGCCGGATTAGTATCAAGCAACGGAATATCTTCGTCCTTCGGATGAGTGAACGGATGGTGCATTGCCATCAATCGGCCTTCTTCTTCGCTCCATTCGAACATCGGGAAGTCTACTACCCACAAGCAAGCAAACTGGTTCTTGTCGCGCAAGCCCAGCTGATTACCCATTTCAAGACGAAGCTCGCACAACTGCTTGCGTGTCTTCATCACATCATCACCGCTAAGAATCAGAATCAGGTCACCCGGTTTAGCACCGAAAGCTTCCTTCATCTGCTGAAGCACTTCCTGACTGTAGAACTTGTCAACGCTTGATTTCACATTACCGTCGGCTTCCACACGTGCATAAACCAATCCTTTCGCACCAATCTGCGGACGTTTTACAAATTCTGTCAGCTGATCGAGCTGCTTACGTGTATAGTGCGCTGCACCTTCGGCACAAATACCGCCGATATAAGCCGCATTATCGAATACAGAGAAACCGTAACCTTTCAGAATATCCATCAGTTCGACAAACTTCATACCGAAACGCAAATCGGGCTTGTCGCTACCATAGTATTTCATGGCATCAGCCCATGGCATGCGGATAAACGGTTCTGTCAGTTCCACGCCACGCAATTCTTTAAACAAATGCTTAGCCATACCCTCGAACATCTGGATAATGTCTTCCTGTTCTACGAAACTCATTTCACAGTCAATCTGTGTAAACTCAGGCTGACGGTCGGCACGAAGGTCTTCATCGCGGAAGCATTTTACAATCTGGAAATAACGGTCGAAACCAGAAACCATAAGTAACTGTTTCAGTGTTTGAGGCGACTGTGGAAGTGCATAGAACTGTCCCGGGTTCATACGAGAAGGAACAACGAAATCACGTGCACCTTCAGGAGTAGAACCAATCAGCATCGGAGTTTCTACTTCGAGGAATCCCTTGCTGTCGAGATAACGGCGTACTTCCATCGTCATACGATGACGCAGTTCCAGATTTTTACGGACTGCCGTACGGCGCAAATCAAGGTAACGGTATTTCATACGGAGGTCATCGCCACCGTCGGTATTGTCTTCGATTGTAAACGGAGGAGTCAGTGCAGTATTCAGCACATTCAGTTCTGAAACAATGATTTCAATATCTCCTGTCGGAAGATTGGCATTCTTGCTTGAGCGTTCGCTAACCTGGCCTTTCACCTGTATGACAAACTCACGGCCCAAATGATTGGCACGTTCGCACAATTCTGCATTCACATCTGTATTGAACACCAACTGAGTGATGCCATAACGGTCGCGGAGATCAACAAATGTCATTCCGCCCATTTTACGTGTACGCTGTACCCATCCGGCAAGTGTCACGTTTTTACCTGCATCGGCAAGTCTTAACTCGCCGCACGTATACGTTCTGAACATATCTTTTTCTATTTATAGACACTTATAATTTGTGACAAAGGTAGCACATGTTTTTGATTTATGCAATAAATTTGCGCCTGCAAAAGAGGGAAAGGGCTGTATGGCCCTTACAAATTAGCAGTAAAAATGAATTTACATTATAACAGAGCAAACGATTTAACCCAAGGTAGCATCATGGGAACGATGTTGCGCTTTGCCGTTCCGATGATTCTGGGCAATCTGCTGCAGCAGTGCTACAACATAGCCGACACACTGATAGTAGGTCATTATCTGGGGGCAGATGCACTGGCTGCCGTAGGATCGGCTTATACGCTTATGGTATTTATCACATCGGTGTTTATCGGTCTGTGCATGGGCAGCGGCGCTGTCTTTTCGATACAATACGGAGCTAAAGATTATGAAGGTATGAAGCAAAGTCTGGTTTCATCGCTGGTGCTGACAGGAGGTGTCACACTGGTGTTGAACATAATTGCACTGGCTGGTATCCATCCTATCATCCGCCTGCTTCAGACTCCCGCAGAAATAAAAGGCCTGATGTTCGACTATCTGTTCATCATATTCCCGGGCATAGCAAGTACATTCATTTATAATTATTACGCATACCTGCTGCGCGCACTGGGTAATTCAATAGTACCTCTCTATTTTCTGGCAGTTTCTGTAGTATTGAATATTGTGCTCGACTTACTTTTTATTCCGATATTTCATTGGGGAGTATCAGGAGCAGCAGCGGCTACTGTCATTTCGCAAACCATAGCAGCGGCAGGACTTTGTATCTATGCATTGTATCGTTTTCCGATATTCAGACTGAAGCGTAACCAAATCCGCCTGCACCGGAAATCGGTAAAAGAAATTGCTACTTATTCGTCGCTGACGTGTATGCAACAATCCGTTATGAATTTCGGTATTCTGATGGTACAGGGACTGGTTAACAGCTTCGGGACAAGCGTCATGGCAGCTTTTGCTGTTGCGGTAAAAATTGATTCGCTTGCCTACATGCCGGTACAGGATTTCGGAAACGCCTTTTCTACATTTGTAGCACAGAACTTCGGTGCCGGACAAAAAGAACGTATCCGGCGAGGTATCCGCAGTGCTGTCAGTGTTACGACGTGGTTTTGCCTGATAATCTCAGCAGTGGTGTTCATCTTTGCCCGCCCGCTGATGCAGTTCTTTATCGATAACACGGAAACTGAAATTATCAATATCGGAGTCGAATATCTGCGGGTAGAAGGCAGCTTCTACGTAGGTATAGGTTATCTGTTTCTTTTATACGGGTTTTACCGGGCTGTACGCATGCCGGGCATGTCGGTTGTACTGACTGTTTTTTCACTGGGTACACGTGTCGTTCTGGCATATGCACTGGCAGCAATACCAGCCATAGGTGTTCACGGCATCTGGTGGTCGATTCCTATAGGATGGATATTAGCCGACTGCTTTGGTGTTTGGTATTACCATAATGTCAGGCACGGTCTTTGGAGTTCAGGATATGGCTCTGTGCAAGATACTCGGGAGTAGCGGCATAGATATACATCACACTTCCTCCTTTGATGGTATCGATAAGCGGCCGGGAAAGTTTTTGCGGAACGGCAGGACATCCGAAACTTCTTCCTAGCCTACCCCCTGCACGAATGACGGAAGGATCGGCATAGGCAGCTCCATGTACTACGATGGCACGTTCGCGGGCGCGGTCGTTTATACCTTTCTCCAGTCCGTCGAGTATCAACGAATAACCGTTCTTTCCCTGATAGGTAGAAGCCGTAAGATAGAATCCCAATGAACTTTTGTACGAGCCATATTCATTGGAGAAAGACGTTGCATATACTCCTCCGCTATTCTTTCCATGAGCTACTACCGAAGAAAAAAGCATTTTCTTTTCTTTCATATCAAATACATACAGACGCTTTTCGGTAGAAGGTTTGGAAAAATCTATCAGAGTCAGTATTTCTTTTTTGCGCTGAGCAATCCGGTAATATCCTGTTACCGCCTGACGAAAAGCGGTGTAATTCACTTCACCCTCCAATTGCATTTCTCTAAAAAGTTCAGCACACCGGTCGGGTTTTGCCATACTTTTAACTTCAGGTACGGCAGATGCTCCCTCACCTAGTCCGGTAAAGGAATACAAAAAAGAAACAAACAGGAAAAATACAGTTAATGATATACGCAGCATGGTCTTTCTTAAAAATAACGGCTGCAAAATTACTCATTTTATCTGTAACTATTTATTATCAGATAGTTAAAAGCAACAAGTTTTATTATTTATTCACTCTATTACGACTATCAGCGTAGCTTCGGCAGGCATATTGTCGAATATAAACTTGGAATGTGAAGTAGCATTACGCACACACATGTGCGAACGGGGAATGGTTCCCAGCGACCAGCTGTATTCTATCATTGCTGTACGGGGTACATTAACGGGCACTCCATGTATATATGCCCCGTTGGTAAACCGTGAGGCATAAGGAGCATATCCGCCCGTAGCTGAACCTCCGTCTTTCAGGAACACCATTTTTGTTTTCTTTTCCTGAAGCAGAAACATTCCCAATGGCGTTTCTTGAGCATAAGGCGGACGATGCACGCCTGTAGTAGCCGGATTCATGCTTCGTATCACCCACTCACCTTCTGACAGACGTTCTAAAGTTGCTATATTCTGATCGCCCCGGTCGACAAAAACGACATAGTGAAAAACAGTGCTGTCGGGCAAGACACGAAGATAGCGCGGCGGTACAAGATATTCTTCATCTTCCACCACCGGAGCTATACGCAGGAAACTGCCAGCCTTTCCACGGAGATATGCCAGCGAGCCGTCACGTCCATAACGTTCCGGGACAGAAGAATCTGTCGTTAGATACAGGGGAACAGACTGATATCGCTCCACACCAAGCGTATCGGCAATCCGTCCGTAAGCATTGCGTATATAACGTCGTACCAGAGGAGCCTCACTGTTTAGGTTTTTATAGTTTCGCAACACTACCCATTGTGACGTATCACGATGCATGTTTTCGATAAAGGCAAGACACTTCCGTATCGTTTCCCATTTGAAACTGCGCACGGTATCACCATAGGGATAAGTATCCTCAAGTGTATATTTATCGTAGAGCAAATCTTTGGTCAGATTGATATCAGACGCAACGAGAAGTTCCGGAGTATGAGCCGGAAGAAGAAGACTGTCGGGAGTTAGTTCTGTTTCTTCTGACAGACGGGGCATACCGGTTTGTTGTTCGCCGCAGGCAAATAAAAACAAGCAAACGGTCAACAGCAATATGGAGAAGCCCTTTTTCATAGCAAGGAGGTTAATGTTCATTGTAAAAGTAATAAAAAAATTTCAAAAAAAGAATCTTTTACCTAATAAACAAACCACTTTGCCTGTTTGTTGCAATTCCTTAAAAAAACACTCCGGAGCAAACGGAAAAACATTCATTTTTCCCGTCTGCTCCGGAGTACCCAGAATAGTTACAAGTATGACCTTATCCCATTTTTCCTGTCAGATAAGCACGTGTACGCTCGTCTGTCGGGTTATCAAACATCTTGTCTGTACGGTCATACTCTATCAGTTCACCCATATACATAAACATCGAATAGTCGGATATACGCATAGCCTGCGACATGTTGTGGGTAACGATCAAGATAGTAACATCTTTCTTCAGACCGTCCATCAGTTCTTCTATATACTTGGTTGCAATAGGGTCCAAGGCAGAAGTAGGCTCGTCCATCAACAGCACATCCGGTTTCAACGCAAGCGAACGGGCGATACACAAACGCTGCTGCTGTCCTCCGGAAAGGAATGTACCACGTTTGGTAAGTGAGTCTTTCACTTCATCCCACAGAGCAACACTACGCAAATTACGCTCTACGATTTCATCTTTTTCCGATTTGGAAAGGCGGATTCCATTCAATAAATAGCCAGCCAGTACATTATCGTAAATATTCATGGTCGGGAACGGATTCGGACGCTGAAATACCATACCAATACGGCGACGTTCTTCCATCGGTTGCATCTGAAGCACGTTTTCGCCATTCAACAGAATTTCACCTGTCACACGAATATTTTTATAGAGTTCGTGCATACGGTTTACGGCACGCAGTAAAGTACTCTTTCCACAACCCGAAGGTCCCATGATAGCCGTAATTGTATTTTTCTGAATGTCTGCCGACACATGCTTCACAGCCATCGTACTGGATGTATATGAAATACAGACATCCTTTATTTGTAATATCGGTTCTTTTATATTTTCCATTTCTTCGCGATTCGTTTTGCTAATAAGTTCAGACATAGTACAAAAGTAAGCAGGAACAGTGAGGCTCCCCAAATCAGGCTCTGCAAGTTAGGATCATTGAAGAATTCCCAGATAAGCAAGGGAACGGCCGACATCGGCTTAGTCATATTCCAGCTGATAGCAGCTCCTCCCAGTGCAGTAAACATCAGCGGAGCTGTTTCACCTACTACACGCGATATAGCCAGCAAAATACCAGTAAAGATACTTCCCAAAGCAGAAGGCAGCATTACCTGCAGCATAACACGCCAGTAACTACCTCCCAGCGCCAGACCGGCCTCTTTCAATGTTTCCGGCAGCACTTTCATTGTTTCTTCTGTAGAACGGATGATAAGAGGCAGCATCATAATGAACAGTGCCACGCTTCCGGCTATAGCCGAATAGCCTTTCATCGGCACTACCACCCAGATATATGTAATAATACCGATAATGATAGAAGGAGTACCCTGAAGCAAGTCAGTAAGGTAACTGACAATCGTTGCAAACCAGTTTTTCCGATATTCAGACAAACAGATTCCACAGAACACACCCACTGGTATAGCAACTACGGCAGCAAGCATCAACATCAGGAAAGTACCCACAATTCCATTGGCAATACCACCCGGAATATCCTGCCCCGCCGAGACAGCCTGCATCGCCTTATATGCATTGGGAGTTGCCTCGGTAATGAATGACCATCCCAACTGTTTCCATCCTTTTATCAGCACTTCTCCCAAAATAGCAAGCAAAGGGATCGCTGTCAGTCCGGATAGCACACACACCAGCACATAAAGCAACCGGTTCTTGAATATACGGATTCGAATGTTATTATCACGTACCATTTATACAAATTCTATTTTATAGATTACACATGTCTTGCCTTGCGTATCAATATTTTTCCAATCATATTGATAACAGCTGTTATAAGGAACAATAACAAACCGATGGCAATCAATGACGAAAGTTTCAGTCCGTCGGCTTCACCAAACTGATTGGCTATGATACTAGCCATCGTGTTACCTGTAGTACGCAAGGTCTCAGGCATCTGATTGGTGTTACCAATCAGCATTGTAACTGTCATCGTTTCTCCCAAAGCACGTCCGATAGCCAAAATATAAGCGGAAAAGATACCCGATCCTGCCATAGGGAAAACCACTCTCCGGATAACTTCTGCACGGGTTGCTCCCATAGCATATGCTCCTTCTTTCAAGTCGGAAGGAACCATTTTGATAAACTCCGAACTCAGAGAAGCTGCATAAGGTACAATCATAATAGCCAACACAAAAGCCGCAGTAAGGATTCCCGAACCTTGTGGAGATAGGTTTAAATGCATGAATACGTTACGCAATACATAAAATCCCCACAAGCCATAAATAATGGAAGGAATACCAGCCAGCAGATCGGTAACGGTTCCCAGCACTGCTGCAATTTTCTTTCCACGGAAATACTCACCTGTAAACAAGGCAACCGGCAAAGAGAACGGAATACACATCAGCAGAGCAAGAATTGTAGTAAGCAATGTTCCGGTAATAAACGGAAGTGCTCCGTAGCTTTCTTTTCCTGCCGTCGTTACCCAGTCGTCGGAGAAGATAAAATTCCAGAAACCAAAATGTTCGAACGCTCCGGAGGCATCGGCAGTGAGGGAATATACGATTCCCCCACCGATGATAGGAATAACAACAGCCGACAGAATAAGTAAAACTCTAAAAATTTTGTCTTGCATAAAATATCAGCTTTGCAGTAATAATCTATTATTTCAGAATCGGCTGTCCCTGATAAGTAACAGTCTTAAGGTTTGCCAGACTTTGTTCAACAGCTTTCTTAGGCAGCGGAGCATAGTGTACGGTAGCAGTAGTCTGCTGTACGCTGTCGCTTAACATATATTGCATCAAATCCAGCGTAGCTTTAGCCTGTGCTTCCGAACGGTCTGAATAATTCTGTTCCTTGTAAATCAGCAACCAGGTAAAACAGCTGATAGGATAAGCTCCTGCTGCATCGGCATTGGTTATAGAACAACGAGTGTCCTGAGGAATATCACCGGCAGCAGCCGAGATACTTTCTGTAGACGGAGTGATCAGCTCACCACGCTGGTTCTTTACAGCTGCATAAGGAATTTTCTGTGCGAAAGCATATTCAGAACCAATATATCCCAATGAATACGGAGTCTGTGCAATGATACCAGCTACACCCGGATTACCTTTTGCAGCCTGTCCGACAGGGAAATCCACTGTTTTACCTGATCCGAAAGTATTTTTCCAGCTTTCGCTGACTTTAGACAAATAATCGGTAAATACAAATGTTGTACCGCTACCATCCGAACGATATGCAAGAATTATCTTCTTTGCAGGCAATTTCACATCCGGATTCAGTTCCTGCAAACGTGCATCATTCCAGTCTGTTATCTTTCCAGCATAAATATCAGCAATAACATCACCCGACAAGTTCAATTTAACTACATCCGGTAAATTGTAGGCCAATACCACAGCTCCCATACATGTCGGGATGTGTACTACAGGTTCCATTTCTGACATTTCCTTATCGCTCAAGAAAGCATCACTTCCGGCAAAGTCTACGATACCATCTTTCAGGTTACGTACTCCACCACCACTACCAATGCCACCATAAGAAACTTTATTATCGTGTGTAGCACCATATCCTTCAAAGCTCATGTTATAGAAAGGTAATGGGAAAGTTGCTCCCGCACCAGTTAATTCTACAGATTCAGTTGATGATTTTTGTCCACCACATGCAGTAACGGCAATAGCCATTATACCTGCCACCAAAGGCAAATAATGTTTTTTCATTGTTTATTAATTTAATAAATTGAATTTTCTTATATTTAAAAATCTCTTTGATAATTTCATAAGGAGAAAGAAGCGTTCAGATAAGCATAATATGAATTGGGCATACTTCCTGCTTTGGGCGACCATATCCGGAAGTTAGGAGAAAGTTTTATGTATTTTCCAAGCCGGAACTCCGCTCCTACAAGTCCTGCCATACCATCATTCTCTTCATTCCATTTGTTTTTTGAAGTAAGATAGTCCCAACGACCAAAGACTCCGACTTTCTTAGACAAGTTGACCGTTGCATAGGCTGACACACCGCTCTGGTCTTGTCCGTCTGTGTAGCTGGCATTTTTCTGATAATTATATTCTGCCGCCAGAGAAAATGACTTGTGTTTATATCCGATGAAAGAAGCCAGATTTGTTATACCTTTACCTGATTCTTCCGAAGCTTCATTATAAGAACCATACAGACGGATAAAAAGATTCTTGACAGGCATCAGTGTCACTCCTGCCCCATATTGCAGACCGTCTTTTACCTGAAGTTTTTTGTAACCTTCGCCATTGGCAAGAATAACGTCTGCCGATACATAATCGTTGAAATCGTAAGCTGCCGATACAGCAAGATCGGCACTGCTTCCGAACTTATACTCATCCTGGAAAGATTTCATCACATACCGCTTACCCCAGAAGCTTTCCTGAAACTTAAACTGGGTAGTAGAAATCAAACCTGCGTGTAATGTCCACTTTTCACGTTTCCATGATATCTGGGCATTCTTAACAAAACCTATACGCTGATGATCATCAACACTTTTAGACTGTCCGAAATCGGCAACTACCTTTAACTGAAGTTCTTTCGACAAATCATACTGATATCCCAAGTACGCTCGGTCTAAATTAAAACCACGGTCATCATTCACATGACCAAAGCCGGAATGGATATCAGAAAAAATCGTAATAATAGCCTTGCCTTTCGGGGGTTCTTCTTTGTTGCTATCTTCGGCATGTGCCGGCATAGCCACACATCCTAACAAGCCTGCGATAAAGGCACATCGTGTTTTTAAATTTTTCTTATTCATTATACTTCTGCTTTTTATTTCGATAGCAAAAGTACAAGGCACACGTAACTTGATTATGTCATAATTATTACAAAGATGTTACATCGTCTTCGGGGAAACGAAGTGTTTCTACCTTTTCCAGACGAGAACGCAGACGAGGCATCAAAGATTTGCGGATGCGAAGGCGCATGAAACAGTCCATATCGTACGACTGTTCCAATATCTCGGGAGATTCTTCTTTTACAATACGCATTACATCGTTCATGAAAGGATATTCAAAAGCAACCATCACATCCTGATCTACCGTTTTTTCTATCACCGTCGCTTCGGCTATTGCTTGTGCGGCTGCTGTCCGATAGGCCACAATCAATCCACTGGTACCTAATTTAATTCCTCCGAAATAACGTACCACAATAACCAGAATATCGGTCAGTTCATTCGAATTGATTTGTCCTAAGATAGGCTTTCCGGCTGTACCTGAAGGTTCTCCATTGTCATTAGCACGAAAATCTTTCCGTTCAGCTCCAAGCATATATGCATAGCATACATGGCGTGCATCATAGTACTTTTTCTGGTACTCTTCCAAATATTGTTTTATTTCGGCAAGTGTACGCACTGGGATAGCAATGGCTATGAACTTGCTTCGCTTCTCTGTATAAACAGACTCTGACTGTCCTTCAATGGTTTTATAAGTATCTTCCAAAATAATTCGTTTTTATATTAGATTCAAGTATTTATTTATGCAATACATGTACGCGGATTCTGTTAACCAGCGACTTTCCTACAATAATCAGTGTAACGGCCGACAGCACAAGAATAATTCCTAAAATAATGCGTGGCGTAAGGCGTTCACCAAACACCAAGACACCGAAGAATAAGGCTGTAATCGGCTCCAAAGCACCTAAAATAGCCGCAGGAGTAGAACCGATATAGTGTATAGACTTAGTCATGGCGACTAAAGATATTACAGTCGGGAATAAAGCTAACCCTATCGGATTGATCCACAGCCAAGGAGTACTGATAGGATCGAGATGCGTACAGAACTTCAAACGGACAACAAATACGCTCAAGCCAAACAATAAAGCATAAAATGTAAGTTTTGCAGTAGGCATGTCTTTCAGCGACGAACGATTCACTCCTATAATATAAATAGCATACGTAAGTGAGGATATAAAGACAAGTAAAACTCCGATTAAACTTAACGTCTTTCCACCTTCACCCTTGTACAATAAGGATATGCCAACAAAAGCCAAAGCAATAGAAACAGCTGTTATAACAGAAACTTTCTCCTTAAAGAAAACAGCCATAATAACAGCAACCAATACCGGATAAACAAACAGAATGGTAGAAGCAATGCCTGCATCCATATAATTATAACTCTGAAAAAGAGCAAGCGAGGAAAATGCAAACAGCATCCCCATAACAAGTAAAGGCAATACTTCGCTACGATGCAATGCAAATGACTGTTTCTGCACCTTCATCAGCAAAGCAAGCATCACTACACCTAGTCCGTAACGGTAAAACAATACCGAATCAGCACTTACTCCATCAGCATAAAGAGGCAGAGTAAATAGAGGATTCAGTCCATAACTGGCAGCTGCCACTGCTCCATAAACAAAACCTTTGAATGTATTACTAGCCATGAAATATCTGTTACTTTTGCAAAACCGGATGCAAAGGTACACAATTTAAGTAAAAAACATTTGGCACAATCATAAAAAAGGTCAGGACATTTTCGCTAAAATCTCCTGACCTCACTATATATCGGATTAATCTTTGCCGAAAAGAATATTTCCCAGTACAAGCTAACTGTTAAAGTTGCTATTATCACTCGCCAGTGTTGGCCGGGACTTACTGCAGCAGCATAAAAACATAAGCCAATTCTGCTTTGCAATTTTATACAGCAAAAGAAATCCCATATAAAACTAATATTATTCCATCATACACTTACTCCAGCTTATGTATCACCAGACCGGAGCGAAGCTTAGGTTCGAACCAAGTAGTCTTAGGCGGCATAATATTTCCGGTATCTGCAATGTCCATTAATTGTTTCATGGAAACCGGATAAAGTGCAAGCGCCATCTTCATTTCACCACTGTCTACCCGCTTCTTCAGTTCACCAAGTCCGCGAATACCGCCCACAAAGTCGATACGCTTGTCCGAGCGCAGGTCCTTGATACCGAGAATCTCGTCCAGAATCAGGTTGGAAGAAATCGTGACATCCAGCACCCCAATCGGGTCGTTATCGTCGTAAGTGCCCGGTTTGGCCGTCAGACTGTACCATTTTCCCTCCAGATAAAGAGAGAAATTATGTAAGGCGGCCGGTCTGTAGATGTCCGTACCTTTTTCCTCCACCACAAAGTTCTTCTTCAACGCTTCAAGGAAGGCTTGCGGAGTCAGTCCGTTCAGTTCCTTCACGACACGATTATAGTCGATAATAGTCAGTTGCTCTGCCGGAAAACACACTGCCATAAAGTAGTTGTATTCTTCATCACCCCGATGGTTCGGATTCTGAGCCGCCTTTTCAGCCCCTACCAGTGCTGCTGCCGCACTACGATGATGTCCGTCAGCAATGTAAAGCGAAGGCATTTCTTTGAACGCTTCTGTCACAGCTTCAATATCCTTATCGTCATCAATTACCCAGAACTGATGGCCGAAGCCGTCATCCGGTGCCACAAAGTCGTACACCGGTTTCTGTGCCGTATATTTAGCCACCACAGCATCCAGCGTCTTGTTTTCCGGGTAAGCAAAGAACACCGGTTCGATGTTCGCATTGTTCACCCGCACATGCTTCATACGGTCCTCCTCCTTGTCACGGCGCGTCAGCTCATGCTTCTTAATCACCCCGTTCATGTAGTCGGGTACATAAGCTCCTACCACCAGACCATACTGCGTCTTGCCGTTCATAGTCTGGGCATAAATATAATAACACGGTTTGTCGTCCTGCACCAGCCAGCCTTTTTCCTGGAACATTCGGAAATTCGCTACCGCCTTATCGTACACACACGGATCATGTTCGTCTGTTCCCTCCGGGAAGTCAATCTCCGGTTTAATGATGTGATACAATGATTTCTCGTTGCCTTTCGCCTCTTCGCGGGCCTCAGCCGAGTTTAACACGTCATAAGGGCGGGAAGCTACCTGCTCCACCAAGTCCTGCGGCGGACGAACACCCTTGAAAGGTTTAACTATTGCCATAATGCTTGAAATTTCGTTTGAAAAATAACACTAACGTCCACAGCGCATAAAGGAAAAACATCAATGCCATGCCGCACAGAAATCCTTTCCAGAAATCATCCAGAAACGACCTGCACAAAGAATTCACCAGCAGCAAGGAAGCTCCGATCCCCAATGGGATCAGCGAATGCCGTTCGTATGCGGTCAGTTTCATTTATGCACAAATAAAAGAGTTACTTTTTATTTACACGGAATTTCTCACAACCATCTTTCAGGAAGCCCACAATCTGACGGGCCGCTGCGATACCGGCATTGATATTTGCTTCAGCTGTCTGTGCACCCATCTTCTTCGGAGTAGAGAAATAACGTCCCGGAAAATGATCGGCAAACTCTTCATGATGTGCTGGCATAATATCAGTTACATATTTCAAGTCCGGACGGTCATTCATCAGGCGAAGCAAATCCGCTTCATTAATCACCTCCTTACGGGCAGTATTAACCAGCAGACCGTTTTTCGGCATACGATTTACCAAGTCATAGTTAATCGAGTTTTTGGTTTCGGCAGTAGCCGGAATATGCAAAGACACCACGTTACAAGTAGCATACAACTCTTCAGCAGAATCAACCGGTTTTATACCATCAGCCTCCATCACCTCTTTCGGACAATAAGTATCATAAGCATAAATATCCATACCGATTCCTTTTGCTATACGAGCCACATTGCGTCCTACATTACCGTATGCATGAATACCCAGCTTCTTGCCCATCAGTTCCGTACCCGATTTGCCGTCGTAAAAATTACGAACCGCCATAATCATCATACCGAAAGCCAACTCAGCAACTGCATTTGAGTTTTGTCCCGGAGTATTCATCACACAAACGCCATGTGCAGTAGCAGCCTCCAGATCGACGTTATCGTAACCAGCTCCAGCACGAACTACGATCTTCAATTCGGGAGCGGCATCAAACACTTCATTATCAATAACATCACTACGGATAATAATAGCATTGGCATCTTTTACAGCTTCAAGGAGCTGTGCTTTTTCTGTATATTTTTCAAGTAAAGCCAGTTCGTAACCAGCAGCTTCTACTTCCTTACGAATACCGTCGACTGCAACTTTTGCAAACGGTTTTTCTGTTGCTACTAAAACTTTCATAACTATCAGATTTAATATAAATAAAAAAAGCACACATACCCGCACACTATCTATCCGTGCAGGTCTGTGTGCCTTTATAAACGACTAATAAATTAATGCATTTTTTCGAACTCCTGCATGCAGTCTATCAGAGCCTGAACGCTCTCTACAGGCATGGCATTGTAACAAGAAGCGCGGAATCCACCTACTGAGCGATGTCCCTTGATACCAACCATTCCTTTATCTGTAGCAAACTTCAAGAAGTCTGCCTCCAAATCCTTATATTCGTCTGCCATTACAAAGCAAATATTCATATAAGAGCGATCGCCTTTATCTGTAACCGTTCCGCGGAACAGTTTATTACGGTCGATTTCAGCATACAACATATCTGCACGTTGCTTAGCACGGCGTTGCATTTCTTCTACTCCACCCTGAGCCTTTATCCAGCGCAATGTCTGCAAAGCCGCATAAATAGGAACTACAGGAGGTGTATTAAACATAGAGCCTTTATCAACATGAGTCTGATAATTCAACATGGTAGGGATATGACGTGAAACTTTGCCCAAAGCTTCATTTTTCACTATGACAAAAGTAACGCCTGCCGGTGCCAGGTTTTTCTGTGCACCGCCATAGATACAGATATATTTTGAGACATCAATCGGGCGAGAGAATATATCAGATGACATATCGGCAACCATCGGAACATTCACATCCAAATCGGCATGGAGTTCTGTTCCATAAATCGTATTGTTTGTAGTAATATGGAAATAATCCACATCTGCCGGTACTGTATAATCTTTCGGAATATAAGTATATCCGTCTTTTTCGGAAGAAGCTACTTCAACTGTTTCACCGAATGCCTTCGCTTCTTTCAAAGCTTTTTTTGCCCATGTACCTGTATTAAGATATGCAGCTTTCTTTTCAAGGAAATTATAAGGAACCATACAGAACTCCATACTTGCTCCTCCACCCAGGAAAAGTACCGAATACCCTTCCGGAATATTCAGAAGTTCCTTAAACAAGGCAACAGCCTCGTCTACCACCGGCTGGAAGTCTTTAGCGCGGTGACTGATTTCCATCAACGAAAGTCCCGAACCATTAAAGTCAAGAATAGCCTGAGCTGTTTTTTCGATCACTTCGCGAGGCAATATAGAAGGTCCCGCATTGAAATTATGTTTTTTCATTTGGAAGTTTGTTTTGGTTAAACATTTGTTCGTTCTTACAATTGCGAATATAGCGATTATTTTTAGATTTCCAAAAGTTTTTGTAATATTTTTCTAGCAACCCAGGGCTTTTAATAACAAATTACACAAAACAATGCGGTTTAATTTACAAATTAACACAAGAAGTAAGTTCTATGACTTTTGAACAGACTAGAGTCATAGCATTTTGAGAGAATTTCTTACCGAAACAAGGTTTTATTGACACAAAGTTATCATTTAGCCAGTTCTATCAAAGCTTTTATCCCCTTAATCTTTTCATTTTGCACAAGTTTTAACACCTGTTTATATTTAGAACGAGAAACCGCTGCAAAAGCATAATGATCTTTCACATCTACACGGCCAATATCCTCCTTGCTTAAATTTCCTTTTTTAGACAAAAAACCTACAATATCTATTTTATTGATTTTATCTTTTTTCCCCTTTCCTATATATAAGGTAACAAAATCAGGCAGGGCAGGTTTAGGAAGCACAGCCGGCAAGAGATATTCCTCCGGTTCTTCCTTTATGTAAGAAGGCAACTGTTCTTCAGAATGAAGAATGATGTAAGAACTACCATCAGCTTCCCAGCGTGCCGTACGTCCGTTCCGGTGTATAAACCCGTCTTCTGCAACTGGAAGATGATAATGAACAACATTTTTTATATCGGGAATATCTAAACCACGTGCTGCCAGATCGGTCGAGATAAAAATATGACAGCTACCATTCCGAAATTTATATAAAGCTCTTTCCCGGTCATCCTGCTCCATTCCACCATGAAACGTTTCGCAATACACTTTCATGGAATGTAAATATTTACCTACACGGTCTACACTTTCACGATGGTTGCAAAAAACCAGAGTAGACTGATTTCCCAAACAACAAAGCAACTTATATAAAGTTTCCAATTTATCTTTTACAGGAGAAATCACTTTATACAAATGCAAACGTTCAGAAATACCTCCATCAGGATCAAGAAAATTTAATTTGACGGTACGGTTCAAGCCGGTAAAATGAGGAATCTCTTCAGCATCTGTAGCCGAAAGCAGAAAACGACGACGTAATTTAGGCAATTTACTTATAACATCCGACATTTCTTCCTGAAAACCGAATTCCAAACATTTATCGAATTCATCAATCACCAAAAGCTTCACTGTAGAAGCATCAAAATTTTGTTTTTCCAAGTGATCGTTCATTCGTCCCGGTGTACCGACAATTACTGACGGGCAGATACCTTTCATTGTACGATGTTCGTCCATTGCCGGACGCCCTCCGTAACAACTCATTATTTTAAATTCCGTATTCATAGACTTAAATACTTGCTCTATCTGTAAAGCCAACTCGCGGGATGGGACTAAAATAACAGCCTGAACTCCTTGCTGACCGGGCTTCAAAGAAGAAACAAGAGGCAATAAATAAGCCAAAGTCTTACCCGAGCCCGTAGGCGAAAGCAGGACTAAATCACCTCCTTCACGATAGGCATCGACAGCTGTTTGCTGCATCACATTCAACTGTTCTATTTTCAAATTCGCAAGTATTGTTTGTATATCCATAAATTCCGGTTTTTAATTATTCTACGCAAAGATAACCAGAAGTCATGACATTATCAAAGGAAAAGCAGGTACAGGCAGCAGATGATGATAACGTTTATCACATTTACAGAAAAAAGAAAGTGCCCGACCTGCTTATTCTTTTAGTTATGATGAACAAAATCTCTGAATCTATCTAATCCTTCTGTTAGCAAGGCCCTCGGACAAGCTATATTCCAACGCATAAACCCTTCACCTTCTGCTCCATACACATCTCCAGAATTCAGCCACAAATGAACATTTTCCTTTAATAGACATTCCAGTTCCTTGGATGGTAGAAGCAACTTCCGGCAATCCATCCAGACCAGATAAGTACCTTCTAATTCAGCAATAGGAAAATCAGGCAAATATTTTTTCACAATAGTCTTTCATGTATTGGTAGTTTTCAAACAGATAACGACACAAACTGCGCCAACCGCTCCTCACCCTCATTATAGGCAGCTATCGTGGCAATAACGCCAAAAGGATTAACGTCGCAGACTTCATTAATATTAATCGCTTTATCTATCTTATGGCGCATATATTCGTCTGCACAAACAATATTAGCAATTTGCAAGCCTGCGATATTAAAAGCTTTGCCAGGAGATACACAAGTAACAGAATACTTCTGAAACTTTTCAGAAAGTGAAGCAAAAGGAGTATAGACATTTTCTGGAAAGACCAGCTCACAATGTATTTCATCTGCAATGACTGTCACCCCATTACGAATACAAATCTCTCCGATTTGGCACAATTCCTGTTTACTCCACACTCTGCCAGCAGGATTATGCGGATTACAAAGCAGCATAAACTTCACTTCCGGATCTGCTGCCTTTCGTTCCAAATCGTCAAAATCGATAGAGAAAGTTTTTCCATCCCACAGTAAGGGACTACTTACTATCTCACAACCATTGTTTCTGATAGAGGAAAAAAAACAGTTGTAAACCGGTGTCTGAACTAAAACTTTATCTCCCGGAGCCGTTAATGCCTTTATGATGGCGGATATGGCCGGAACAACTCCCGAAGTATAAATAATCCATTCACGATTTATCTGCCACCGATGCCTCCGACTAAACTATCCTACAACAGCACTATAATACTCATCCGGAACGCGAGTATATCCAAAAATGCCGTGCTGTACACGTTGCTGCAGCGCACGAATAATAGCTGGAGCTGTCCGAAAATCCATATCCGCTACCCACATCGGCAAAATATCCGGCAGCGTCGCACTATCCCATTTATATGAATTAGTATGATGTCGCGAAACTATTTCGTCAAAATTATATTTCATACTTTATTTAATCAGAAAAACAAGTAAGTCCATCCCATAATTTCAGCTCACAATCACCTGGTGCTTTAATATGTTCATCAAGAATTATCTGTCCGTAACTTTCGGCAGTAATACATCCCGTACGAGGATTCTTTACACTATGTACTGCACTCTTAATCGTAGCATGCACAGAACTATATTCAAAAGCAAGATCACAATCATCAGCCATTACACAATCCTCCATTATTAACCCGTGAGCATAACAAAGAGGTTGTGTGCCCGAGATTTTACAATTAACCAAGCGCAAATTCTTAGAATGCCAGCCTAAATATTCTCCATTAATTTCAGAATCATACACCGTCACATTTTCTGTATTCCAGAACGCATCTTTCGAATTGATCACTGCATTGTGAATTTCTACATTTCTGCAATACTGAAACGAGTAGTTGCCATTCTGCATATAATCTTTTATGGTAATATTTTCACTATGCATAAAAAGATAATCAGCATTATCCACATGCACATTTTTTAAATTGACATTACGACAATGCCACAACGTTTCCTGAGCATTAGGCAAGTGTACGTTAACCAGCTCCAGTCCATCCATTTCATGGAACATTTTAGGAGCCTCCACTTTTGTATCCGTCATTTTCAAATTTTGCGAATACCAAAGTGCAGCACGTGCTCCTTCAGTAAACAGACAGTTTTTGACAATAAAGCCATTGACGTGCCAAAATGGATATTTTCCCTCAAAACGACAGTTCACTGCAATAATATTACTACATTCTTTTAAAGCAGATTCTCCTGCATGAATTGTTACATTATCAATCTGCAAATCATGAGAAGCAAACAAAGGGCGTTCGCCTCCAAACTCTGTATTTTTTACCTGTTGCATAATTTATCCGTATTTATTGATTAACTATATGAAAGTTTACAGTAACATTACCTTGCCCAAGAATATCTTTCAAACCTGTAGTATGATCAATCCGGCCTAATCTGGTATAACTATAACTGGAAGAAAACGTTTGATAGAAAAGGACAATACAGTTCGAGCCATAAAGCATTAGGTCACCGGTTTGAATAACATCTATCTGGCGACTATCTACCGGTAAACTTTGAGGAAGGTAACAATATTTTTCATTTCCGTTCAATTCAGTCATATCGACAGTAAGAGGCAATAAATCAAGAAATTCACGAACCGTTTCATTATTCTCCAATGTTGCAGTAAACGGAGTTTTATTTATTGTCACAACAATCTGCTTGACCGGAGAACAATCTCCGTCGTCATTATCCTCCGGAACATTTGAAGACGGAGGGGAAATCGTTTCGTCAATATCAGGAATATCATCAGGGGAACAAGCCGTAAAAAACAATAAACCTGCAATCAAGCAATATTTAAAAGATACAATCTTCATCCTATAACTTTCACTTTTCGAATAGAAAACTCACTCGTACAAACAATTATTCTAAAGAAAGAACAACCGTAACATTCCCTTTACCCAAAGCATTTTTAAGCTCATCTTGAGTAACATTGATTATTTTACCCAATCGAGTCAAAGAGTAGCTATTACGATCATAATAAATAACCATATAATGTCCCTGATATAAAATCAAGTCTCCAGAATCAGTTTGAATCCACTCATCATTTCTCGGCAGTCTAACCCCTAATGTTCCTACCTTTTCCATATGGGCATAATCACTCATCTCTACTGTTACATTGCATTTCGCCAATAATTCTTTCAAAGCCATTGCAGAAGAATTATTCTCCAACACAGCAACAAAAACTTTACTGCCAATATGCAGCTTAATTGTATCACGTTCCATTGTCTTACTTTTATTACAAATTTTATCTTTATTAAATTGGATTGGGGCTTTGCCTAGATTATTGCCATACGATGTAACTGCAACAAATAACAAGACAGCTATCACAGACATAAATAATCTTCCCGATAATAAGCAATATCTCATAGCATCAGGTAATTTTTATCCATTTTCCTTTTTCTAACCTTATCAAGAATATCATTCCTCTGAAACAAAGCTCAATACACATAGCCAGCCAAACGCCCTTCAACCCCATCGAAGGAGCAAGACATGAAGCCAAACTAAGACGTACAGCCCATATACTGACAAAGTTCATTATGCTCGGCATGAGTGTATCTCCCGTACCGATAAAAACTCCATAAGCAACAATTGCCGCAGCAAACATAGGCTCTGCAAATGCCTCAATACGCAAAGCCATCACACCTAATGAAAGTATCTCTGCATCAGGTGTCATTGCCCCGATTATTAAAGGAGCAGCCCAATACATGACACCACCCATCACTCCCATTACCAACATACCAGTTGCTACTGTTATCCGGGCAAAAGATCGGGTTAAATCTTTTCTTCCCGCTCCCAGACTTTGCCCGATCAATGTCGTCGCAGCATCAGCAATACCATACCCCGGCATATAACATAAGCTTTCTGCGGTTATTGCAAAAGAATTTGCAGCTATAGCAAAGATTCCCAATGGAGCAACAATAACAGTTGTCAAGATCTGTGCTCCGCAAATAACAATATGCTCTACACACATGGGAACTCC
Source organism: Phocaeicola coprocola DSM 17136 (assembly GCF_000154845.1). Taxonomy (GTDB): domain Bacteria; phylum Bacteroidota; class Bacteroidia; order Bacteroidales; family Bacteroidaceae; genus Phocaeicola; species Phocaeicola coprocola. Next base: position 13,332 of record NZ_DS981483.1, on the reverse strand, counting down.
TATTTTGAACGATTTTATTAATACTTTCGAAGTCAAAAAGAAACTTCCAGGTCTGCCCACCAGAGCTAACTCTTTCGAACAACGACAGAGATACCAAGTCATCATAATGGCAACCAACATCTCAACCAGTCCTGTACCCAAAGCAGCACCTTCAACTCCTAGTCCCGCTCCAGGAACAAAAACAGATATATTACCTATCTCTAACTCCCGGGAAGGATATATCAGAAAAAAATTAAAGACAACATCCATTATACACATCAGAACATTCAGCATGCTAGGCACATGCATGTTGCCACTACATCTTAACATACCTCCCGCTAAAAAATTAAGCTGAAGGACCGGCAGAAATAAAATAAATATCAGGAAATAAGAAGAAGCATCATACTGAATAGCAACATCACCTCCCAGCCATGCAGGAAGAGGAGTGCTAACCAGTACACCAATTACAGTCAGCAGCAAGCTGAATATCGTAGTCGCAACAAAAGACTGCCGAAGGACAGCACGTGCCTGACCAAATTCTTTCGCTCCGATATGATGTGCTACCTGCACAGAAAAGCCCGTAGCAGAAGCAACACATACTCCCCAGAACAACCAGGTAGAAGTAGAAACCAAACCGATAGAAGCAGAAGCCTCCGCTCCCAGACTACCAACCATTGAAGCATCAATATATTGCATAACAATATATGAAATCTGAGCTACAACTGCCGGAATACTCAAACGTATGGTAAGTTCCAGTTGCTGCTTAAATGTCACATGCTCTCCCCTGCGAATAAGTGAAAGAGAGCTTCAGCCTTATTGGTTTGGTTTCTCATTTCCTGACACAATTATTACTTATATCTAAAATTGGCCGTATAGCAGTCTTATTTCAGATAGGTATAGAAAAACCGTTCTATCTTATCGAATGGAATAACTCCTGCCTGATTATCATATAAATCTACATGACTTGCACCTGGAATAATCAGTAGTTCCTTATTATCCCCTTTTAACTTCTTAAAGGCATCTTCACTAAAATAACGGGAATGTGCCTTTTCACCGTGAATCATTAACACAGCACTTCGAATTTCATCACTATATGTCAGCAACGGTGTATTGATAAATGAAAGGGACGAAGTAACATTCCATCCGTTATTCGAGTTCAGAGAACGTTTATGATAACCACGCTTTGTTTTATAATAATCATAGTAATCTTTCACAAACTGAGGAGCATCCTCTGGTAGCGGATCCACTACCCCTCCAACCAGTGCATATGAACCATTCCGTGCATCTATAGTCCGCTGGGCATTCAACTTCTTGCGAAGTTCATAACGTGCATCTGCATCCATCGCATCAAAATATCCATTAGCATTTACACGACTCATATCATACATAGTAACAGTGACAGTTGCTTTTATACGAGTATCGATAGCAGCCGCATTAAGAGCCATGCCACCCCATCCACAGATACCGATAACACCAATGCGCTCTGGATCTACATCTTCACGAATTGAAAGAAAATCTACAGCAGCAGAAAAATCCTCCGTATTAATGTCGGGAGAGGCAACATAGCGAGGTTCACCACTGCTTTCACCCGTATAGGAAGGATCGAAAGCAATAGCCAGGAATCCACGTTCAGCCATTGTTTGCGCATAAAGCCCTGATGACTGTTCTTTGACTGCCCAAAAGGACCACTCACTGCAATAGCCGGAAGTTTCCCTTCAGCCTGCTTAGGCTTATACAAATCGGCAGCCAACGTAATTCCAAAACGGTTTTTAAAACGGACACTTTCTACTGTTACCTTGTCACTTACAGGAAAAGTCCTATCACTATCCTGTGCATAAAGTATATTCATAAGCGTTGACATAAAAAATACGATTAAAAAACTCTTTATCTTCATAATATCTCAAAAACAATTCCATTATTATCAAACTTTCTTACCCATCTCATAAGCTTCTGTCAATACAGGCTTATCTTTTATTTCTCCTACATGCCAGACTCCTCCACCGAATACTGTTCCTTTTATTATAGGATTCTCAAGACAATCGAGGAAACCACAGAAATTGTCTACAACGCGTTTCATAATTGTTTCATCTTCTTCCGCTGCTGTCGCTATAAAATAAAATTCTTTGTTTTTCATTTCTGTATAAGGACCGCAGCAACGATCTATCAGTGTTTTCATCTGTGCACTCATTGCATAGAAATAGACAGGAGTTGCCATAACAATGACATCAGCCTCCAGCATCTTTCCGATAACCTCAGCCGCATCATCTTTTTGTGGACACGGTTTTTTATGCAGGCTACAGACGCTGCATCCAAGACAAGGGTGAATCGTCTTATCACGCAAGAAAATCTTTTCTACATGATTTCCACTTTCTACTGCTCCACGCATAAACTCATCACAAAGCGTATCGGAATTACCTCCACGACGTGGACTAGATGATAAAATCAAAACCTTTTTAGCCATATTTAATATTGTATATCAGTTAGTATAAATTATCGACAATGCAAATTTCGCAAGAATACATAAGCATCTGTGTAGACAAATTACGGATGTTATAACCTCAATTACAGATTCAAAAACAGGGTTCAATATTATCTATCGCTTCAAAAAACCGTAACTTCGGTTATACAATCAGTAATTATGGTTGTAGGGATATATGAGATTTCGCTTAATTTTGTATTCAGATAAAAATCAACTCTGCATATGGACAAGATACTTAATTTAAATAATGTGGACTTATATAACCAGATATACGGACTTGAAACATTACATCCGCTGGTAACAGTCATCGACCTGAATAAAGCCACCCGGCAAATGACCTATACGCATTGGAATTACGGTGTTTATGCGCTATATCTGAAATTAGAAAAAGCCTGTGACATTAAGTACGGACGTCAAACTTACGATTATCAGGAAGGGACTGTAGTATGTTTCGCCCCCGGACAAACAACCGAAACCACACTGACAACAGACCGCGTACAACTGAATGTACTGGGAATACTTTTCCACCCCGATTTATTACATGGTACGAGTTTAGGAAAAACAATTAAAAAATACACTTTCTTCTCATATGAAGTCAACGAGGCCTTGCATCTGTCGGCCGAAGAAAGAAGTATTATCGAAGAGTTATTAAAGATTATACGCATGGAGCTGGAGCACGGCATAGACAAGCATAGTAAAACTTTATTAGTAAACCACATCGAATTACTGTTAAATTACTGCATGCGCTTCTATGAACGACAGTTTACGACACGCAGCAAAGCAAACAGTGATGTCCTGACACGGTTTGAAAATCTCCTTAACGAATATTTTGAAGGGCCTCAGGCCGAACAGGACGGGTTGCCGACTGTAAAATACTTTGCCGACAAACTATATCTTTCCTCTAACTATTTTGGTGATATGCTAAAAAAAGAAACAGGAAAAAGTCCACAGGAATATATTCAGGAAAAAATCATAGAACTGGCAAAGGAACGGATCTCAGCTACAGAAAATACAGTCAGCCAGATTGCATATTCTTTGGGCTTCCAGTACCCACAACACCTATGCCGGTTATTCAAGAAACGAGTAGGCTGTACCCCCAATGAATATCGTACACAAAACAACCAACAATAAACAACTTCCACAGATAAGGACAAAAAGAATATGTTAGATTTCAAAACTGTGTACGAATGCAACTGTTGCCTTGGCTGCAAGACATTACACCCTCAGGTAAGCATTATCAATCTGGAAAGCCCCAACCTGGAACAAGACGCTGTAAAATTCGAGTTTTACGCAATCTTGCTGATAGAAGAATGTCCTGACTCCTGCTACTGTTGCGGGCGTAAATATTACGATTATTCGAATGCAACAATGGTGTTTCTCACTCCCGGTGAAATATTCCGGATGAGTGAGAATAATACCTTGCCCAATAAAGGATATCTGCTAGCATTTCATCCTGATCTACTTTTCCGAACCTCATTGAATAATCATATAAAAAATTATACTTTTTTTTCGTACAAGAAAGAAGAAGCATTACACTTGTCCCAACGGGAAACAGCCAAAATAACATGTTGCCTGGAAAACATTGAAGACGAGCTGCATCACCCCATTGATACACATAGTAGTACAATACTTTCACGCCACATCGAATTATTACTCGATTATTGTACACGTTATTATGAGCGCCAGTTTATTACCCGAGAAAACAAGAATAAAACACTCCTGGACAAAATGGAAAAACTTCTCGAGCACCATATTGCATCGGGACAACTCCAAGATGGAATAATGCCTGATCCGAAAATACTCAGTGAAGAACTGGGACTATCACCTGCATACTTTGAAGATTTATTAAAATTTGAAACGGGCAAAACACTTGAAGAATATTTTCAATTAAAGCGTTTGGAAACTGCTAAAAGGATGTTGCTTCAAAAAGATTGTATGCCAACTATTATAGCCAAGCAACTAGGATATCCCAGCGTGCAATATTTCAGTTTAATCTTTAAAAAAATAACTGGATTTTCTCCAAGCGAATATCGCTATTCACACAACTGATAAGTAATAAAATAATTTTTTTATCCGCACATACATTGCATTTTATCAACTGTTTTGTATTTTCGCATAAACAAATAACAATACAACAAACGAAATACAAATATATATGTGTGGAATAGTAGGATATATAGGAAGCAAACAAGCTTATCCTATACTTATAAAAGGGCTAAAGCGTCTGGAGTATCGCGGTTACGACAGTGCAGGAGTAGGTCTAATCAGCCATGAATCTAAATTGAACGTGTATAAAGCGAAAGGTAAAGTATCAAATCTGGAAGACACTGCATCACAAAAAGATACTTCGGGGCATACAGGTATAGCCCATACCCGATGGGCAACTCATGGAGAACCTTGCCAGGCTAATGCACATCCCCATTTATCACAGTCAGGTAATCTCGCATTAGTTCACAACGGCATCATAGAAAACTATGCAACTCTGCGTGAACAATTACAAGAAAAAGGATACACATTCAAGAGTTCAACCGATACAGAAGTATTAGTACAACTGATAGATTACTTTCAAACAACTTACGACACTGAGTTGCTAGAAGCTACACAAATGGCATTACACAAGGTTGTCGGAGCCTATGCTATCGCCGTATTAGACCGCAGACATCCCGGACAAATCATAGCAGCTCGCAAAAGTAGTCCATTAGTTATCGGAGTAGGTACAGACGAATTCTTTTTAGCATCCGATGCAACCCCGATTGTTGAATATACAGACAAAGTAGTTTATCTGCAAGACGGAGAAATCGCTATCCTAGAAAACGGAAAGCCACTCAAGTTAGTAAACCTCGACAATGAAACACAACCTGCCGAAATCAAGAAAGTAGATATGAATATCGGTCAGCTGGAAAAAGGAGGATTTCCTCACTTTATGCTGAAAGAAATATTCGAGCAACCGGAGTGTATTAACGACTGTATGCGCGGACGAATAAACGGTACACTACATGAAGTCACACTATCTGCTGTAAACGATTATAAAGAGCAGTTACTCAATGCCCAACGTTTTGTCATTGTAGCATGTGGTACATCATGGCATGCCGGTTTAATAGGTAAACAGCTGATAGAAACATTTTGCCGTATCCCTGTTGAAGTAGAATATGCTTCAGAGTTTCGCTACCGAAATCCGGTGCTTACGAATCGTGATGTCGTAATAGCAATCTCTCAATCAGGAGAAACAGCCGACACTCTTGCTGCCGTAGAATTGGCAAAATCTCAGGGAGCATTCGTATATGGTATCTGTAACGCCGTCGGTTCATCCATTCCCCGCATCACCGACTCAGGCTCTTACATACATGCAGGTCCAGAAATAGGAGTTGCATCAACTAAAGCCTTTACAGGACAAGTTACCGTATTAACAATGTTTGCATTAACATTAGGAAAAGAAAAAGGAGAAATAAGCACAGCCGATTACAATCGTATTATCGACGAGCTGTTACAAATACCCGAGAAGATAACAGAAGTATTAAAGCAGAATGAAAGCATAGCAAGTTTATCGCGTATATTTACCTATGCCCATAATTTTCTTTATTTAGGTCGTGGTTACAGTTATCCGGTAGCTCTGGAAGGAGCCTTAAAACTAAAAGAAATTTCATACATCCATGCAGAAGGATATCCCGCTGCCGAAATGAAGCATGGCCCCATAGCCTTAGTCGATACAGAGATGCCGGTAGTGGTAATTGCCACTCAGAATGCCATGTATGAAAAGATCGTAAGTAATGTCCAGGAAATAAAAGCCCGGAAAGGACACATTATAGCATTAATCAACAAACAAGATACTATTATCCGCAAGATCGCTGACGAGTGCATTGAAATACCAGAAACATTAGAATGTCTCGAGCCTTTAGTTACTACCATTCCATTACAATTATTAGCTTACCATATAGCGGTATGTAAAGGAAAAGACGTAGACCAGCCACGCAACCTTGCCAAGTCTGTTACAGTAGAGTAAACACACACATAAAAATACCGGATCTTACGAACAGGCATAACCTTTTGTAAGATCCGGTATTTTTTATCAGCACAATGTAATAAACCTACTCTACATAAAGCACCAGTCCTTTCAGATATTCTCCTTCCGGATGATAAATATTTACCGGATGGTCTCCCGGCTGAGTCAACTGATGAAGAATGCGCACACTACGACCACTCTGAGCCGCAGCAGTAAATACTGCATTCCGGAAATTCTCCTTATTGACAACTTGCGAACAAGAGAAGGTAAACAGAATACCTCCCGGACGAATCTTTTCGAAAGCTTTCGCATTCAGTTTCGTATATCCACGCAAAGCATTACGCAAGGCATCACGATGCTTAGCGAAAGCAGGAGGATCCAGAATAATCAGGTCATACTGATCACCCATACGGTCCAGATACTTAAACGCATCTTCCGCATAAGCTTTATGGCGAGCATCCCCAGGGAAATTCAGTTCTACATTCTCGTTTGTCAAGTCAATAGCCTTTGCTGAACTGTCTACCGAATGAACAAGGTTTGCTCCACCTCGCATGGCATAGAAAGAAAAACCTCCAGTATAACAGAACATATTCAAGACATTACGTCCTTTTGCATATCGCTCCAGCAAATGGCGGTTCTCACGCTGATCAACAAAGAAACCCGTTTTCTGTCCTTTCAGCCAGTCTACGTGGAACTTCAGTCCATTTTCCATTGCTACATTTTCAGGACTTCCTCCCTTGATAAACCCATTCTCCGTCGACAACAAATCAGCCTTAAAAGGCAATGTTGTTTCCGACTTATAGTAAATATTTTCAATCACATCTCCCATTACTTCTGACAAAGCATCGGCTATTTCCATGCGATATACATGCATTCCTGCCGAATGTGCCTGCATAACAGCTGTATGATTATAAACATCAATGATCAGTCCCGGCAAATTGTCCCCCTCGCCATGCACCAGACGATACGTATTGTTCTGAGGATTTCCAATCAGTCCTAAAGCAACACGCAAATCTTTCGCTACAGCAAGCTTACGTACCCAAAATTCATGGTCGATCGTTTCCTGCACAAATGACAATACACGCACAGCGATACTTCCAATCTGGAAGTGACCACATGCTATAAATTCTTTTTTCGATGTATACACATCTACAATTTCGCCTTCTTCGGGTTCACCCTCTACACGAGCGATAGCTCCCGAAAACACCCATGGATGAAAACGTTTCAACGATTCTTCCTTACCAGGTTTCAGATATACTTTCTTATACGACACGCTAATATCTTATTTTAATTATTTTCAGTTTCCACTACTTTTACAATCTCATAACCTCCAGTGCTGCGCAAATCATCCAGGTAATTGTATATTTCAACACACGCCCAGGCATCAGTTGCAGCATAAAGTTGCTGAGCTTCCGTCAGGACTTCAGCCTCCCAGTTTGACAGACGCTGCGATTTAGAAATCTTCTTGCCGAACAGCAACGCATAAATTTTCTGCAAGCTTTTTTCCTCTATACCGAAACAAGGAACATAATCTTGCAATTCCACCCAGTTTCCGCTGCGCGGATCTTTTGTATTTCTCTTGCGAAGCATTGCAAAATCATCCTTCAGCGAAAGACCTACTTTCAAGACATCATTTTGCAAGAACTCTTCCAGAAAATCAGGCAAACCCAAACGGTTCAACCGAAACAGGAAACAAGTGTCATGTGTAGATATCTGCAATAAAGCCACCTTATGCGTAGTTTCCCTTTTTAAATGAAGGACGAGTCTCCGTATCTACACCTACAATAGAATGCGTATTCAGATAGCTGATTGCCTTACGCGCCTCAGCCTCCGTATTGACAACGAAGATTCTTCCCTCAAAATTAACCTTTGGCAATGCTGCCACACTCTGCTTTGATATTTTATTTTGTAATACGACCATGCGTTTATTTTTTCCTCTTACAACTCTCATTCCCACCGGTCACCTGATCCATCGTCTTCTCCGGCTTCCAGTCCCTCATATAAATCATCCTCACTGTAACCTTCATCCTCTGCAAAAGGAGAAGACGCATAAGCATCATCTTCAGCCTCTTCATCAGTGTCAGTCTGTTTACTATACCTCACCTCATGCAATGCACGCATTACGTTTACAAGACGCTGCCCCCAGAACTCAGCAAAATGCTCCCGGCAGATTACAAGTGCATCGTTCATTGTCTGATCGAACCCCAACTGATATACACAAATAAAATCCTTCAACGGCTGATATATATCAGCTAAGTTCTCAGAAATATTCTGCTTGATAGGAGTATCACTATAAACCATATCATCCAAAAACACATCCAGATAATCATCTTTCTCTCCCATCAATGCAGCTATTGCACACCGGACACGCTCATAATCTCCTTCGGTTACAAAAGTTTCCGGATCGAATTCGTCTATACGCTCACCCTGAGGCAATAAAGAAGCTTTCAGATAAAGCAAAGGCAAAAGCTTGAGCGCCGTATCAACAAAGGTACGTCTCTTTGTTTCATTCACACGTTCCAGAAAGCCACAAAACTCAGCCGCTACAGTAACAAATTCTACCGTATTTTTATCAAATATAATCGGGGTATTACTTTTTTCCATAATCAAACAAATTACGTGGCAAAGGTACGAAAAAAAATAAATCTCCACAATTTATTATAAGTAGAGGCAGTCGGCGAGTTCAAAAAATATTCGTACATTTGCGTTCAAAATTTGAACATCAGAACAGCATTATGAAGAAAAAAACAGATAACAAACCCAATGTGGGAAAATCGGACATACCCAACAAGGTAATGACCGCGATTAAAGGTGAAACAGTCCATTTCATTATCGGTTTGCTATGCGTCATTTTCGGCGTTTACATGTTATTAGCATTCAGTTCATTCTTCTTTACAGGAGGAAATGACCAAAGTATATTATCCCATCCCAATCCGGGGGAATTGCTGGAAACAGGAAACCGCATACAGAATTATGCCGGAGCAAGAGGAGCCCAGCTGTCACAATTCCTGATAAATGACTGCTTCGGTATTTCGGCATACTTCATCATAGCCTTTTTAATCGTAGCAGGAATGAAATTGATGAAAGCATACGAAATCAATCTATGGAAATGGTTCGTATCATGCACAGCTTTAATGATATGGTTCTCCATTACTTTAGGATTTGCATTTGGAGGAGTTTTAGAAGACTCGTTCCTTTACCCGGGAGGATTACATGGATACAATGTAAGCCAATGGATTTGTTCTCAGGTAGGAGCTTCTGGACTTATTCTTATATTGCTGGTAACAGGAATACTGATTGGCGTATTTTTTACTAAAGGAACAATAGATGTAGTGCGCAAAGCCTTCCGTCCATCTTTGCCCAGACGAAATAAAGAAAAGGACGAAAACAAAGATTCTGAAACGTTGTCTGATAAACAAGAGTCTCCAGCAGAATATCAGGTAAAGAACAATAAAGAAACAAAAAACGAGCCGGTAGAGAATGCTGTTTCGGAGCAGACAGACGAAACTGACACATACGAGGATTCCAAACCTGTAGAGATCGAATTAGAACCAGTAGAGACAACAGCTCCCCTTCAGGTAGAAACAAGTAAACCTATTTCAAATAAAGAAACCACTCCTGCTCCCGTAGAAACAAACAAGGAGGAGGAAGACGAAAACGAATATAGTGAACCAGCATTCGAGATAAACAACGAACGAAAAGAAGAGGATGAAGAATATCGTGGAAACATAAACCAGCCCTATAATCCTCGTCTGGATCTGGAACATTATAAATTTCCGACTTTAGACCTTCTCAATTCCTATGGTGATCACGAACCTACCATCGACATGGAAGAGCAAAATGCCAACAAGAACCGTATCATTCAGGTACTACGCAGTTTTGGCATTGAGATCAGTTCTATTAAAGCAAGCGTAGGTCCGACTATCACTCTATATGAGATAACGCCAGCCGAGGGAGTACGTATTTCGAAAATACGTAACCTGGAAGACGACATAGCCCTTAGCCTTTCTGCCTTGGGAATTCGTATCATTGCTCCAATTCCAGGAAAAGGAACAATTGGTATCGAAGTGCCAAATGCTAATCCACGTATTGTGCCTATGAGTTCCATTCTGGCAAGCAAGAAATTTCAGGAAACAACATTCGATTTGCCTGTTGCTTTAGGTAAAACTATCACAAACGAGGTGTTTATGGTCGACCTTACTAAAGCCCCACACATGCTGGTAGCCGGTGCAACCGGACAAGGAAAATCTGTAGGACTAAACGCTATCGTTACATCGCTGCTTTACAAGAAGCACCCCAGTGAACTGAAGTTTGTCATCATCGACCCGAAAAAAGTAGAATTTGCCATCTATGCTCCAATCGAAAAACATTTTCTGGCCAAACTGCCTGATGCGTCCGATGCTATCATCACCGATGTATCAAAAGTAGTACAGACATTAAATTCACTCTGTGTTGAGATGGATACTCGTTACGACTTATTGCGAAAAGCTGGTTGCCGTAACATTAAAGAGTACAATGCCAAGTTTACCAGCCGACAGCTGAATCCGGAAAACGGACATCGTTTTATGCCTTACATCGTCATTATCATCGATGAGTTTGGTGATTTGATCATGACTGCCGGTAAAGAAGTTGAATTGCCTATTTGCCGAATTGCCCAGCTGGCACGTGCTGTAGGAATACATGCCATTATTGCGACACAGCGTCCTACGACCAACATTATTACCGGTACGATAAAGGCCAACTTCCCTGCCCGTGTAGCTTTCCGCGTTGCTTCTATGATGGACTCACGTACCATTCTCGACCGCCCGGGAGCACAGCAACTGATTGGAAAAGGTGACATGCTTTATTTACAGGGAAATGATCCTGTACGTGTACAATGTGCATTTGTCGATACCCCAGAAGTAGAGAAAATAGCCGAATACATCAGTCACCAGCAAGGATATCCTACAGCTTTCATCTTGCCTGAATATGTTGATGAAAATGCAGAAAGCAGTAGTGCAGCAGATGTTGACATGAACAGACTCGACCCGTTGTTTGAAGAAGCTGCCCGTCTGGTAATCTACCATCAGCAAGGTTCAACATCTCTGATCCAGCGTAAATTTTCTATCGGATATAACCGTGCTGGAAGAATTATGGACCAGCTGGAACGTGCTGGTATAGTAGGTCCGGCAAACGGCAGTAAGGCGCGTGACGTGCTTTGCATGGACGAAAACGATTTGGATATGCGTCTGAATAACTTAAAAAACCAATAACATGAAAATGAAACGATTTACCTTTTTTATACTGATGCTTGCAGCAACCGTACACACTGTGTTCGGACAACGTGAAGCTAAAGCTCAGGCCATATTGGACAAGACAGCAGCAGCCTACCAAAAAGCAGGAGGCATAGCCATCACTTTTGGAGGGACACAGCAAGGAACGCTATTATTGAAAGAATCTTGTTTCTACCTTGATTGTGCCGGCATAAAAAGCTGGTTCGATGGAAAAACACAGTGGAGCTATGCACAGCAAAACGATGAAGTAACACTGTCAACTCCCAGTCCTGAAGAAATACAAAGTGTCAATCCATATGCATTGATCACTTCATACAAAACAAAGTTCAATTACCGTTATATTGGCTCAAAAAACCGTAACGGAAAGCAAGGACAGGAAGTTCTTCTCACTCCACGTCAGACTGGAGATATCAAATCGATTACTCTCACAGTTTCGGCAGCGTACGAACCTTTGTATATCGGCCTCAGTCTCTCCAATGGAGAAACTCAGGAGTTTAATATTACCTCATATCAAACAAACCGTAATTTGAGTATCTCCGACTTCCGTTTCGACAAGAAAAAATATCCAAATGCAGAAGTCATCGACCTGCGATAAACATTCACACTAGCAATCGAGTAGGAGGTAAACATTAATCATAGGTGTTTATCTCCTATTTTCATGTTCACCGACCTCTCACACCACCGTACGTGCCGTTCGGCATACGGCGGTTCCTATTTTGGGTACCATTCGAGATACGAGCCCATTAAGGTAGGATATCCTGCTTTTCGCAGGCTATCATTATTTATCGCCACTTTCAATATAGGACTGTCAGCGATACGCCAATAACCTTTGCGAGTGTTACCCCATTCACATGCCTTATATTTTTCTATACCGCATTTAATGAGGTTCCCCACCTTGGTCTTGGGTTTCTTCCAAGCTTTCCATATACACCTACGTATTCTACGTCTTAACCACTCATCTGTGTCAAGAAGACAGCGTTTCATATCGGCAAGGTGATAGTATCCAATCCACCCACGTATGTAATCTTTCAGCTTCTGTTTCCTCTTGACGTATCCCCATCCCTTGCTACGATTAGTCAGCTCTTTGAGGCTCAATTTCTTCTTTGCTTTGGATTTAGGGTGTACTGTAAGGTGATATTTGCCTTTCATTACATAAAAGGAATAACCGAGATACTTTACTCCTTGAACTTACATATTACAGTCTTTTCCTTGATGACTTTAAGATATAGAGTTCCATCCATAAACGGGTATGGACTCTTTGGATTCTTCTTGCTGCCCTTTTTGGACTTGGGAGTAGCATGATTATCTGATAACTCTCGACCGAAGTCCTCTGCGTTCGAGTTCTAGCCAGCTCTTGAAAATAATCTACTTAACAAGGAATTAATGGTCCTCCTTGAGGAGTACTTCTCGCTCTTTCAAAAAATATTGTCCTACCCGCGCAGAAGAAATTGGGTATCACATGTCACTCTGCGCCTTTTCTTCCGGTAAAAATTCCATAGCTGCTAGGCTCCGATCTCCACACCCTTTATGTCCGTCTCATCACCCGAAGACGAACGATTACACTGGCCTTTACCCGTGAAAGCACCCCTCCTCGAAGAAAC
>NZ_DS981484.1 GCF_000154845.1 Phocaeicola coprocola DSM 17136 | reverse complement strand
TATTTAGTAAATTAAAGGTGACCAAACTTTTAATAGACAAATATCGTATGCACAACTTATATGCAATATTCGCAAAATTACTGAACATATGCAAGCAAATTGCCGGCAATTTAGTCAATGAATCTGGGAATGTGCCAAGACGAGGAGTCGTCCCTAAATTCTCAGACCTTGAAGTAGTGGCTTTGAACATGGCATCAGAGGCTGCCCCGTATTGACAGTGAGTCTCTGTTGTTTGCAAAGCTACAGGAATATAGGGTTGAAATACCCAACCTTATTTCCCGCCGACAATACAATGACAGGCGTAAAACAACTTCCTCCCTATGTAATGCAATCCGAGAAAGAATGGTTTCTGAAATGGATGGTGGTGAAGACTGTTTCTGTATTGATTCGAAGCCGATAGAAGTATGTCGTATTGCCCGTTCCAAACGTTGCAGTATGGGAAAGAAGGATTTTAGTAAAGCACCCGGGGTAGGCTACTGCGCATCACAAAGCATGTATTATTATGGGTATAAACTCCATGCAGTCTGTGGGTTAAGTGGTGTCATCCATTCCTTTGACCTCACTAAGGCAAGTGTGCATGACATTCATTACCTGAAGGATGTGAAAGTGGATTATAGTAATTGTACAGTCATAGGGGACAGAGGATATATAAGTGCCCAAGTGCAATTGGATCTGTTTGAAACTGCCAATATCAGATTGGAGGTACCATACAGATGTAATCAAAAAGAATGGAAGCCAACATTCCCAGCTTTTGCCAAAGCGAGAAAAAGAATTGAAACCATATTCTCGCAATTGTGTGACCAGTTTATGATTATAAGGAATTATGCGAAAGATACAGATGGATTGTTTGCCCGGATTATCGGGAAGATTAGCGCACTTACAATCCTCCAATATATTAACTACAAAAATGAAAAGCCTATTGGCAGAGTTAAATATGCGCTATTTTAATTCCGCCAACAGGTCTATAATCTTATTTTACTATGAAATTTTTTGTCTGGTTATTTTTTCTGTTAATTGGCGGGGGTAATCTTTGGACCGCAGGACATAAAATATTGTTCATCGGTGATTCCATTACTGATGGCAACTGGGGAAATAGTGATGGAAGTGCCCAACCTTCTTCTGTCCGCAATCATTGGGATATGAATCATATCTATGGAAGTGGGTACATGTATCTGTGTGCTTCTTACTATCAAAGTAATTATCCTGAGCAAGAATATCAGTTCTTCAACCGGGGTATCAGCGGAAATACATTAAATGATTTGAAGACCCGGTGGAAGGAAGATGCTCTTGCGATACATGCTGATGTAGTTTCTGTCTTGATAGGAACGAATGATGTGAATGAATATTTAGGTAAAAAAGACAATGGAGCTTTCGATTTTGTTTTGTGGGAACAGACTTATCGGAATTTACTGGATAGTCTGCGTCAGGATAATCCGCAGGTGAAGATTGTATTGGGTGAGCCATTTACAGCTTGTACGGGAAATATGAAAAAGACTGAAGATTTTGCTTTACGGGATAGCCTGATACAGCGTCTGGGAAAAATAACCTTACAGATAGCAGCCGATTATGGAGCTGTGTTCATCCCATATGCTTCGATGTTTCACCGTTTGCTGGAAGAAAACCCGGAATTGCCGGATACTTATTGGATTTGGGACGGAATTCATCCGACACCTGCCGGACATAAGCGGATGGCAGACTTGTGGATAGAACAAATAGAAAAATATCATATATTGTAATAAAGGAGGATAAACAGATGGGCAGATGGAATATCAGGTGGAGCATATTGCTTGTTTTATGGTGTGTTACGGGGGTGAAGCTGGCTGCAATGAAAGTTGAGTCATTAGATAGGGGATGGTTTTTTAATCGCGGGTATGAATCTCAGGCTGCGGATAAGGTAACGGTTGATCTTCCGCATACGTGGAATGCTGCTGATGCGATGTTTGGTAATGTGAATTATTATCGGGGAATGTCAACTTATTCACGTTTTATCGTTGTACCTTCATCGGAGAACTTTAAGCGTGTTTTCTTGCGCGTAAAAGCTGCACAGACTGTAGCTGATGTGTATTTGGATAATCATTTTGTAGCTCAGCATAAAGGTGGATATACCTCTTTTACCGTAGAGCTGACTCATCTGATTCGGAAAGGAGAAAAACATAAACTGGATATCAGGGTGAGTAATGCTCAAACTATGGAAATAGCTCCGATATGCGGCGATTTTAATATATGGGGTGGGCTGAATCGTGGTGTGGAGCTTTTGTATACGGATGATGCTTGTATTGATCCGACATTTTATGGCTCATCTGGAGTTTTCTTTACTCAGTGTGATGTTTCCGAAAAGTATGCCGGACTGGAAATGAAAGCATTGCTATCGGGAACTGAAATGGCATTGAATGATTGTTCTATTGAGTTTTCTTTGTTGGATGCGAAACGTAAAGTTGTTTTGTGTAAGGAAACAAGTGTGTCTGGTAAGGAAGCCCTGGTGAAGATGGAACTTAATAATCCGCATTTGTGGGATGGAGTTAATAATCCATATTTATATACCGGAGTTGTCGTTCTGAAAAGAGGTGGTAAAGAGATTGATCGTCGGGAAGAACATGTTGGCTTCCGGTTTTATTCAGCAGATCCGGATAAAGGCTTTTTCTTAAATGGTAAGCCCTATTCGATACATGGAGTCAATTATCATGAGGACCGTGCAGAAAGAGCATCGGCTTTTCGTCCTGAAGATTTTGAATCGGATTTGAACTTGATACAGGAAATGGGATGTACTGCTGTTCGACTGGCGCATTATCCGCATGCACAACAGTTGCATAATTTAATGGATAGGAGAGGACTGATTGCCTGGGCTGAAATTCCTTTTGTAAATGTATTTGTCAGCCATCCTCTGTATAGAGAAAATTTAAAGCAGCAATTAGTGGAACTGATTTGTCAGTATTATAATCATCCTTGTATTTTGACATGGGGACTTTTTAATGAAATCAACCCGGGATGGCTGGAAAATCCAAACCCTATGGCAGAAGAACTGAACAAGTTGGCTAAAAAATGGGATATATCACGACCGACAACGGGGGCAAGTAACCAGGAAGATCCTTTGAACGGAATACCTGACTTGATTGCATTCAACCGTTATTTCGGATGGTATGGGGACGATTGTAAAGAGATGGGTGAGTGGATCGATAAGGAGCATCGGGCATATCATCAGCGATGTATGGGCATAAGTGAATACGGTGCTGGTGCGGATGTGTTTCAACAGGCGGATTCCTTGATTCATCCAGAGCCGTGGGGACAGTGGCATCCAGAAAACTGGCAGACTTATTACCATATAGAAAACTGGAAACAGCTTGCTTCACGTCCGTTTTTGTGGTGTAAATTTGTTTGGTGTATGTTTGATTTCTCGGCGGCCGGTCGAAAAGAAGGCACGACTTTTGGCCGAAACGATAAGGGATTGGTGACATACGATCGGAGGATTAAGAAAGATGCTTTTTATTTTTATAAAGCAAATTGGAACAAGAAAGAAAAAGTGCTGTATATCGCATCGAAGCGTTGTCAGAATAAGTCGAATTCATCGGTTGACATTCAGGTGTTTAGCAATTGTGGTGATGCAGAGTTGTTTGTGAATGGAAAAAGTATGGGAAAATGTACGCCTGATGAGGTCTGTGTGGCTACATGGAACAATGTTCCTTTACAGTCGGGAGAGAATCAGGTAACAGTGCGTGCTTCGGGGCTTTCTGATAATTGTGTGTGGTATAACAATGACTGAATTGAACATATAAATAACGTTTGACCAGGCTGAATCTATCGTTTCATTACTGTGAAACGTTATTTTCATTTAGGTGAAGCGACCGTTTCACTCTAGTAAAACGATTTAAATATGGCAAGTTTGGCTATATAGCTTGGAGTTTTCTAATTTTGAACTATCAAAAAAGGAGTTGTATCGTGGTAGCGGTACAACTCATTTCTGTTATTAATTGGCTGGAGGTTTATTCTTCTGTTCGGAATGTTGTCCGTAAACGGATGTCCGATGATGAGGCTCCTATTTCCAGTGTCATTTCTTTGTCAGGAAGAATGAAACGGCTCTGCTTTTCATCCCATACTTGTAACTCCGTATAAGGGACGGTTAACTCTACTTTTTTCGTTTCTCCTTTACGTAGACTGATGCGCTGGAATGCTTTCAGTTGTTTGATAGGATCTTTGTCCGTATGTTTTCGTGCGGAAACGTAAAGTTGTACAACCTCATCACCATCCATATCGCCGGAATTTTTCAGGTTGAAGCATACCCTTAAGGTATCGCCACGTTCAATAACACGGTCATTGAGAGTTGTTCCAGAGTAATTAAAGCGGGTATAGCTTAGTCCATAACCAAAAGGATATAATGGCTTTTCTTTAAAATACATATATGTCCGACCGTGAGTAATATCGTAATCCATCATGTGAGGAAGGTCGGTGATATTTTTCACCCAGGTTTGGGTTAGTCTGCCTGCCGGATTATAATGTCCGAATATAACATCGCTTACAGCATGTCCCAACTCCTGACTGCATTGGGTGAGATGAAGCAGAGCGGGTACTGTCTGGTTGGCTCGATTGATGGCATAAGGAAAGCTGCTGATCAATACTCCAATTGTATTGGGATTAGTTTGAGCAACTTGTAAAAGCAAATCTTCTTGATCCAGTTGTAGCGACTGGCGGTCGACGGCTTCTTTTCCTTCACTTATGACGGGAGCTTGTTCCCAGCCGGCATTGCAGGTAGGATGGTTGCCGACACATACAATGGCAACATCTGCCCATGCTGCAACCGTGCGTGCGCTGTCCATTCGGTTGGTTTTTACATATCGTACTTCAATATCGTTACCTGCTTCCTCGCGAATAGCATCAAGTACATTTACTGTATAAAAAGGTTTGCCGGCATACCAGTCTTGCAGGACCTCAGTCGCACGTTGTCCGATGACTGCTATCTTCTTTATCTTATGTCTGTCAAGTGGAAGCAAATGGTCTTGATTTTTGAGTAAGACAATCGATTTAAGCGTAGCTTCGCGTACTAGTGCTTTGGTTTCCGGCTTGCTCCATGGAGCAATGGTATCAGTGACACCGATGGCTGCATAAGGATTGTCTTCTGCATGGTCCAGCAAACCAAGTTTGAGAGATATTCTGAGGTTTCCTCGGATTGCTTTTTCTATATCTTCCACACTAATGAGTTTTCGGTGCAGTGCTTCGTATACGGCATCCTTATATTCATCCAGAAACTTCGTAATACCTGCTTTGATGCATGCAGCTGCCGCAGCTGCCCGGTCGTTGTCAAAACGTTTATGGTCGCTCAACAGCAGTCGGAATGCTCCTCCGTCGGTCAGTAGCGTACCGTTCAGTCCCCATTCTTTCATGACGATGTTTCGTAATACGGGGTGCATGATACACGGAGTTCCGTTGTAGGCGTTATAAGCAGTCATCAAAGCCTGTGATCCTCCTTCGGTTACTCCTTTATAAAAAGGATAAGCATAATATTCGCGGAACAGTTTGTCGGAATAGTTGGAAGAAGAAAATGTACGTCCGTATTCATTACTGTTCGATAAGAAGTGTTTCATAAGTGAAGCATTTCTCCAGTATTTAGGATGATCTCCCTGTATGCCTTTGATGAAAGCTACAGCAAGCCGTGAAGTAAGAAATGCATCTTCACCATAACATTCTTCAGTTCGTCCCCAGCGAGGATCTCTGCCCAAGTCTACATTGGGAGTCCACATGATAAGTCCGCTTTTCCGATATTTTGCGTTTTGAAAGAGATAACGGTTTTCTGTACTGATGTAAGTTGCTACTCGATGTAGTAAGTCGGTATCCCAAGTCTCTCCCAGTCCGTAAGCTTGCGGAAAGCCTGTTGTTGGAGTATTAGCTCTGTCGCCGTATGTTGGTCCTCCCAGTACGATTCCGTGCAGTCCTTCTACACTTCCTGATGCTTGTATTCCCAGGCGGGGGACTTGAGTATTGTTTCCCAAAGCATCCACTTTTTCGTCGAGAGTCATTCGCGCAATCAAATCATCAAGCCGTTGTTCTTCGTTTATTGCCGGATCGTTAAATACATTTTGGGCATGTATGATTCCTGTAGTACTTGCTATGAGCAAGGTGAAAAAAAGTTTCCTATGTGTTTTCATAATGTGATGTTATTAAAGACTGATACAAAACTAATGGAAAGCGTTTTTTAATGGAATGAAAAATGTTTCACAAAAGGGTATAAAATGTTTTCACCTCTTCTGAAACAGGGAAAATACTGTCTTTTTGATGCAGAGAAAAACAAAATGTACCATATAAAGAAACAAATTTATACCAGTTTGCAAATATGTCTTTTTTACATTTGTATTATACGATTGAGATTTTGAATCAATATGGAAAACACAAAAATAAACCTATGAAAAAACTGATAATTTCTGCATTGCTTTTGGGAATAACAGGAGGTGGAATTTATGCTCGTGAAAAGGTGATATCTCACGGTTATCCTATAACTCCAGTACCTTTTACATCTGTGAAATTGACGGATTCATTTTGGGGACAACGTTTACAGGCAAGTCGTGAAGTTACCATTCCACTGGCTTTTAGTAAATGTGAAGAAACTGGACGTTATAAAAATTTTGAAATGGCTGCCTACCCCAGTGACAGCAATAAAGTGACGGGATATTCTTTTGATGACACTGATGTATATAAAACCATTGAAGGAGCAAGTTATCTGTTTCAGACTTATCCGGATAAACGACTAAAGAAATACATAGACAGTGTGCTGGTCATTGTTGCCGGTGCACAGGAGCCTGACGGCTATCTATATACTTCACGCACTATGAATCCGGCACATCCACATCAATGGGCTGGCAGTCGGCGTTGGGAAAAAGTGGAAGAGCTAAGTCATGAATTTTATAACTTGGGACATATGATTGAAGGGGCCATAGCTCATTATCAGGCTACGGGACAACGTAATTTTTTTGATATTGCAATTCGCTATGCAGATTGTGTCTGTAGGGAGATAGGGGAAGGACCGGGAAAACTGGTACGTGTACCCGGACATCAGATTGCGGAAATGGCTTTGGCTAAACTTTATCTTGTAACGGGCGAACAGAGATATCTTGATATGGCAAAATTCTTTCTGGATAAGCGCGGATATACTTCCCGAAGGGATGCATATAGTCAGGCACATAAGCCAGTTGTAGAACAAGATGAAGCTGTCGGACATGCAGTGCGTGCTGCATATATGTATGCCGGCATGGCAGATGTTGCGGCACTTACAGGCGATACTGCTTATGTGCATGCTATAGACCGGATTTGGGAAAATATAGTATCAAAGAAATTATATATTACAGGAGGTATCGGAGCGACAAGCAACGGAGAGGCTTTTGGCAAGAACTATGAACTTCCTAATATGTCAGCTTATTGTGAAACTTGTGCGGCTATTGGAAATGTGTATGTCAATTACCGGCTGTTTTTATTACATGGAGATGCAAAATATTATGATGTACTTGAACGTACATTATATAATGGACTGATTTCGGGAGTTTCTCTTGATGGTGGTAAATTCTTTTATCCTAATCCACTGGAGTCTATGGGGCAACATCAACGTCAGCCTTGGTTCGGATGTGCATGCTGTCCTTCCAATATCTGTCGTTTTATACCTTCTGTCCCCGGCTATATATATGCTGTGAAAGACAAGGATGTATATGTTAATCTGTTCATGTCGAATGATGTTACACTGAATGTAGGAGGTAAGAAGGTTTCTCTCTCGCAGACAACTTCGTATCCGTGGAATGGAGATATCCAGCTTAGGATTACTCATAACTCTGCAAAGGATTTTACACTGAAAATCCGTATTCCTGGTTGGGTACGAAATCAGGTTGTCCCTAGTAATTTGTATGCATACACGGATGAGTTTGATCCTTCATATCGTGTGATGGTGAACGGTGAAGAAGTTCATGCCGATTTGCAAGATGGCTATTTTTCTATTAACCGCCAATAGAAGAAAGGAGATTCAGTGGAAGTACATTTTGATATGAATGTGCGTACAGTTACAGCCAATAATAAAGTAGAAGCCGATCGGGGACGTGTAGCTATAGAACGTGGACCTGTCGTTTATTGTGCTGAGTGGGCAGATAATGATTTTGATGTATTAAGTGTACTCTTGAATCCTCGTTCGGAGTTTAAAGTAATCGAGAGGAAAGATTTGCTTTGTGGCATTAATCAGATTCAGACACAGGCACAGTCGCTGGAATATGATAAGGCAGGACGGTTGCTGGTAAAAGACCGTATACTGACACTGATTCCTTATTATGCATGGGCGCATCGTGGAACTGGGAATATGGCAGTGTGGTTACCGGATGAAGTCAATGCGACTCGTCCGAAAGCTATTCCTACTTTGGCTTCAAAAAGTAAGATAGATGCATCACATAAAATACCGACATTATTTTCTGTTGCCGATGGACTGATACCTCAGGATGAAAATGACCGTACTATTCCTTATTACCACTGGTATCCTAAAACTGCTACTACCGAATGGATTTCTTATGAATTTCCGGAAGAAGTGCAGGTTTCCACTTCAACTGTTTATTGGTTTGATGACACCCCTTGGGGTAGTTGCAGCATTCCGAAATCATGGAAGATTTATTATAAAAATACTGAAGGAAAATGGCTCCCTGTAGAGAATCTGAATGCATACAGTATCGTTAAAGGAGAGGGAAGTGCTGTTAAATTTAAAACAGTGAAAACGAAAGCAATAAAATTGGAAGTCGTACTTCACGATGAAAAAACAGCGGGTATATATGAATGGCAAATAAAGTAATATAAAGAGGTTGATTATGTTGTTTCTCTCTGATAATTAACTTTTTATCTATATGGGTATAAAAAGTTATAAAGAGGTGATATAAACAAAATATACCCTATAGAGAAACAAAACCGTACCTCAAAGATTCTTCTTTTTGGCTTACTTTGTAATGTTGATGATATAATAATACTGGAAAGAAAAACATAATAAATGTAAACTTTAACTATAAACAATGTACCATGAGTAAACACTTATTCGTAAAATGCACAAACGTGCATCTATGTAGTCTTGCAATGGTAATGTTACTGTTGTTCTTGCCTTCGATGGCAATAAAGGCTGCTTCTCAGAGTTTGACAGTTTCGGGAGTTGTTACTTCGGCAACAGACAAGATGCCTTTAATTGGCGTGAGTGTGTTGGTGAAAGGAACCACTAATGGAACTATTACGGATTTTGACGGAAACTACTCCTTGGGAGTGGAAAAAGGTCAGACTTTAGTATTTTCGTATATCGGTTTTGTTACACAAGAAATTGTTGTTGCCGATCAGAAAACATTAAATGTTGAAATGAAAGAAGATACCGAAACCCTCGAAGAAGTTGTGGTTGTAGGTTATGGCGTTCAGAAAAAGAAACTGGTAACCGGTGCTACTGTGCAGGTGAAAGGAGAAAGCTTGGCAAAGATGAATACTAACAGCCCTTTGCAGGCTATGCAGGGACAGACTCCGGGTGTGAATATTTCTTCTACTTCTGGTCAGCCGGGTTCTGATATGAAGGTAAGTATCCGTGGTTTGGGTACAGTAGGAAATGCTTCTCCTCTTTATTTGATTGATGGTGTTGGTGGTGATATTTCAACATTGAATCCTGCCGATATCGAAAGTATTGATGTCTTGAAGGATGCTGCTTCTGCCGCTATTTATGGTGCACAGGCTGCCAATGGTGTTGTCTTGATTACTACTAAATCTGGAAAAGAAGGTAAGGCACAGATTGCTTTCGATGCTTATTACGGTGTACAGAATGTAGCTCGTAAGGCTGATATGCTGAATGCACAAGAATACATGACTATCATGGACGAACAGGCTGTCAATTCAGGTAATGCTCCTTATGACTGGAGTTCATTTAAAAGTATTTATGATGCCAATGGAAATGTCTATGATACTGATTGGGTAGATTCTATGTTTAAGGATAACGCTCAGACACAGAGCTATACATTGGGTGTTACTGGTGGATCGAAAACATCAACTTACGCTATGTCTTTGGGATATATGAGCCAGGAAGGTATTGTAGGTGGTAAGGATGTTTCAAACTATGAACGTTATAATTTCCGTATCAATTCGGAACATAAGATTTTTAAGGATTCGGATTTGTTGAAGGTTGGCGAACAAGTTAGTTTCGTTTATAAATTAAATAATGGTGTTTCAGTAGGTAATCAATATAACAATACATTAAGAGGAGCGTTCAGTACTTCTCCTTTATCGCCGATTTATAGTGATAACAATATTTATGATTCTCCTTACAACGATACTTCCAATTCTGATTGGTATAACGGCGACGGTAATCCTTATGGATTAATGATGACAAACACAAATAATGAAAATAAAAATGCTGTTTTTTCTGGTAATGTTTATGCTGAATTGCAGCCTGTGAAAAATTTGAAATTGAGAACTGTTTTTGGTGCTGTTTACGGCTCTTCTGAATATCGTAGTTTTACTCCGATGTATCAGTTCTCTATTTACAGCTACAACAATACACGTACTTCTGCTTCACAGAATATGAGTCACAGCTTGGGTATGACTTGGACTAATACAGCTACTTACGACTGGAAAGTAAAAGATCATGCTTTCAATGCGTTGATTGGTATGGAAGTTTATCAGTATTCAGGAACTTATCTTTCTGCCGGTACAGGTACACTGAGAGAAGGTTTCGACGATTGGGATCATGCTTATGTTGCAAACGGTACAGCATCGAGTGCAGACGATGGTATGTCGGTTGACGGATATCCTCAGGATGAAAGCCGCTCAGTTTCTTACTTCGGGCGTTTTGGATGGAACTGGAAAGAAACATATATGATTAACGCTACTTTGCGTGCCGATGGTTCTTCTAAGTTTGCAAGAGGTAAACGTTATGGTGTATTCCCTTCTGTATCTGCCGGATGGACTATTTCGAATGAGAAGTTTATGGAAACTACTCAGAACTGGTTGGATTTCTTGAAATTACGTATCAGCTGGGGACAGGTTGGTAATCAGAATATAGACAATTACCAGTATACAGCTCCTATTACTTCTTCGAATACACATTATATTTTCGGAACTAATTATGGCGCTTCTGCTCAGTCTGGTTACTGGGGAGCATATCCAAGCCGTCTGGCAAACTCTGATGTAACATGGGAAACTTCAGAACAGACTAACATCGGTATTGATGCACGTTTCTTGAGAAGCCGTTTGAGCTTGACTGCCGATTTCTATATCAAGACTACCAAAGACTGGTTGGTTGAGGCTCCTATTCTGGCTACAGCTGGTACTGGTGCACCATACATCAATGGTGGTGATGTGAAAAATACCGGTATTGAACTGGCTCTGAACTGGAATGCTCAGATCGGAAGTGATTTTAGCTATAATGTTGGTATCAACGGAGCTTACAATAAAAATAAGGTAGGTAACATTCCGACTGAAGATGGAATTATTCATGGTGATGTCAATATGTTGTATGATAACTCTCCTGAATTCTATCGTGCAGAGAATGGTCATGCTATCGGTTATTTCTGGGGATATCAGACAGCTGGTATTTTCCAGAACAAGGAACAGATTGCAAACTGGAATGCTGACGGAAAACATGGTATTTTACAGTCTGATCCTCAGCCGGGTGATGTGATTTATGTCGACCAGAACCAGGATGGTATCATTGACGATAACGATAAAGTAGATCTGGGTAACGGTACTCCTGATTTTACCTATGGCTTTAACCTTGGCTTCAATTATAAGAACTTTGACTTCTCGTTGGTGGCATATGGAGCTGCAGGCAATCAGATTGTACAGTCTTATAGAAACCATGCAAACAGCAAAGCCAATTATACTTCAGCTATATTGGACAGATGGACTGGTGAAGGTACTTCAAACAGAATTCCGCGTGTGACTAATACTAATATCAACTGGCAGTTCTCTGATTTGTATATACAGGATGGCGATTATCTTCGTATCAGTAATATCACGTTGGGATACGATTTTGCCAAGTTGATAAATGTGAAGGCTATCAGTCAGGCACGTTTGTACTTCCAGGTACAGAATGCATTTACATTTACCAAGTATGACGGTATGGATCCGGAAATCGGTTACGGTACTTCCGACTGGGTTTCTGGTATCGATTTAGGATATTATCCTCGTCCACGTACCTTCTTGGTTGGTGTTAATCTGAAATTCTAATTTATAAATTTTAAAAGAACATCTCTATGAATAAATTTAAACTATATATGTTGGGACTGGGGCTGGCTTCTATGGGATTGGCCTCATGTACCGCTGGTTTCCTGGATGTGGAATCTAAAACAGAATCAACGACAGACAATTTCTATCGTACTGAGAGTGATGCATGGCGTGCACTGATTGGTTGTTACGATGGATGGCAATGTACAAGTTCTAGTGCAGGATGTGCATTCTATTTTGCCTCAGAAGTTATGGCTGATGAATGTTTTGCCGGCATGGGAAATACAGATGCCCGTAATTATCAGGTACTCGACCGTTTTGATGTCAATCAGTCGCCTTCGGATATGAATATTCTGGAAACAGAATGGACTAATTATTATGCAGCAGTATATCGTTGTAATGAATTGCTGGCTCATGAAAGCCAGATAGCTTGGAGCAGCGAAGAAACAAAAGGTACTTATCTGGGCGAATGTCGTGCGATAAGAGCATTATGTTATTTTGATATGGTACGTATGTGGGGAAATATTCCTTTGTTTACTGAACCTGTCAATGAAAATCGTCCACAGTCAGATCCGGATGAAGTCTATAATGTAATATTCAGTGATTTGCTGTATGCTGTCAATAATATTCCGGCCAGTGCTTATCCAAAGAGTGCGGCAGCATCAAATGATGGTCATATTACCAAATATGCAGCATCAGCTCTTTTGGCCAGAGTATATCTGTTCTATACCGGTTATTATGGAAAGGAACCTCAGGTAGAAGGTGTAACAAAGAGCACTGTTTTGCAGGGATTGGAAGATTTCATCGCTGTTGCCGAATCTGAAGGCTACGGACTGGTAGACGAATTTAAAAATTTGTGGCCTGCTGCTTCTACTACATGGGCTTTAAATAAGAGTACTGGCGATTACGAACAAACTTCTACTTATGCTGGCGATGGTAATAAAGAAGTTGTTTTGGCACAGAAGTTTAACTATACTCAAGACTATAACGGAAACAATGATGGTAACCGCTGGCTGGTTAACATGGGATTACGTAACTATCTGGGACATGCACCTTACGGAAGAGGCTGGGGAGGATGTACAGTAAATCCTAAGATGTGGACATCATACGGTACAGGTGATGAACGTCGTGAAGCTTCTATCATTAATCTGGTAAGTGAGGGTATTTCTGATGAAGCTGATTTTGAAACTTCTTATAAAGACCAGCGTGAATACACCGGATATACAGTGAAGAAATATACTCCGATGTCTAAATGGATGAAAGACGAAGCTAGTGGTGCCTGGTCGCTGGTTGATGAAATTTCAGGTCTTGGAGAAGGAGATTTCCAGATTTCTCAATATCAGAATTTCATTGTAATGCGTTATGCTGATGTCTTGTTGATGGCCGCAGAGCTGGGAAGTCCAAATGCACAAGAGTATTTGAATAAAGTCCGCCAGCGTGCTTATACTTCTGAGGATGAAGATGGTAGTCTGACCCTTTCAAGCAACTATCGTGAAGTGACAGCTACAAAAGATAATATCATGAATGAACGTATGCTGGAGTTTGCTTTCGAAGGACAGCGTTATTGGGACTTGTTACGTCAGGGAGTAGAATATGCCGCTTCTCAGATTGCAACCAATACTTCTGTAACCAGTGGTGGCAATCCTGATAATGTAACTATTAAGGAATCAGATATCGTAAAGAAGCAGGGACTCTCTCAGATACCTAACAATCAGATTACATTATCGAATGGGGTATTGAAACAAAATGAAGGTTGGAATTAAAAACACAAGAAGTTATGAAAAAACTGATATCTAAATTATATACTGCATGGCTGATTATAACAGTCGGACTGTTTTCGGCATGTACTCCCGATTCCTTTGAACTGGAAGGGAAAGACGTTACCGTAGACGATCTGGTAGAAGGAATAGCTTTCTCTATCACTCACGATTCGGAAAATCCCAATATTGTTTATCTGAAGAGTTTAATGCCTTCAAGTTATCAGGTTTGCTGGCAACATCCTCAGGGAAGAAGTCAGGAAAGAGAAGTAACATTGCAAATGCCTTTTGAGGGAAAGTATGAAGTGACTTTTGGTGTTCAGACAAGAGGTGGTATTGTTTATGGTAATCCGGCAACATTTACGATAGATAGTTTCTGTGCAGATTTCGTAAATGATGATTTGTGGACATATCTTACCGGAGGTGTAAACAATGAAAAAGTATGGATATTCGATAATGGATCGTATGGCTATGCTGCTGGAGAAATGACTTATGCCGATCCTAGTACAACAGTAGAATGGAATAACTGGAGTGCTAACTGGGATCCGGGAGTAGGTCATACCGGTGATGATGCTATTTGGGAAAGTACCATGACATTTGGTCTGAAAGGTGGAGCAAACGTGACTGTTTACAATTCTTCTTCGAAAGAAACTGCTTCTGGTACGTTCATGCTTAATACAAGCAATCATACAATCACATTTACTGACTGTGAACTGCTGCATACTCCTTCTTGGAGCGACAGAAGTACTAACTGGAGCCGAGACTTGAAGTTGCTCGAATTGGATGAAAATCATATGCGTATTGGAGTAATGCGTGATAACAGTGAAGGTCCGTGGTGGTTGATCTGGAACTTCGTTTCGAAAGAATATGCTGACAATTATGTACCTGAAGATAAACCAGATCCAGAACCGGCTTTGCCCGACGGATGGGAAGATATGGTATCGGAAGTGGTTACCAGCAAAATAAAATGGACAATGTCGGCCGATGTTCCTTTTGACTGGGCAAATCTGGACGGTAGTCTGATGAATAACTTTACTGCCGGCAATTATCCAGACTGGGCAACACCTGTTAGCGGATTGGATCAGCTTTCTATGACTCTCGATTCAAAAACTATGACTTATGAGTTTGCAATGCCTGATGGTACTACTGCAAGTGGAACTTATACATTGGATGAAAAAGGTATTTATACCTTTAGTGGAAATGTTCCTTCTTATCATATCGGTGGTGGTGATATCATGTTTGGAGCTGATGGAAATAATCAGTTACGTATTTTGAGCATTGAGTCGGCTGCCGGTAATGTTATGGGAATGTGGGTAGGTGCACGCAGTGCTGAAAAGGATGAATACCAGGCTTATCACTTTATTCCTAATGCTGGAGGAGGAACCTCACAGCCGGAGGCTACATCGATAGCTGTAGACAACTCTAAACTGGTTTGGGGACATCTGGAAACCGATAAGAATAATTTCCGTATCGAGCTTTATAATATGTATGGCGAAACTGCATCTGCCAGTCCGATTGATCCGGCAAGCATCGTTTTCGACTATTCGATGGAACTGACATTTACTATCAGTGGCCTTACTGGAGATGCCGCTACCAAAGAATATAATGCAGGACTGATGTGTACAGCTGATGGATGGTGGCCTGCTTATTCAGGAACAAGCGATGTGAAGGTGAAAGGTGACGGTACTTATACCATCAAGATGAAACCGGAAGCTGCTTATAATGGTGTCATTGTATTTGTAATCGATATCTTCGATATGTTCAGTGATATTGCTGATCTGGATGCTGTAAATGTTACAATTGACAGTCTGAAAATTTTGTAATACAAATATAAAGAGGCATACATATTGATGGCTGCTGCCAGATATGTATGCCTCTTAAACTATTAACCATAACGAACTATGAAAAATACTTTTATTTATTTTCTGGGAACTCTTACTTGTTTAATGAGTTTGCTGTTGAGTGCTTGCTCTGAAGATGATGCTACCGGTGCTCCATATCTGAAGATTTCGAAAGAGGAACTGGTTTTTGGAAAGCATGAGGGTGAAGCTCTTTTGTATATACAGTCTAATGCTGCTTATGAAGTAACTTCCGATGCAGCCGACTGGTGTTCTGTTGTTCAACAAGTTTCAACATCCGAAAAAACAGCTAAATATTTGGTACATGTCACAGAAAATCCGAATACAGAAAATCGAACAGCTGTAATTACAGTAAAAGGAGCTGAGGTAAATGGAACGGTGAAGGTGGTACAGACTGCCAATGACTATTTGCTGGTAGAAGAGCATGAATACACGTTGCCTGGTGAAGGAGGAGAATTTACAGTACAGATGCAGACTACCGGTGATTGTCAGATTGACATTAATGCAGACTGGATTCAACATGTGGATACACGTGCGGTAGAAACACGTACTGAAACATTCATGGTGGCTCAGAATGCAACAGGAGAGATACGTACTGCTACCATTGTATTTACATTGGATAATCTGACAGAATCTGTTACTGTTACTCAGGAAGCTCTTTCTGTACCTGAAGCTGACAAAACTGGAATGGAACAGGATGCTCCTGAATTGATGAAAAATATCAAAATAGGATGGAACTTGGGAAACTCACTGGAGGCAACAGGTGGTGAAACTGCTTGGGGAAATCCTGCTACAACCCTTGCCATGATAGACAAGATACGTGAGATGGGATTCAATGCTGTACGTATTCCGTGTGCATGGGATCAGTATCTGAGTGATGAAACTACTTACGAAATAAAATCTTCATGGTTGTCACGTGTGAAGGAAGTGGTGGATTATTGCATGCAGAACGATTTATATGCTATTCTGAATATACACTGGGATGGCGGATGGCTTGAAAATGATATTCCCAACGGATATAGTGAAGAGGTAAATAATAAGCAGAAAGTATTGTGGACACAGATTGCCACTTATTTCCGCGACTATGATGAACATTTGCTGTTTGCCGGATGTAATGAGCCTAATGTAGAAGATGAAGATGATATGGCTACTTTGCTGAAATACGAACAGACTTTTGTGGATGCTGTAAGAGCTACCGGTGGAAAGAATGTTTACCGTAATCTGATTGTTCAGGGACCTTCTACTGACATAGACAAAACGATGCAGTATATGACTTCTTTGCCTGTTGATATGACTCCTGACCGCTTGAGTGTGGAAGTGCATTATTATAGTTCCTGGCAGTTCTGTGGAATGGAAAATGATGAAAGCTGGGGAAAGGCTTTCTATTTCTGGGGTGAGGAAAACAAAAAATATGCTACCGGAACGTATGAAGGCAGATGGGATAATATCTGTGGGGAAGATTATATAAAGTCGCAGTTCCAGAAGCTGAAAGAGAAGTTTACCGATCAGGGAGTACCTGTTATTATTGGAGAATTTGCAGCTGTCCGTCGTACTTTGCCCGATCAGCAGGCTCAGGAAGGACATGATTTGTCGCGTGCTGCTTTCGATAAGTGTGTTGTACGCGAGGCCAATGCTCGTGGACTCGTTCCGTTCTACTGGGATAGAGGTGATGGAGTGTTCGACCGTAAAAATTTGCAGGTTTATGATGAACTGGAATATAATGGATTGATGGAAGGTATAAAATAAATACTAGTTTTGCCCTTCACACCTTTCACTTATTTGTGTAAGTGTGAAGGGCTTTTTATATATGGAACAAAAACATGCTGTTCTTTCTCAGAAAAGATCAGCATGTTTTGTTTTATTTATGCTGATGTTTTTTGAAAATTTGTACAAAGAAAAAGTAACTCATCCTGATATTTTTTATAGTATTCGGGAATGGGTATGCAACTCCTTTTATTTCAGATAGATAAATCGTTTTTTGCTTATGCGGAATACAACGATAACAGATTGAGTTAGTCATTGTGTCGAGAGAGAAAAAAGGAAGTAAAAGGTTTGTTTGCTTTACAAAAATTTACTTTCTTTGCTTTAGAAATTGATATGTGATATGATAAGAATATACACTTTGCTAGCCTTGCTTTTTTCATTGCTTTCCCTGCATGCGCAGTCTTTCATGTTTAAGCATCTCGAAGTATCCGACGGATTATCAAATAATTCTGTACGGTGTATTTATAAAGACCGTGAGGGACTTATGTGGTTTGGTACATTAGCAGGGTTAAACTGTTACGATGGGTATACATTTAAGGTTTTTACTCGTCAGGAGTATAATCAGAATTCACTTCCTGATAACTTTATAGAGAGTATAGTAGAACTGCCTGACGAGCAATTCTGGGTAAAGACAGCAAAGGGGTATGTACTGTTTGACAAGGCAAAAGAAGTGTTTCAAACCGATTTAACTCCGTTTATGACTTCATTGGGAAGCAGAGGAGTTCCAAGTGATATCTTTGTCGATTCAAAGGAAAATGTTTGGATTTATGTAATGGGAGAGGGATGCTACCGGTATAATAAGAACAGTAAGCCGGCATGTTTTTCTTTTCAGGAACATAAATTGCCGTTAGTCGGTATTTCGGATATAGCAGAGTGTAAGGATGGAATTTTATTTGTCTATGATACAGGCTTGCTGGTTTGTGTTGATCGTGACCGGTTGACTGTCAGATGGATAAAGGAAGAAGTGAAGAATGATAATCAGGATGGTAAGCAAATTGATTTTTCCTTATTTGTCGATCGGGAGGAATGTATTTGGATATATAGTATCTCAGGCGTGTGGGTATACGATTGGGAGAAAGAAAAATGGCTGGAAGACGTTACGGAACGCTGGCGTAACCGTTCTGACTTTGTGCATAGCATTACGCAGGATGCTAAAGGCAGAATTTGGATGGGCAAGGATTATAGCGGTATAGATATTCTTACGAAAGCTGACGGACGGGTAGTATCTGTTTCTTCTGAGAAAAATACAGACCGGAGCCTATCTCATAATACGGTTTATACGTTGTATACAGACAGAGATGGAATTGTATGGGTTGGAACTTACAAGAAGGGTATCTCTTACTATGGCGAAAGCATATTTAAGTTCGAAATAGATTATACAGGTGATGTGACAAGTATAGAGCCTGAAGGAAAAGATAAGGCATGGCTGGGTACAAATGACAATGGAGTAATGCTTTGGAACTATACTACTCGTCAAATAGAAAAACATTTTACATTGGGAGAAGAACCTGTTGTTGCTTTGCTGAGAGCTTCTGACGGGAAGCTGTGGATAGGCACATTCAATGGGGGCTTGTATTGTATCGAAGGTACTGCGGTACGTTCGTTTAAAGCCGGTGATGGAAGTAAGCTTCAGAGTGATAAGATTTGGGCTTTGCAGGAAGACCGGAAAGGTAATATATGGATTGGCTTTTTGGATGCCGGTATTCAATGTCTGAATCCTTCTGATCATAGTTTTCAGACGATAGATTTGGAGAAGGCAGGCTTAAATGATAATCATATTGTTTCCTTGTGCTTTACCAATGAAAACGATCTGGTGATAGGTACTGCCAGTCAGGGAGTGGCTGTCTTTGATGTAGAAAGTCGTAAGATAAAGGCTGTTTTGCAGGAAAAAGATAGTGTAGGAATTACTCATAATGAAATAAATCAGGTATTTAAAGATAGTCGGGGACTTGTATGGATTGCCACTCGTGGCGGGCTTAATATCTATAATGTAAAGTCTGGAAAAGTAAAGAGCTTGTCTGATGTCATGCCGGATAACGGGGGTATTATTGCAGGAGTGGCAGAAGATAATAACGGAGATATGTGGGTAACATCGGCACGCCAGCTGATTCATCTGAATGTAACGAAAGGTAATACAGGTGATTATCAGTTTGTTCCGCATGTATATAATGACAAAGATGGACTTCAAAATTGTGATTTTAATCTCAGGTCTATCCGTGAATTGAATAATGGAGCAATACTTTTAGGAGGACTGTATGGCATAAATGTATTTAGTCCGGAAAATGTTCGTTATAATAAATTACTTCCTAAGGTGTTGTTTACCGGTCTTTCATTGTTCAACAAAGAAATACAAGTAGGCGAACGTGTAGACGGTCGTGTATTGTTGCCAGAATCTCTTAATCGTATAGGCAAACTTACGCTGGATTATAAGCAGAATATTTTTTCTATATTCCTGGCTTCCGACAATTTGCTTTTGCCGGAGAAAACACGCTATATGTATCAGCTTAAAGGTTTTAACAAAGAATGGCTTTCACTGCCTGAGGGCGTGCATAGTCTGACTTTTACAAATTTGGCTCCCGGAAAGTATATTCTGAGCGCGAAAGCTGTCAATAGCGACGGATATATCGGTCAGGATGTATCGAGTCTTGAAATAGAAGTCTTGCCTCCGTTCTGGATGTCCTGGTGGGCTTATTTATTGTATTTTATGATTGGTGTAGGACTACTGTTCCTGGCACGTTTCCGTTTGCTGAAGCGTGAGAGAGAAAAGTTCAAGTTACATCAGATAGAACTGGAAGTAGCCAAGAATGAGGAAGTAAATAATATGAAGTTCCGTTTCTTTACCAACATCAGTCATGAACTTCGTACTCCGCTGACTCTGATTATTGCTCCGCTGGAACAGATGCTGAAAGAAGAAAGTAATGATGAATCTCGAAAAATGAGGCTTCAGCTTATGTATCGCAACGCACATCGTCTGCTGGTACTGGTCAATCAGTTGCTTGATTTCCGAAAAGGTGAAATGAGTTCTCATCATTTATCACTTTCTGAAGGAGATATCATTACTTACATACAAGGGGTATGCGATTCTTTCTTGCTGATGGCCGATAAAAAGCAGATACACTTTTCGTTCTTTTCGAGTGTAGATCACTTTACAATGGCTTTCGATGCCGACAAGGTAGGTAAGATTGTGATGAATTTGCTGGCTAATGCGTTTAAGTTCACTCCTGAAGGTGGCAGGGTTACGGTTATGGTAGAGCACATTCAGGAAGATATCGATGTGATAGAAATAAAGGTTGCCGATACAGGTGTAGGAATAAGTGATGCGGATAAGGAACATATATTCGATCGTTTTTATCAGACAGAAAACAAAGAAAACGTGGATGCAACGAGCGGTACAGGCATTGGATTAAGTCTGGTACACGATTTTGTTGCTTTACATGGAGGAGATGTCACTGTTTTCGATAATATCGGTAAAGGAGCTGTATTTGTTGTACATATACCAGTGAAGCATGTTGATGTGCAATATCATCCGGCTAACTCCATGCCGGTTCCGGATTTACTTCCTGAAGTAGCAGGACGCTCTAATGAAGAGGCCGACAAGAGCAAATTCCCATTATTGCTGATTGTAGATGATAATGACGATTTCCGTCTGTTTATGGAGTATAGTCTGGGATTGCAGTATCGGGTGAAACTAGCATCGAACGGAAAAGAGGCATGGGATATCTTGCAAAACAGTGAAGAAATGCCCGACTTGGTGGTTAGTGATATTATGATGCCTGAAATGGATGGAAACGAATTGTGCCGTTTGATAAAAGAAGATAAACGTACAGCACACATTCCGGTGATTCTGCTTTCAGCTAAACAAAATACGGAATCGAAAGTGGAAGGATTGACCATGGGGGCAGATGATTATGTGACGAAACCGTTTAATATGACTATTCTGGTTCTGCGTATCAGAAAACTGATAGAATTAAGCCGTTATAATGTGTCAAAGGGTACTATCGATCCTGCGCCTAGTGATATTGTCATTACTTCTTTGGATGAAAAGCTGATAGAGAAAGCTATAAAATATGTAGAGGATAATATCTCTCGCAGTGATCTGTCGGTAGAAGAGCTGAGTCGTGAACTGGGCATGAGCAGGGTTCATTTGTATAAGAAGATGTTACAGATTACAGGAAAAACTCCTATCGAGTTTATTCGTGTAATTCGTCTGAAAAGAGCAGCTCAACTGTTGCGTGACAGTCAGCTTCATGTTTCGGAAATCGCTTTTCAGGTAGGATTTAATAACCCTAAGTATTTCAGTCGTTATTTTAAAGAAGAATTTGGGGTTTTGCCTTCTGCATATCAGGAAAAGGAAGATAAGTAACAAATTATACCTAAGTTAGAAACATTTGATAGACCTATGTATTGAAAACTTTCCCTTTTGTAAAACATTATAACTAGTTGTTTTATAGGGGAATGTTTAAATTTGCAATACGAGATAAAGATGTATTTAGTATTTAACTTTAAACATAGGTTTATGAATATGAAAAACATTTCTTACTGTTTGTTGGCAGGGCTGATTTTTGGGTCCTGCTCTGGCAAGGTCTATGAACAGACAGATAATGGTGTCATCGTTAAGGTTCAGCAAAAGGGAGGACAGGATACTCGCCTGGTTCGTTTTCAGGTAATGGGAGATAAGTTGATACATGTATCTGCTACTCCGGAAAGCAAATTTACCGATTCAAAGAGTCTGGTTGTTGTTCCTCAAGAAAAACAGACTCCGTTTACTGTTTCACAGCAGGGAGATACAATCACTGTTTCAACCAAAGAAGTCAAGGCTTTTGTTTTAAGCTCTACCGGTGAAGTCTGGTTTACGGATGAAAACGGAAAGATGATTCTTCAGGAAAATAAGGGGGGAGGAAAGACATTTACTCCTATCGAAGTGGAAGGTACCAAAGGATATTCAATCCGTCAGGTATTCGAATCTCCCGATGATGAAGCTTTTTATGGGCTGGGTCAGCATCAGGCAGAGGAATTCAACTATAAAGGAAAGAACGAAGAGTTGTTCCAGTATAATACAAAGGTATCTGTTCCATTCATTGTATCGAACAAGAATTATGGTGTTCTGCTGGACAGTTATTCTCTTTGTCGTTTTGGTAACCCCAATGACTATTCTCAGCTAGGACAGGTATTTAAACTATATGACAAGGACGGCAAGGAAGGAGCACTGACCGGTACTTATGTACCTGATGCAAAGTCAGGAGCAGAAACCATTGTTCGCCGTGAGCCTTCTCTTTATTTCGAACATCTGAAACGTGAAGACTTGTCGAAGGTAGTTAACCTGCCTGAGAATTTCCCGTTCATGGGAGCAAAAGTAACGTATGAAGGTATGATTGAACCTTCAGAATCGGGTGAGTTTAAGTTTATCCTTTATTATGCCGGTTATACGAAAGTATATATAAATAATGAACTGGTAGTTCCTGAACGCTGGCGTACGGCATGGAATCCGAACAGTTATAAATTTGCTGTCAACCTGGAAGCTGGAAAGAAAGTTCCTCTTAAAATAGAATGGGAGCCGGATGGAGCTGTTTCTTACTCGGGACTGCGTGTACTGAGTCCGGTTGATCCGAAAGAACAGGGCAAGCAGTCGTGGTGGAGTGAAATGACCAAGCAGCTTGATTATTATTTTGTAGCCGGTGATAATATGGATGATGTAATCAGCGGTTACCGTACTCTTACCGGAAAAGCTCCTATCATGCCGAAATGGGCGATGGGATTCTGGCAGAGCCGTGAAAAGTATAATACCTCTGATGAAATGCTTGGTGCATTGAAAGGTTTCCGCGATCGTCAGATTCCGATTGATAATATTGTCCTCGACTGGAATCACTGGCCGGAAGATGCCTGGGGAAGTCATGAATTCGACAAGAACCGTTTCCCTGATCCTCAGGCTATGGTCGACTCCATTCATGCCATGCACGGACGTATGATGATTTCTGTATGGCCGAAATTCTATGTAACAACCGAACATTACAAGGAGTTTGATAAGAATGGCTGGATTTATCAGCAGTCAGTTAAGGACAGCCTGAAAGACTGGGTAGGTCCGGGTTATCATTATGGCTTCTATGATGCTTACGATGCAGATGCACGTAAATTGTTCTGGAAGCAGATGTACGAACATTATTATCCGTTGGGTATTGATGCCTGGTGGATGGATGCCAGTGAACCGAACGTACGCGACTGTACGGATTTGCAATATCGCAAGGATTTATGCGGCCCTACAGCATTGGGACCTTCTGCCGAATATTTCAATGCTTATGCACTGATGAATGCTGAAGCAATCTATGACGGCCAGCGCAGTGTAGACAATAATAAGCGTGTCTTCCTGCTTACCCGTTCTGGATTTGCCGGTTTGCAGCGTTATTCTACAGCTACATGGAGTGGTGATATAGGAACCCGCTGGGAAGATATGAAAGCACAGATTACTGCCGGATTGAATTTTGCAGTAAGCGGTATACCTTACTGGACAATGGATATTGGTGGTTTCTGTGTAGAGAACCGCTATGTAGCAGGACAGAAACAGTGGAATGAAACAAAAACAGAAAATGCTGATTATAAGGAATGGCGTGAACTGAATGCACGCTGGTATCAGTTTGGTGCATTCTGTCCGTTGTATCGTGCACACGGACAATATCCGTTCCGCGAAATATGGGAAATTGCTCCCGAAGGTCATCCGGCTTACAATTCGGTTGTTTACTATTCTAAACTGCGTTACCGCATGATGCCGTATATCTACTCATTGGCTGGTATGACATGGTTTAACGACTATACGATTATGCGTCCGCTGGTAATGGACTTTACTGCCGATACGAATGTAAACAATGTTGGCGATCAGTTCATGTTCGGTCCGTCATTCATGGTTTCTCCGGTTTATCACTACGGTGACAGAAGTCGTGAGGTATATTTCCCGAAATCAGCAGGATGGTACGACTTCTATACTGGCAAGTTCCAGGCAGGTGGTGAGAAGAAAATGGTAGATGCTCCTTACGAACGTATTCCGTTGTTCGTGCGTGCCGGTTCAATTGTACCTTTCGGTCCTGAGATCCAGTATACGGATGAAAAGCAGGCAGAACATATCAAGTTGTATGTTTATCAGGGTGCGGATGCTGCCTTTACTTTATATGAAGATGAAGGTGTAAACTATAATTATGAGCAAGGTAAATATGCGATGATTCCGATGACTTACAACGAAGCTAAAAAGCAATTGGTAATAGGAGAACGTACAGGTGAGTTTGACGGTATGTTGAAAGAACGTACATTCGAAATAATTCAAGTGAATGCCAATAGCCCGAAGCCGTTCGATATGAATGCTAAAGGTATTGTTGTAAAATATAATGGAACTTCACAAACCATTCAGTTGTAAAATTTATGAGTCATAAATTTATTCAATCTATTATAATAGGAGTGTGCTGCATGTTCTTATTGGGAGCATGCAGCTCTCCTTCTTCTGAGCCGAGAGAAAGACTGAGCTTTAATGACGGATGGTGTTTTTCTCTGATTGATGATTCATTGGCTGCACAAGTAGATTTTGCTGACTCGGGTTGGAGAAAATTAAATTTACCCCATGACTGGGCCATCGAAGGAGATTTCAGTCAGGATAATTCTTCGGGAACAGGTGGAGGTGCTTTGCCTGGTGGTATCGGATGGTATCGGAAGACGTTTATTCCAGCGGACGGAGATAAAGGAAAACATTTTCGTATCGAGTTTGATGGAGTTTACATGAATTCGGAAGTTTTCATTAATGGAATTTCGTTGGGCAAGCGTCCTTATGGATATATTTCATTCAGTTACGATTTGACTCCATATCTGAAGTGGGGAGAAAAGAATGTGATAGCTGTACGTGTTGATAATGCTGAACAGCCTAATTCTCGCTGGTATTCGGGATGTGGTATTTATCGTAACGTATGGTTGGTGAAAACAGGAGATATCCGTGTTGCAGAGTGGGGAACATATGTTACTACAACAAGTGTCGATACTCAGCAGGCTTCTTTGAAAGTCGTTACAACGGTTGAGAATATAGGAACGCAGGCAGATGCTGGAGTATCTGTTTATTCTATCCTGCAAGATGCAGAGGGAAAGAAAGTTGCTCAGGCAGAGTCTTCTCTGAATACAATAGCAGGAAAGGCTGTTGATGTTTCTCAAGATTTAAAGGTAAGCTCTCCTTTATTGTGGAGCATTGAGCGTCCTTACATGTATACTTTGGTTACAGAAATTCAGAAAGATGGACAATGTGTCGATCGTTATGTAACTCCTGTCGGTATTCGTAGGTTTTCTTTTGATGCAGCAAAAGGGTTTACGCTGAATGGCAAGCCGGTCAAAATAAATGGTGTCTGCATGCATCATGATTTGGGATGCCTGGGAGCAGCGGTCAATGTACGTGCCATCGAACGCCAGTTGCAGATCTTGAAAGAAATGGGCTGTAATGGTATCCGTTGTTCACATAATCCTCCGGCACCAGAACTGCTTGATTTGTGCGACCGTATGGGATTTATTGTAATGGATGAAGCGTTTGACATGTGGCGCAAGAAAAAGACTGCTCATGATTATGCACGTTACTTCAATGAATGGCATGAAAAAGATTTGCACGATTTTATTCTTCGCGACCGTAATCATCCTTCTATTTTTATGTGGAGTATCGGAAATGAGGTATTGGAACAATGGAGTGATGCGCAGGCTGATACTTTAAGTCTGGAAGAAGCTAACCTGATTCTGAATTTCGGCCACTCGGCAGACATGCTGGCTAAGGAAGGTGAAGAAAGTGTAAACTCTTTACTTACAAAGAAACTGACCGATTTTGTAAGAACCTTGGATCCGACTCGTCCGATTACAGCAGGATGCAATGAACCTAATCCTGCTAATCATTTGTTCCGTTCCGGAGCGTTGGATATCATTGGCTATAATTATCATAATGTCAACATTCCTGAGGTTCCAAAAAATTTCCCTGGCAAACCGTTTATCATTACGGAAAGTAATTCGGCTCTGATGACACGTGGATATTACCGGATGCCGAGCGACCAGATGTTTATTTGCCCTGAACGCTGGGATAAACCATTTTATGATTCAACATTTGCATGTTCTTCTTATGAAAACTGTCATGTTCCCTGGGGAAATACTCATGAAGAAAGTTTGCTGTTGATAAAGAAAAATGATTTTATCAGCGGGCAATATGTATGGACTGGTTTCGACTATATCGGTGAACCGACTCCTTATGGCTGGCCCGCACGCAGTTCATATTTTGGTATTGTTGATTTGGCTGGTTTCCCTAAAGATGTATACTATCTCTATCAGTCGGAATGGACAGATAAACAAGTCTTGCATCTTTTCCCGCATTGGAACTGGACCGAGGGACAGGATGTTGATATGTGGTGTTATTACAATCAGGCAGATGAAGTGGAACTGTTTGTGAATGGTAAATCACAAGGAATAAAATCGAAAGATGATAATCATTTACATGTTTTTTGGCGTGTAAAATATGAGCCGGGAAGTGTTAAGGTTGTTGCTCGAAAAGCAGGAACAGTGGTTGCCGAAAAAGAAATTCGTACAGCGGGAACACCGAGTATGATACGTCTGACTCCAGATAGAAATATCTTGAAAGCAGACGGTACTGATTTGAGTTTTGTAACAGTAGAAATCTTGGATGCAGAAGGAAATATTTGTCCTCTTGCGGATAATCTGGTTCGTTTTGAAGTAGAAGGAAACCTGTTTATAGCTGGAGTTGACAATGGAAGCCAGACTTCGATGGAACGTTTTAAAGATAATAAACGAAAGGCGTTCAACGGTAAATGCTTGGTCGTATTGCAGAATAATGGAAAAACAGGAGCAGCGCGTTTGAAAGCGATTTCTGAGGGATTAAAAGAAGCTGTAGTTGATATTGTTTCAGAATAATATTATCTTGGCTGAAAAAAGAATATTATGAAAAAGATGTTTATTTTTATAGGATTATTGAGTATTGCATGTGCTTCGTTACATGCACAAAATAAAACGGATATTCCTGTTTATCTGGATGATAAACAGCCGTTGGAAGTAAGAG
Organism: Phocaeicola coprocola DSM 17136; assembly: GCF_000154845.1. GTDB lineage: Bacteria > Bacteroidota > Bacteroidia > Bacteroidales > Bacteroidaceae > Phocaeicola > Phocaeicola coprocola. The sequence goes on along the minus strand of NZ_DS981484.1, from coordinate 78,718 downwards.
TACAGGATGCTCTGAAGCGAATGACATTGGAAGAGAAGACAAGACTCAGTTACGCTCAGGGTAAATTCAGTTCACCCGGTTGTCCACGTTTGGGTATTCCTGAACTGTGGATGAGTGACGGGCCACATGGAGTTCGTGCCGAAATTAATTGGAACGACTGGGGATATGCCGGATGGACGAGTGATAGCTGTACAGCTTTTCCGGCATTGACTTGTCTGGCAGCTAGCTGGAATCCGGATCTGGCTGCGAAGTATGGTAAAGCGATTGGTGAAGAAGCGCGTTACCGCGAGAAAGATGTACTGTTAGGACCGGGGGTGAATATTTATCGTACTCCACTTAACGGAAGAAATTTTGAATACTTGGGAGAAGATCCTTATCTGGCTTCTGAGATGTGTGTTCCTTATATTCAGGAAGTTCAGAAAAACGGTGTGGCTGCTTGTGTGAAACATTATGCATTAAATAATCAGGAGCTTTGGCGCGGGCACATCGATGTACAGGTTAGTGATCGTGCTTTGTATGAAATTTATCTTCCGGCATTTAAAGCCGCCGTACAGCGTGGTGGTGTATGGAGCATCATGGGAGCATACAATAAAGTACGCGGAATGCATGCTACTCACCATAAACTGCTGAATAATGACATACTGAAAGATGAATGGGGATTCGACGGGTGTGTGATAACCGACTGGGGAGCCGCACATGATACATATGAAGCTGCCATGTACGGACTGGATATTGAAATGGGATCGTATACCAATGGCTTGACTTCTGAGTCGGAGTTTGGGTATGACGACTACTATTTGGGAAGGAACTATCTGAAGATGGTTAAGGAAGGAAAAATACCGATGGAGGTAGTGAAAGATAAGGCTGCTCGTGTCTTGCGCTTGATTTTCCGTACAGCCATGAATCGTCAGAAACCTTTTGGATCGATGACCAATGAAGCTCATGAACAGGCTGCTTATCAGGTAGCAACAGAAGGTATCGTGCTATTGAAAAATGAAGCAGCCAAAAAGCAACCAGCTTTATTGCCTGTTGCTCCTGATCAGTATAAGCAGATATTGGTTGTAGGTGATAATGCTACACGTAATTTGATGTTGGGAGGAGGTTCTTCCGAATTGAAGGTGAAGAAATTTATATCACCGTTGGATGGACTGAAAAAATACTTTGGCAATCGTATTGTATATGCACAAGGATATGCAGCTGGCCGTCCAATGTATGGACGTGAGGAAAAAATATCTCAGGCTAAAGTCGATTCTTTACGCAATGATGCCGTAGAAAAGGCAGCTAAGGCTGATCTGGTTATCTTTATTGGCGGATTGAACAAGAATCATTTCCAAGATTGTGAAGGAGGTGACCGCTTGTCTTACGAACTTCCTTTTGGTCAGAATGAACTGATTGAGGGCTTGTTGAAAGTAAATAAGAATCTGGTAGCTGTAATCGTAAGTGGAAATGCTGTCGAGATGCCGTGGGTAAAAGAGGTTCCAACTATCGTACAGTCCTGGTATCTAGGTTCGGTTGGAGGAGATGCACTGGCTGATGTGCTTACTGGAAAAGTAAATCCTAGCGGAAAGCTTCCTTTCTCTTATCCGGTAAAACTGAAAGATTGTCCGGCTCATTTTTATGGCGAAATGAGTTATCCGGGCGATAGTATCAAACAGGAATATAAAGAGGATATATTAGTTGGGTATCGCTGGTATGACACTAAGAAGATTAAACCTCTCTTCCCGTTTGGCTATGGATTGAGTTATACTACTTACAAGTATAGTAAGCCTGTTTTGTCGGCTAAACAAATGAATGAAGGAGAAACTCTGTCGGTTTCAGTAAAGGTTAAGAATACAGGAACGGTAGCCGGAAAAGAAACCGTTCAATTGTATATTGGAGATGAAAAATGTTCTTTGCTTCGCCCGCAGAAAGAGTTAAAAGGATTTCAGAAAGTTTCACTTCAACCAGGTGAAGAAAAAGAAATAACTTTTACGATAAAACCGGAGGACTTACAATTCTTTGATGATCGCAAACATGAATGGGTTGCAGAGCCGGGCAAGTTTAAAGCTTATATATCTTCTTCATCGGCTGATACGCAAAATATTGTGGAATTTGAGTATAAATAAAGATTCGTTATTGGTTGTCGGGACATGGTTTTCGGCAACCAATATTTTTTCAATAGGAAAGGGATCAATTGGTGAAGATTGTATAATACGTAGAGATAACATATTACAATAAAAGTCCCGGTAAGCATGATAAAAGTTATGGTATGCGGTTATTTAGAATATGGAAAATCATGCTACCGGGACATTTTCTAGGTTTTTGTCTTCTTTAAGTGTATCTATATATTTATAAAGGGGTTACTTGAGTTTGTAATTGCTTCTTACAGATGTAATTGCTGAGTTCTGAGGAGCCAGCGATTTACGTGTACAATAATCGAATTCTGCAGACTTATCTCCGCTGAATGATTTCCATTTGAGAGTAAGCTTTACTGTCTTTCCTTCTGTATCAGGAAGCCCGTCCAGCTTAAATGCTACCAGTGCATCTCCAGACTCGCCGTATGTATCTCCATATGCGTTGTGTCTGAATTCTACTTCATACGGATTGTCAGGATTATTTCCCAGTAATAGGTTTACAAAATGAGGTTGAGATCCTGCTCCCCATACAGTACGGAATCGTAAGGTCAGATATCCGTCTTCTGCTATTGTTACCCAGTCTTTAACTATTTCTACAGGGTCTGTTCCGTAAGTCTGGTCATTTTCCTCCCCCAAGTCAGTAGCTATCGGTTTGGTGAGAATGCTGTCTATCCAATTAATATGTACAGCTTTAGTATATGCTCCGCTCGGTTCATCTACTTCTTCTATATTGGCAAGAGCACGCACTTCTTTATCTCCAAAGGGAGAAGATGCGAGATTTACCGGTAGCAGTGTTGTACTGTCATCCAGCTGGAGGAAAAAACTATCATTTGCATCACTCTTAACAGTAACCAGTGCATTAGGATAATTAATATTATAATAGTTTTCATCATCGTCATCCAGGCAAGATGACAATCCCATAATGCTTGTCAGTGCTGCTGCCATTATAAATCCCTTGCAAAATGGAAAATGAGTTTTCATAATATATGTTTTTTTGTTGAACATTAAATGGCTTTTTACTCTCTAAATGATGAATTGATATGAATCCTGCATGGCTAAATGTTAAAATTCTTCAATAAAAATTTTATTTATTTTTCTCTATAAACTTGTGCGGTAATACTTGTTGCCTGACATTTTTTATGTGTCAGCTGATAAAACTAATAATTGAAGTTTCAAACGAAAAATTAGAGAAATGAAAAAACAAATTAAACTGAACCGTTTATTTATTTCCATGCTGATGCTTGGATGTTCTTTGGGCTTTGTAGCTTGCAGTGATGACGACGAAACAACTCCGACACCTCCTGTCGAAGTGACAACAGATCATATGTTTGGCAATTATACAGGAAAAATGTTTTATCTGACCGAATCTACTACAACGGAAGACGGAACTGATGGAGGAGAAGATACTCCTGAGGGCACAGATGTTGCGGTAAAGGTGGACAATGATACTGTTTATTTTGACAGTTTCCCGATAAAAGATATTGTACTTGATATTGTTGGTGATGAGGAAACTGCGAATAAGATTGTAGAAGCAGTAGGTGATGTAAGTTATAAGATAGGATACGAACCGGAACTGAATACAGAAAAAGATAGTATTTTATTCGTTCTCGATCCGAAGCCTTTGGAACTGAATGTATCAATTCCGTCGGAAACTGAAGGTGGAGAGGCTCAGAATTTACATATTGAGGTTAAAGTATCTCCGGTTGATGGAGCGAATTACGAAGTAGAAACAACAAATCTGAAGTTCAAGATTTATGTCCCTGAAGTTTCGTTGGGTGAAGGTGACAATGAACCTGTTGCATTGCCTGGTTTTGTTCCGGCAACATTCGATTTTGAACTTAAGAAAAACTGATAAGGTTATGCTTCTGTTTTTAAGATAATGCCCGGTTTTTACGGGCATTATCTTTTTTCGTATGCTCGGCATGAGTATTAGCTAACGGGTGCAAGTCCCCAATGAGCCCTAATAGCGGGAATCATACAGCCAAAAGCAAGGGTGTCCATCGCGAGTTGGAATCTGAAAGAAGCTGGCGGCAAACATCTGGTCTGACGAACAGAAACCTCATATAAGGCATATGACCGTGGGTAAGGTTGCGAAACAAACTAAAGCCCTATAGCTATTCGGGACGGTTAGTGTAAATGGAGCAGACATAAGATTGAAAGTTAATACCCTTATCCGAGGAGGTCTCACGGACATATGGTGAGGATGAATGATTCGAAGTACCATGATGGAGTAAAGCTTGCCGTGAGAAGTCAGCAGAGGTCGTAGTACCCAAGGCATGTATGCCTATAGGGAAGGACCAAACTTTATTTAAACGGCATAACTGAAAACTACCGTTTGTTGGAACGAATGCATAAAACCAAAACAGAAGTATTGGGCTACCTTTAAAGAGATAGGACGGAATCCGAAGGGTATAAAGGAGCGCAGACCTACAAATGGATGGTTGAAGAAGATGTCGTGGAAGTGTCTTTCGAAGAATACGAAAGGCATCCATAGTAAAGAACCGCCGTATGCCGAACGGCACGTACGGTGGTGTGAGAGGTCGGAAAACGAAAGTAGGAAGAAAACTACTTCGTTTTCCTCCTACTCGATTTTTCAGGCGTGCATTAAATTATCTTTAGATTCAGTTTTTGCAGATTCGATATTTTCTTGATAAATTGCATTTTAAATTCAATATTAAATTAATAAAAGTTATGAAGAATCTTATTTGGATAAGCACAATGGCTTTAGGTTGTATGGCTTTACTTCCGGCATGTAACGGAGCCAGTATAGAAGGTGCATGGGTTGAACCTGTACCGGGTATGGAAAATATGCAGCAGGGTTTTGTTCTTGAGCCCGATGGAACAGCTTCTTCTATAAATATGGCTACTCTTCAGTATGAATCATGGAAAAAAGAGGGGGATGTACTTATTTTCGCCGGTAAAAGTATTGGCAACCACTAGACGATTGCTTTTTCTGATACATTGGTGATTAAAGATTTGTCTGATAAAACTTTACTTTTGGAGAAAAACGGTACGGTATATTCCTATTCCAGAAGTGATGAGGCACAGACCTCTCAGACAGCATTGCCTGCACAACAAAAAGAAACAATTTCTGTAAAAGGAGAGCTGATTATAGCTCATGAAGTCCGGTCGTTTGTTGCTGATGGAGATACTGTTTGCTATTGGGTGATAGACAAAACTGGAGAGCTTTACAAGCAGTATGATGAACTGACTAAAGGACAAAAGAATGGAGTACCTGTGCATGCAGAACTAGAGGTAAGAGATATGGGTAAATCGCAGGAAGGTTTTGCTGCAGAGTACGATGGAGTGTACGAAGTTGTAAAAATCGACAAACTTTCTGCTAAATAGTTGCAGCAGAAAACTCTTTTATCTGATATATATCAAAATCCCGGCTCATTTTCTATTAGAGAGGAGCCGGAATTTTGCTGATAATTGCTTACCTGTTTATTGAGGATGAGCCATATTGGCAGACGTAGCATATAGCCCAATCATATTTCCTGTAAATCCGCCAGCTACATTAGTTGAGAGAATATCTCCGGAAACAATACCTCCTAAATTTTTAAAAGAATGTCCATCGGTAGAATAGTTGAATGTGTATTTATCTCCTTCGGCTTGTATCTGTAAATATAAGGGTTGTTGCATATCGACAGGAGTATTAGCAACGATTTCCGATTTTCCATTATTTGTACGCTGAAGCAGTAAGTAACATTCATTTCCTTTTCGGGTTATCCCGAATACATAATTAAACGATTCTTTCTGATAACACACCATTCCGGCAAGTTCATTTTCTGCTGTCGGTTTATATTGCAGGTTTACAGAAGCCGTAAAGCAGTTGTGTTGCTGGCGGAAAAAAAGTGTTGAAATTGGTCTTGCCTCTGTTATGTCAGTAGCATAAGGAGTTATTTGTAATCCGTTTTCTCCTATTGAGATAAATTTTTCACGGGCATCACGAATGCCTACCCATCGGTTATCGAGTGGGAGTGAATTCAAGTTATCTGTAAATGTGAAGTTTCCGTTGGGAACAAACCCGTTTGTTCCCGTCTGGTTTTTTACACCATCAGGCATTTTTAATTTGGGTTGCAACGCTTGCATGCCACCTTCGAAAACGGGAAACTCTTCCGACCAGTCGACAGGCAGTATATAGGTTTCTCTTCCAGTATTAACTCGGTTGCATTCATTAGGGCGTACAGCTAAAAATACTCCGTACCATTTTCCGGAAGGAGTGTCTGTTATATCGGCATGTCCTGCCCGGTCGACCTTATCCGGACGGTTTGCCGGAAGATGTCTTTGCGAAAGAATCGGATTCTGTTTCGACGGAACAAACGGTCCGGTAGCACTGTCACTGATAAAAATTACTTCCGAATGGTTGTCGCCCGTACCTCCTTCTGCACACATCAGATAATATTTGCCTTCTTTTTTATATAGGTGAGGAGCTTCTATCCATATTGGTTTTTTGGTGATGTCAACACCTCCATTTACTATAACTTTGTCTGTTCCGGCTATTATTTGGTCTGTTTGCACGTCATATTCCCAGATTTTAATTACTCGATGTCCTTCATATAAAGCCTGTTCGGGAGCGTCATTATGCACTATATAAGCTTTACCGTCGTCATCGAAAAAGATAGACGGATCTATTCCGTCGAAGTTTAGCTTGATAGGATCGCTCCAGCCTTTTGCCGGATCGAATGTTTTCACAATGATATTCCCCAATCCTCCTCCGATATGGGTCGTAATCATATAGAAAGTATCGTTGTATGGATTATATCGGATAGTGGGGGCATAAATACCTTCACTGATCTTGCAGTTTTGTAGTTTTAGTTGTGAAGGACGTTCGAGGACGTGACCTATCGGTTTCCAGTTTACCAGATCAGTAGAATGGAATATAGGTACTCCCGGATAGACGGCAAATGAAGAGCATGCCAGATAATAATCATTTCCTTTTCGGCAAATGCTAGGATCTGGATAGCATCCTTGTAATATGGGACTATAAAATTCATTTGCTGAAAGCTTGTTATCGTTATAAACTTTGTCCTGTCCGGTATAGGTGAAATGACTGAAAATGGCATTATCGGGTGATGAAGCCTGAAGCTGGTTGCCATAAGTAAATCCTGCCAGACTTATGGCTGCTAATGTGAGTAGACGGATGTGTTTTTTCATTGTTGATTTGAATTAATGTTTGTTGCAAAAATATGGATTTATGTTGTTGGAGATTGACAGCTATGTTGCAAATATTGTTCTATTGATAACATTATGTACCAGCGTGTCAGGTAAATATTGAGGATATGTACGGTATTTGAAAAAATAAGTAACATAGATTATACTCTGTTCTATCGGACGTGAAAACTGTCTTTTTATAGTTATTTATACATACGGATTACTTTGTTTTGTAGAAATGTTCTACTTTTGGGGACTGTTTTTAGAATATTTAGGAATTGGAAAATTCAACAAACGAGTTATTATGAAACAAATTAAGTGTATTGGTATCCTGACATCAGGTGGTGATGCATCAGGAATGAATGCAGCGATTCGTGCTGTGACTCGCAGTGCCATTTGTAACGGTTATACTGTGAAAGGTATTTACAGAGGGTATGAAGGTTTGATCCGTAATGAGATTAAGGAACTTACGACTCAGGATGTCAGCAGCATTATCCAGCGTGGGGGAACAATCTTGAAGACTGCACGTTCGAAAGACTTTATGACTCCCGAAGGCCGTAAGGTGGCATACGATAATATGGTAGCTGCTGGTATTGATGCATTGGTTGTAATCGGCGGAAACGGTTCATTAAGCGGAGCGCAGATATTTGCCAATGAGTTTGATGTTCCTTGCATCGGTTTGCCGGGAACTATTGATAATGATTTGTATGGAACGGACTCTACTATCGGATATGATACAGCCTTGAACACAATTGTAGACTGTGTGGATAAGATTCGTGATACAGCAACTTCACACGATCGTATTTTCTTCGTTGAAGTGATGGGACGTGATGCCGGTTTTCTGGCACAAAACAGTGCGATTGCTTCTGGAGCAGAAGCAGCCATTATTCCTGAAGACCAGACTGACGTAGACCAGCTGGAGAAATTTATCGGTCGTGGCTTCCGTAAGTCGAAGAACAGCAGTATAGTCATCGTGTCGGAAGCTCCGAAAAACGGAGGTGCAATGTACTATGCAGAGCGTGTGAAAAATGAATATCCGCAGTACGATGTACGTGTAACAATCTTAGGGCATTTGCAGCGAGGTGGTTCTCCTAGTGCTTACGACCGTATTTTGGCTAGCCGTCTGGGAGTAGGAGCTATCGAGGCATTGAAAGAAGACCAGCGTAATGTTATGATAGGTATCCGCAATGATAAAATTGTGTATGTTCCTTTCACTGAGGCTATCAAGAAAGACAAACCTTTGGATAAGTCGCTGATTGAAGTGCTAGACGAACTTTCTATTTGATAACAGTTTTTTGTTTTGCCACAGGCTGTATGATTATTGCAGCCTGTGGCATTTTTTATTCTGCCAGATATTGTAGTATATCTTCAGTCCGGTCGGCTATAAAATCAGGATGGTATGCTTCCAGTTCCGTGCGTGGACGGAATCCCCAGCTTACTCCTATGGTGGTTACTTCTGCATTTATTCCGGTCTGCATGTCTACGCATGAATCTCCGAGATAAACGACCTCTTCTTTTTTTACTCCCGTTTTCTCAATAATTTCAAAAATGACACTGGGATCGGGTTTGGCTGGTACTCCTTCTCTCTGTCCGAATACTTGTGCGAATGTTATTTGCGGGAAATATTGTTTGATCAGTTTGGAGGTAGCTTCCTGATATTTATTAGAGGCTACTGCCAGCATCATACCTTTGCGTTGCAGTGTATCCAGTACATCGGTTATACCCGGATAGGGTTGGCTAAGGTCTGCATTGTGTATATTATAATAAGGTATAAACAGAGAACGTATTTTCAGAATATTCGCTTCACTGCGTTCATTTTCAGGTAAGGCACGTTCAAAAAGTTTGTTTATTCCGTTTCCTACAAAATAGCGGTAGGCATCTGTTTCGTGTGTAGGAAATCCACATTCCTGCAATGCGTAATTGGTTGCTCCTGCCAGGTCGGCAATTGTATCAATCAATGTTCCGTCAAGATCGAATATTGCTAGTTTTTTCATAATCTGTATGTCTTGTTTTTATGCTTTGCAAAGATACAATAAATGAATGAATAAAGTTCATTTAGATTTTTGGGGAGCGAATGAAAAAACATCATGAAATGTTTGCGAAAACTTGCTGATGTTTTTTTTAAAATTGAGCAATTTTTCAGCTAAACTTGCTGATGTTTTTTTGAGGACTATTCTTCGGATACTAAAAGCTGATTTGTTATCTTTGTATTCTTTCTGGTTAACGCTGATAATTGTTTGTGGCATGAAAAACATAATAAAGCTTCTTATCCGTTTAGTCTGTATGGTGTGTCTTACTTTTATGGCCGTACATACAGCCTGTGCACAGTCGGATGAATTTGCCACATGGACAGGAGTCAAATTAAATTATAAAGTGACGAGCCGCTGGAATCTGTCGGGGGCGGCAGAGTTTCGTTCGAAAAACCATCTGAAGGAAGCCGATCGTGTAAGTCTGAATTTGGGGGCTGGTTACAATATATTGTCTTTCTTAAAGTTGGAAGGACTGTATGAAGTACATTACCGGAATAGAGGTAGTGAAGGGTGGAAGTTCAGACATCGTTATCTTGCCGGAGCGCAGGGATATCTGAAATGTCATGATTTTAAATTGTCTTTACGGGAATTTTTTCAGCAGACCTTTTTCGAAGGGGATGTAGAAAGTAGGCTCCGCTCGCGGATAAAGATCGATTACGCACCTGTATCCTGGAAAGTACAACTCTATTTTTCTGTAGAACTTTACCAGCCGATAGGAGAGGACGTATTTTTCAGCATAGCGCGTATGCGTTATCGTCCGGGAGTAAATGTAAAACTGTCAAGTCAGTGCTCATGTAATGTTTTCTATTGCCGTCAGTATGAACCGAAACGGTCTGCCAATATCGTAGGAATCGAATTTTCTGTCAGCATTTAGTATGCATTCGACTTTTCTGTGCGGATATGCCGAATATATAAAAATCCAGACGGATACTTTTTTGTGGAAATAACTTTCGTTATTTTTGTGATATGAAATCTTTAACTGTTTGATAAAATGAATTTTCTGGAACTTGTAAAAGCACGTTATTCAGTAAGGAATTATGAGGAACGTCCGATAGAACAAAACAAGCTGGACTATATAATGGAGTGTGTGCGTCTTGCACCGTCGGCTGTAAATTTCCAGCCTTGGAAATTTGCTGTGATAACCGAGAAAAAACTGCTGGAAGCCTTGAAATCTGCCTATCCCCGTGAATGGATAAAGACAGCTCCTTGTATCATTGTGGCCTGTGGCGATCATAATGTAGCATGGCATCGTAAGTTGGACAACAAAGATCATACCGATGTGGATGTTTCTATTGCAGTAGAACATTTGTGTCTGGCTGCAGCCGAACAAGGATTGGGAACATGCTGGGTATGCAATTTTGATGTACCTCTCTGTAAGGAGATATTGGGATTGCCTGCAAACATAGAGCCGGTAGCCCTTGTTCCGGTAGGATATCCTGCCTCGCAGGAGGTTCCGGAGAAGAACCGCAAGCCTTTACAGGATATTTTATTCTGATAAATTTACATTATTTAATAGCGGATATTTACGAAATGTAATCTGAATCCGTAATTTTGGGACACTCTTTAGAAACTGGTTTTCTGGAGAGTGTTTTTTGTACAATTAATAACTTATTTATATTATGGAGAACATCGGAGTCGGATTATTGTTAATGGTGGTCGGAATGTGCACCGTTTTCTTGATTCTTCTGATTGTTATCTGGATAAGTCAGTTCCTTATTTCTGTGGTGAATAAGATAGCCCCTGAAGAAGAGCCGAAGAAGAAGCCTGTTACAAGTGGGCCTTCTACAGATGCCGGGGCAATGGATGCTATTAAGGCCGCTGTGGAAATTCTGACTGCCGGTAAGGGTCAGGTGATAAAGATTGAAAAATTGAAATGAATCTGTTAAAGAAAAACACATTACTTTTACAATGGAAAAAGAAGTAAAATTTAGTCTGGTCTTTCGTGATATGTGGCAGAGCGCAGGAAAATATGTGCCTCGCGTAGACCAGTTGGTTAAGGTGGTCCCAGCCATTATCGAAATGGGGTGTTTTGCTCGTGTTGAAACAAATGGGGGAGGTTTTGAACAAGTTAATTTGCTTTTTGGAGAAAACCCGAATAAAGCTGTGCGTGAATGGACAAAACCGTTTCACGAAGCAGGTATTCAGACACATATGTTAGACCGTGCCTTGAATGGCTTGCGCATGAGTCCGGTTCCTGCCGACGTACGCAAATTGTTTTATAAGGTAAAAAAAGCTCAGGGAACAGATATTACACGTACCTTCTGTGGACTGAATGATGTTCGCAATATTATCCCTTCAATCGGTTATGCTCACGATGCTGGAATGATTTCTCAGTGCTGTCTGTGTATCACATATTCACCGGTGCATACCGTAGAATATTATCTGGATATGGCAAAGAAACTGATTGAAGCCGGATGTGATGAAATCTGTATCAAGGATATGGCAGGTATCGGACGTCCGGTTTTCTTAGGTAAGATCGTTGCCGGCATCAAGCAGATAAAGAAAGATATTACTATCCAGTATCACTCTCATGCCGGACCTGGTTTTAATATGGCTTCTATCCTCGAGGTATGTAAGGCCGGATGTGACTATGTAGATGTTGGTATGGAACCTCTTTCATGGGGTACAGGACATGCCGATGTAATCAGTGTGCAGGCAATGTTGAAAGATGCCGGCTTTAAGGTTCCTGAAATCAATATGCAGGCCTACATGAAAGTACGTTCGCTGATTCAGGAATTTATGGATGATTTTCTGGGCTTGTATATCAGTCCGCGTAACCGTCTGATGAACTCATTACTGATCGGTCCGGGACTTCCAGGTGGTATGATGGGTAGCTTGATGGCCGATTTGGAAACCAATCTGGAGTCTATCAATAAATATAAGGCAAAACGTAATTTGCCGTTTATGACTCAGGATGAACTGCTTATTAAGCTGTTTGATGAAGTGGCATATGTATGGCCGCGTGTAGGTTATCCTTGTTTGGTTACTCCGTTTAGCCAGTATGTAAAGAATCTGGCTATGATGAATGTTATCCAGATGGAAAAAGGTAAGGAACGCTGGGGTATGATTGCCGATGATATCTGGGATATGATTTTGGGTAAGGCAGGACAGTTGCCCGGTAAGCTGGCTCCGGAAATTGTGGAAAAGGCTGAACGTGAAGGACGTAAATTCTTTACAGGTAATCCTCAGGATAATTATCCTGACCAGCTGGATAAATATCGTCAGATGATGTGGGAAAAGAAATGGGAAACCGGTCAGGACAATGAAGAACTCTTCGAATATGCTATGCATCCGGCTCAGTATGAGGCCTACAAGAGTGGAAAGGCTAAAGCTGATTTCTTGGAAGATGTGAAGAAACGCCGTGAAGCGAAGGAAGAAGTACACATGGCCAACGATCAGACTAAGATATTGACTGTTGATGTCAACGGCCAGCCATACCGTGTGACAGTAGCCTTTGGTGATGTTAATCCTGCAGCTTTGCATGGTGCTCAGGCTGCTGCTCCTGCAGAACAGCCTGCGGCAGTTCCTGCTGGCGAAGGTAAAGAAGTGCTTTCACCGCTTGAAGGTAAGTTCTTCCTGACCAAGAATGCTCAGGAAACTCCGCTGAAGGTAGGAGATAAGGTGAACCAGGGTGACGTAATATGCTACGTGGAAGCTATGAAGACTTACAATGCGATACGTGCCGAGTTTAGCGGAACCGTAACTGCCATTTGTGCTAATTCGGGTGATTCCGTATCAGAAGATGATGTATTAATGAAGATATTATAATGGAAGATATATTTGCAAGATTATATGATATGACTGCGTTCAGCAATATTGTTGCTGATCCGCGGTTTCTCATCATGTATGCCATTGCTTTTATTCTCCTTTATCTGGGTATCAAAAAGCAGTATGAACCTTTGCTGCTTGTGCCGATAGCTTTCGGGGTATTGCTAGCCAATTTCCCGGGTGGCGATATGGGAGTTATACAGGCTGATGAGAATGGCATGGTGATGGTGAATGGTGTGATGAAGAACGTCTGGGAAATGCCTCTGCATGAAATTGCTCATGAGCTGGGCTTGATGAACTTCATTTATTATATGTTGATCAAGACAGGATTCCTTCCTCCTATCATCTTTATGGGAGTAGGTGCATTGACCGATTTTGGACCGATGCTTCGTAATCTTCGTCTTTCTATTTTTGGAGCGGCTGCTCAGTTGGGTATCTTTGCTGTACTGCTGGTAGCTATCCTGATGGGATTTACTCCTAAGGAAGCTGCTTCACTGGGTATTATTGGTGGTGCAGATGGTCCGACAGCTATCTTTACAACAATCAAGCTGGCTCCTCATTTGTTAGGTCCTATTGCTATTGCGGCTTATTCGTACATGGCTTTGGTTCCGGTTATCATTCCGCTGGTTGTTCGTATCTGGTGTACTAAGAAGGAACTTTCTATCAATATGAAAGAACAGGAGAAGAAATATCCTTCGAAGACAGAAATCAAGAACCTGCGTGTGCTGAAGATATTGTTCCCTATCGTAGTTACAACCATTGTAGCTTTGTTTGTTCCGAGTGCAGTACCTTTGATCGGTATGTTGATGTTCGGTAACCTGGTAAAGGAAATCGGTAGCAATACTTCACGCTTGTTTGATGCGGCTTCCAATAGTATTATGAATGCAGCAACTATCTTCCTGGGTATTTCAGTAGGAGCAACTATGACAACAGATGCTTTCCTGAATTGGACTACTATCGGCATTGTAATTGGTGGTTTCCTTGCCTTTGCATTGTCTATTTCAGGTGGTATTTTGTTTGTGAAGGTTTTCAATCTCTTCACTAAGAAGAAGATTAATCCGCTGATTGGAGCTACTGGACTGAGTGCTGTGCCTATGGCAAGCCGTGTAGCCAATGAAATTGCTTTGAAATACGACCCGAAGAATCATGTGCTTCAGTATTGTATGGCAAGTAATATTTCAGGTGTTATCGGTTCGGCTGTTGCTGCCGGTGTGCTGATTTCTTTCTTGGGATAAGACTCTTGTATTATAATAAAAAACTCCTTTTATACACTGCTCTGGGCGGGTGTAAAAGGAGTTTTTTTATTAGGGGTATATCTTTTATTTTATTTTGTTCTATTGCTGTCCGGTAGAACTTTTACGATTGTTGGCATTTGCTTGAATATAGTCGTTTGAACATTGTTTTAATAAACGGGAACTGCCAGTGTAAACATATCTTGGTCTGATACATAATAATTTATAGAGTGATGTTTATACAGAAAAACAGCTCTTTCAAAGTTGTATGATGACCAGCTCTTTTTCAAACGGCCTATGAAGGCTGATGAAGATTTCTTATCGGGCAGCAATAATAACTGTAATGTCAAAATGAAAAACGTGTTGCTCGATGTATGAAAAAAGAAAGAGGACAATCCTCGGAAGAGAATTGTCCTCTCATATAACTCTTAGGTATAGAGTGTTAGTCTAAATTATTTGTCGCCACGGATAGCTGCGATACCCGGAAGGATTTTACCTTCGATAGCTTCCAACAAAGCACCACCACCAGTAGAGATGTAAGAAACCTGATCAGCCATACCAAACTTGTTGATACAAGCTACAGAGTCACCACCACCGATCAATGAGAATGCACCTTCTTTTGTAGCTTCAGCAATAGCTTCTGCAATTACTTTAGAACCACCTGCGAAGTTGTCCATTTCGAATACACCGGCAGGACCATTCCACAAAATAGTCTTTGCACCCTTGATAGCTGCTTTGAATTCTTCACGAGTCTTAGGACCTGCATCCAATCCCATCCATCCGTCAGGAATGTTCTTGTCGTCGCAAACCTGAGTGTGTGCGTCGTTTGCAAATGCATCAGCAGCTACACAGTCGCAACCCAAAACCAAGTTAACACCTTTAGCTTTAGCTTTAGCCATGATGTCAAGAGCTAAGTCAAGTTTGTCATCTTCAACCAATGAGTTACCGATCTTACCACCCTGAGCTTTTGCAAAAGTAAATGCCATACCACCGCAAAGGATCAAGTTATCTACTTTGTCCATCAAGTTTTCGATGATACCGATCTTAGTAGAAACTTTAGAACCACCCATGATAGCAGTAAACGGACGTTTGATATCTTTCAAAACGTTGTCTACAGCCTGAACTTCTTTTTCCATCAGGTAACCCAACATCTTGTGATCAGCATCGAAGTAGTCAGCGATAACTGCAGTAGAAGCGTGTTTACGGTGAGCTGTACCGAATGCATCCATTACATAGCAGTCTGCGTAAGATGCCAAAGTTTTAGCAAATTCTTTCTGAGAAGCTTTCATAGCTTTCTTTGCATCTTCGTAAGCAGGATCTTCTTTTTCGATACCTACAGGTTTTCCTTCTTCTTCAGGATAGAAACGCAAGTTTTCGAGCAACAGAACTTCACCTGGTTTCAAAGCAGCAGCAGCTTCCTGAGCTTTAGCGCAATCTGGAGCAAACTGAACTGGAGTACCCAAAGCAGCAGCAACAGCGTCTACAATCTGGCTCAGAGAATATTTAGCGTTTACTTTGCCTTTTGGTTTACCCATGTGTGACATAATAATGAGAGCACCACCATCAGCCAATACTTTTTTCAAAGTAGGCAGAGCACCACGGATACGAGTATCGTCAGTAATTTTACCTTCTTCGTTCAAAGGTACGTTGAAGTCAACGCGAACGATTGCCTTTTTTCCGGCAAAGTTGAATTTGTCAATAGTCATCATAATCTCAATATTTTTTGTTTAAAGTTGTTTGTAATCTCTTTAAGATGCAGCGCAAAGTTAAGAAAAAAAAATTACGAAGTTCAATCTCTTTCAGCTAAATTCATTGGGGGGTGTTATTTTCTATTAAAAAAATGAACTGCACCTTCAAAGTTATATGTAAAACTTTTAGGGAGCAGTATTCGTTTTCTTTATGGTAAAAAACAAAAAGCCTGTCATTAATTTTATCGACAAACAGATGATAAAATCAATGACAGGCGAAGAGGAGAGAATATTTAGTTTCCCCGAAAATATATCTTACTTTTTAGAAATGATAATTCAGACTCAGACCGAATATTTTATTCGTACGGCTATATACATCTGTACCTTTTACTCCGGTATTATTATAACTTTCTGTAGTCTTTGTATAATCATCATAGTTAGTCCAGAAATATGCAACATCAATACTCCATGATTCATTGAAGTTGACTCTTGCTCCGAATCCTAGTGAGTATGAACTACAGTAGAAACTTGTATCTGTTTGGAAATCATTGCTTAATCCATAGTTCGTTTTCTGGAAACCTCCACTGATAGTTAATTCCTTGATGATATCCCATTCTATTCCGGCAAGGTATTCGTGTGTTCCGTGCTTCAATGTCTTCTGACGGTCATTCAACATACCGGCATGTTTGTCATCAAAGAAGTGGTATTCTACCGAAGCACGCAGGTTGTGCAAAATTTCGTATCCGGCAGCTACACTCAGAAATGCAGGAATATCGCTGGGAGTCTGTTCTCCATCAGCATAAGGTTTAAGAACTTCTTCCGGTACCCCTGGAGCATCTAAAGTATTAGTCTTGTTTTCGATATTTAAGTTTGTTTTGATTTCATATTTGGCAGCCAAGTTCCATTTTCCAAGTTTTACGTCGGCACCGATTATCGGAGTAACTCCCCAACCTGTCTGCTCGCAGTCGAGTGCCAGATTCATTAATTGCGTTCCTCCGAAATCTTGTTTTAACTGTGCTTTCAGATATCCTTCATAGCCGCTTTTTACATAGTTCATACGTCCTCCGGCGTATACACTCAGCCAGTCGTTGATTCTATAGCTTAATCCTAGCTGTACACCATAAATATATTGTTTACCATCCATTGCGGTATTGATATCATACATATTAGGAGTAACAGGTTTTCCTATTAAACCAGCCAGTTGTTCGTTTTTATAAATTCCCCCAATTGCCAGAGAGTTAAACATTGGCAGACCGTTGTCGAAGGAAGCTTTTCCTCCTCCTCCTGTTATAGCAAAACTTGCAGAAACAGCCCAGTTCCCATCTTTATATACACCATGGAAAGAAGGGATGAACGGTGCTGATGCTGTACCTTTATAATTTTGTGTTGTTTCTTTGCCATCTAATGTCCATAATCCTGTAGTGGCAGCAATTTCACGAGTTTGATATGCACTTTGTCCGGTTAGTGAGAGGTGAAAACCATCTTTTTGTAAAAAGGCTAGTCCGGCTGGGTTGCTATATACACCGTCTACATCAATAGAGGCACCACGCGCTGCCATACGTAAAAAGGCGGCATGTTGATTTGTATTAGTTAAATAATCTCCTGCGAAAGTTGAGTTTGAAACAATTAGTGTCGCTGCGCAGATAAGTAAAAATTTCTTCATTAAAATATATTTTTGATAAATTAAAGCCGCAAAGGTAGCTTTATTTTATCTGCTTCACAAACTTTTGGTGATTTTATTTGTAAAAGAAATAGTTTTAAAAGAAACTAATATGTGTGGTGCGTTGAGAAGTAATGAAAGAAAAGCACATCGATTCTATAAAAATAATCCTTCACTACCTTTTATTACTGACAGTAAAGAAAATAAAGATAGTGAAGGATATTGGGGATAAAAATTATCAATGTGAGTATTATTCTTTTTAGAATAAGCTCCAGGATACAGTCAGTCCTGCCATGACAATAGCTACCATGCTCATCAATTTAATAAGAATATTCAAGCTGGGGCCTGACGTGTCTTTGAATGGATCGCCTACTGTATCTCCTACTACTGCTGCACGATGTACTTCGCTGCCTTTACCTCCGAAGTTACCTTCTTCTACATACTTCTTGGCATTATCCCATGCACCGCCGGCGTTTGCCATAAAAATAGCCAGAACAAATCCAGAAGACAATCCTCCGATAAGCAGTCCGATTACTCCAGGGACCCCGAATAATAATCCAGTGACAATAGGAGCTATTATAGCCAGAAGTGATGGAAAGACCATTTCGCGCTGGGCTCCTTGGGTAGAGATTTGTACACAGCGTGCGTAATCCGGCTCTGCCTTGCCTTCCAGTATACCCTTGATTTCACGGAATTGCCGGCGAACTTCTTCTACCATGCTGGCAGCAGCACGTCCTACGGCATTCATAGTCAGACCACAAAACAGAAAGGCCATCATGCTTCCGATGAACATACCCGATAGAACCTTTGGGTTCATCAGTGTTACGTCGTAATACATCATGAAATCTGTGAAACTAGCCTCGCGGATCGTTATGCTGATACCACCTGGTAGTTCGAGAAGTGTTGTTCCGATACGTTCCAAACCGATACGTATTTCTTCAATATAGGAAGCCAGCAAAGCAAGCCCTGTCAGTGCAGCCGAACCGATGGCGAATCCTTTTCCAGTAGCAGCTGTTGTATTTCCCAAAGAGTCGAGTGCATCGGTACGGTGACGTACTTCTTCGCCCAATCCGCTCATTTCGGCATTTCCTCCTGCATTGTCAGCTATCGGACCATAAGCGTCGGTTGCTAAGGTGATGCCTAATGTCGAGAGCATTCCTACAGCGGCTATACCTATACCGTATAGTCCCATACCGATATTGGTGAAATCGAAGCCCGATGCCAGCCAGTAAGAAAGGATGATTCCAGCTACAACTGCAATGACAGGTATTGTTGTAGAGATCATTCCCAGCCCGATTCCGGAGATAATAACAGTAGCAGGCCCCGTTTTTCCACTTTCCGAAAGCTTTTGAGTCGGTCTGTACGATTGGGATGTATAATATTCGGTAGACTGTCCGATAATGATTCCTACCAATAGTCCTACTACTACAGCAAAGGCAATATTAACCCAATTGGTTATGTTTAGCATCCAAAGAATAAGGAATGTACCTATTACGATGAGAACAGAACTGAGGTTTGTTCCGGTAGAGAGCGCTTTGAGCAATTCTTTCATGCCAGCGTTTTCCTTTGTACGTACACCGAATATGCCAATAATGGAAAGGATAATTCCTACTGCTGCTATCAACATCGGAGCAATAACAGCCTTAAATTGCATTTCTGTATTGCCTGTTCCGATGAAGGCTGCTGCTCCTAGTGCGGCTGTTGCAAGTATTGATCCGCAATACGATTCATACAAGTCGGCTCCCATGCCAGCTACATCACCGACATTGTCACCTACATTGTCGGCTATTGTTGCCGGATTGCGTGGGTCGTCTTCGGGAATTCCGGCTTCCACTTTACCAACCAAATCAGCTCCTACATCGGCAGCTTTCGTATAAATACCTCCTCCAACTCTGGCGAATAGGGCTTGTGTAGAAGCTCCCATTCCGAATGTAAGCATTGTAGTGGTGATGACACATAATTTAGCAGTCGGATTCATGGCATCTGCCGGAATACATTTGTCCAGAAGAATATACCAGAAGGAAATGTCGAACAACCCTAGTCCGACTACTACGAGTCCCATTACTGCTCCGCTTCGGAAAGCAATTCGTAGCCCGCCGTTCAATGAATTGCGTGCAGCATTGGCAGTACGTGCCGAAGCATAGGTCGCAGTTTTCATTCCCAGATAGCCCGACAGTCCCGAGAAGAATCCTCCTGTAAGGAAAGCAATCGGAACCCAGTGATTTTGCAGATTGAATCCGTATGCCATGATGGCAAACAAAATAACGAGTCCGATAAAAACAAGCGTAACAACTTTGTATTGTTGTTTTAAGTACGACATGGCTCCTTTGCGAACATGGGCAGCTATTTTCTGCATTTCAGGACTGCCTTCGCTTTCCCGCATCATTTGCTTGTAGAAATATCCGGCAAAAGCTAATGCCAGAATTGATGCAATGGGAACCAACCAAAAAAGATATGTTTCCATAAGATTTGATTTTAAAGTTGTTTCCCAAATGTAATAAATAAAATGGAAATAAACAGCTGTAAACCTTACTTTTATTTCTTTTCAGACATTACCAGCAGTTTATCTCCGGCATGAAGTTCTATCTGTCCGTTAGGAATAATAAATTCGTTTCCTCGTTTGATAAGCATCACGAGTGTGCCTTTAGGAATATTCATGTCGGCTAGCCGGTTTCCGGTTGAGAGCATGTCTTCTGTAAGCGTGATATCATCCAGGTGGGTGTCGATTTCCTCCGGAAGTTCTACACCAAATTCATTACCTTCTTTTTCTTCAGGCAAGTCAAGCTTGAGCCAGCGTGCCATTTTCGAAATAGTCATTCCCTGTATAGTAAGCGATAACAGAGTAATGAAGAATACGATATTGAACAACTGGTTTGAGCCGGGAATTTGTGCTATTACCGGATAAGTTGCAAAAATAATAGGAACGGCTCCTCTTAGTCCTACCCAGGAAATAAAAACTCGTGCCTTATTAGTGATTCCTTTAAATGGAAGCAGGCACAAAAATACACTGACCGGGCGTGCTATCAGAATCATAAAGACGCCGATAAGCAGAGCTGTTACAGAGATATCGAGCATTTCATGAGGATTGACCAAAAGTCCCAAAGTCAGGAACATGATTATCTGGAACAGCCATGTCAGTCCGTTCATGAACGTATTGGTTTCTTTCCGGTAAGCCAGTCGAGCATTTCCAACAATCATTCCGGCGATATATACTGCCAGATAGCCGTTTCCTTTAACCAGGTCGGTAAGAGTAAATGTGATGAAGACCAGACTAAGCAGAAGAATCGGGTAGAGAGCACTGTTGGAAAGTTCTATTTTATTGACAAGCCAGACAGCGAACTTACCGAAGGCGTATCCTATGACTCCTCCGAACAGGAACTGTATAAATAAGTCTTTCAGTATGACTGTTACGTCGAAATTGCTTCCGCTGCCGATAACCTGAATCAGTACAATGGTAAGCATATATGCCATCGGGTCGTTACTTCCACTTTCCAGCTCCAGCATGGGGCGGAGATTGTATTTAAGGTTCATGCGTTGTGAGCGCAACAAGCTGAATACCGAAGCCGAGTCTGTAGACGACATGGTTGCAGCAAGCAGCAAAGAAACCATCAGAGTAAGTTCTATGTTGGCATGCGTGTAATACGAAAGGAAGAAAATAAACAATCCGGTAAGCAGTGTGGTGACCAATACTCCCACAGTAGAGAGCAGTATACCTTGTTTTAAGACTGGTTTGATATCGGAGTATCGGGTATCCATTCCTCCCGAGAACAAGATGATGCTGAGTGCCATCATGCCGATAAACTGAGCGTCTGAAGCACTGTTGAACTGAATGCCGAGACCGTCACTGCCGAAAGCCATACCTACCAGCAGGAATAACAGCAGGGTAGGGATACCGAAACGATATCCGGTTTTGCTGATTAGAATACTTGTAAAGATTAAAATAGACCCGACTAGTAAAATATTTTCTGCAGTAATCATAGATGATATCAACTTTTAATATAAACACAAAGTAAACAAATAAAATTGGATTTTGGTTCACCTTTTATTGCATTATAAGTACTTATTGCATATATTTGTCACAGTTTTGTTCCGTCGGGCTTCCGATTGGTATATGCGAGGCCACGGATGAAAAGGGAATCGGGTGAAAGTCCCGGACAGTCCCGCTGCTGTAAGCTCCTTTGTAAAGGTTTGTTTACTACTTCAGGCCACTGCTTTCTTCTGTTTGAGAAAGTGGGAAGGCATAACAAACCGGAGTAAGTCAGAAGACCTGCAAAACGAAATCATGCTTGTGCTCTCGAGGAAAGAGTAGCAAGAACTATGTTTTTACTATGTTAATATTGAGGAAGCTGATGTGAGAATGATTATTTCTCATATTGCTTTGTTTATTGTAGACCGATAAATTATTATAATCATGGCAAATGAACTGAAGAAATACATACTATCTGCCCATATAGTACTTATGGTCTTGCTGTTTTCCGCTTGTAACGGAAAGAGCAAGACCTCTTTTATGCAAGAAGGAGGTGATACACTGAATTTACGCTATGCAGAGAATCTGCAAATTGTAAAATACCAGCATTATACTCAGGTTACCCTGCGTAATCCCTGGGACACACTGAAAACGTTGCATACATATTTGTTGGTCAATAAACAGGATTCGTGTCCTTCATCCTTGCCGGAGGGTACAATTGTTCGGGTTCCTTTATCAAACTCCCTGATATTCTCGTCTGTGCACTGCGGACTTTTACAGGAGTTGGGCGCACTGGATAAAATAAAAGGAGTATGTGATTTGCAGTACATCCGTGTTCCTGCTATATTGGAAAGTTGTCGGAAAAAAGAAATAACCGATGCGGGGAGCAGTATGAATCCGGACATAGAGAAAGTGATAGACATGCATCCCGACGGTATCTTGCTTTCACCTTACGAAAACAGTGGTGGTTACGGACGTATAGAAAAGCTGAATATACCGATTCTTGAATGTGCCGACTATATGGAAACTTCAGCATTGGGGCGTGCCGAATGGGTACGTTTTTATGGGTTGCTGTTTGGAAAAGAGGCTGAGGCAGACTCTTTGTTTGCTGGGGTAGAGGAGGCCTATCTTTCACTCCGGAATCAAGTGAAAGACATAACACCGAAACCGACTGTCATTACAGAACTGAAAACCGGTGGTACATGGTATGTGCCGGGGGGAAACAGTACAATGGCAAAACTGTATGCCGATGCGGGGGCACGGTATATATTTGCCGATATTCCTCAAAGCGGTTCTGCTTCTTTGGCTTTTGAAACAGTATTCGATAAAGGACAGCACGCCGATTTCTGGCTGATAAAATACAATCAGCAGGTGGATAAAACTTATAGAGAACTGAAGAGTGACTATGCGCCATATGCCAATTTTGATGCGTTCCGCAATCGTCGGGTATATGGATGTAATACCAGCCGCATTTCTTTTTATGAGGAAGTACCTTTTCATCCAGAATTGTTGCTCAAGGATTTGGTAAAAGTATTTCATCCTGATATCTTGAAAGATTATACTCCAAGATATTTTACTAATTTAGCGGAGTGATATCTCAGAAAGTGTGTGCATGAAGACAAATAGAGGATATATATATGGTTGTGTACTTGCTGTAATGATTGTGCTGCTTATGGCAGCCAATCTGGTTTTCGGTTCGGTAGATATTCCGATGAAAGCCGTAGCAAACATCCTTTTTGGCGGAGAAGTAGAAAAAGACAGCTGGCAGTTTATCGTATGGGAGTCGCGTGTTCCTCAGTGTATCACAGCTCTGCTTTGTGGAACGGCTCTTTCTGCGTCGGGCTTGATGCTGCAAACCGTATTTAGTAATCCGCTTGCCGATTCTTCTATTTTAGGTATCAGTTCGGGAGCAAGTCTGGGAGTTGCACTTGTTCTGCTGGCAGGTGGAGGAAGTATCATTGCCGGAGAGTTTGTACTTTCAGGTTTTCTTTCTGTAGTAGCTGGGGCATTTGCCGGTGCGGCTTTGGTGATGGCAATCATTTTATCTCTGTCTGCCATAATTAAAAATACGGTGATGTTGCTTATTGCCGGTATTATGATAGGTTATGTAGTTTCTTCCATCATCTCATTATTAAACTTCTTTTCTACAGCCGAAGGGGTACACTCGTTTGTACTTTGGGGAATGGGAAACTTTGGTGGCGTATCGATGAAGCAGCTTCCCGGCTTTTCCATCATAACGCTGTTGGGATTGCTTATCGCGGTGTTGATGATAAAACCTCTTAATGCTCTGTTGCTTGGCATTCGCTATGCAGAAAATCTGGGTGTAAATATACGCAGGGTACGCAACTGGCTGCTGATTGCTACCGGATTGCTGACTGCGGTAACTACAGCCTTTTGTGGTCCGATTGCCTTTATCGGACTGGCTGTTCCTCATATGGCGCGACTAATGTTGGGCACATCCAATCATAATATGCTTATGCCGGTAACGTTGCTTACGGGAAGTGCTGTCGCACTGTTGTGTAACCTGATTTGTATTTTACCCGGAGAAGCAGGCATTATTCCACTCAATGCCGTGACTCCTCTTCTGGGAGCTCCGGTCATTATTTATGTTATTATCAATCAGCGTAAGATTCAGTATTTTAATTAAAAATGAAAGTACAGTCTGTTGTCATAGAGGCCAAGGATTTAACTATCGGTTATCGGCATGGTAAGCGGGGAGAAGTAGTTCATAGTCATTTAAATTTTGCTTTGTGCCGTGGTGAGCTGACTTGTTTGCTTGGATCAAACGGTGCGGGAAAGTCGACACTTCTTCGTACGTTGGCTGCTGTCCAGCCTCCTTTGTCGGGGGATATTACTTTACTAGGTAAGCCGTTGGCCAGTTATTCTCCTAAAGAGCGTTCTCGGGAAATTGGTATTGTTCTGACGGATAAGACACAGGCTGGAGGATTATCCGTACGTGAACTGGTTGCCTTGGGACGTCAGCCTCATACCGGATTCTTCGGACATTTGGGAAAAGAAGATCATGAAATCATCGACCATGCGCTGGAAGCAGTCGGCATGGCGGAAAAAGCTTCAAAATATACAGCGGAACTGTCGGATGGAGAGCGTCAGAAAGTGATGATAGCCAAAGCACTGGTTCAGGAATGTCCGTTGATCTTGCTTGATGAGCCGACTGCCTTTCTTGATGTGGTAAGTCGCATTGAGATAATGACATTGCTCCATCGCCTGGCATCGGAAGAACAGTGTGCTATCTTAATGTCTACTCACGATATAGAACAGGCGCTGGTGCTTGGTGATAAACTCTGGCTGCTGAAAAAAGGGAAAGGACTGGAATGTGGGGTAACCGAAGACTTGATACTGGCTCACAGAATGGATACACTGTTTCCTCACGAAGACATTCGTTTTGATTCGATGCATGGCATTTATTCTCCAGAAGTAAAGGGAGGAAAATCTATTTATTTGTCGGCTTCCGATGAAATTCTCCGCCATTGGGCGCAGAATGCGATGAACCGTAATGGCTTTTTATGTCTTGAATTGCCGGGAGCGGACAGAAAGGAATGTTTGCCCTTGCTCGAAGTGAAATCTGCTAATCATCTGATATTAAGTACAGAAAGGAATTCCGAGGTTTATTGTTCATTCGAAGCCTTGTTTGCTTCTTCTCAACTTGTCTGTGAATTGTGAGGGAGGTATCGGGTTACTGCATCCAGATGTCTTAAAAGAAGCTGAAATCGTACGAAAAGTTTGTACGAAAAAATAAAAAACATCAGCATGTTTTTAGGAAAACATGCTGATGTTTTTTTATTAATTTCAGCAATTTCTGATTGTGTTATTGAGGGGTGAGAATATATCCGAAAGTTACATAACCGATAATACCGCAAATTACTATCAGCAGAATCGGATTTACTTTATAGCGATACGATGCTATGAATGTGCCGGCAAACAGTATGATACTTGTGAGAATCTGCCAGTTGTATGTTCCAAAGTTTTCTCTGTTCATCAAAACCAGTGCTGCAGCTGCCAGCAATCCGACAACACCCGGGCGTAATCCTTCGAATACGGAAGCAATAATCGGATGTTTCTGATATTTCAGAAAAAACTTGCTTATCAGTACCATCAGAATGAATGACGGCAGCACTACAGAAACTGTGGCGATAGTAGAACCTAAGATGCCTACTGCATGAGAATATCCAGCATTGACAACAGCTGAATAACCCACATAGGTAGCGGAGTTGATTCCGATCGGACCGGGAGTCATCTGGCTGATAGCTATGATGTCGGTAAATTCATTAGAACTGAGCCATTCGTGGCGTGTCACTACCTCGCCTTGGATCATCGAAATCATGGCATATCCGCCTCCGAATCCGAAGAGCCCTATCTTGAAAAATGTATAGAATAATTGTAAAAATATCATAGCTGTTTATTTTACTTCTGTTGGTTTTGTTTATTCTTGTATCGTCCGTACAGATATCCTCCTAGTCCACTTAGTATGATAACGTAGATAGGAGAGAAATCGAGCAGCCAGATCAGCAGGGCAGAAACACAGGGAATCCAGATATTATACCGGCTGATCTTTGCCGATTTGGCCATTTTAAATGTTGGAGCAGCAATGAGTGCTACAACTGCGGGACGGATGCCTTTAAAGATATTTTCTACTGCCGGAATATGCTTGAACTGCTGGAAAAACAGTGCAATGGCAAGCATGATGATAAAAGAAGGAAGGATCGTTCCCAGTGCCATCCAGAAAGCGCCCCAGAACTTTTTCAGTTTGTATCCGATGAAAATAGCTATATTGACAGCAAAAATACCCGGTACGGTCTGTGCCAATGCCATCAGGTCGAGAAAATCTTCTCTTGATATCCATTTTCGTTTGTCTACCAGTTCGTTCTCTATCAAAGGAACCATAGCATATCCGCCTCCTATGGTAAATGCTCCGATACGGGTAAAAATCAGAAACGATTTGATGTAAAAAATCATTGTCTTATACTTATTGTTTATTCTTCATTTTTCTTGTATATGCTAGGTGGTACGCCATAAAATTTCTTGAACGTATCGGTAAAATATTTAGGATCTGCAAATCCCATCATGTCGGCTACTTCGGCTACAGTATACCGCTGGCTTTTGAGAAGAGCAGCTGCCTCTTGCATACGTATATTTCTTATAAAATCATTTGGAGCCATTCCTGTAAGTGCTTTTATTTTGTTATAGAAACTGGTACGGCTCATATTCATTCCAGCACAAAGGGTATCTACCGTGAGGTCTTTGCCTAAATTTTCTTTTACCAGTACGGTAACCTTTTGCATGAATTCGTTGTCCAGGTTGGTCGGCATCGGTATATCTTCTGTTTTAGACTCGATATTGACCGACGCTTGCTGAAGTTTCTTGCGTATGATTTCTCCGTTCTCCAATATGTTGCTGATATTGGCTCTCAGCACCATCAGGTCGAAAGGCTTGGTAATGTACATATCAGCCTTTGTTTCCAGTCCGCGGAGAATATCTTTCTTATCGCCTAAAGCTGTCAGCAGGATGATAGGTATGTGGCTGGTTTCGATATCCGACTTCAGTGTACGGCACATCGTTTCCCCGTCCATAACCGACATCATAACATCCGATATAATCAAGTCGGGTTGCTGAACTTTTATCTTGTCTATTGCCTCTTGACCGTTCTCGGCTCCATCTACCTGATAGATATCCGACAAGCTTTTCATCAGGAATAAACGAAGGCTGGCATTATCTTCTACTATCATGATTCGAGGACTGTCAGGATGAGCCGTAATTTGTGTCTGTTCTGCTTCGGGCATAGGGGCAACTATACCATCTTGCAACAAAACGGTTCTGAGATTCTGATCAACACCTTCATTCCTGTATTGATAATGTTCGCTCTGAATCGGGAAGCTTAACTGGAATGTTGTTCCTACATTTTCTGTACTGCTGAAACTTATTTTTCCTTCATGGTTTTTGATAAGTCTGTAAGTAAGTAGCATGCCAACTCCAGATCCGGTGATAAGCTGATTGGTTGCATTTTTTCCCCTGAATAAGAATTTGAATAATTTTTTCTGGTCCTCTTTAGGAATTCCTATTCCGGTATCTTTTATAGTCAATATCCACCGGTTCTTATTATGGTCCGTTTCTATGGTGACACTTCCTCCTTTTGGTGTATATTTTAATGCGTTGCTCAGCAGATTTTGCAAAATGGAATCTATCTTGTTCTGGTCTATCCAGACTTCCAGACTGGTAAAGCTACTTTTATACTGGAAGTCTATTCCTTTTTGTTCTGCATATGCTTTGAACTGTTGCATATAATTTTGTATATATTGATTCAGTTCATAGCGTACTACTGATATCTTGGAGCTATATAATTCTTCCTTCTGAAAGTCCATCAGGTTGTTTGCCAGCTCCGAAAGATTATCCGTGCTTTGTATGGCAAGGTTCAGGTTGGTTGTACCTTGTTCTGTAAGTTGTTCATTCTTCAGGATTTCTCCTAACGGTGCTTTTATCAACGTCAGCGGCGTACGTATGTCGTGTGCCGTTTGCATGAAAAAGTTGATTTTGGCTTGTGAAATCTGCTTGTCGCGGCGTATCATCTGGTAACGGATAATAGCATAGCTAATTCCGATAATAATCAGGGCGTACAATAGGAATGCCCAGAATGTCATCCAGATAGGGCGTCCGATTAAAATTTGTATTTCACGTTCCTCCAGAATCTGATGGTTGTCCATCAGTATAGCACGCACGCGTAATGTATAATTTCCCGGTGACAGGTTGGTATATCTTATCAGGTTATCGCTTGAAGGTGGTGACCAGCGATCATAAAATCCTTCCAGCTTCCAGCTGTACATGATGTTGGAAGGATTGTCGAAGTTGATAGACGATACGTTCATCGAAAATGTATTCTGATCGTAGTCCAGCTCAATGCATGAAGTTTTGTCCAACGCCTGAGTAAGGGGGGAATTTTTTTCTCCCGGATGTACGGTACGATACATGATACTCAGATCAGAGAATATCATGTGGCTGGAAAATGTTTCCGGAAGCTGAATACTATCGGGTAATACGATGACTCCTTCATTGCTTCCGAATATCATGTAACCGTCGCGCGAATGTATGGCCGCGTTAGGATTAAAGCTGGCAGCCAGCAATCCTTGTTCTTTGGTCCAGTTGATAAACTTGTTGGCCTTTATGTCGAAAAAGGACAGTCCATTTTCTGTTCCAAGATAAAGATCTCCGTTTCTGTCTGGTACGATACTGTATATGTTGTTACTGATTAGTCCACAGTTTTCGTCGTAATATCGGGTTACTTTTCTTGTCTTCTTTTCGAAAATAAATAATCCGTCACCGTACGTACCGAAATATGTATAGTTTCCTGACGGATCATTGTATATCATGTTGATACATTGAATATCAAATTCCGTATCCAGAGGTATTGCTTGTTTTTTTAATTTATCGAATACAAAGACTCCATTGATTGTTCCTATCCATAAAGAATGCTCATCTTTTTGAGTAATACATGTAATAGGATAACCAATGTTGTATTCACAAACCTCCTTTGTCGTCAGGCTATATGATTTTAGTCGGTAAAATCCTCCAATCCAGATAAGTCTTTCATTGTCGCGGTAAATGCTGCGGATATACTTATCTGGCCCTTCTCCTTGCCGGATGTTTTGTTGCTGGAAAAAGGTTACTTCTTTTGTTCTTTTGTCTATTTTATAAATGCTGGACATGTATCCTCCTGCCAGGATGATACCAGGACTGCTTTCGCATAGTGACGTAAATATGTGATTCTCACTTCGTTCTCCATTTGGTGAATGTGATGGTGAGAAGTTTATCCATTTGTTTTCACTTACATCAAAATAACATATACCGTTGCTCGTTGCATACCAGGAATCACCTTCCGAATCTTCCATAACTCCGTTTATACAGTTGTTTGCCAGCGAATTAGTGTAATTGGCTGAGTGCATGAACCATTCGTAAGCAGGATATTTTTCGGTGTATATGGTGATACCTGTTGGATAGATAACATTCCAGATTCGGTTGGCACTATCCATATAAATATCTTTGATGATACTTCCGTTCATCTTATTAGGCTTACGGGTATCTTCTTTCAGAAAGTGATTTAACGTTAATTGTTTCAAGTTCAGTTTATATACTCCGTCACCGTCTGTTGCAATGAGGAGGACATCTTTCTCTTTCTTGCTTGGAATAATCTTGTTTACTCCGATGTCTTTCATGGAGTTGCCTATGCTTTCCAGTTGTTTTTCCTTGATATCGTATATAAACAATTTGTCTAGCAACGTATTTATTATCAATTGCTTGGTCGGGCTATGGTAATATATGTGGTCTATCAGATGAACATTGGGAAGTTGTATCTTCTTTATTTCAGTGAGTTGTTCTCCTTTCAGTTGTACTTCGTATAACAAATGTTCGGATGCGAGATAATATTTGTTTTTCTCAGCCTGAGTTATGCAGATAATTTTATCTGAAATAACAGGTGACAACTGATAATTTTTGCTTTGATGATAATTATATATGTATTGGCTTTGGTTTGTGCAAAACCAAATATTTGCTTCAGAATCCATGTAAACACTGGATATAGGAGCTTTTTTCAGTGCGGGAAATGTTGCCCGTAAGTCGAACGCTAGCTGGAAGGAATCTCTTTGTTCGTCGTAACGAAAAACGAATCCATCTTTGCCGACTTCCCAAATAGTACTGTCTTTATCTGTATAAAGAAAATTCAGATTGGGATAGAAGCTGAGAGGATTGTTGCATCGGTGGAGTTGGTAGTGCTTGAATTGCTTTCCATTATACCGGTCAAGACCTTTGTGAGTAAGAATCCATATATAATTTTGTTTATCTTGCTGGATAGATAAAACTCTTCGGCTGCTGAGTCCATTATCCATATCGATATATTCAAAAATCTGGGCTTGTAGCGGAAGGAAAAACGATAGTAATAAGCACGTTATAATTAGAGTCGTTCGTTTCATTATTATTTGTTTTGTTCCGAGAATGAAATTATGCAAATGTCGGGAAAAAGGCTGATTTCTCAAAACAAAACGAAGAAAAATAAAAGGTGCTGTTTCTTCTGGTAAAAGAACAGCACCTTTTTATAAATCAAGTGATATTTTTATTTCTTATGAGCTTCTACCCATTTGCGTGCATTGACAAAGGCTTCCATCCACGGAGTGATCTGGTCGTTGTCTTTACGGTCTAATGGATAATAAGCGTTTTCCCATGGGAAGCATGCACGTTCCAAGTGTGGCATCATTGCCAGATGACGTCCATCCTGAGAAGCGATACCAGCTACGCTGTAGTCTGAGCCGTTCGGATTACCTGGATATTCGTCATATGAATATTTCAATACCACGTTGTAGTGATCTTCCGGATAAGGTAATGAGAACTTACCTTCTCCATGAGCTACCCAGATACCCAGTTTTGAACCACTCAAAGATCCGAACATTACACTGCGGTTCATCGGTACTGTTACACCCAAGAATGCTGATTCGAATTTGTGAGAGTCGTTGTGCAGCATCTTGCCTTTTTTCTTGTCTTCCGGAGTAATCAGACCAAGTTCCATCATCAACTGGCAACCGTTGCAAACACCCAGTGACAGTGTATCTTCACGAGCGTAGAAATTGTCGAGGGCTGCTTTAGCTTTCGGATTAAACAAGAAGCTTCCTGCCCAACCTTTTGCAGATCCTAATACGTCTGAGTTGGAGAAACCACCACAGTAAACTACCATGTTGATGTCTTCCAAAGTTTCTCGTCCGCTTACCAGGTCAGTCATGGTAACATCTTTCACATCGAATCCAGCCAAGTAGAGCATGTATGCCATTTCGCGTTCACCGTTGGTTCCTTTTTCACGGATAATGGCAGCTTTGATTCCACTTGGTGTACGACGGTCGGGATTAAGGCCGAACTGTGATAATTTACCAGTGAATGATTTATCGAATACAACTTCCAAAGGTTGTTGCTTATAGTTTTCGAAACGTTTCTTGGCACATCCGTTCATACTCTGTTTGCGGTCGAGCAGATATGAAGTAGAATACCATACATCGCGCAGATAATCAATGCCGAACTGATAAGTTGCATCGTGTTTAGTTACTAAGATATGACGTTCTTCTGTAGGAACACCAATCTTGACATAACCTACACCGGCTTCGTCCAGAATCTTCTTTACTTCAGATTTGTGTTTGTCTGCTACCTGAATGATAACACCTGGGTTTTCAGCAAACAAAATCTTGACGATATCATCGCACTTAATTTTGTCGAGGTTGATTTCCATACCACCTTCTGTGTTAGCGAAACACATTTCAAGTAAAGTAGTAATCATACCTCCGGCTGAAATATCGTGTCCGGCAAGAATCAGTTGTTTGTCTACCAGTTCTTGAATAGCAAGGAAGGCATCGCGGAAGTATTCCGGATTCTGTACGGTTGGTACGTCGTCACCAACTTTATTCAGTGACTGAGCGAATGCAGAACCACCTAAACGAAGTTCGTCAAAACTGAAGTCGATGTGGTAGAAAGTTGACTTGTCTTTGTTGACCATAACTGGAGAAACAACCTTCTTGACATCCGAAACTTCTCCTCCTGCAGAAACTATAACAGTTCCCGGGCTGATGATTTTTTCTCCGTTCGGATATTTCTGAGTCATTGACAAAGAGTCTTTACCAGTAGGCACATTGATTTGTAATGCGCAGCAGAAATCAGACAGAGCTTTTACTGCTGTATACAAACGTGCATCTTCACCTTCCTGTGAGCGGCAAGGCCACATCCAGTTGGCTGATAAAGAAATACTGTCGAGTCCTTCTGCCATAGGAGCCCATACAATATTGGTCAGAGCTTCTGAAACAGCAAGTACAGAACCTGCAGCAGGATTTGCCAATGCAGCCTGAGGTGCATGACCTAATGCTGTTGCAATACCCTTTTCTCCACGATAATCAAGAGCTACAACACCACAGTCGCTCAACGGCAACTGGAGTTCACCCTGGCACTGCTGGCGTGCAATCTTACCTGTAACTGAACGGTCTACCTTGTTGGTTAACCAGTCTTTACAAGCTACTGCTTCCAATTGCAGTACCTGACGGATATATTCATTTAATTTTGCAGTATCGTATGATACATTTTCATAATGACGTTCTACAGTCTTGTCTACCATGTATGTTTTAGGAGAAGAACCAAACATCTGGTCTACTGCCAAGTCGAACGGACGTACGCCATCAGCTTGTTCGAATGCAAAACGGTGATCGCCTGTTGTTTCTCCAACAACGTACATAGGAGAACGTTCGCGGTCGGCAATCTTCTGTACATGTTCGATTGCTTTTTCATCAATCAGCAATCCCATACGTTCTTGAGATTCGTTGGCAATAATTTCTTTTGCAGACAATGTTTCGTCGCCGATAGGAAGCTTGTCCATGTGAATCAGACCACCACAATCTTCTACTAACTCAGACAAACAGTTAACGTGTCCGGCCGATCCGTGGTCGTGGATAGAAACAATCGGATTTTCATCTTCTTCACACAATGCGCGTACTACGTTATAAGCACGTTTCTGCATTTCTGCATTGGCACGCTGTACAGCGTTCAACTCGATACCTGAAGAATAACGTCCTGTTTCTACAGATGATACAGAACCACCACCTAAACCGATGCGGTAGTTATCACCACCCATCACAACTACTTTATTACCAGCTTCGGGAGAACCCTTCAAGCAGTCGCGTTGTGTACCGTATCCAACACCTCCGGCAAGCATGATTACTTTATCGTAAGCATATTTTTCATTGTTTTCCTGGTGTTCGAAAGTAAGTACAGAACCACAAATAAGTGGCTGACCAAATTTGTTACCGAAGTCAGAAGCACCATTCGACGCTTTAATCAGGATTTGTTCAGGAGTCTGATACAGCCATTTGCGTACAGGAAGGATATTTTCCCATTCACGGCCTTCGTCTGTACGTGGGTATGAAGTCATATAAACAGCAGTTCCCGCAATAGGCCATGAACCTTTACCACCGCCCATACGGTCACGGATTTCTCCTCCTGTACCTGTAGAAGCACCATTAAATGGTTCTACGGTTGTCGGGAAGTTGTGTGTCTCTGCTTTCAGAGAGATAACTGTTTTTATATCTTTGATGATGAAATAATCGGAAGTTGAGTGATCCTTTGGAGCAAATTGTTCTACTACCGGACCTTCAGCAAATGCCACATTATCTTTGTAGGCAGAAATGATTTTGTTAGGATTTTCTTGAGTGGTTTTTTTGATCATCTGGAAAAGTGATGATTCCATTTCCTGTCCGTCGATGATAAATGTTCCACCAAATATTTTGTGGCGGCAGTGTTCTGAGTTGATTTGTGCAAATCCGAAAACTTCAGAGTCTGTCAGTTTTCTACCCAGGTCTTTTTCTACTTTCAGCAGATAGTCCATTTCTTCACGTGAAAGTGCAAGACCTTCCTGTTCGTTATATTCTTCTAGGTTCTCAATGTAAACGATTGGCTGAGGCTTAATGTTTACATCGAATATTTTTTGATCCAGCCCGTGATACATACGTTGCAGCATCGGGTCATGATCTGCGTTTTCATCTTTTACCGGAAAATATTCCTCGATACGGCGGATGCCTTCCAGACCCATGTTTTGAGTAATTTCGACGGCATTTGTACTCCACGGAGTAATCATTTCACGTCGTGGACCGATGAACCAGCCTTTAAGGTTTTCTTCCACTTCTACAGTAGCGTCGCTGTACAGCCAACATAATTTCTTGATGTCTTCAGAGTTCAGTTCTTTACTACATTCGGTAGCAATTACACTGTTAGTGGGTGTTCTGAAAAATAGAATCATAGCACTTGTTTATGTTTGTTAAAATGATAATCTTATTATCGGAATAATGCAGTGCAAAGTTACATAAACTCCTTTTTGTACGAAAGAAAAACGAAACGAAATATAGGTACTTTATAAAAAAAGTAGCATCTTTGCACTATGAATTGGATAGAACAGGTTACTATACTGGATTTATTGGTGAAAGGGTTTATTGTTGGGGTAGTGGTTTCAGCTCCTCTTGGACCTGTGGGCGTACTTTGTATTCAGCGGACACTGAACAAGGGACGCTGGTTTGGTTTTGTAACAGGTTTGGGAGCTGCCTTAAGCGATATATGTTACGCCTTGATAACAGGGTACGGCATGAGCTTTATGGATGAACTGATTCTTAAACACCAGATTTTTCTTCAGATTGTTGGTAGTATAATGTTGCTGGCTTTCGGTATATATACTTTTCGCAGTAATCCGGTAAAATCTCTTCGCCCCACTTCTGCCAATCGTGGTACTTATCTTCATAATTTTATTACTGCTTTTTTTGTTACATTCTCCAACCCATTGATAATCTTTCTTTTTATTGGTTTGTTTGCCCGCTTTTCGTTTGTAATGCCGGGTAGTCCGTTGGGATTTCAATTGGTGGGATATCTCGCTATTATCATAGGAGCCTTGACATGGTGGTTTGGCATTACCTATTTTGTAAATAAGGTACGTACACGCTTTAATGTACGAGGTATTTGGGTCTTGAATCGTATTATCGGCGTGGTAGTGATAATTGCTTCGATTATTGGTATCGTATTGGCTATTGCAGGAAAATCTTTATCTTGATATGTATATTTCTCAACAATTAAAACAACAGAATATTGCCGAATACCTGCTGTATATGTGGCAGGTGGAAGATTTGATTCGTGCTAACGGTTTTGATATAGAGCGGATTAAAAAAAATATTGTAGAGCCTTATCCTTCATTGTCTGAAGAGCAGAAAAAAGCATTGATACAATGGTATGCCGATCTTATTAATATGATGCATGATGAGGGTGTGATGGAAAAAGGGCATATCCAGATTAATAAAAATATAATCGTCTGGTTGACTGATTTGCATTTGCGTTTGCTGGCTTCTCCTAAATTTCCGTATTATAGCGCAGCTTATTATAAAGCCTTGCCTTTTATTGTGGAATTACGCTCAAAAGGAGCCGATAAAGATGTGCCTGAACTTGAAACTTGTTTTGATGCCATGTATGGTGTCCTGATGTTGAAGCTTCAGAAAAAGGAAATTACCGAAGGCACACAGAAAGCATTGAAAGTAATAGGAGATTTACTGGCTATGCTTGCCGGATATTATATAAAGGATAAACAGGGAGAACTGGATCTGGAATAAATCAAATAGTGAGATGAAGAATATTTTGATTACAGGAGCAAACGGACAATTGGGTAATGAAATGCGTTTGCTTGCAGAGGTTAATAAAGAGTATACATACTTTTTTACAGATGTTGCTGAACTGGATATATGTGATGAGCAGGCTGTGATGAATTTCGTAACTGATCATCAAATAGATATTATTGTGAATTGCGCAGCATATACTGCTGTTGATAAAGCGGAAGATGATAGAGAACTTTGTGACAAGCTGAATCATTTTGCTCCGGGATATTTGGCAAAGGCTATTCAAAGCCGTGGAGGATATCTGGTACAGGTTTCTACCGATTATGTTTTCGATGGTACTGCGCATATTCCTTATAAGGAAGAACAGGCTACTTGTCCTGACTCTGTTTATGGAACGACTAAACTTGCCGGTGAACAGGAGGCTATGAAATATTGTTCCAATACGATGATTATCCGTACTGCGTGGTTATATTCTACTTTCGGAAATAACTTCGTGAAGACTATGATTCGTTTGGGTAAGGAAAAAGAAGCATTAGGAGTAATATTCGATCAGATTGGAACTCCTACTTATGCGCGTGATCTGGCTGTTGCTATTTTTGCAGCTATCAATAAAGGTATTGTTCCAGGTATATATCATTATAGTAATGAAGGAGTTTGTTCGTGGTACGATTTTACTCAGATGATTCATCATCTGGCTGGTATTGGAACTTGTAAACTTAGACCTCTTCATACGGAAGAATATCCTACAAAGGCGAACCGTCCTCATTATTCCGTACTCGATAAAACGAAAATTAAGGAAACGTATGGCATAGAAATTCCTTATTGGGTAGACAGCCTGAAAGAATGTATCGATAAACTGTTATCAAGATAAATAAAAAGGTAAATAGATAAATAAGAATGAACGCTGAAATAGAAAGAAGACGTACATTTGCGATTATTGCGCATCCGGATGCCGGTAAGACTTCGTTGACTGAAAAGTTATTGCTTTTCGGTGGACAGATTCAGGTGGCTGGAGCTGTTAAGTCGAATAAGATTAAGAAAACTGCGACATCCGACTGGATGGACATCGAAAAGCAACGTGGTATATCTGTAACAACTTCTGTGATGGAGTTTGATTATCACGACTATAAAATCAACATTCTAGATACTCCGGGACACCAGGACTTTGCGGAAGATACTTACCGTACACTTACTGCTGTAGATAGTGTTATTATTGTTGTGGATGGTGCAAAGGGTGTGGAAACGCAGACACGTAAGCTGATGGAAGTATGTCGTATGCGTAACACTCCTGTTATTATTTTCGTCAACAAGATGGACCGTGAAGCAAAAGATCCGTTCGACTTGTTGGATGAACTGGAAGAAGAACTGGTTATCAATGTTCGTCCTCTGACATGGCCTATTGAAAGCGGTCCTCGTTTTAAGGGGGTATATAACATCTACGAACAGAAGTTGAATTTGTTTCAGCCTTCCAAGCAGGTAGTAACTGAAAAGGTAGAAGTTGATATCCATACAGAAGACCTGGATAATCATATTGGTACACCACTTGCTGATAAATTGCGTGGTGAGCTGGAACTGATTGACGGAGTATATCCGGCTTTCAATGTAGACGAATACCTGAAAGGCGAATTAGCACCTGTATTTTTCGGTTCTGCATTAAATAACTTCGGTGTGCAGGAATTGTTGGATTGTTTCGTCGAAATTGCACCTAGTCCTCGTCCAGTACAAGCAGAAGAGCGTGCTGTAATGCCAGATGAGCCAAAGTTTACAGGTTTTGTCTTTAAGATTACGGCAAATATCGACCCGAACCATCGTTCATGTGTTGCTTTCTGTAAGGTTTGTTCGGGTAAGTTTACTCGTAATACGCCTTATTTACATGTACGCCATAACAAGACGATGCGTTTTTCTTCGCCTACTCAGTTTATGGCGCAGCGTAAGACTACGGTCGATGAGGCTTGGGCCGGTGATATTATTGGATTACCTGATAACGGAACATTTAAGATCGGAGATACATTGACCGAAGGAGAAGTGCTTCATTTTAAAGGCTTGCCTAGCTTCTCTCCTGAAATGTTCAAGTATATAGAAAATGCTGACCCGATGAAAACCAAGCAGTTGAATAAGGGTATTGATCAGCTGATGGACGAAGGTGTTGCTCAGTTGTTTGTCAATCAGTTTAATGGTCGAAAGATTATCGGAACAGTAGGTCAGTTGCAGTTTGAAGTTATTCAGTATCGTCTGGAGAATGAATACAATGCTAAGTGCCGTTGGGAACCTATCAGTCTGTATAAAGCATGCTGGATAGAAAGTGATGATCCGGCAGAATTGGAAGCTTTCAAGAAACGTAAATACCAGTATATGGCGAAAGACCGTGAGGGACGTGATGTATTCCTGGCCGATAGCGGTTATGTTCTTCAGATGGCTCAGATGGACTTTAAACATATCAAATTCCATTTTACGAGTGAGTTTTAAAGGAATCTGTTATAGTTAGAAGAATCACTTCAGGAAGAAAGACTTTTCAAAATAAAATATTAAAATAGTATGTTCTGATTTGATTCTGAAATGATATGAAAACCGGATGCATGTTTCATTGCAATATGTATCCGGTTTCTTTTTATGTATAAATATTTTTATACATTGTTGTTTTCGCATTCTCTATATGTAGAAGATCAAAAGACTTTAAATAGAGTATTTTTACAGAATATATTCTTGATATAAATCAAGTAAAATATGCTAATACTTGATTTTTAACTATTTCTATTTTTATAAATGCTTCATTAAATTTTATCTTTGCGGCGCAAAACTAAAAAACTTAACAAGATGTCAGAAAACAAAACTGTAAAGTATCATATTCCGGAACAAGGAATATATTTGTATGCTCGTACAAGTGAAGGTAAAACAGAAATGATTGTCTTGAACAGTACGGATAGAGAGCAAGTTCTGCCAAGTAGTCATTATCAAGCTTTGACAAAAGAATCTAAGGAAGGAAAGATTGTTTCAACAGGTAAGAAAATTGATTTTACAGAGAATCTTACTTTGTCTGCTCGTCAGTCATTGGTAATCGAATTTTAATAAGACTGATTAGATTTATATAAAACAGAGAGGTGAAAAGAATCTTGAAAAAGATATTTTCACCTCTCTGTTTTTATTATACAATTGAGATTAATCTCCCCGATAATAATATAATAAAGAATGTCTGGCTATGAAGTCTGCGTTCTGCTGTACCAGTTCTTTTTCTGTTCCGTCGGGTAGTTGTGCGTCGGGAATAAGTTTGTTGTTTATGCAGTGTATCAATAGGTCGGGTGGACAAAGCATTTCTTCTGTAAGCATCCGGAAAGCATTTGCTTGTGCTTTTTCGCTGTCATAAAGTGGGTTTTCCCGATCAGCAATATATTCACAGATATCTTTCGCAAGCAATACCCCTTTTTCTGGTTCTGTCATTAAAATGAAATTTTTATATTCTTTCATTTGAGGGAGAGTATGGTTGTCATCATCCTGCCATTTGAGGACATTTACCAGAAAGCGGCGTAGTTCGGTGTAACCGTTCAGATAAACAATTCTCTTGCCATTTGTGCCTTCAATAAAATTACGGTATATTTCCCGATTCTTGTCCTGAATTTCTTGTGGTATTTCAGGATTACCGGTAAAGAGTCCGTTTATTTGTTTCCAGGCATCTGACGTTGTAAGCAGGGAAATCCATTCATGCAGAAACAATGCCAGTGGTCCGACAGGTACAATAAAACGGTCATTTGGAGCAATTTGTTCGATATAAGGC
Source organism: Phocaeicola coprocola DSM 17136 (assembly GCF_000154845.1). Lineage (GTDB taxonomy): Bacteria > Bacteroidota > Bacteroidia > Bacteroidales > Bacteroidaceae > Phocaeicola > Phocaeicola coprocola. The sequence continues at coordinate 39,165 of NZ_DS981484.1, read as the reverse complement.
AGCATCGAAGGCTCTGTCAGGTAACTATGTCCGAATAGCCATGTCAGTTTACGGTCTGCTTCTACAGCGGTGCCCGGATGGTCGAAATAATGATTTAAGGATTCATTTTCGGGAGCATTTTCATAAGCTTCCTCCAAGATTCCGTAAAAGATTCTTGCCTGTTCTTCAATAGCGTGTTCATTGGGGTTTATATATGTCTTTTCGTGCAGAGAAGCTGCTTTCTGCCATGTATTCCAAATGATAAAACGGATATCTTCCTCGTTTATTTCATCAGCTACGTAATTGGAGTTTGTAGGGTAAAAGGGAAGATACTTGCCGTACAAACGTTTGTGTTCGGCTGTAAAACTTTGCCATAATCCTAATTCTGATATCTGATCTTCCAGATAGGCAGCAATGTACATACTTAATTTTTTACGGAAAATATCCGGTAGTGTGGTTAATGTACAAGCACCATATAGTTTGTTCGACAGGTTTACAAAATAGCTGTCTGAAGGTTGTACGGCTGTATATGGATGTATTTTCAGCCAGTCGTTGGTATAAATCTGAAGCTTATTCATGGTAGTGAAAATGAATTAATGTTTAGAAAAGGCAGTGATCAGTAATGAACAACTTGCCAGACAGATACCTACACCTGTAACTCCAGCCCATCCAAACTGGTGCCAGAATGTACCGGCAAGGAATGTTCCAAGTGATCCTCCCAGAAAATATGTTGTCATGAAAATAGTATTGACTCTGTTCGAGGCTTGTGGAACGAGCGACAATGCACAAGTCTGATTGCTTATCTGTACACACTGCATACCGATATCAATCAGAATAATACCGGCTATGATTCCGATATAGCTGTCCTGAAAAAAATAGAGGATAAGCCATGAGAGAATCATGATGCTGCAACCTATGTAATTGAACATTCTAATTCCCAGTATACGTACAAACTTACCGACAAAGGAAGCAGTCATAGCTCCGGCAATACCACATAAACCAAGCATACCGATGACATTGTTTCCGGCGTAGAAAGGAGCTCCGCTCATTTTAAAGGCCAGGCATGCCCATAAAGTAAGAAAACATCCAAAACAGATTCCGGCACGTAGAGAAACCAGTCGCAGTGTAGCATTTTCCTTTACCAAAGTAAATACAGATTTCATTAGTCCGGTGTAAGTACCTTTATAGTTAGAAGGCATGTCAGGCAATATGCGGACAATAACGAATATGCAGATAAGCATTAATACAGAAGCAATGTAAAAAATGGTTCTCCATCCCCAGTATTCTCCCACAATACCACTTACAACCCGCGAGCCAAGGATTCCTGTCAGCAGTCCGCTTACCAGAACTCCTACATTTTGTGCTTTCTTTTCCGGCTGTGAAAACTGTGCTGCTATCGGAATGAAAATCTGTGGCATGACAGAGCAGATGCCCGTAATCAGCGAAGCCAGTAAAACAAAATAAATGTTTTGGGCTACAGCAAATCCCGACATGCTTACGGAAAGTAACAGGAAGTTGATAACAATGATGTTACGGCGTTTATATAAATCTCCAAGGGGAATAATGAATAACAATCCAAGCGCATAACCGATTTGGGTAGTCATTGGAATCAGGTTCGCTGTAAACTCAGAAACCCGTAAGTCCTCACTTATTTTATTTAGCAATGGTTGGTTATAATACAGATTGGCAACGGATATTCCTGCAATAATAGCCAGCATCCACAATAGTGATGCTGGGATTCCTTTATTTTCTTCTAAAACTCGTTTCATGCCGCAAATTTACGTATTTTTTGCGAGCTTATTCTGTTTTTGTCTCGATAGGAACTGTATTTTCTTTGTATGCGGCAAATCCTTTTACCTTTACCCGTTCTTTCTTTTCTTCTTCTGCTACGGCAGTATTGCCCAGTTGGTTCATGTATTCTTTTATAGCATTGTGGGTGTCGAAGAAATAGTCGAGCAACATTTTTAAGTGGTCTTCCAGTTCACCTTCGTTGGGTGAGAAAAAAGTGTGGCAGTGTGAATGGATTCCTACGGTCTTTTCATCTTCATCTACCATAAAAACTGTTGTAACCAATGAATTGACATTGACCAGATTGATGATTTCTTTCAGGTAAGGAAAAGCCTCGTTGTCAGTATTGATTGATCCCCACCAAGGATTCCATATCATGATGAAACGGTTTTCCTCTTCGGCGGCGATATAAAAATCATCTCCCTGATATTTAAATGTAACATGTCCTTCATTGTTTATTTCAGGCTGACAGCCGATTTTTTTCAGCACGCTGATAACAAGTTCTTGTGTGCTTATGCTCTCTAGCTCTGTCTTTGTCATACGTTCTAAATGTTCCAGACGTTTCTTCCGGATGTTCATTGTTTTCAATACGAGCAGGACTACGGGCCACATGGTCAGTGCGATGACGGCTATCAGGATGGTGATGTCTGTTATGTTATTCATAATTAGAGATTTTTAGGTTACACATAAAAGATTGCTTTGTGTTTCTCTAAAGATACTAATTATAAATGTGAAAAGAATTTTTTATCAGGCTTTTATACTTTTTTAAATGATATGTATGCAGCAAAAGAGCAATATATTTGTTTTATAATTGAAACTTTTAAAAAGAAGAAGCTTATGAAAAAGATTGTATTATTTATGATAATGACCTTGACCTTATTGGCGGGGCATATTCAGGCACAAGACACAGAGAAGAAGTTGTCTCGTGAAGAGAAAAAAGCTTTGCAAGAACAGTTGGATAGCTTGTTTGCTGTCGAAGCTATACAGGCTATTAATGAAAAGGCTTTTACATTGGAAGCCGACCAGGTTGTATTTAAATACGGCAATATGGCTTACGTTAATTCGAATACCAATTTTGTTTCTGTAAAAGGCGATAAAGCTGTAGTGCAGGTGGCATTCAATATACCTGTCAGTGGTCCGAACGGAATAGGTGGCGTAACTGTTGATGGCAGTGTTTCCGATTATGAAGTAAAGACTGATAAAAAAGGAAATCTTTCACTTTCGATGAATGTAATGGGAACAGGTATTTCTGCCCGGGTAAATATCAGTATGCCGAAGGGAACAAACAAAGCTACGGTGGAAATCAATCCTAATTTCAATTCCAACCGAATGACGTTGAACGGAGTGGTTTTGCCTATACAGAAAAGCAGTGTCTTTAAGGGACGTTCATTGTGATATTTGTAAATATAATGAATTTAAGACTTATGAAAAAGATTTTATTTATTATGGCTTGCATGACGGGAGTATTTATGGCGTCGTGCGAAAAAGATCCAGATATGGGAGAACTGGATGCAGATCTGGTGGTATATACAGACCATGACAGTAATACAGACTTCAGTAGTTTTCAGACTTATTTCTTGCCGGATAGTATTTTGGAAGCAAGTGGAGTACATGCTTCATACTGGAAGGATGAGAATGCTAAAATGATTATCAGCGCGGTAGAAAGTCAGATGAATCGTCGGGGATATGAACGTATTACTGACCCGGAATTAAAAGATCAGGCAAATATAGGTTTGCAGCTCTCATATGTTTCACAAACCAATCAGGTGATAACTGGTGGTGGCTATTGGGGCGATCCGTTTGGCGGCTGGTGGAGCAGTGGCTTTTGGGGACCCTGGTGGAGTGGATGGTATTATTCATATCCTGTAACTTATAGCTATGATACTAATACGCTGGTTATGGAAATAGTCGACTTGACTGATAAAAGTGAAGATGGCACTCAGAAAAAGCTTCCGGTTGTATGGTATGCCAGTGCATCCGGCTTCCAGTATAACAATAGTAAAATAAACATGCAGCTATTACTGAATGGAGTTGATCAGGCTTTCAATCAGTCTACTTATATCAATACTGAAAAATAATGGAGGATGGTAATAATGAAAACAAATAGTATATTCAAAAAACTGGCCTTGGCATTCTGTGCTTTGGCTATGTTTGCAACGCAAAGCTACGCTCAGTGGGATTCTCAAAAGGCACATCTTATTGTTGATTGGCAGATGAATGCACCGGTTTCTACAGATTTTGCCGATAAGATAAGCGGATGGGGAATGAATTTTGAAGGGCTGTATGAGTTGACACCTCGTTGGTCGGTAGGAGCCTTTATTAATTTTCATACCAATCATAAATATATAGGCAGACAGACACTTCAGCTATCTCCAACTGAGGCGTTGACAACAGATCAGCAGCGCTCAGCCTATCAGTTACCTTTTGGTGCAAGTGTTTCCTATAATTTGTATAACGGCAGATATGTGAAACCGTATGTTGGTGTAAAACTGGGAGCTGCTTTTACTCGTTATACTACATACTACGGTACAGGAGGAGTATACGATGACGGATGGGGATTTTATGCCTCTCCAGAACTTGGCTTAAAAATATATCCTTCTCCTTATCGCCGCTTTGGTTTCCACATAGCAGGATATTATAATTATATGACTAATGAAATGTCAACGCTTACTGGAGATGTGACAGGACAAAGTAATGTCGGTTTTCGTTTGGGTGTAATCTTTTAATTCCTGAGATTTACACGTTTTTATAAAAGGCTCTATCATTCCAACAAGTGGGGAACTGATAGAGCCTTTTGGCTTTCTGTAATTTCAGAAAATACTCAGTTTATTTCTATGTGTGTTATATTTCAGACTGTCTTATTTTCTTATTCTTTTTTGCCATTGAGCATATTCTTTATAAACATTTTCTCCAGATCGGTTCAGCCAGCTGTATCCATTACGACGCTCATAGCCGATTTCGGACAGATGATAGCGCTTTATACCATCCCGGTCGCAGAAAAAAGGACGGTTAGTTTCTAGTTCATAAAATCTTGCCCACATTGGCTTACAGTCTTCACATGGTGCTACACGGCGGTCTTTCTTTCCATCCTTATTGATGAAGGATTCTATTTTAATGCCTTTTATCTCTGAATCTTTGAACCATTGTACTGCTGATTCTATACTTTGAATAACCTCTGCTGAAGGATTAGTAAGCTGCATTAAATAAATTACGATATTAGCCGATTCTGCTCCGCTCAGTGACGGAAGCTCATAAGCTCGCGCTTTTGCCGGAGCAAATGTTTCACGGTCGTGCTGTGCGCACCAAACGGTAAGTTTACCATGCTGTTTAACCTGTGTTTTGAGTATACATTCTACTCCTTTATCTATTGCTTTCTGAGCTTTTTGGCGGGTTGATTCTGGCAGGTAGGTGAAAGGGGATTTTCCGTTACTTACATCGCGAAGCAGATTCATTACATTTATCATGGCGTTATCGTTGTAAGTTATTTGGACATAGTATCCTTTAGGACGCGGATAAAACTGAGGCCACCCACCGTTTTCGTATTGAGCTTCGAACAGATAGTCCAGTCCGCGTATAGCCGCTTCTTTATATGTTTCGTCGTGAGTGGCGTTGTATAATCTGGAAAGATAGATTATTTCTGTTGTGGTGGCTCCATTGTCAATCGTACTGGCATTGACGTCATTTTTGATTTCCAAAGCTTTTTCTTTGTTGTCGGGTGTCTGAAAAAAATTAATGTTTTTGGGCCATCCGCCTGTAGGTTGCTGGTATAAAAGAACAGTTTCTGCCACTTCTTTTGCTTTGGGAGTAGTGAAAAAAGAGTCTTCCAGCCGAGGAGCTTCTTTTACCCACTTTTTGTAACTTATTTCTTGTGCCTGTATGGTATTGAGACTGCATACAGCAATGGCTGTGAGAATTAGATTTTTCATAGATTTGTGTGTTTTTAGAATTGTCGTTTGTTTTAAATGTGTATACAAAAGTACTAAATCCATCGGATTGTGCAAGTGTAAATAAAAAACATCCGGCTAAATCTATGTGTACAAAATCTAGCCGGATGTTTTTTATTGTGCGTTTATTGTCTTTTAGTTCCGTTGAGGTTCTGAACCTTTAGGTGTCATATCACCTTCGATGTAAAGACGTACCACCTCTTGTTTGGCATTGGTACGTAATGTAATCGACTTGCGGAAATGACCGGGAAATTTTCCGGCTCCGTTGTAAGTAACTGTTATTTCTCCGCTTTCACCAGCCTTGATTGGTTCTTTAGGATATTGTGGTACTGTACATCCGCATGATGCGATAGCTTGATGAATTACCAGCGGACCATTTCCTGTATTGGTGAATTTGAATTTGCAAGTGACTTTAGGGTTATTTTCTGAAAAAGCTCCAAAGTTATGTGTTGTCTTTTCGAACTTGATTTCGGCTGTACCCTGAGCGATGACCATCAGTACTGCCACAACTAAAAATAATGTGGTTAAGATAGTTTTTTTCATTTTTCTTCAGATTTTAAAAAAACGCCCTAAAGATATTGATTTTCTTTGTATTTCATATGTCATAATTAGGTTTATTAACATTTGTTACGCCTGGGTAATGAAGAAAAGAAGAGTGGAATTCTGGACTTGTATGCTGATGAACTAAAAATAGTTGTATACATGTTCAGAAAGTTTGTACAGAAAATAAAAAAAAATCTCGATAAATTTATGAAAACATGCCCAAGTTTTGTGCATAACTTGGGCATGTTTTTTAAAGGCTGAAAAGGAGGCAGAAATGATTATCCACGGTTTACTTGTTTCACCCCTTTTACAGTCTTTATTTTTTTGATGAGTGATTCCAGTTTTGAGGTATCATCTACCATGACTGTAAGCATTCCCGAAAAGAGTCCGTCGTGTGAGTCGATGCTGATAGAACGTAACAGAATATTATCCTCTTTATTGATGATGGAAGTAATGTTTGTTACGATACCTATATCATCGTGTCCCACAATACGGAGTGTGATGGGATATTGCTTGCCCTGGCTTTTTCCTGCCCATCGTGCACGGACTATGCGGTAGGGGAAACGAGCTTTCATCTCTTTTGCATTCGGACAGTCGCAACGGTGTATCTTGATTCCTCCTGATATTGTCACGAAACCAAATACATCATCTCCGTAAATCGGATTACAACATTTAGCTAAGTTGAAGTCAAGTCCTTTCAGATTCTGGTCTATAACCAATACATCATCTTTGTAGTAATCTTTTCCTTCAGTTGTCTGTTGTATGTTGAAACCTTCAGCACTTCGGTAGCTTATTTCTTCCCGTTGTTCGGTTTCCTTACGTTGCATTTCGACATATCGGTCGATAATGCCGTTTATTTCCATCGTTTCGTTGGCAATGCTCTGGTAAAAGTCTGTCACAGTCTTAAATCCCAGTTTCTTGATAAGGCGCATCAGGATAGCTTCATCATATTCCAGTTTGCGGTTCTTGAATTTACGTTCCAGTGTTTCCTTGGCAAATTCAGTCTGCCGTGCTACTAGTTCTTTCAGTGCCTGCCGGATTTTAGTCTTTGCTTTCGACGTAGTTACAAAGTTCAGCCAGTCACGCTTCGGAGTTTGTGTGCTTGAAGTAGTTATTTCTACCTGGTCGCCACTGTTGAGCGTTTGTTTCAGCTGCACATTCCTTCCATTCACTCTGGCACCGATGCATCGGCATCCCAAATTGGTATGGATAGCAAAAGCAAAGTCGAGCACAGTAGCACCTTGCGGCAGTTTATATAAATCCCCTTTAGGAGTGAAAACAAAAACTTCATCTTTATATAAATCCAGTTTGAACTGATCCATAGCCTCCACGTCACTGTCTGCATTTTCCAGTGTTTCGCGAATAGAGTTCAGCCATTCGTCCAGACCACTTTCCCCTTTGATACCCTTATATCTCCAGTGAGCAGCAAGTCCTTTTTCGGCTATCTCATCCATACGTTCGGTACGAATCTGTACTTCTACCCATTTACCTTCAGGCCCCATGACAGTTATATGTAATGATTCGTAGCCATTACTTTTAGGCACAGACAGCCAGTCGCGCAAACGTTTCGGATTGGGCAGATACATATCTGTTACGATAGAATAGGCCTGCCAGCATTCTTGTTTTTCCTTATCAATCGGAGAGTCAAGTATGATTCGGATAGCAAACAAATCATACACGCCTTCGAACGGGCATCCCTGCTTTTTCATTTTCTGATAAATGGAATGTATGGATTTGGTACGCCCCTTGATATGGAATTTCAGTCCTGTCTCTTCCAGTTTCTTTTTTACCGGTTCGATAAAAGCATCAATATATCGGTCGCGGGCAGCCTTTGTGGCATTCAGCTTATCCTTAATGTGGTAATATACATCATGTTGAGTATATTTCAGTGACAAGTCTTCCAGTTCCGATTTCAGTTTGTATAGTCCCAGTTTATGAGCCAGTGGGGCATACAGGTAAGCGGCTTCGTTCGAAACTTGTAATCTGGCCTCTTCATTTGAACAGTCTTTGATTTGGCGCATCAAGTTTACACGGTCGGCTATCATAATAAGGATAACTCGCATGTCTTCGGCAAACGAGAGCAGCAGATTGCGGAAGTTCTCTGATTCTATGGTCGGACTTTTGGCATAAAGTTCATTTATCTTTACCAGCCCGTGTATGATTCCAGCTACATCCTCGCCATACATTTGTTTGACTGACTCTAATGTACACAGATTATATTTTACGGATTCATGCAACATGATGCCTAGGATAGAGGCACGTCTCATACCGATCTCTTCTGCCACAATAACAGCTGTCTGCATGTCTTTTATAATCGGATTCATACCAAAGGCATTACGAGGTATGCTTCCCGCCGACATGACTTTAACCAAATGTTTTTTCAGATTGCAGCAGTCGTTTTTTTGCAGAGTGTCTCCTGATAGTTGCAGTAGTCTTTTGTATAGCGCTATTAGCTGTTTATGTTCGTCCGGTGTAAAAAAAACTTGTTCATCCATAGTCTTTCTAGTTTTGTTGAGAACCTGTTTGTTGCAAATTGAAATCCTTTTTTAATTTAAATGGGTAAAAAAGAAGTATTCCAGCCAGCTTCTGTGGGTAAAGATAGTTTTTTTCTTCCTTTATTGTTACAAACTTGATGGTTTTTTTATACTTTTGAGGTGGATTCAATTTGTAAACGAATATTTATCACTTAAATTTATCACAATATGTTAACACACGAAGACAAAGAATTACTGGCAAAGAAAGGTATTACTGAGAAGCAGATTGAAGAGCAACTGGCTTGCTTTGAAAAGGGATTCCCTTATTTGCAACTGGCTGCGGCTGCATCTGTAGACAATAATGGTATTATGATTGCCGATGCTGATGCCCAGAAAAAATATCTGGCAGCATGGGATGCTTATAAAGACTCTGATAAGAAAATCGTGAAGTTTGTGCCAGCTTCTGGAGCGGCAAGCCGTATGTTTAAAAACTTGTTCGAATTCTTGGGTGCTGATTATGACGTGCCTACTACAAGTTTTGAAAAGAAATTTTTCGATCATATTCATAGTTTTGCTTTTTATAATGATTTGAATGCTGCTTGCCTGGATAATACAGGTAAGGATATTGAGGCTCTTTTGTCGGAACATAATTATAAGGCTGTAGTAGCTAACTTGCTGGAATCTGCAGGATTGAATTATGGTTCTCTGCCGAAAGGTTTGCTGAAATTCCACCGTTATGCTGATGGCGTACGTACTCCGTTGGAAGAACATCTGGTAGAAGGAGCATTGTATGCTGCCGGAAAGACCGGAAAAGTGAATGTGCACTTTACTGTATCGGGTGAACATCGTGCTTTATTCCAGAAACTGGTAGATGCTAAAGCTGCCGAATATACCCAGAAATATGGTGTGGAATATAATATCAGCTTCTCCGAACAAAAGGCAAGTACTGATACCATTGCCGCTGATATGGAAAACAAGCCGTTCCGTGATAATGGCAAATTGCTTTTCCGTCCGGGAGGTCATGGTGCTTTGATTGAAAATCTGAACGATTTGGATGCTGATATCGTATTTATCAAGAATATTGATAATGTCGTACCCGACCGTTTGAAAGACGATACTGTAACTTATAAAAAACTGCTTGCCGGTGTGCTGGTTACTTTGCAGAAACAGGCTTTCGATTATTTGGAATTGCTGGATAGTGGTCATTACAGCCATGATCAGCTGGAAACAATTATCCGTTTCGTTCAGCAGCAGTTACGTTGTCGCAAGAGCGATATCAAGGATTTGGAGGATGCCGATTTGGTTATTTACCTGCGTAAGAAACTGAACCGTCCGATGCGTGTTTGCGGTATGGTGAAGAATGTAGGTGAGCCGGGCGGTGGTCCGTTCCTTGCTTATAATCCTGACGGAACTGTTTCGCTTCAGATTTTGGAAAGTTCTCAGATTGATATGAATGATCCGGAAAAGAAGGCTATGTTCGAAAAGGGTACACACTTCAATCCGGTAGATTTGGTTTGTGCTGTACGCGACTATAAGGGAAATAAATTCAATTTGTTACAGTATGTAGATAAGGCTACAGGATTTATCTCTTATAAATCGAAGAATGGTAAAGATTTGAAAGCTTTGGAATTGCCGGGATTGTGGAATGGTTCTATGAGCGACTGGAGTACAATCTTTGTAGAAGTTCCATTGAGCACATTCAATCCGGTAAAGACTGTAAACGATTTGTTACGCGAACAACATCAATAAGCTAATGGAAAGCTAGAGAAAGACATCTCTTTTCCTAAAAATATTACATCCGGCATAAAAGCAATATACGTTTAAAGCTTTATGCCGGATGTTTTTTATTATACTTCCCATTGGTCTATTTGGCGGAAAATGCGTGTAAGAGAGGAGTGGCATGATTCCGGATAAAAAAGTGTATACGAAAACCATAATTTTCGGTTGCGTACGTATTTGGCGTAATAACGGTATCCTTCTATCCGCTTTCCATTTTCATAATGTGGACCGCTGAGAATAAACGAGTCACGTAATAACTCTTGCTTTTCGGCATGTAGTTGTGTTGCCAATTCTTTCATTTTTATCTTTACCGGACTTAAGTCCGGAGCTTTCAGTACAGAGCATTCAATAACGAATCGCTCATTGTCCCAATATCCTAAACGTACAAAACCTTTGTCGGTTATTTCCTGAGAGAAAAACTCCGGATAACGGATGCTGTATCCGTAGAAACTGTCGCGATAGGTTTTCATTGGAGCATCGTTGATTAACTCGGTCAATACTTCCTGATAGGTGCGGAATCCTTTTTGATCCCTCGACAGGTTTATTCCTATCGTGAAGCCAATGAGTATGATGATTACAACAAGCAATTTTCTCATGGTTCTGTTTTTTTACTGAATATTCAAACAATGATGAAAGTTAGATACATCCTTTACTGGAGGGAACTTCATAGTGGTAGATATCCCTTTTGACAGCCATTTTGATGCTTCGTGCCAGCGCCTTGAATATCCCTTCTATCTTGTGATGTTCGTTCTGACCTTCTGCCTTGATGTTCAGATTCATGCGTGCGGCGTCACTCAGTGACTTGAAGAAATGAAGGAACATCTCTGTCGGCATTTCGCCTATCTTTTCACGTTTGAATTCTGCATCCCATACCAGCCAGGCGCGTCCTCCAAAGTCAAGAGTTACCTGACACAGGCAATCGTCCATAGGAAGGCAATATCCATAGCGCTCAATACCTCGTTTGTTGCCAAGTGCCTGATATAGACATTCTCCCAAAGCAATAGCAGTATCTTCGATGGTATGATGTTCGTCTACTTCAAGATCTCCTTTTACCTGAATTGTAAGATCCAGACCTCCATGCTTGCCTATTTGTTCCAGCATATGGTCGAAAAAGCCTAATCCGGTATTTATTTTACATCTTCCGCTGCCGTCCAGATTCAGACGGATATAAATATCAGTTTCTTTAGTCGTGCGGCGTACTTCGGCTATACGTTCTCCGGCAAACAGAAACTCAGCTACTTTATCCCAATCGGCTGTTGCAAGTACGCAGGTGTCTTGCAGTTTTTTATCTTTTAGTATAGAGTCGTCTTTTTGTAAGAGAATGGCCTTACAGCCCAGGTTATATGCCAGTTCCACATCCGTAGCTCGGTCGCCTATCACGAAACTGTTTTCCAAATCGTATGCATCATTATCGATGTACCGGGTAAGCATACCTGTCCGGGGTTTACGGGTGGGAGCATTATCTTCCGGAAAGCTTCGGTCTATCTGTACATCATCGAAAATAATTCCTTCGTTTTCGAACGTTTTCATTACCAGATTATGTACAGGCCAGAATGTTTCTTCAGGAAAAGATGAGGTACCCAGCCCGTCCTGATTGGTTACCATTACAAAGTCGAAATCAAGCTTCTGTCGGATAAAAAACAGGTTGCGGAATACCTTCGGATAGAATTCCAGTTTTTCAAAAGAATCCAGCTGGTAATCTATTGGAGGTTCGATAACCAATGTTCCGTCACGGTCTATAAATAAAACTTTCTTTTTCATAGGGTAATCAGGGTTTATATTTTCTCAGAGCCTCAAGCAGAGCATCGTTTTCAGGACGAGTACCAATAGTTATTCGCAGGCAATCCTGACAGAGAGTTATGCTAGAACGGTTACGTACGATAATGCCTTTATCTACCAGGTAATCGTAAATTGCCTTAGCATTACATACTTTTGTCAGGAAGAAGTTGGCATCAGTCGGGTAGATATGCGTACAACATGAAAGTTTGGCAAATTCTTTTATCATGCGCTCACGTTCATTAAGTAATGACTGTACCCATCTTTGCACTTCATAATGTTTGTGCATCATCTGAATAGCTTCCTGTTGTGTCAGTCGGTTGACATTATACGGATATTTGATTTTACTCAGTATACCGATAATGTCAGGTGAAGCGAATGCCATGCCCAGACGGATTGCTGCACATCCCCAGGCTTTCGAGAAAGTCTGAAAGACGATCAGGTTTGGATATTGTTTTAAATCTCCTGTAAGGGAAGGTTCGTCAGAAAAATCTATATAAGCTTCATCTACTATGACAAGTCCCTGAAACTTTTCAAGTAAAGTAAGTATTTCTTTGCGGCACAGATTGTTGCCTGTGGGGTTATTGGGAGAGCAGAGGAAGATGAGTTTCGTATTTTCGTCTGAAGCCGCAAGCAGTTCATCTGCTTTGAACTGAAAAGTATCGTCAAGCAGAACCTTGCGGTATTCTACATCGTTCACATCAGCACATACCTGATACATACCGTATGTCGGATCTATGGCAACAACATTATCGATGCCCGGACGGCAAAAAGCACGAAATACCAGATCTATAGCCTCATCACTTCCGTTGCCTAGAAATATTTGTTCAGGGGTGACCTTTTTTACGAGAGCAATCATATCTTTCAGCTCGCGTTGAAGTGGGTCAGGATATCGGTTATTGGGAGTGTTATACGGATTCTCATTGGCATCCAGAAATACTGAAGCCTCTTTTCCGCTATATTCGTCACGTGCCGATGAATAAGGTTTTAGAGCCCATATATTCGGTCGTGTCAGCTCTTTCAGCGATTTCATAAGCGTTTCGGTTAAAGTTTTTCATTAAGTCGTACTGTAATAGCATTCTTATGGGCATCGAGATGCTCGTTGGCTGCCATTACCTGAATAGCAGGTCCGATAGTAGCGATTCCTTCCCGGGTAATTTCCTGGAAAGTAATTTTGCGGATAAAGCTATCCAGGCTAACTCCACTATATGCTTTGGCATATCCGTTGGTCGGAAGTGTATGATTGGTTCCCGAAGCATAATCGCCTGCACTTTCAGGAGAGTATGATCCTAAGAATACAGAACCTGCATTGATGATTTTTTCGGCTATATCTGTGTAATCTTTTGTTTCGATAATCAAGTGTTCAGGGGCATATTCGTTTATCATGTCAATAGCCTCTTGCATATTTCTTACGAGGATAAGTTTGCTCGACTGGAGGGATTTCTTCGCGAGAGATTTACGAGGTAATTCAGATAACTGACGATCGACTTCTTCTGCTACTTTGTCAATCAGAGTTTCGGATGTTGTAATAAGTATAGCCTGACTGTCTGCACCGTGTTCTGCTTGAGAAAGAAGGTCGGAAGCAACAAATGTCGGGTTGGCTGTTTCATCAGCAAGAACGGCTACTTCCGAAGGACCTGCAGGCATATCTATCGCAACATCACGTAAAGCAACTTGCTGTTTGGCTACTGTAACATATTGGTTCCCGGGGCCGAATATTTTATATACTTTCGGAATACTGCTGGTTCCGTATGCCATTGCTCCGATAGCTTGTACACCACCGGTCTTGAATACTCTTTTTACTCCTGCTACCCGTGCTGCATATAGAATTGCAGGATGGATTTTTCCTTCACGGTTGGGAGGGGTGCATAAAATGATTTCCTTGCAGCCGGCTATTTGTGCCGGAGAGGCAAGCATCAGTACTGTTGAAAATAGGGGAGCCGTGCCTCCTGGTACGTAGAGTCCTACTTTTTCTATGGCAACGGCTTTCTGCCAACAGGTTACTCCTGGAAGTGTTTCTATTTTTTTGCTTGCAAACTTTTGTGAAGAGTGAAATGTCTGTATATTATTTAATGCCAGCATGATGGCTGCTTTAAGTTTAATATCTACTTCTTTTTCAGCTTCTTCGAATTCTTTTTCTGTCACTTCCAGTGAGTTTAATTTTACTTTATCGAACTGCTCTTCATAACTGATTACAGCACGATCACCTTGTGTCCGTACTTTTTCTAATATTTCGCAGACAGTTTCACGAAGAGATTCTGTCTGTAGGGCAGATCGTTTCAGCAGGAAATTCCATTCCAGACGTTCTGGATAGCGTATGATATTCATGATGTTGTTGGTTTTCTGTGATACTTTAATTATAAAATCATTTTCTCAATGGGGAGAACCAAAATGCCTTGTGCTCCAAGCGCTTTCAGCTTTCCGATAATTTCCCAAAAACATTTCTGATCTATTACCGTATGTACACTGCTCCATCCTTCGGTTGCAAGTGGCATGATGGTAGGACTTTTTACTCCAGGAAGGACTTCGATTATATCTTTTACTTTATCGGTTGGTGCATTCATCAGCACATATTTCTTGTCTTCTGCTGCTTTTACTGCCTCAATACGGAACAAGAGCTCTTCCAGAATTTCTTTCTTTTCCGGTGTCAGATTGGGATTGCCGATAAGCAAGGCTTCACTTTTCATAACAATTTCCACCTCTTTCAGGTTGTTACTTATCAAAGTGGATCCGGAACTTACAATATCAAATATGGCATCAGAAAGACCTATTCCGGGAGCTATTTCTACAGATCCGTTAATTACATGAATATCTGCATTTATCCCTTGTTTGTCGAGATAAGTTTGTAGAATGCCGGGATATGATGTGGCAATTTTCTTCCCGTTGAACCATGATGGTCCGTTATATTCTTCTTCTTTATGGACTGCCAGCGACAATCTGCATTTACTGAATCCCAGTCGGTAAATGATATCAGCTTTTTCCTTACGTTCTACAAATTCATTTTCTCCTACAATACCTAAATCGGCCACTCCGCTTGCTACACTTTGTGGAATATCATCGTCACGCAGGAACAAGACCTCTATCGGAAAATTGGACGATTGTGTGAGCAACGTGCGTTTGGACGTAGAAAGTTTGATGTCTGCTTCTGCAAATAAGGCCATTGTGTCTTCAAATAAACGGCCTTTTGATTGTACGGCAATTCTAAGCATATTCTGTAAAGTTTTAAGTTATCAAACAAAAAAAGGCTTACCGAAACGGCAAGCCTTTGATATTTTTGTAGCTATACGACACCTCAGCCTACCGTATGTTAACGTCAGGAGAATGATGATGGCGAATAGTTAGATTATTGTTCATAAATATTTCTTTTATTTGTGTATGGCAAATGTAAACTGTTTAAATATAAAATCCAAATATTTATCAGAAAAACTTTACTTTTACTTTCAATTTTATTATTGCTTTATTCGTTGAGGTATTCCATTGGATTGATTTCTCCACTTTTTATTTTCAGAAAAATGTCTTTTGCCAGCTCGTAGAAATGTTCGTCGGTTTCGAAAGGAGATAATATCGGTTCTTCTTTCTTCAATGAACTGGAAGAAAAGACGGCCCCTCGTACAAGATAGGTAAAAGTCAGTTTTTCTTCTTTCATACGATAATAACAGTATGCTATCAGATAATAGTTACTGTGCATGGTATCTGGATTTAATTCTTCTTCTTTTCTCAGATACTCCAATGCCTGTTCCCAATATTCATTATGGAAATAGGCTGTACCTATATAAGCTGCCGCTTCTGCTTCGTCCTCGGCAAACAACTCACCATAGTGAAAGGCTGTTTGTGCATCTTCTAGCTTTTTTTCATCCAGATGTGATTCACCTTTCAGTAGATATAATTCACTGCTGTGATTGTCGTAAGCCAGACCTTGTTCTACATCTTCCTTGCAGGCAGATTGATTCTCGAGTCGTAAATGAGAAATTCCTCTTTTATGATACAAGGACGCCATTTCAAAATAAGGAAGTTTGCCGCTGGCTATTATCTTGTCAGAATACTCCAATACTTTCTGATAATCTTGTACGATAAAGTATATTGACATGATAATATTTTGAATATATGGCTTTTCGGTAGTATGTTTTTCTATATAAAACAGACATTCAAGTGCCTGGTCTATTTCGTTTTCCAACAAAAGACAATTGCTTTTCAGTTCCCAGGTTATCAGATTGGTGTCATCTATGGCCATAGCAAAATCTATTGCTTCCATCGCTTTTTCTGATTGGTACATACGGATATAGCAACGTATCAGATTGTGCCAGAAATCGAGTGTATAGGGAGCTTCGTCAAGTAGCTGGTTATATAGTTTCACGGCTTCTTCCGGATTGCCGAAACTGAAGTGGTATGAAGCCATTTCTTCCAATACTCCTATGTTTTCCGGAGCTTCGCTGTATGCCTTTTCCAGCCAGTAATGGGCTTTTTTCTTCTGGTGGTCGTCCATATACACATGTGCAATGTCGAGCATTGTGTCTATGTCTTTTTCGTCTTGGTAAAGCTGATCTAGCAGTGCATCAGCTTCTTGAGTACGCTTTTGTGCCAGATAAAGTTCAGCCTGTAGCAACCTGACTTCGTAGTCGTTTTGGTCGGTTATAGTATTTAATATGCATTGAGCATCGTTGGTATTACCTTTTGCTATAAGATTATGACATTTAAATATCAGTATATCTAAATTATCGGGATGAAGTGACAGCCCATAGTCCACTACTTCTTCCGAAGCCTTTATATTTCCCATGCTTGCATAGAATTCTGCCAATAGGGTGATTTCGTCGGCTTCAAAATAAACACTGGTATGATTGTCCAGCATATCTGCATATTTAGCCAGAAGTTCTTTAAATTCTGGTTTGTGGAAAATAGAAGACAAGTCATCTTTCATGGTTGTTATTTATTTAAAAGGTAAAATAAAAAACGCAGATTATGCAAATTGTTCCGTAGTCAGGAGGAATGTATTTTGTCAGAAAAATACGCCCTTCTACGTAGTGCTTTGCATAATCTGTGTTTCCGGTTTTATGAATATGTCTATATTTTATTTGTTGATCTTACTCCAGGTATCTTTAAGTGATACGGTACGGTTAAATACCAAGTGTTCAGGGGTAGAATCTTTGTCAACATTAAAGTATCCGATACGCTGGAACTGCAAGTAGTCAAGCGGTTTTGCATCTGCAAGGAACTTTTCTACATAACATTCCTTCAAAACTTTCAGCGAGTCTGGATTTATCATTTCCTGCATAGCTTCCAACGCTGAACAGTTCTTGGCTTCGCGGATAGCAGCCATTTCATCACGAGGATTTTCTACTTTCCACAAGCGGTCGTACAAGCGTACTTCTGCTTTCAAGCAATGATTGCAGCTTACCCAGTGCAGTGTACCTTTCACTTTACGGTTAGCTTCTGGCATTCCGCTCTTGGTATTCGGATCGTATTCGGCGTATACTTCTACGATGTTTCCGTTTTCGTCTTTCTTGCATCCGGTACATTTTACGATATATGCATTTTTCAGACGAACTTCCTGTCCCGGAGTCATACGGAAGAATTTTTTTGGAGCATCTTCCATAAAGTCTTCACGTTCCATCCATAATTCACGGCTGAACTCAATAGTATGAGTAGGAGAGTTCGGATCTTCCGGATTATTGATGGCTTCCATTTCTTCTACTTTTCCTTCCGGATAGTTAGTCAAGATCAGTTTTACCGGATTCAAAACAGCTGATACTCGTGTAGAACGTGCATTCAAGTCTTCACGAACAGCACTTTCCAGCAATGCGAAATCGTTCAAGGCATCGTAGGTGGTATAACCGATCTTATCGATAAACTTGCGGATAGATTCCGGAGAATATCCTCTGCGGCGGAATGCGCAAATAGTCGGCATACGAGGATCGTCCCAGCCGTTTACCAGTCCTTCTTTTACTAGAATCAGCAAGTTACGCTTACTCATCAGCGTGTAGCTCAAATTCAGCTTGTTGAACTCATACTGGTGAGGACGGTTATCGTCAAGATCTTTTCCGTCTTTTACCCAATCGACGAACAAGTCATACAACGGACGGTGTACAACAAACTCCAACGTACACAATGAGTGAGTTACTCCTTCGAAGAAATCGCTCTGTCCGTGTGCGAAATCGTACATAGGATATGCTTTCCATTTATCACCCGTACGGTGGTGAGGAGTTTTTACTACACGGTAGATAATAGGATCGCGGAAGTGCATATTAGGATTGGCCATATCTATCTTGGCACGGAGCACCATTTTACCTTCCTCTATTTCGCCGTTGTTCATTTTCTGGAACAATTCAAGGCTTTCCTCTATCGGTCGGTTACGGTATGGACTTTCTACTCCCGGTTGTGTAGGAGTTCCTTTTTGGGCTGCAATTTCTTCTGAAGTTTGTTCGTCTATATATGCTTTACCTTCCTTGATAAGACGGATGGCAAAGTCCCATAATTGTTGGAAATAGTCGGAAGCATAATATTCATTTCCCCACTGGTATCCCAACCACTGAATATCTTCTTTTATCGCTTCTACATATTCTACATCTTCTTTTGTAGGATTTGTATCGTCAAAACGCAAGTTGCATACTCCACCATATCGTTGGGCAATACCGAAGTCCATGCAAATAGCCTTAGCATGGCCAATGTGTAAATATCCGTTTGGCTCAGGCGGGAATCGGGTTTGTATTCTTCCTCCGTTTTTTCCCTCCTTTAAATCTTTTTCAACAATCTGCTCAATAAAGTTCAGGCTTTTCTTTTCAGAACTTTCCGTTACGTTCATTTCTGTCATAGCGTTTTCGTTTTACACTTTTACTTTTTTGCGTTTTCGCGCTTTTGTGTGCAAAAATAATGATTCTTTCCTGAACTACCTATAAAAGAGAGGTGATACTGTTTACTAAACTATAAAATAAATTCTTTTTTATAAGGTAGCAAATATGTATTATTTTTACAAAAGAGAGAAAAAAGGCTGCAAACTCTTTATTTTAAGAAAGATTTTATATCTTTGTCATACTATTGAGGAGGGGGAGTTTGACAGAATGTAAACAAAGAAAAACGATAAACGTGTTTTAAGACATAGTTTTTTATTTGTTTAGTTCAAAAAAAGCTCTCATCTTTGTAGCGTTATCCTGAAAACAATCTTTTTACCTTAAAAAAAACTAATACCTATTGAAAACTTAAAAAAGCTTCTTTGTGAAAAGAGGCTTTTTTTATTGCCTTTTTGTGAACTTTCTAAAAGAATAATTTCTTATTTTTGAAAAACTTTTCTCAATATAATACAAGATACAGGAAATTCCAAAAAATAGAATATTATGGCTCAACCATTGGCTGAACGCATGCGTCCGAAGACACTGGACGACTATATAGGACAAAAACATTTGGTAGGAGAAGGGGCGGTGCTGAGAAGGATGATTGATTCCGGACGCATCTCTTCTTTTATTTTATGGGGGCCTCCGGGCGTGGGAAAGACTACGTTGGCACAGATTATTGCAAACCGCCTGGAAACTCCTTTTTATACATTGAGTGCAGTTACGTCGGGAGTGAAAGATGTACGTGATGTTATTGATAAGGCACGGAGCAATCGTTTTTTTTCGCAACAGAGTCCCATTCTTTTTATCGATGAAATACATCGTTTCAGTAAATCGCAACAAGATTCGTTACTGGGAGCAGTAGAAACAGGAGTAGTTACCTTGATAGGGGCAACAACTGAAAATCCTTCATTTGAGGTAATCCGTCCCTTGCTTTCCCGTTGCCAGCTTTATGTATTGAAATCTCTTGAAAAAGATGACTTGCTTGAACTGTTGCATCATGCGATAACTACGGATGTTATTCTGAAAGAGAAACAAGTGGAATTGCGTGAAACAGATGCTATGCTACGTTATTCGGGAGGAGATGCCCGAAAACTGTTGAATATACTGGAGCTGGTAGTAGAAGCAGACGATAACGTGCCTGTTGTGATAACAGATGATAAGGTTGTGGAGCGTTTGCAGCAGAATCCGCTGGCTTATGACAAAGATGGAGAAATGCACTACGACATTATTTCTGCTTTTATTAAGTCTATTCGAGGAAGCGATCCGGATGGGGCATTGTACTGGCTTGCACGTATGGTAGAGGGTGGGGAAGATCCTGCTTTTATTGCGCGCCGTCTTGTCATTTCTGCTTCCGAAGATATCGGTCTTGCTAATCCGAATGCATTGCTGCTTGCAAACGCAGCTTTCGATGCCGTGATGAAAATCGGTTGGCCGGAAGGAAGAATTCCGTTGGCTGAGGCTACAGTTTATCTGGCAACAAGTCCCAAAAGCAACTCTGCCTACGAAGGGATTAATTCTGCTCTTGAGCTGGTTCGTCAGACAGGGAATCTTCCGGTTCCGCTTCATTTACGTAATGCTCCGACTAAGCTGATGAAGCAGTTAGGATATGGAAAGGAATATAAGTATGCTCATGCTTATAAGGGCAATTTTGTGAAACAACAGTTTTTACCCGATGAAGTATGTCATAATCGTCTTTGGCATGCACAGGAAAATCCTTCAGAAGCTAAATTAAAAGATCGTATGGTACAGTTGTGGGGCGATCGCTTTAAAGAATAAATTTAAGATATAGTTATGAAAATAGTTGTTTTAGATGCTTATACACTGAATCCGGGAGAAAGAAGGTGGGAGGAATTGGAAGAACTGGGAGAAGTCGTAGTGCACGATAGGACGGCTCAATTGGATGTGGTTCGGCGTGCAAAAGATGCGGAAGTTGTGTTGACTAATAAAACGATACTTGATGGATTTATTTTGAATTTATTGCCAAAGCTGAAGTATATAGGAGTTTTGGCAACAGGATATAATGTTGTTGATCTGGATGTGGCTCGCCAGCGTGGAATCGTTGTTACCAATATTCCTGCATATAGTACACAATCGGTTGCCCAGATGGCTATTGCGCATTTGTTGAATATTACACAACGAGTAGCTCATTATGCACATGAAGTGCATAATGGAGTATGGAGTGCACAGCCCGATTTTTGTTACTGGAATACACCATTGATAGAACTGGCCGGAAAGAAAATCGGGATTGTTGGTTTTGGAAATACAGGTCAGGCTACTGCGCAAATAGCTGAAGCTTTGGGGATGGAAGTTTGGGTGTATACCAGCAAGCCAAAGAAAAGTTTGCCTAAGAAATACCAAAAAGTGACACTTAATGAATTGTTTTCTGCATGTGATGTCGTTAGTTTACATTGTCCTTTGACGGCAGAAAACAAAGAAATGGTAAATTCATTTCGCCTTTCACTAATGAAGCAAGGTGCGATACTAATCAATACAAGTCGTGGAGGGTTAATAGATGAAAAAGCTTTGGAACAGGCTTTGCTGAGCGGCAAGTTATTGGGAGCCGGACTGGATGTGCTCTCTTCGGAACCTGTGCCTAATGGTAATCCGCTTCTTAAACTGAAGAATTGCTTCATTACTCCTCATATAGCTTGGGCTACCCGTGAGTCGCGCATGCGTTTGATGAACCAGGCTGTGGAAAACCTGAAAGCGTGGATGGAAGGAAGAACAATTAATAATGTACTTGAAATATGACAAAAGAAGAACGTATAGAGAAAGCTGTAAACTTTTTTAAGGAAGGATATAACTGCTCACAATCGGTTGTAGCCGCTTATGCAGATTTATATGGTTTTACGCATGAGCAGGCTTTGCATATGGCAGCTTCGTTTGGTGGAGGAATCGGGCGAATGCGTGAAACGTGTGGAGCCGCATGTGGAATGTTTCTGCTTGCAGGTTTGGAACGTTGTGCGCTAGAAGGTGCTGACAGAGGTGCGAAAGCTGCCAATTATGCCCTAGTTCAAGAATTGGCAGATAAGTTTAGAAAAGAAACCGGAGCATTACGTTGTGCTGATTTACTTGGCTTGTCTAAAAAGGAACCCATTGTCTCTACTCCAGAAGCACGCACTCCTCAGTATTATGCGAAACGTCCTTGCGCCCGGATGGTAGAAACAGCAGCTCGCATATTTGGTGAGTTTCTGGAAAATGAAGGTAAGATTTAAGAAATATCCCACAAAGGAGAAAAATTCATGAAGAAAGAAGAAATTTATGCTGATATTTCTGACTATTCTTCATGATGTTTTTCTATTTTTTGTACAAAGAAATATCGGTTTCAAGCAAGAATCAACGTACCTTTAGTGTTGTTTTTTGTATATTGGGTCTGTATAATGTCTACATTTGTAGAACTTTTGACACAAATATTGTCTTTTCGGATATTTTCAAGTCTAAAATTGGGGCAGAATCAAAATATTTTTCCATAAAAAAGTGTCTTCCTGTTTTTTTCGTTACATTTGCACCGCAATACAGACAAAACTTCTTTTGTGAAGGAAGTTAATATTACAGTTTTAAAGTAGAGAACTATGTTACAAGAAAAAGCAGGTGCTATTGCCGGACAAATCTGGGAAGCACTAAATGGAAATGAAGGTTTGACTCAGAAAGGACTTAAAAAAGCTGCAAAATTGAAAGCAGATAAAGATTTGTTCTTAGGATTGGGTTGGTTATTGAGAGAAGACAAGATTGAAACAAGCG
Source organism: Phocaeicola coprocola DSM 17136 (assembly GCF_000154845.1). GTDB lineage: Bacteria > Bacteroidota > Bacteroidia > Bacteroidales > Bacteroidaceae > Phocaeicola > Phocaeicola coprocola. The sequence goes on along the minus strand of NZ_DS981484.1, from coordinate 16,317 downwards.
AGGTTGAAGGTGAATTATTTATTAAGTTGAAATAAGTAGAGTCTTGAGTATTGAAAAATGCGTTGCAATATCCTTATGGAAAATGCAACGCATTTTTATTTTTATCCGATATAGTAACTCAGTTCGATATACAATGCAGTATTTTGTCCTTGCATACTTTCGTCGAACTGGATTTTTCCTTCACATGCCAGTCAGCCGATAGCTGCATTTAGTTCTCTGTCGCGAAGACCGGTTGCTTTTTTAAGCTCTTGGTATTCCCATTTTCTGTTATCTCCATGTAACAGATGCCATATTGCCTTTGCTGATTCTCCAATACTTTGCGCGTTCATAATTATTAAATTTTGATTGGTTATTACAAAGTTTGTTTGATAATTAGTTATCAATTCTCACAAATGTAGTATTTTTTGTGAGAAAATCCAATTTCTTTGTAATTTTGTCTTTCAAAAAAAGAAAACTGTATATGTATACAAGAAAAGAACAAATGGAGGCTTTCGGGCGATTGCTCGATGTACTCGATGAGCTGAGGGTAAAATGTCCTTGGGATAGAAAACAGACAAATGAAAGCTTACGTCCAAATACCATTGAGGAAGTTTATGAGCTGTGTGATGCTTTAGTAAAAAATGACCAGAAGAATATCTGTAAGGAATTAGGAGATGTACTGTTGCATGTTGTTTTTTATGCGAAGATAGGAAGCGAAACTGGCGCTTTTGATATAAAAGATGTATGTGATAAATTGTGTGAGAAGCTTATTTTCCGTCACCCTCATGTTTTTGGTGAAGTGAAAGCTGATACGGCTGAGCAGGTTTCTGAGAATTGGGAACAGATAAAGATGAAGGAGAAAGATGGTAATAAATCTGTTTTAAGCGGTGTTCCGGATGCTCTACCTTCTCTTATAAAGGCATATCGCATACAGGATAAAGCTCGTAATGTGGGATTCGACTGGGAAGATCGCGAACAGGTATGGGAGAAAGTGAAAGAGGAAATCGGTGAATTTGAATCGGAAGTGGCAACCATGGATAAGGAAAAAGCTGAGGCTGAGTTTGGAGATGTCATGTTTAGCTTGATTAATGCTGCACGCCTATATAAGGTTAACCCCGATAATGCACTGGAACATACCAATCAGAAATTTATCCGGCGTTTCAACTATTTGGAGGAGCATACCATCAAACAAGGGCGGAATCTCACTGACATGACGTTGGAGGAAATGGATGCAGTGTGGAACGAAGCAAAGAAAAAAGGTTTGTAATATTCTGTACATTGTATAATAAAAAGACCGGATATGTATTCGTTGGGTACATCATCCGGTCTTTTATTGTGTAAGTGTACGATATCAATAAAAATTCTGATGGAGTCTTTTTATTTTTTCTTTTTAGGTTTCAGGAGCTCTCGGTGAAATTTCATTTCAGCTCGCTGTATTTCAAAAATTTTCTTGGCAGAAAGAATTTTTTTGTATTTACGGACATATTCTAAGTCAAGCTTGTCAATTTGGATACGTGTTTCTATAACATCTTCTATCAACTGACCGTATTCACTTTCACTTACATTTTCTTCTTTAACTTTTCTTATCTTTTTCCAGGCTTCTTTGTTTAAGGCAGTTTTTCTATCCTGTAGCTCAAAATAAAGCGGGAAAAACTGTTTGGCCTCTTTGGTTGTAAGGTTTGCCTTTTCGGTAATGAATTTTTCTTGTATATTACGGAACTCTTCTTTACTCAGTTTAGCCTTCTGCGCATACACACTACTGCAGAAGCCTATGAAAAGAGCCAAAATATAAAATAGTTTTTTCATGTCTGGTTTAATTTTTCTTTAGTTGTAAATATTGTTGTCAGCTTCGGTTAAGTATTGATATAATTCGTAGTCATCCATCATTGTCTGATTGACAATCGGATCGAGGTATTCGTCTGGTATTTCTGTGTAATTTCCAATTTCCATATCTGTGCTTTGTGATGAAGGTTGTTCGCCTACGAAAGCGCGTACAGTGAACATCAGACCTACAAACATGGCAGCCATGTAAACCCATGGCTTGATGCGATCCCACATTCTGATTTCTGGTTCAGGCATAACTTCTTTTTCAGGAAGTTGCTCCATCAGTTTCTCGCTAAAACCCTGGAAATATCCTTCTGGAACAGTGAAAGGATTCTTCTTTCCATATTTCTTCAGTAAATCTTTATCTTCCTTCATAGTATGTTACCCTCCTTTATTATATTAGATAGCTGTTTGCTCATAAGGATTAATCGTTTTGGCTTAAAAATTCTTCTATTTTTTTTACGGCATGATGATAAGAAGCTTTAAGGGCTCCCACACTTGTTCCCAGAATTTCGGATATCTCTTCATATTTCATTTCCTGGAAATATTTCAGGTTGAACACCATGCGTTGTTTTTCTGGAAGCGTTTGAATTGCTTTTTCAAATAGAAGCTGTGTATGGTCACCATCAAAATAGGGATCACTTTCCAGCTTGTTTAAGGCCATCGCTTCTTCATCATCAATCGAAAGTTGATTCTGTGCGCGTTGCTTGTTGAGAAAGTTCAGGCTTTCGTTTAGGGCAATACGGTACAGCCAGGTAGAAAGTTTAGCTTCTCCCCGGAAATAATTTAAGTTGCTCCACGCTTTGATGAAGGTATTTTGTAATAAATCATTTGCATCATCATGGGAGAGAACCATTCGCCTGATTTGCCAGTACAGTTGCTCACTGTATGCTTTTACTACTTCTCCGAAAGCAGCACGTTGAGTTTCCGGATATTGCAGTCGATTGATTACATCTTCCTCGTTGTATGTATTCATATTGTTCGATTCTTTATTTCAGTTGTTTGGATTGTTGTCTAGGCAATAGGGTTTAAGTTGGTTGGATTTTATTAACATTCTCATTAAAGAGTAATGTTCATGTTTTCTTGTGCCAGTATTGTTTCCGGAAAAATACTCTGTGCCTCTTGAAGTAGATGTGCCTCATCTTCATATCTTGCAGAGAAATGTCCTATAATCAACCGCTTGACTTGTGCATCGCGGGCAATCGTTGCGGCTTGTTCGGCTGTAGAGTGCATGGTTTGTTTGGCTCGGGCTGCCTCTGTTTTAGCGAAAGTCGCTTCGTGGAACAGTAAGTCTATACCTTTTATCTGTTCTGTAATGCGTGGAAGATATGCAGTATCGGAGCAGTAGGCATAAGAGCGTGGGGGATCGGAAGGAGTTGTGAGTCGTTCATTGGGAATAACCGTTCCTTCTTCTGTTACATAGTCTTCTCCGTTTTTTATTCGGTTTATCATACACACAGGAATATGATAGAAGTCTATCATATCACGTTTGATGTGGTTTTGAGTTGGTTTTTCACGGAAGATAAATCCACAAGTAGGCAGACGGTGGCGCAATGGAATTGTTTCTACCGTAACGGAACGGTCATCGTATATGATTGTTTGCTCGCTTGGGTTAAAGGTATGAAATATAACTTTATATGGCATGCCTTTACAGAAAAAGTCTATATGCGGTGTAAGCAGTTTTTCCAGCTCCGGATGACAATAAATGTGTAAGTCGGCTGTACGTTCCAGCATACCGAATGTAGAAATCAGTCCAATTAGTCCAAAACAATGATCTCCATGTAAGTGAGAGATAAATATATGGTTTAACCTGCTGAATTTTAATCGTGAGCGGCGTAGCTGGATTTGTGTACCTTCTCCGCAGTCGATCATAAATAGCTTTTCCCGGATGTTTATGACTTGTGAGGTTGCCATGTGCCGGGTTGTCGGTAGTGCCGATCCACATCCTAATATGTTTACTTCGAATTTTTCCATATAAACAAAGATAGGTATATTAATGGAGAACCGAAAATATGGGTAGAAAGATTTTAAATAAAATGAGGGAATACGATTGAGTTAATCAAGGCTTAAGGTATAAAAAAAGGGACTGTGCTTAGCACAATCCCTTTTCCTGATAGTATGCTCGGTATGAGTATTAGCTAACGGGTGCAAGTCCCCAATGAGCCCTAATAGCGGGAATCATACAGCCAATAGCAAGGGTGTCCATCGTGAGGTGGAATCTGAAAGAAGCTGGCGGCAAACATCTGGTCTGACGAACAGAAACTTCATATAAGGCATAAAAACCGTGGGTAAGGTTGCTACCCAAACCAAAGCCCTATAGCTATTCGGAACGGTTAATGTAGATGAAGCAGACATAAGATTGAAAGTTAATACCCTTATCCGAGGAGGTCTCACGGACGCATGAAAATAGAAAAAAATCGAAATCAGCGGAGTAAAGCTTGCCGTGAGAAGTCAGCAGAAGTCATAGTAGCAAACGAGCCGATAGGTTTGCGAAGGACTGAACCTAATAATTAAACGATAGTAATTGAAACATACCTAATGAAAGAACGAATGCAGAAAACATTATCCGAAGTTAATGACTGCCCTCAAAGAGATAGGTCGGAAACCGAATGGTATGAGGGAGTGCAGACTTTCATGTGGATATGTGAAGACAACATCGTGGAAGTACCATTCGACAAGGAACACCTTTTCGAGCAAATCCTGAGTCCTGCGAACCTAAACCGATCCTATAAGGCAGTGATTGGAAACAAGGGCTGTGGCGGTATCGACAATATGTCATGTGAACAATTGTTTTTATGGCTATTAGCCAACAAAGATGCGCTCATCCGTTCCTTGATGGACGGTTCTTACCGTCCGAACCCCGTCAAAAGGGTAGAAATCCCCAAGGACAATGGCAAGATGCGTCTATTAGGAATCCCCACTGTGGTAGACCGTTTGGTGCAACAAGCCATTAACCAAGTTCTGAGTCCTATATATGAGAAACAATTCTCCAGGAGAAGTTATGGCTTCCGTCCGAGAAGAGGTTGTCATGACGCGGTGAGAGGAGCCCAAGAGATAATCAATACAGGCTACACGTACGTTGTAGACCTTGACCTTGAACGCTTCTTCGATACCGTGAACCATAGCAAACTCATAGAAATTCTCAGCCGTACTATTAAAGACGGCAGAGTTGTCAGTCTGATACACAAATATCTCCGAAGCGGTGTAATGAACAAAGGTCTGTTCGAAGTGAGCGAGGAAGGAACTCCCCAAGGAGGACCACTAAGTCCATTGTTAAGTAATATTATGCTCAATGAGCTGGACAAGGAACTCGAACGCAGAGGACTTCCTTTTGTGCGGTATGCCGATGACTCGATGATATTCTGTAAGTCCAAAAGGGCAGCAAGAAGAGTCAAAGAGTCCATAACCCGATTTATAGAGGGAACTCTATACCTTAAAGTCAACAAGGAAAAGACTGTAGTATCGTATGTTCGAGGAGTGAAGTATCTCGGTTATTCCTTTTATGTAATGAAAGGCAAATATCGCCTTACAGTACACCCTAAATCCAAAGCAAAGATGAAATTGAGCCTCAAAGAGCTGACTAATCGTAGCAATGGATGGGGATACGTCAAGAGGAAACAGAAGCTGAAAGATTACATACGTGGGTGGATTGGATACTATCACCTTGCCGATATGAAACGCTTTCTTCTTGACACAGATGAGTGGTTAAGACGTAGAATACGTATGTGTATATGGAAAGCTTGGAAGAAACCCAAGACCAAGGTGGCAAACCTCATTAAATGCGGTATAGAAAAATATAAGGCATGTGAATGGGGAAACACTCGCAAAGGTTATTGGCGTATCGCTGACAGTCCTATATTGAAAGTGGCGATAAATAATGATAGCCTGCGAAAAGCAGGATATCCTACCTTAATGGGCTCGTATCTCGAATGGTACCCAAAATAGGAACCGCCGTATGCCGAACGGCACGTACGGTGGTGTGAGAGGTCGGTGAACATGAAAATAGGAGATAAACACCTATGATTAATGTTTACCTCCTACTCGATTTAAATTGATTTTGTCGGACAACAATGTTTTTTATTATTCTTTGATATCCTGATAAAGAAAACGTTTGATGCTCTTTTTAGCTGTTTTCTCGAACTCTTCAGGATAGAGTTTGATACGGGTAATTTGTGAATAAGCCGGCAGCATTTTGTTAAGCTCTGTACGGTTGACCTCGATGGCTGCTTCCAGCGCTTTTTTGTCCATACCTTGTGCAAAGGCTTCTTCATTGTCTGGATAAACCAGTGCGATAAGCTTGTCTCCAGCCAGAATGACAAGCGATTCGTTTACGAAAGGCATGTTGTTCAAACGGGCTTCAATTTCCTCAGGGTAAATGTTTTGTCCGGAAGCTGTAAGCAGCATGTTCTTGCAGCGCCCCTTAATGAAAATATTTCCCTCGGCATCCTTGATGGCCATGTCGCCTGTATGAAGCCAGCCATTGCAATCGATAGCCTGTGCTGTGGCTTCCTCGTTCTTGTAATAACCCAGCATGACATTCATTCCCCGGCATACCAGTTCTCCCGGGATACGTTCCGGATCGGATGACAATACCTTTGTTTCCATATTCGAAACTGTTTTTCCACACGATGTGTACTGTATTTCATCCCAGCGACTGTGGCAGATAAGCGGAGCGGCTTCTGTCATTCCGTAGGCAATGGTGTAGGGGAAGTTGATTTTTCGTAAAAATGCCTCTACCTCAGGATTGAAAGGTGCACCTCCGATTACTATTTCGATAAAGTTACCTCCAAATACCTCCATAGCCTGTGTGCGGATCTGTTCTTTTATCTTATCACTGACGATAGGCAGTTTCAGCAGGAGTTTCCCCAGTTTGTTGTCTACTTTAGGCAGAATATTCTTCTTGAAAATCTTCTCGACGATGAGAGGAACACATGCTATGACACGCGGACGTATTTCAGCAAATGACTCGGCAATGATTTTAGGTGAGGGCATGCGTGTAAGGAACCATAAGTGCGCGCCCACGGTTACTCCATAAATAAAATCGAAAACCAGGCCGAAAATGTGTCCTAACGGCAACATTGATACCACATTGTCGCCAGGTTTCAAACCTACTTTTTTATGAATGTGTACTACATTCGAGATAATGCTGCGATAAGGAAGCATTACTCCTTTCGAATATCCGGTTGTACCCGATGTGTAATTGATGACAGCCAGCTCTTCCGGTTCTTCGCGGCGATAAGATACATTCTCCGCACGGAAGCGGCAAGGATAACGTTTTCCGAATTCTTCATTCAGATGTTCACGGGCATAGGTAAGACGTTGCGAGCGTGAAACAACCAGATCGAAGTTCTTCAGCTCGATGATACCTTCCAGATGAGGCATGGCAGCTTCGTTGAAATTTTCCCACACCTGATCGCCCACGAACAGCATACGTGCTTCCGAATGGTTTACTATATTATGTACATTATCGGCTTTGAATTCGTGAAGGATAGGGACGGCTACTGCTCCATAAGTGATAACACCGAGAAATGTTGCAGTCCAGTTTGCGCTGTTTCTACCGCAGAGCGCGATTTTATCTCCTTTTTTTATACCTGCATGTTCGAATAGAATATGCATCTTTTCTATTTTGCGCGCTACATCTTTGTATTGTAAGGTAGCTCCCTTGTAGTCTGTCATTGCATCCAGATTCCAGTTTTTACGGATGCTTTCTTCAATAAGTTGTATTAAACTGCTTGTTGTTTCCATTGTTTCATTGCACACTAATCGTGTTAATGTGCGCAAAAATAATAAAAGTTGTCCGAACAACTGGTATATTCACTGAATTATTTTCTGTCAGACAGGGGATAATCTCCAATAATTGCTAACTTTGCCAATAAAAATAGATAAACAAAATATAGTTATGCTGATTTATAATACAACCTTTCATGTGGAAATGAACGATGCGAGAAATTTTGTAATTTGGTTGAACGAATGCTATATTCCTGAAGTCGAACAGTCGGGAGAACTGCGTAATCCTCGCATATTACGTATATTAAGCCATAAGGAGCAGGATAGCGAATGTTTTTCTTTACAATGGGAGGTAGAAGATAGTGCAGCGCTTCATCGCTGGCATACCAAGCAGGGTGCACGCTTGAATGAAGAAATGCTGAAGATATTTAAGGATAAAGTGATTGGCTTTCCCACATTAATGGAGGTGGTCAAGTGATACAGCCTGTAAAGGAAAAGATTATTTTGGGAATAGATCCCGGTACAAATATCATGGGCTATGGAGTGCTGAAGGTGACAGGAGTAAAACCTCAAGTCGTGGCCTTGGGAGTGATAGACCTGAGAAAATGTACTGATCCGTACTTGAAATTGAAGCATATTTACGAACGGGTGCAGGGAGTGATTTCCTCTTATCTGCCTGATGAGCTGGCTATCGAAGCCCCTTTCTTTGGAAAAAATGTACAGTCGATGTTAAAACTGGGACGTGCCCAGGGTGTGGCTATTGTGGCTGCTTTATGTCGGGATATTCCTGTAACGGAATATGCTCCTCTGAAAATAAAGATGGCGATAACAGGAAACGGTCAGGCCAGTAAAGAGCAGGTGGCCGATATGCTGAAGCGTATGCTGCATATTCCCGAGTCGGAAATGGGGCCCTTTATGGATGCTACCGATGCATTGGGGGCTGCATATTGTCATTATTTGCAAATGGGCCGTCCGGCTATGCCGAAAGCGTATTCAAGTTGGAAAGACTATATACAAAAGAATCCCGATAAAGTGAAAAAATAGAAAAATCATGAATGCAAAACACCTTTTAGCTATGTTGACCTTAGCAACGGCAGTTGGCTGCAATTCTATCCAGAGAAGTTCATTCGATTCGTTTGATGAATACCCTGTATATGAAGGTAAATGGGAAGAAATGACTTACTCGCCGGCTGGAACGCATTTTTCTTTGTGGGCTCCTACAGCTCAGGAAGTACGTGTCATGTTATACGAAAAGGGACAGGGCGGAGCTGTCCAGCGGATGATAAGCATGCAGCAGGCAGCCGACGGAATGTGGCAGGCTGTGGCAGAAGGTGATTTGAAAGGTAGCTTTTATGCATTCAATGTAAAAATAGATGGCATCTGGCAAGGTGATACTCCCGGTGTTATGGCAAAAGCGGTGGGAGTAAATGGCGACCGTGCTGCCATTATCGATATGAGAGAAACTAACCCTCAGGGATGGGAAAAGGATGTACGTCCGCCCTTAAAAAGTTTTTCTGATATCATTATTTACGAGATGCATCATCGTGATTTTTCGATCGATACGGTTGCAGGCATCAAGCATAGAGGAAAATTTCTGGCTCTGACGGAAGACAGCACCCATACTTATCTGGGTGAGAAGACAGGTATTGCGCATTTAAAGGAGCTGGGAGTGACTCATGTGCATTTGTTGCCTTCATTCGATTTTTCGTCAGTCGATGAAACAAAGCTGAATAAGCCTCAGTACAACTGGGGATATGATCCGAAAAATTACAATGTTCCCGAAGGTTCGTATGCAACAGATCCTTATAAGCCTGATGTGCGTATTCGTGAATTTAAGCAAATGGTGATGGCTTTGCACCGTGCTGGAATCAGGGTAATAATGGATGTCGTATATAATCATACGGCTCTGACAAAAGGAGGCAATTTTGAACGTACAGTTCCCGGTTATTTTTACCGTCAGGATAGTGAAGGAAAGTTTGCCAATGCTTCGGGATGCGGTAATGAAACGGCGAGTGAACGTGCCATGGTTCGGAAATTTATCATAGAGTCTGTTTGTTACTGGGCGAATGAATATCATGTAGATGGTTTCCGTTTCGACCTAATGGGCATACACGACATCGTTACGATGAAGGAAATCCGAAAAGCTCTTGATGGAATAGATCCTACCATATTTATCTATGGAGAAGGATGGGCTGCCGGTACTCCGCAGCTTCCTGCTTCTGAACTTGCTATGAAGAATAATGTTTATCAGATGCCTGGTATTGCGGCTTTCAGTGATGAATTCCGTGACAGTCTGCGAGGTCCGTTTGGCAAGGATGAGAAAGGAGCTTTCGTTATAGGACGTCCGGGGCATGAAACTGGTGTGAAGTTCGGTATTGTAGGTGGAATTGCTCATCCGCAAATAAATAACGATTCAGTACGTCGTGTTCCTAAGATATGGGCGAATACTCCTTCGCAATTTATCAGTTATGTAAGTTGTCATGACGACTTATGCCTGACAGACAGACTGAAAGTTACTCTTCCGGGGGCTTCTGTTCCGGAATTGAAGGCTTTGCAGAAATTGGCCGAAACTGCTGTGTTTACATCGCAGGGAGTTCCTTTTATATTTGCCGGAGATGAAATATTGCGCGACAGGAAAGGTGTTGTAAATGCTTACAACAAACCGGATGAAATAAATGCGATAGACTGGCGCAATAAAACAGCTTATCGTGAAGTGTTCGACTATGTAAGGGGGCTGATTGCTATGCGTAAGGCTCATCCTGCTTTTCGAATGGGAAATGCAGATCTGATTCGCAAGCATCTGGAGTTTATTCATGTGCCGGCTACGAATGTTGTTGCTTTCCGTATAAAGGGAAGTCCTTGTGGCGATAAGTGGTTGAATACGATTGTAGTACTGAATGCTCGTACAGAACCGATAAAGGTTAATATTCCAGAAGGTAAATATTGGATAGCATGTCGTGACGGCAAGATTGACTTGATTTTGGGATTGGGCATGATTACCGGAAACCAGATCACAGTCAGTCCGCGTTCGGCCATGATTATCCATCAGTAATATACAAGAACAATGCAGAATATCATTACAATTAAAGACGGGGTGACCAGACATCCTTTATATCGACTGAATGAGCCGATTAATTTACAGATAGCAAAAGGAGAACATGTTGCTATCGTAGGTCCAAACGGGGCAGGTAAGAGTTTGTTGGTGGATACTATTATCGGACGGTATCCGCTACTGATGAACGAGGTAGAATATGATTTTTCGCCTTCAGAGTCGAACTTGGTATGTGATAATATAAAGTATATAACTTTCCGTGACTCGTACGGTGATTCTGACGGAACGTATTATTATCAGCAGCGCTGGAATTCTCAGGATCTGGAAGAAACTCCAGTTGTTCGTGATTTGTTGCCTGAATGTAAGAATCAGGAGCTTCGCACCGTATTGTATGATTTATTTGGGGTAGACACGATGCTTGACAAGCATATTATCTTGTTGTCTAGTGGTGAGTTGCGCAAGTTTCAACTTACAAAGACCTTACTCTCCAATCCGCGTGTGTTGATTATGGATAATCCGTTTATCGGTCTTGATGCCAAAACTCGCGACCTGTTGCATGAACTGTTGCAGAAACTTACAGAAGTAACTCCTTTGCAGGTTATTCTGGTTCTATCGAAAACGGACGATATCCCAGCTTTTATAACACATGTCATTCCTGTTGCCAACCGCTCTTGCGGAAAGAAAATAACCCGAGAGGAGTATTTGTCGATAAATGCCGGTGTTCCTGCCCATGTGCTGACTGAAGAAAAATATCAGCGTATCCTGACTTTGCCTTATGCTGATAATTTGTATCATACCGAGCATATTGTAGACTTGAATAAAGTAAGTATACGTTATGGTGAACGTACTATTCTGAAAGAACTTGACTGGACTGTGCTTTGTGGCGAAAAATGGGCATTAAGCGGAGATAACGGCTCTGGAAAGTCAACGCTGCTGAGTCTGGTCTGTGCGGATAATCCCCAAAGCTATGCTTGTGATATATCTTTGTTCGGGCGTAAGCGCGGTAGTGGAGAAAGCATTTGGGAAATAAAAAAACATATTGGATACGTAAGTCCGGAGATGCATCGTGCCTATTTAAAAAATCTGCCGGCTGTTGATATCGTAGCAAGCGGACTCCATGATTCTATCGGCTTGTATAAGAAAACCCATAAGGAAGATATTGCTATTTGTGAGTGGTGGATGGATATCTTTGGTATTAAAGAGCTGAAGGATCGTAATTTCCTGCAACTGTCGAGTGGTGAGCAGCGTATGGTGTTACTTGCCCGTGCCTTTGTGAAAGATCCGGAACTGCTGATACTGGATGAGCCTCTTCATGGATTGGACATGTATAACCGACGGCTGGTAAAGGATGTGATAGAGGCATTCTGTCAGCGAAAAGACAAAACACTTATTATGGTGACGCATTATAAGGAAGAACTTCCTGCGTGTATAGATCATAGTTTGTATCTTGTACGAAACCGTTAAGGCTTGTTTTATTTGTGTCCTGATTGGCAGAAAGAGATTGTTGAATTGCTTTTGATGAAATCTGTGAGGAAATATTTTTGGTTTTTCGTTTCTTTTCCTATATTTGTTTAATTTTTAAGGAAGGGCTAAAAAGCCCTTTTATACATAACTAATATATGAAAACTATGAATATCAAGATTCGACTGATCATTATGAATTTCCTGCAGTTTGCTGTATGGGGAGCTTATCTGACCTCCATGGGAACTTATTTAACTAAAATTGGGCTGGGAAGCCATATTGGTATATTTTATGCCATGCAGGGTATTGTTTCGTTGTTCATGCCTGCTATATTAGGTATTATAGCTGATAGATGGGTTCCGGCACAACGATTGCTGGGATTGAGTCATTTGCTTGCAGCCCTGTTTATGGTAGGAGCCGGATATTATGGAATGACAGCGGGTGATGATGTTTCGTTTACTGTCTTGTTTTCATTTTATTCAATGAGTGTGGCTTTTTATATGCCTACACTTGCATTGTCAAATTCGGTAGCTTATACAGTGCTTGATAAAGCGGGACTGGATACAATTAAAGCATTTCCTCCTATCCGTACCTGTGGCACGATAGGTTTTATTTGTTCCATGTGGCTGGTAGACTTGTTAGGATTTCAGGCAAATTATATGCAATTCTTTACTTGTGCGGTATGGGGAGTGATTTTGGCTGTTTATGCTAATACATTGCCTCAGTGTCCGGTGACTAGAAATACCGGCGGGCAGAGAAAGTCGCTTGTTGAGGCTTTGGGATTGAAGACCTTTTTACTGTTCCGCCAGCGCAAAATGGCGATATTTTTTATCTTCTCAATGCTGTTGGGCGTTTCATTACAGATAACCAACGGATTTGCAAATCCGTTTATCACAAGCTTTAGTGCAATTCCTGAATATGCTGATACTTTTGGTGTGCAGCATGCTAATTTGCTGATTTCACTTTCACAAATCAGTGAAACATGCTGTATATTGCTTATACCTTTCTTCTTAGGACGGTTCGGTATAAAGAAGGTTATGCTGATTGCAATGATTGCCTGGGTTTTACGCTTCGGCTTATTTGGACTTGGTAATCCGGGTAGTGGAGTATGGATGTTTATTCTTTCCATGATTGTATATGGAGTGGCATTCGACTTCTTTAATGTTTCCGGTTCCTTGTTCGTTGATAAAGAAACAGATATTTCCGTACGCTCTAGTGCTCAAGGACTTTTCATTATAATGACTAACGGACTTGGGGCTACTATTGGTACGTTGACTGCGCAGTGGGTAGTAAACCAGTTTGTTGATTTCAGCAGCACGGAACCACAAGTTGAGGGCTGGACAAATGCCTGGTTTATTTTCGCTGCCTATGCGTTGATTGTAGCTGTTATGTTCAGTATTGTGTTTAAATATAAACATGAAGTTAAAACAGTATGAATGAGATAGAGATAAGAGTTCTTGATATGTCTGCTGTGCTCAAGCCTTCGGATGCTTTTGCATTGGTTCTGGAAGAGCTTGGAGGAGGTTTCCGCAAACTGGCTCTCATAATCGGGAAACAGGAAGCACAAGCCATAAAAATGGGACAAATGTCGTATACTCCTCCGCGTCCTTTTACTCATGACCTGATGCTGAGCGTGATGGAAAAGGGAGGATTAGTGCCGGTAAAAGGAGTGATTTATGAGGTGAAAGATGGCATTTACAGTTCCTTTTTATTTGTACGCTGTGCGGATGAAACAATATTTCAGGCCGATGCTCGTACGACAGATGTTATCTCTCTTTCTCTCAGAAAAAAGTTTCCTCTGTATGTTTATGAAGATATTTTAGAAAGAGAACAGCTGCGTAATATCTCAGCTGATGGCTCTACATATTGTGTTTCAATAAACACTATAGATATTGATTCTCTGAAAAAAGCAATGGATGAAGCCGTGGAGAATGAGGACTATGAACGAGCATTACAGTTGCGCGATGAAATAAGAAAACGTGAGAAAAAAGAAGATAAATACAAGTAAACGATAATATTTAAAGAATATGCATGTATTTTATGCTCCGGATATAGCTGTTAATCCGGAATTGCCCGAAGAAGAGGCTGGACATTGCCTGCGAGTGTTGCGTTTGACGGTGGGTGATGAAATAATGCTGACCGATGGGAAAGGTTGTTTTTACCGTGCCGCTATTAGTGCGGCAACCGGTAAGCGTTGTCAGGTAAAAGTGAATGAGGTTATTCCCCAAGAACCTTTCTGGAAAGGCCATTTGCATCTGGCAATGGCACCTACCAAGAATATGGACCGTATAGAATGGTTTGTAGAGAAAGCTACGGAAATTGGTTTCGATGAACTCAGTTTTCTGAATTGTCGGTTTTCTGAGAGAAAGGTGATTAAGACTGAGCGCATCGAGAAGATTGTTGTTTCGGCTATAAAACAATCACTCAAAGCGCGAAAACCAGTTGTTAATGAAATGGTAGACTTTGGACGGTTCATGCAACGTGAATTTGCGGGACAAAAATTTATAGCTCATTGTTACGAAGGAGAGAAGCCTCTTCTGAAAGATGTTTTGCAACCTGGAGAAGATGCTGTGGTATTAATTGGCCCCGAGGGTGATTTCAGCCGTGAGGAAGTTGAAAAGGCTGAAGCGATGGGATTTCGTTCAATCAGTTTAGGTAAATCGCGCTTACGTACAGAAACTGCTGCTTTGGTGGCAGTACATACCATGAATTTATTTAATAGTTAATGGACGGAGATATGAAAAAGAATATATTAGGATATTGTTTACTGCTGGTTGCTGTACTGTTGGCGTCATGCAGCAAGAAGAACAATTATGAAAACGTGCTCCCCAAAGATGCTGCAATGGTTGTGTCTGTCGATCTGGTTTCGATGGCTGAAAAGAGTGGATTGAGTGGAGATGAAGGTGCTCCGGTTGTGGCACGGCTGAATGAAGCTTTGAAAAGCGGGGCTGAAGGAGCAGGTGAACTTATAGACAAGATCACGAAAGATCCTTCGGAGAGTGGCTTGGATTTAACTGAAAAGATTTATTATTTTATTGAATCTGGTGGCGTATCTACAGGTCTGGTTATAAGAGTTTCTGATCAAGATAAACTGGAAGACTTGTTGAATGCTTTGCATAACCAGCAGGTATGTGAGAAGCCTGTTGAAGCAGAGGGGTGTATGTGGACCTCTATGGGGCGTGTGCTGGTAACGTATACAGATGATGCATTCCTGGCTTTGCTTGACTTGAAAGGAGGGGAGGCAAAAGATATGCTTCATATGGCTTCAATGCTTTTGCGCCAGACTGAAAAGGATGGATTTACGGCAACTTCTGATTTTCAACAGATGAAGAATCAGAAAGGAGATATTGTTTTATTGTCTTCTTTGGATTTGCTTCCAGGAGAATACGTTACTCCACTTACTATGGGAGTTTCTGCTACACTGGATTTGAAGAATATAAAAGCGCTTTCTACGATATCTTTTGAGAAAGGGAAGATTGTGATGGATGTACAGGATATAACAACGGATAAAGTAATGACTTCATTGGTAGAAAAGCAGTTGCAAGCTACAAATCCGGTCAAAGGTACTTATCTCGATACTTTCCCTGCAAATACATTTTTCTGGATGTCTGGTAATGTAGATGGAAATAAAATCTATCAGTTGCTGTGTGAAAACCCGACTGTACGTCAGCAGTTCGAAAGCTCAATTATGCCTATCGATTTTGAGGCAATATTTGGTTCTATAAAAGGCGATGTGGCAGTGGCGGTAACTAATCCTTTGCAGAATGGTTTTATTGCTTATGCTGATGTCACGAACAGTCAGTTTCTGCAAACATTTGAAGATCTGAAGCCCTTGCTGGCGTTGACTAACGGACAAATGCAGCTGATAAACCGTGGTGCTGACAGTTATGAATTCCGTATGCGGAATGGCAGTATGATGGGACTTCGTGCAGGAAATGTCAGTTTCTGGTTTGGAGTGAAAAATAATCGCTTGTATTTTACCAATGATTATAATTTGGTAGATACTCGTGTTCCTGGACTTACTTTACGGGATTGTCCATGGGGACAAAAAGTGTCGGGAAAGCGTTGTTTTGTTGGGATGAATTTTACATCTGCTTCAGATCAGGCGAAGCAGCTTTTGGGTAATAACAGTCAATATGCTCCTGCTATAGGTGCGTTGCGCATTTTGGATTATATGACGATAGAAACGGTAGATTATAAAACATCTCATATTGAGCTGACAACAAAAAGCAAAGATAAAAATGTACTTCAAACATTGTTAGAGGTATTTAATT